>CAZKCG010000043.1:0-44110 GCA_964551445.1 uncultured bacterium | reverse complement strand
TCGGCCGGCTGGATGAATATTACACGACGATGTCGCGCCGGTTGAAACTGAGCGATTCCGTCCCGCCAGAACCCGGACCCGGAAGTCCCGGGACCGCCAGCCCGGCTTCGCCTTCCATCCCGGCCGCCGCGCCATTTTTTTCCGGCGCGAACGCCTTTTTCATATTTTCAGCGTTTCTTCTCGCCGCGAGTTTCAGTCACAGCCAAAACGAGCTCGCTGGTTCCGATTTTTTCCGCGGCGCCGCCGTATCGTCGTTCAGCTACGGTATCGCGAAGGACGCCGTATATTCGCTGCTTCTGGTTTCCATATCCATAGGGGTCATAACGACGGTCCTGGTTAAAGCGCTGCTCACGGCGGCCTTCTTCAAACACAAAGAACGCCCCGGCCCGGACCTATCCCTTCCGGATAACGGCGGCATGTCTTTGAGCGTTATACGACATACCGCCCTGGCGCTCTTTATCGCCGCGATAATCCTCGCCGCGCTCGCCGCCGATATATCCAGCATGCCCGCCGGCGACGAGAGCGGCCGGATAGAGCTTCGTTTCACCGGCGACGCCCCCTCCGGCCGGGAAGATCTGAAACGCTTCATTGAAAACGCCATATCCCCCGCGGACACTGCGGCGGTCACGCTGCTCAAAAAAGAGCTTGCGATGAGAGCCGCGAATGAACCGGCGGAAAATTCCTTTGCTAAAGCCATAAAAACTCACTTCAAGAACGCCATCTCGCGAAAACAAGCGCTGCGCGAAAAATATCCGCTGACCGTGAATATTTTAAATATGTGGTACGGGGAACCGTGCGCCTTTGAACACGCGGCCCTTTATAAATTAAGCGGAGCCGAAACCGCCGGATACGCGAAAATTCTCGAGATCGCGGAGGAACTCGACGCCGATTATAATGAAAAATACTACGCTCAATTGAATTCCTTTCAGGCCATCCTTGCGTTCCACCCGTTCGCGCGCCGGGACTGCCGCATGAGCCGGCTCGCCCCCGCCCTTAAGGATCAGGCCGTAAAAGAAGCCGAATACAGGCTCATCACTCTGGGCGGCCTTGCCCGCGTTTTTTACGCCGAACATAAGAGATGGCCCGACATCGAACAGTATCGCGACAGGCTCGACTGGCGCCTTTACAGAAAAGAGAACCGCCAAAAAGGCTTCGGCTCGATAAAAAAGATCGACAGCGCTTTCATGGGCCTCGCGGGCCGGGCCGCGATCGACCCCGTTGACAACCGCGTCATGCGCTCTAAACTTTTAGCGGACGGCTCAATCGCATATTACAGCGCCGGGTTGAACGGCCTCGACGCGAAAGGCGATCCCGTCGAAAACATATCCCTGACGGTTCAGGCGCCGAAATAAAACTCCGGCCGCCGATAATTAATTAACGCGCATAAAAAAACGGCCCCGCCTATCAAAGACGGAACCGTTTTTTATTGACCTGTCGCTTAGATCACGCAACTCCAAAACATGCCTGGCGTTGCCGGATCCTTCGCGCGTTATTTTATCGAGTTCAAAAGCTCGAGAGCCTGAGGATTATTCATAGCTTCGTCCTTGAGCCTTTTTTTCAAACTGTCTTTCGTGAATTTAAGGAAGTCTGACTGTTTGTACGCGCCGGCGGCTGATCTTTCAGCGAATATCTTTATTTTCTCAATGTTGAGCCCTTTTATGTCTTCGCTCGTAAGATCGATCGCGGTATTCTGATTGGCAAGCTCTGCGGCAGCCTGTACGAGGCCTTCTTTTGCTTCGGCCGATATTTCCATGCCGGTTGCGAACTGTTTTTTCGCGGTTTTCGCCGTCTTAGCGGTTTTCGCGTTAGCGCCGTCATCTAAAAGCGGCTGTTCGAAAGCTCTGTTGTATTGAGGATAGTTCGGCTGCGGATAAGGATTCGGAGCGACCTGTGAATACATAGCCTCGATAGCGCGCTTCGTGTTCTGGTAGTAGGCGATATTAGCCGCTTCAGCCAGTTCGCTTATGCTTCTTAAATAGCGTGCGCCCGAAAGCAGTATCCTGTCGGCGAGTTCATAATTGCCGGCTTTGTTCCAGTAGAATTTAAGGTCGGCGACGGTCGGCGGATCCATGAGCCTGCCGTATGAAGCGTCAACGAAATTCAGAAGTTCGGTGTATGTGTTTTTATAGTAGAAAGCTACCGATATTCTAAGCATAGCCTTTACCGAGCCGAAACGCCTGGCGGCCGCGAGAGCGAGAGCGTCAGCCGTTTCATAGTTTCCGGCCTTGTTCCAGTACATGATAACGTCTTCCGGCGTGAGGTCGCAGACCACGTTCGGACGGTTGAACTGGCTGAGTATCGATCTTACGCTGTCCTTGTAATAAGCCGTGACGGCGAGCCTGCAGAGACCCGACATCGAATAAACGTTATTCGCGCCGGCTACGATTATGTTGTCGGCCGAACGATAGTCGGAAGCGCGTTTCCACAACTGGATAAGATTGTCCACGTTCTCTCCGTAGTTAGGCGACGGCGGGTATGGCGTCGGAGGCTGTGGGGTCGGAGGATACGGAGCAGGCGGATACGGCGTGGGCGGCTGAGGAGGCGGCTGCGGCGGATTGTAAGGATTCGGAGGAGACGGCGGCATCTGATTTGCGAATCCGCAATAAGGGCAGACGTTGCTGCCCGGCGAGTACTGGCCGTTGTCTCCGGCCTGGTTATAGGTTTTTTTGCAGTTGGCGCACTGGTGCGAATGGCCCATGTGAGCGGGATCGAAGTGTTTTGAAACATTGGTCTGGTCGATGTTTATCGAAAGTTTCGACTTGACGTCGTCGGCGGCGTTCGAAGCTGATGTGAATGAGACCGCGAGAGCGGCTCCGGCGACTACCGCCATTGTTTTTTTCAATAAGTTGTTCAAGATCTTGCCCCCTTATTTTTTGTTTTGTGGTTTATTATAATTCTTTTACTTTGCTTTCCAACTTGTTCATCCGGGTTTATGTTTTCCGGCGATGCTTTTCGTGATCCGGTTCCCCGCGCATAGTTTTATCTGTTCTTGGCCGCGGCTTCAAGAGCCAGTTTGTATATGTCGAGAGCGGCCGTGTATTTGCTGTAAACGGGGCCTTCGGTGGGCATTCCGGCTTTTACGAATTCCTGGTAAGCCTGGTTCATGCGGTCATAAGCGGCTTTTACGGCAGGATCGTTAGCGGCTGACGCATTTGCGGCGGCAGGGGTAGGAGTAGCTGTTGTTTCAGCCTCGACCGCTTCGGGCGCTCTTGCCGGCTTGGCGGCGGCCGTCGTGGTTGCGGCGGCAGGTTTGACCGGCGTCACTGCGGGCTTCGGAGTAACTGGCGCAGGAACGGCCTTGGGAAGCTGGGATTTAGCGAGAGCCGCGTATGAGCTGGTTACGGGTATCACGACTTTTTTCTCTTTGTAAACGTCTTTGTATTCGATGTGGGCGGGTTCGAAAACCTGTTCGTAGTGGGCGTCCACGACGACGGTCTGATAATATCCGTCTTTCCATACTTTTTCATAGTGGCCGGGAAGCTGTTCGGTCCTGTAGTAACCGTCGACGTAGGTCTGTTTATTTTCGTAGTGGCTGCCGCTTTTAACTTTTCTGTAGTAGCCGCTTACGTGCGTTCCGTCCTGTTTGTAGTAAGGATCGACCCATACTTCTTTATAGTCGTCGACGAGGACCTGCTGAGTTTTGTAATAACCTTCAACATAGACCTGTTTCGTGCCGCCTTCTTTATAAATGTCTTCGTATTTTCCGTCTATATAAACCTGTTTCGTCGTCGCGGGGATCCAGCGCTGTACGTAACCGGCGGGAACCTTGACTTCTTCTTTTATGTAGTAGCTCTGGGTAATTTCGAGGGAAGCCCTTGCCGCTTTTGCGAACATGGCGTTGGCGGCGGGATCTTTCGGCCTGAGTTTTTTTATTGTGAGGCCGGTCTTGTAATATGCTTCGGCGAGTTTAGCAGCGTCGGATTTAGCGGTTTCAGGGTTCGAATAAACTTTTCCGATACGGCCCTGATAATCTACGGCCGCTTTATTATAGAAATCGTAAGCTTTGGTATAGCCGCCCTTCGCGAAATTCTTGTCGCCCTTTTCGAGATTGGTTCCGAAAAGCTGTGCGAAACTCACTGAATAAAAAGATACCAGCATTAAAAAGGATAATGCCAGGACCGCGCATCTGAGATAAGAGGATCTTTTAAAATTCATAAATTTCTCCTTATTTCGTTTATAAAAAAGTTGATTTCTAAACAACCGTTCCGGCATTTATCTATAAGCGATTTTTATTAATGTAAATAAATTATACAACTTGGAATACGCCATGTCAAGACTTGTCACCATATAAAAACTAAAAATTAAAAATAACGGGAAGCGGCGAACGGGAATATTGTTCAGATGAGTCTGAAATTAAGGCATGTTAAAAGCCAACCGCTGGAACGATAAGTATTAAAAAAATTTTAATATAGCCAAATTCGAATTTTTGCCGGAACAAGGACACGAACTAAAAATGATATATTTTATGCACGGTTTTTTTGACTTTTCCGGTCCGATATGGTATAATAATCAGCTAAATAAAAAACATTTAAAAAGTATGAAGTCAGAAACTACCAAATATAAAATTCAAAAGGAGTTAAAAATGAGCACAGCTATGGCAAAATCAACGAAAAAAACACCGGCCCCGAAAACGAAAATGGAGATACTTCCCTACAAAGTTAAAGACATGGGACTCGCCGAATGGGGCAGAAAAGAAATGCAGATAGCCGAAAAAGAAATGCCCGGCCTTATGTCGCTGCGCGAAAAATACGCGAAGATCCAGCCTTTAAAAGGCGCCCGCATAGCCGGCTGCATCCACATGACGATACAGACCGCCGTCCTCATCGAGACGCTTATAAAACTCGGCGCCGAAGTAAGATGGTCATCCTGCAACATCTATTCGACCCAGGACCACGCCGCCGCCGCTATCGCTAAAGCCGGCATCCCCGTATTCGCGTGGAAAGGCGAATCCCTCGAAGAATACGACTGGTGCATCGAACAGACGCTTCATTTCGCGGGCGGAAAAGGCCCGAACATGCTCCTCGACGACGGCGGAGACCTCACCGTTATCGTTCACCAGAAATACCCTGAAATGTTAAAAGAAATTTTCGGCCTCTCGGAAGAGACGACGACCGGCGTTCACAGACTCTATCAGATGCACGAACGCGGCGAACTGAAACTCCCCGCGATAAACGTTAACGATTCAGTTACGAAATCGAAATTCGACAACCTTTACGGCTGCCGCGAATCGCTCGCTGACGGCCTCAAGAGAGCTACCGACGTTATGGTCGCCGGTAAAGTCGTCGTCGTCTGCGGATACGGCGATGTCGGCAAGGGCTGCGCTCACTCGATGAGAGGCTTCGGCGCCCGCGTTCTCATCACCGAGATCGATCCGATAACCGCGCTTCAGGCCGCTATGGAAGGCTACCAGGTCGTAACCCTCGACGAGGCCGCTCCCCTCGGCGACATATTCGTCACCGCTACCGGATGCTGCGACGTAGTAACGGGCGAACACATGAAGAAAATGAAAGACCAGGCCATACTCTGCAACATCGGCCACTTCGACTCTGAAATTCAGATGGCATGGCTCGAATCACAGAAAGACATAAAAGAAATAAACGTAAAACCCCAGGTAGATAAATTCAAATTCGCCGACGGAAAAGAACTCATCGTTCTCGCCCGCGGCCGTTTGGTCAACCTCGGATGCGCGCACGGCCACCCGTCGTTCGTTATGAGCACATCCTTCACGAACCAGACCCTCGCCCAGATAACCCTTTTCACGGAAAAAGGCAAATGGCCTGTAGGCGTTCACGTTCTCCCGAAGAAACTCGACGAGGAAGTAGCGCGCTTACACCTCGGCAAACTCGGCGTGAAACTCACGAAGCTCACGAAAAAACAGTCCGATTACCTCGGAATTTCAGTTGAAGGCCCTTACAAACCCGATACGTACAGGTACTAATTTCGGTTTTGCACGAACGGCGGCTTGCGGCCGGTCCTTCGGGACAATGGTTTTCAGGCCCGCGCGAACGGCGGCGGGCGGATAAACTGAAAAAATAATAACGGAACAAATATAAAAAAGGGCGCGTAGTAAAATATGCGTCCTTTTTTATATACCACAAAAATACTCTTGACAAATCAGGTTATAAATATTATATTTACTCCATAATATTAAATTCAAATAAACGGCGTTATCGGAAACGCAATTTCGGAGGCGGAATGGAAAAATTCAACTGGATCAACTACCTCGACGCCAAAAATGTCATGATCGATTTCGCCGCTTCAAACAAGGAAGAGGCGATAACCAAACTCGTCGATTCACTTGTTAAAACAGGCGTCGTTGAAGACGGCCCGGGTTTTCTCGCGACCGTTTTCGAGCGCGAGGAATTGGGTTCCACCGGCATCGGCGAGCGCGTCGCGATGCCGCACGGAAAAAGCGGCGGCGTTAAAAAAATGACGGTTGCGCTCGCCAAGCTCGCGGCGCCGATCGATTTTGAATCGGTCGATAAAAACCTCGTCGATTTTATTTTTATGATCGCCTCCCCGATGAATTCCGACTCGCTCTACATCAAGACGATGGCCTCGATAATCCGCTCCGTAAAGGTCAACAATATCTGTCTCAAAATGCAGCATCTCGGCACCGCGGATGAAATTTACGACATGCTCGTAAAGGAATGCGGCGCATAACGACGGCGCGTTTTTTTCTTGCGCGGATCCCCGGCCGGCACGGCTCTTTAATACGCCTCTTCGCACCCGCTTCGACATAGCGGTTAATTCAAATTTCAAACTACTGATAAGGAGAAACAGGCTTTGGAAAATAAAAATCTTATGTTCGGAATGCGCTCCACCGGCAAGCTTCATCTGGGCCACTACGAGGGCGTTCTCAAAAACATGATCCATCTTCAGGAAAAATTCACCTGCTTCATAGAGGTCGCCGACTGGCACTCGATAACCACCGGATACAACGCCGACTCGATAGCGGATAACGTTTATGACATGGTCGTCGACTGGCTCGCCGCCGGTATCGACCCTGAAAAGTCGACCATTTTCATACAATCATACGTCAAGGAACACGCCGAACTCTTCGTGCTTTTGTCGATGATGACGCCCGTCTCATGGCTCGAACGCGTGCCGACCTACAAGGACCAGATCCAGCAGCTCGGCCTCGCCGGTGACAGCGTATCCTTCGGCCTGCTCGGCTATCCCGTGCTTCAGGCCGTCGATATCGCCCTTTATAAAGCCGCCCATGTCCCGATAGGCCGCGACCAGCTCCCCCACCTCGAATTCACGCGCGAGATAATCCGCCGCTTCAACTCCCAGACCGGCTCGTCGCTCGTCGAGCCGCAGGCCGTTCTTACCGATACGCCGATGCTTCTGGGCCTCGACAACCGCAAAATGAGCAAGAGCTACGGAAACGCCATATTTCTGAGCGAGACCGCCGAAGAAACGGCCGCGAAGATCATGAAAATGATAACCGATCCGAAACGCATCAAAAAGACCGACCCGGGCGACCCGAATATCTGCAATGTCTATTCGTATCATAAAGCCTATTCAGCGCCCGAGCTGACCGCGCGCGTGCTTGACGAATGCCCGAAGGCCGCCATCGGCTGCGTCGAATGCAAGAAACTCATGGCCGTGTCGCTTAACGAAAGACTCCGGCCCGTCCGCGAACGCAGGGCGAAATTCAACGACCGCGCGAAGATAAAAGAGATCCTCATGGACGGCAACGCGCGCGCGAAAAAAGCCGCGGCCGAAACGCTGGCCGAAGTCGTAGAGAAAATGAAAATGAGATATTATTAACGGCCTTACCCTCTCCCGGACGGACGAGGGTAAAAATAAGACAATAATATAAGTTGAAAAAACTCCCTCCGCGCGGAAACAGCGGCGGGAGTTTTTTTATCCATCCCGTCTGATTACCGGACGCGCAGCGAATCGCCGGACGCGCTCAAAGTGGCATAACCGATCGAATAATTTCCGGCCTGGTCAAGCCCCGTGTACCACATTTTAAAGTAATCGGGGCCGTCGCCGGGCGCGATCACCATCGGAGTGTATGTGCGCACGCTCCGCCAGGCGACGCTGTTATCGCGATGCAAAATGGGATTGCCGGCCGATCTCGCCCAGACCACGCCGTCGTCGGATACCGCGTGGCCGATACCCTCGTTATTACCGAACAGACCGCCGCCGTACCACATATGATATGTGCCGCCGACCTTTAAAACCGATCCCGCGGTAACGGTCCCTGAGTCCCACGACCCGGCTTCGCCGACCGAAAAAACCGGCGCTATGCCGTCTTTATACCCATGCCATAATTTGCCGTCGGAACTGACGGCAAGACCGGTGCCATATGAGCAATAATAGTAGGCCACGAATTTATTCAGCCATACCGAGGCGGCGTCCACCGGCGGCACTATATCCGTTGATCCGGCTGGATTATGGAACACGTCGCTGAAACCTCGCCCGCCATGGTTCCAGCCTTCGTTGATAACCGAAGATCCGATCTGGGCTATGGCGTCGTCAGCTGTCCAGTTTATACCGTCGGACGATTCCGCCGTCCTTATGGTATTTATAGAGATAGACTGCCCGGCGTCCCAATACCATATCATGTACTTTCCGTTAACGCTCTCGACGACGGGATGACGGGCGTTTCGAAGGCCGCCCGTCCTTATCCCCGCGGCCCAGTTCACGCCGTCAGCGGACGTGGTGTATCTGAGTTCGCCGTCGCCGTCGTCATACCACATGCGGTACATTCCGCCTTCAAATAAAACGCCTGGATAATAAGCGCTTTCAACAGGATCTAACGCCGGGTTGGACTTATACTCCCCGGCGGTTTCGTCCGGCGCGGGATCCTGTGCCGACGCCGTGGCGAAGGACCATACGAAGTTTCCCGCCATAGCATTGCCGGCGAGATCTCTCACCGTAAGCGACACCGCCGCCTCATAAAGAGTTCCGCTCATAAGTTCCGAGGTCGGCAGAAAAACCGCTGCAGTGCCGGAGCAGGAAACGACCCCTTCCACCGATATTCCTCCCAGCGTAACATTTCTGAGAGTAAACGACGAAGCTCCGACCGTGAACGGATCCATGACCTCGCTGAAGACAACAGTCAGTTTCTGATCGAGCGGGACGCCGTTCGAGGAGGCGGCCGGCGCCGTGGAAATCACTTCGGGCGGTGTCTTATCCGTAGCGCCCGGAGCGGCGGCAGTGGTAAATACCCATACAAAGTCGCCCGGGATATGAGCGCCGGCGATGTCTCTGACCGAGGCCGCGATCGAGGCGATATGCTGCGCGCCCGGTTCGAGCGGTAATTTCGGCGAAAAATAAGCCGTTTTAGCATCAGAAAAATAGGTAACGTCGCCCGCCACGGTTTTTCCACCTCGCATCAGAGTGAATGAAACCGCGTTGAGAGTGGACGGATCCATCGCGGCGCTGAATTTCACGGCCAGCACCCTGGCGACCGGAACTTCCTCCGCGCCGTTAGCGGGCGACACATCGACAACGGCCGGACGGACGCCTTCGAAGGATAACGCCGACGGGTCTTCGCCGCTCCAGCCGCCGCACCCGCCCGAAAAGGCGAGAACGCAGAAGAAAAAGGCCGTCAACGCGGCTATGCTTTCATAATTTTTTTCAGCTCTCATATTTAACGCCCTTCAAATTTTATTTGACCGGAACGGCGGTCGTAACGGCGGGATTTCCTGCGGCGTCGGTGATCTGATTCGCGGCGCAGGAAATTATCGTGTCTGCGTCCGCTGCCGTGGAAGCCGCCGATGAATTGCGCATAACGTTAGCCGGCGTCGTCGGAACGGAATTCAAAGTTATCGTAACGATATTATTGGCCACCGCGACGGTATTAGTGAAGGTCGAGGCGCCGGCGGCGGTAAAACCGGATATCGCGGTCGAACGGTTGTCGGCGATGATCAAAAAATCCGTGTTGATGCCGGTGTTCGCCGCCGTGTTAACGGTTGCTGCCAGGACGTTTTCAGAGAAGGTCAATATCAGCTTGTCCGCGGCGCCGGCGGGAATATTGTCGCCGATCCTCGTCACGCCGTCGGTTTCGCGGAGCTGGGCCGTGAACGAAGGCGGGGTCTTATCCACGTACATGCCCGTCGTGATCTGCGAAAAAGCCGCGCTTATATTTCCGGAGGACGCGTTCGTTATGGTCGCCGAAAATTGGGCGATAAGTCCGTCGGTTGTCAGCGCGTCCACGTCGAGGCCGGTCATGTTCGTCACAAGTCCAGTGGTGGCGGCCGCTCCGGCTATATCAACGAGTTCCCCGCCCGCGCTCCTGATAGTGATGTTAATGGCGCCGGCAGCCGGCACGGCCGCGAATGAAGCGTTGATGCTTTGAAAGGACGCCGCCGAAGCCGCCGTGATGTAATTGGCATTGGACCTGCCCGCTACGGCTGGAATGGACAAAGCCGAAGGCGCCGGCGGGATGGTCCCGTCCGCGGCCAGAGACGACTGGTTGCCGGCGGCGTCCTCGGCCGCGTATTTAATAGTATTACCCGCGGCCAGGGCGGATCCGGAAGCCGTGACAGCGTCGGCGGACCCGGCGGCGTGGCTTATTGTCTGCCGGTATATATCGTTCACGAACACTGCTATATTAAGAGACGGGTGAGATGCATCGACGATCATGCTGTTAAGCGCCGCGTTCGCATATATTTTCGAAACGTCCAGGTCCGAGGCGGAGGGTATCGAGCCGTCAGTGACCAGCGCAGAATGATTGCCGTTCGATTCCTCGACGGCGTACCCGAGCGTATCGTTAGCCGCGAGAGGTTCGCCGGCGGCCGCCGCCGAGTTAGCCGTCGCAAGAGCGTGGAGTATCGTCTGACGGTATGAACCGTTCACGTATGCGGCGATCTTAAGCGTCGGATGGGCCGCTTCGACGTTTATCCTGTTGAACGCTTCGCTCGCGTATATTTTTGAAACATCGAGGCTCGTTGACGGAGGTATCGAGCCGTCCGGAACGAGCGCCGAATAATTGCCGTTGATATCTTCCACGGCATATTTAAATGTATCGCCGGCCGAAAGCTGAGTTCCGGCGGCGGCCGCTATATCCGCGACGGCGTTGACGTGGTTTATCGTCTGACGGTAGGTGTCGTTCACGAACGCCGCTATCATAATCGTCGGATGGCTCTCGTCAACGCATATTCCGTTAAGCGCGGCACTGGCGCGTATCTTTAAAACGTCCAGACCGGTCGTGGCGGGAACGGAGCCGTCGGAAACTAAAACCGAGTGATTGCCAGCCGCGTCTTCAACCGAATATTTAAGAGTGTTACCCGCCGCAAGCGCAGCCCCGGCGACGTCTGCCATATCAGCGGTACCGGCTGCATGCTCTATCGTCTGGCGGTAAACGTCGGATATGAAGATCGCGATCTTCATCGGCCCATGCGCGGCGTCTACGTTTATCGAGTTAAGTGCGCCCGAGGCGTGTATTTTCGCGGCATCAAGACCGGCAGACACCGGGATGGCTCCGTCGGCTACTAAAGCCGAATGATTGCCGTTCGCATCTTCGACCGCATATTTGAGCGTGTCGCCGGCCAAAAGAGGTTCGCCGGCGGCCGTGACCGCGTTGGCGACCGATATGACATGGGTTATGGTCTGACGGTACGAGTCGTTAACATAGGCGGCGACCTTTATGGTCTTATGAGTGTCGGCAATATTTATTTTATTGAGTCCGGCGTTCGCATATATTTTCGAGACAACCAGACTTGTCGTTTCCGGGATCGTTCCGTCGGAAACCCACGCTGAATGGTTTCCGTTCGCATCTTCGACCGCATATTTGAGCGTGTCGCCGGCCGAAAGAGGCTCGCCGGCGGCCGTGACCGCGTTGGCCGTCGCGTTGATATGGCTTATCTTCTGCCTGTAGGCGTCGTTCACGAACACGGCGATCTTTAAGGTCGCGTGACTTTCGTCGATATTTATCGAGTTAAGAGCGGCGCTCGCGTATATTTTCAAGACGTCAAGGCCGGTCGCCGCGGGAACGGCGCCATCGGAAACCAAAACAGAGTGATTGCCGGCCGCGTCCTCAACCGCGTATTTAAGCGTGTTACCCGCCGCCAGAGGAATTCCGGCAAGTTCGGCCGAGTCCGGCGACGCTCCGATATGTCTTACCGTCTGCCTGTAAACGTCGGACACATAGACCGCTATTTCCGCCGAGGCGTGGGCGCTGTCGATATTTATCATGTTAAGCGGCGCGCTTGCGTATATTTTTGAGACGTCAAGGCCGGTTACGGCCGGTATCGAGCCGTCCGAAACTAAAACAGAGTGATTGCCATTGGATTCCTCGACCGCGTACTTCAGAGAATCGCCCGCCGCCAGAGGTTCGCCGGCGGCCGTGACCGAATTCGCGATGCCGGCCGCATGGGTTATCGTCTGCCTGTAGACGTTATTGACGTATAACGCTATTTTCAACGGAGTATGAGATGCAGCGACGTTTATCCTGTTGACCGAAGCGCTTGCGTATATCTTTGAAACGGCGAGGCTCACCGTCGAGGGTATCGAACCGTCGGCGATCGAAAGCGAGCGGTTGCCGGCCGCGTCTTCGACTGAGTATTTAAGTGTATCGCCCGCCGCCAGAGGTGTTCCGGCAAGGCCGGCCGAATCGGCCGCGGCGTTCTCATGGCTTATCGTCAGCCTGTACAGATCGTTCACGTATACGGCTATTTTCGAGGTCGCGTGGCTCTCATCGATTTTTATCGAGTTAATAGCCGCGCTCGCATATATTTTTGAAACGGTGAGTCCGGTAGTCGCCGGCACCGTCCCATCCTGAACCCATTTGGACGGCTTACCCGCCGCGTCAACGAATCTGTAATAGATTTTATTGCCCGCCGTCTGCGCGCTTATACCTGTTATCAGGTCGCCTGCCTGATGTGACGCGGCGACGGAGGTCGAGCCGGCGGGTGCGGAAGCGTCAACGGGGGGATAAGCTCCGAAAAAAACGTCCAGTCTTGCATTTATATTTGTGACCAGCTCGCCGCCGGACAGGACCACCTTTCCGGCGGCATTGTCAAAGCTGAGCTTTGATAAGGGGA
Organism: uncultured bacterium; assembly: GCA_964551445.1. Taxonomy (GTDB): domain Bacteria; phylum Muiribacteriota; class UBA9980; order UBA9980; family UBA9980; genus DAOPXV01. The sequence continues at coordinate 31,106 of CAZKCG010000043.1, read as the reverse complement.
CCGGCGTCGTCACGGTCCCGCCGCCAACGTTCGTCGGAACGGCATTGCCGACAATAAAACTCTTTCCGCTCGCCGGCGTTTCTTCGATAAGATTTCCGGCAAGGTCGCGCGCGGCGCCGAGAACCACAAAAACTTCGCCGTTTACCGAACTCACGGTGTGTATGTATGAATAATGCCTTGCGTCCGTTTTTGACATGGTTACGTTGGAACGCGTTTCAGATCCGCTCAGCGATATTTCCAGATCGGCGCCGGCCGACAGTTCTTCGTTTATTTCAGCGTTTATAGTAACGGCCGTCCCTTGTTTTACAGGAAGAACCGCCGAATAGGTTATGGCCGCCGAAGGCCTTACGGTATCCGTGAACGCGGCTTTTGACGATTCGTCGACCGGTTTCAAATTGCCGTGGGTGACCCCGGCGGCGTCTATCCATGTGATGAAAATATCTTCACGGACAACACCTTTCGCGTTCGGATCGAACTTTATAACGCGATCGAACTCGTAATCATTGCCGGATATAAGTACAGTCTGTGCGTAAGCGGCGTCATTAGCCGTACCTTCCGCGTTTATAGACAGTTTCGGCGGCGTTTGCATCGGTTTGGTCGAAGCGACCTTCAGATAATATGTCCCTGTTTTCAGGCGTGGAACTCCGGTTATCGCATTTTCCATCGATGAGTCCGAATAATACTGGACCGAAAAAACCGGAGCGGTTTTATCTATGACGAAAGTTCTCGACACTACGAAAGAATTCGCCATGCCCGTTTTTATGGCTATGGCGCTTATCTGGACCGACGAGTCTATGACGATCGGGCCCGAGTATGATTTAGAGTTTTTAGACGGGCTGGTCCCGTCGTCGGTATAATATATTGCCGCACCCGGAGTCGCCGTGGTCAGACTCAGGTAAGAAGTTTCCGCGTAGGTCCCGGACGCAAGAGAAAACAATGGCGCCGAGACCGTTTCAGTACCGGCGGAAACTATGACGCTGATGATCCCGGGTATCGTTTGAACGACGGTTTGATCCGAGATGACGCTGCCGCCGATAGTAACGCTTTCGGCGAGACCGGCGGTTTTTATAAATGCCTGCGCGGTAGAGTTTTTCTGCGCGTTCACAAATGTCATCAGAACATCGCTTAATTTCGACAACCGTCCTGCCGTTATGGCGGTTTTGACCGTTTCCTCAATTTCGAACGAATTTAAAACCGCCGCCACTGCGGCCACCGCCGCGGCCGCCTGCGAAACGTTGCCTCCTCCTCCGGCCAGCCTCTCGACCGCTTCATCGAACGGAGTTAATATCCCGCCATATTCCTTATAAATTACTCCGGAAATAGCTTCCGACGAAGAGACCGCGGCCGCGGAAACGTCCGGGGCGCCCTTTTCGATCGCAAACAAAGCTCGCGCGGTAGAGACCGCGTCGATGTTAATCCCGTTTAATTTAACGATATAGACGGAAGAAGGCATTTCGTAAGTTTTTATCATCCGCCCGATAAGACTCCGGTATAATATCCGGGAGCCGGCATTTTCTTTTATTATTATCTGAGGGTATAAGGATGTGTTCGTTACAGGTATGACCGCTTTATAATTGTTTCCGGTCATGGTCACGGAGCCGATCTCGTTTTCAGGATTATCTTTATCGACAACTGAAATGGAATGTTTTCCTCCGTTGAAATTAAAAGCATTTAAGGAATTCGAAGGTGCGGCTAAAACAGGCGCCGCCGGGATCGCCAGCGTGCCTGAAACTTCCAGGAACTTCTCGGCCGAGACGCGTCCTGGGAGCAGGGTGCTTTCATCGCCGCCTGAACATCCGTATAGCAGCGCTGATATAAACATTAATAACATTAACAAATGTATTTTTTTCATTTTATCCTTCCATGGATCTTATGAAAACAAAATTAGCTATTTTTTCAAAAACACTTCTAACTGATCATTAGTATAGCACCAAACAGTCAATATTGTCCATAGCCAGATTGCGAAAAAAACGCCCACCGCAGAGGAAATGCGGAGGACGTTTTTTCGGTGAATATAAAATTGAATTAAATAAAATTAATAATCGATGAATATTAGATATGATGAATGTATAAAATTTACCGGGGATAAATCTTATGTATATATGATCAGGAAACGCCTCTCTACCAGTTAAACAGTTTTTCCAGTGTCTTTTTACCGTTATCTATGGAGTTTTTTATGTTGTTTCCGACCGTCTGGGCGACCTTCTTGCCGGCGTCATAGACCTTTCCGACGACCTTCTGAACGGGCTTGAGCGCGTCGCCGAAATTCACGTTGACGTCGAATCCGAGCTGGCCGCCGATCCCGAGATAAGCGCCCACGTTGACCTTTGCTTTTATGCCCGTCCACGATACTTTTCCGGTAGCCTCAAAATGAGCTCCGAGGCCCGCGCCGACCGTTCCGTTGACCGAACCCGTGACAGAGGTCTTGCCGTGCGATATAGTTCCGCCGACCTGGCCCTTCGCGCGCACGCCTACAAAAGCGTCGCCCGAAACCGATGCCTCGGCGCCCTCTTTACCGACCCCGACATGCGCGTCAGCGTTGGCTCCGACACCCGCCGAAACCTCGCCGCCCGCGAACGCCCTGCCGCCCCACTGGCCCGCCTGGATACCGGTCGAAACCTCGCCGCGCGCCCTCGATCCGGCGAAAACCGAACCCTGAACGCCCGCCGCGAGCTGGCCGTAGCGGATACCGACGTAAGACGCGCCTTTGGCCTCAGCGCCGACTAAAAGGACGTCGCCCTTGGCGCCCGCCGTAACGGTAGCGCCGCCGAGCTTGAACTTGGATTCGGTGCCGGCCTTGACCTGCGGCCCGATCGTTTTTCCTATCTCGTTCCTGTAAAAATCAACCGATAATGAAGGATTTCTCCATCTTTCATTCTTTTTAGCCGCTTCGGCGAGTTTCGCCTTTTCTTCTTCTATGCGTTTCTGAATTTCATCCGGCGTGGGTATCTTGACCTTTCCGGTAGGATAAGCCGTTATTACCGAGCCGCGGTATTTATCGTCGTTATCGACGACGACCTTGATCTCCTGACCGTTTACCGTCTTCGTGTAGAGCATGCGGTGCTGTTCGACGCCCGGAGATTTTTCGCGGACCTGTTCCTCGCCCTTTCCGGTCTTTATGGTGTCTAAAATGAAATTTCTGACGGCGTCGTCCTGATTTTTAAGCCCGAACGCCTCTTTGATCTCGCGGGCATGGTTGGTTCCGTCGTTGCGGTCAAAGGCTATATGCGTCCAGCCGAACTTGGTGCTGCCCTGTTCGAGCCGAACGTTATTGAAATCTTTGTTGTTGGTGGTTACAAGCGTCTTTTGAGCGATCGACGGGTCGTCTTTGATATTTAAAAAATTCGAAGTATAGGAACCGGCGACCGAACTCTGCGGTTTATCGCCAAAACTCCATGTTTTATTGGCAAGCTGGTTATCCTCGAGCTTGTCCTGCCAAATTTTTATCCCGGAGCCGCCCTTTACCTCGAAATCAGGCGGAAGGACCTTTTTGGCGTTGGACGAATCGGTCGAATATTCAAGATATGATTTTGTTTCAGGCTTGAATTGTTCTTTGAATTTTTCGAAAATGGACTTAAAGCCGGCCGAATTCGGGTCCTGGTCTTTAAGTTTGGATATAAGATCGGCGGCAGGGGCATTATTGGAAGAAGCGCCCTGGCCCGCGGGTTGAACGGCCGCGTTAAAATCGATCTTCGGCATAGGGGCCGCGGCGATCGCTTTATTTAAAAGAGCGTCGGGGTTGGGAGCATCGCCCGAAACAGGCTGGCCACGTGAACTCTGACCGCCGCCGGCAACGGCTTCAGCTATGTCGGCGAATCCGTCCTCGTACAGTTTTTCCAGGATGCTGAGTTTTTTATTCAAAAGTTCGGCTTCAGCGCTGGCCGAGGCCTTGAGTTCGGCCGGATTAAGCTTCGCCGATATTATGCTTTTAAGTTCTTCCGGGCTTAATATGATCGAAGAAGCCGGATTCTTGGCAAGTATCTGTTTTAAAAGGTCGTCGGGAATGGTAAGCGAGTCGCCCGACGGAGAACCGGCCTGCTGAAGGTCGAGCTTCGGGGGCGCGACGACGTCCGCGATCTTTTGAGCAATGAAATTAGCGCCTGAAAAGAAAGCCTTTATGGGAGCGAACGGCCACATAAGCGGATTGGCAGAAACCGCGGCGGCCTGGCCGAATAGAAAAACGAACGCGAAAATTACTATAAGAAAAAGCCTTAAATTTTTATATCTTACGGCTATATCTTTTTTCATAGGAGCACACCTCTTCAAAATCGTAGAGAAAGATCATTTTCAAGATCTTGGTGAATTCGCAAAACCCGCGCGATCTTACCTTATTCGCGCTTTTATATTTATGGGCCGGGGACGGTCAGGCGGTTAAAGGTGGTTAGTTTGTAAGTATTAACCGGAGCTGAAAGCCCGGGCGGGCGTCTATGCTATAGTACGAGACCTCGTCACCCGGCGCGCCTTCGGGAATAAAGCGGAGCGGCCTGTCGTTTTCGTGATATCACGGGCAGCCCGCGCCATAAAAGGCGTTCGTTCGCACGGCGACCTGTTATAAAGTCAATTACTATAAATTATAAAAAAACTTTTCTAATCTAATTATAAACTATACAAGAGCTTTTGTCAATTTCACCCGGCCGGTTTTAACATTCTTTATTTGTTCGAAATAGTTTTCGCCCCAAAATAAAACCATCCCCTATTTCGAAAAATAAAGGATGGTTTTGATCTTTTATCGCTATTTATTATTTTTTTAACTATAGCTGCTGTTTGGCGGCACGGTCGCGGGTTCAACTCCCGCCTTTTCCATAACCCGCGCCTACGCCAGATACTGAACTTCTTCTTCTAAAAGCAGTCCGAATTTTTCAAGCACGGCCACTTTCATCATCTTCGCCAGGTCCAGAACCTCTTTCGCGCTCGCCCCGCCCGGGTTCACGATGAAATTCGCGTGTTTCAGATAAACTTCGGCGTTTCCGCATTTCAATCCCTTGACGCCCGCCTGTTCGAGGAAATATCCGGCCGCGATCCTTCTGTGCGCGGGGTCCATCGGGCTCACGTTCTTAAAATATGAGCCGGCCGAACCCATTGTTTCGGGCGGATGTTTGCCGTGCCTTTCGGCGATTATCTTTTCAACGCGGTCGCGGACGATGAGTTTGTCGCCGGCCGTGAATTTAATGATAGCTGAAACGACAACGTCGGCAGTGGTTTTGAGCTTGCTTTTCCTGTATGAGAAGTCGAAATAGTCGCTTCCGGCCATGCGGATCTTGCCTTCAGGCGTCATTATTTCCGCCAGCAGAAGGATATCGCCCACGCTCTTTCCGTACGCTCCCGCGTTTCCGAAGATCGCCCCGCCCAAAGTTCCGGGGATCCCCGCCAGAAATTCCGCGCCCGAAAACCCGTTCTCGCATGCGAATTCAATTATTTCAGAGAGTTTGATGCCGCTTCCGAACGAGACGAAAACGTCCCTGCCGGGAGTCATGGAAATGCCCGCGCGCTCTATGGTTCCGGCATGTTCGCTGTCTTTTTCGATCAGCTCTATTTTTTTGATCCTGTTCTTTATGACGATACCCGGCACTCCGCCGTCCCCGACCAAAAGGTTCGATCCGCCGCCGAGCATGAAATAAGGTATCTCATTGGCCCGCGCTTCGTTGATGGCCGCGATCATTGCGCCTGAAGTATAAACTTCAAGGAACGCGTCGGCGCTTCCGCCGATCTTAAATGTGGTATAATCCGCCATTTTTTTGTCGTAGAAAATTTTGGAACCGTCTTTGGTGAGAAGGCTTTCGATCCTTTTTATGGAATCGAGGAATGCGGGCCTTTTAGGGAAATTAAAAACTGTTTTGGTCATTCTTTTCTCCTGATAATTAAGGATTGAAACAACATACATAGTATTTATCGAACGATAAAACAAAAAAGTTATACCGCGGCTATCCTTAATATCAAATATTGAGTCGAGTCTAACATAATTTTAAAATAAATTCAACTCTAAAAATATTTTCTGAAAATATTTTCATGAAAAAAAATAAAACTTTTTTTATTTTTTTATTGACATAAGTGTTTCTTTGTGGTATAATGATTTCTGTCTTAAGGTAACAACCTTGAACATTCCGAAATAGCTCAATGGTAGAGCACTCGGCTGTTAACCGAATGGTTGTAGGTTCGAGTCCTACTTTCGGAGTATATAAAAAACCGCTTCTTACTTAGTGTTTGAAGCGGTTTTTTATTTTCCTTCGCCCCGCGGCGCTTACCGGCCGGTTGAAAAAACGGAGAAACTGTGATAAAATAATATCAGAGGTGATACACATGACAAAAATCACATCAGTCACCCCGGTCGAAGGATATAAGATCCGCGTCAGATTCGAAGACGGAATTGAAGGCGTGTCAGACCTGTCGTCGCTTGTAGGCCACGGAGTATTCAAACGATTCAATGACGTTGATTTTTTCAATCAGGTTTTCATAAATCCGGCCACCGATACGGTAACATGGCCCGGCGATATAGATCTTTGTCCCGATTCGCTTTATGAGGAGATCACCGGAAAGAAAATTTTTGGCGTTTCCGACACCGAAAGAAGGACCGCTTAAATGCCTGAAATTTCACGGTTCTTTGGAATAATTATTTTAATGTATTACCGAGAGCATAACCCGCCGCACTTCCACGCCAGATATAACGAATTTGAAGCTTTGATCGCCATCGACAGTTTAAGCGTTATTTCCGGGTTTCTTCCGCCGCGGGTCATCGGCCTCGTTGTCGAATGGGCGGCGATCCATAGAAATGAAATTTTGACTCAATGGCAAAAAGCCCTTCTTCACGAAGAATTCGATAAGATCGAACCATTGAGATAGTTTAGTGTTCCGCTTTCGAGTATAATAAAAAACCGCTTCTTACTTAATGTTTGAAGCGGTTTTTTGTTTTCTGACGTTATTTATACCGGCGTTCTTCTTTTGGGCCGGCCGGCGTCAATTCCGGCGCTATTCTTTAATTCTGCCGGGTTTTGCCGTTCTTCCGGTTTTTTTGAACTCCGCTATCTTTTCGCCCAGCAGCTTCGAAAGGCTCTCGTTGTCCTTAGCTGCGGCGGCGGCGAGCCCGAACGCTTTTTCGGCTTCGTCCGTTTTTTTCTGTTTGAAGAGGGAACATCCAGCAAGATATTGTTTTTCGATCTCCGATTCGCCCGCGGCCGGTTTCAGTTCTTTCAAAACAGCGTCCGCTTCGGCGTATTTTTCAAGCTCGATGCACACCTGAGCGAACTTTAAAACAATGTCTGAACCTGTCTTTTCACGGCCGGCGCCTTCTTTGACAAGAGCTGACAGAAGCTGATAGGCCTCGGCGTATTTTTGTTTCATCATTAAGGCCGCGGCTATGTTGAAACGGGCGCCCTGGCTTTTCGAGTCGATGGTGAGCGCCTTCTGAAAATTGGTCAGGGCCTCGTCGTATTTTTCTTCCATCATGGCTATGACGCCTATGTTTAAAAGCGGGTCCGCGCTCTCCGGCCTTATCCTGAGCGCCTGGCGGTAATAGCGCACCGCTTCCGCGTTCTGAGATCTCAGCTGCGATATATAACCGAGGTTATAGGCGGCCGGGTAGCTTCGCGGTTCGAGCGTGAACGCGCGCGTGAAAGCGGCCGCCGCTTCATCGTAATTTCCGGCTACCATCGCCATTTCACCGATCTCGAGATTTATCGATACCTCGCTGGAATCAAAAGGTTTTAACCTTTCGGTCGCGCCCTCTTCAGCGGACGCCGCGCACCCGAAGCCAAGCGATGCCGCTATTATACCCGCGAATATAGCTTTCTTTAAGATCCCGTTAATATTTCCGTTACTCATAACGCCATCCTTCTGATGTAAAAATAAAATATCAGGGCCGGTCAGCAGCCCTGATATTCTTTATAATCTTTTTTCGTTTTAAAATCAAGAGTTTTTTATACGCGGCTCCATAAAATTTTACCCGGCGGCAAACCCGTGAAATGAACCGCCGTCATTTTAACGCGGCTTTTGAACCGCGCAAGTTCCGCCAGGCCAGCCGTTTGAACGGCGAGGGCACTGACCGTTTCAAGCTGTGCGGCGCTTATATCGCGGGCTTGACAACGGGAGCTACCTTGACCGGAGTTCCGACGCGCAATATTTTGAAGAGTTCCGTCGAATCCTGAGCATAGACCCTGACGCATCCGTGGGACGCTTTCATGCCCATCGCTTCGGGAAAGGGTGTTCCGTGGATGCCGATATCGCCCCAGCGCGTGTCGAGCCACATTGCCCTTGTCGCGACGCCTTCGTACGGGCGTTTTTCTTTATAAAGGACCTTGAAATTTCCGTCGGGAGTGCGGCAGTCGCCGACCTTCTGTTTCGTCGCGCCGTCGGGGTTGGAGCCGTAGGATATCGGGTATGCGCGGACGGGCTTGTCGTTGAGATAGACGGTAAGCGTGTATGTGTTTTTATCGATGACGGCCTTTATGGGCGCTCCGGCCTTCTGCATTTCTGCGAATTCGGGCGATTTTTTAGAGAGTTCGCGGTATTTGAAATACGCTTTTTTGAAGGCGTCGTAATTAGCTGTGTTGCGGGATTTTATATAGTCGGCGTATGTTTTTTTGAAATCTTCGTATGAAGCGGCGAACGCTTCTTCGGAGTATTCGGGACCCTTGAGCAGCTCTTTATTGGTGGTGGTCACGAAAGTTTTGGAGATCCAGCCGGTAACGCCGTCTTCGGTTTTAACTTTCATGAAACCGTTCTTTTCCTCGAGGATCTCGACCTTCGAGCCGTAAAGGACGTCGTGGATGACTTTTCCGGAGGCGGAAGCCGCGTCGCGAATTTTAACGCCCTGGCCGAGCACCGCGCCGATCTTAACTTCAGATGTGGCCGAGGCGGTTTCGGAGACGGCGTATGAGACGAACTGGGATGAGATCCAGCCGCTGATACCGCTCGAGAAGACGCATCTTACGAATCCGTTGCTCTGCTGATAGGAGTCGAAAGTTTCGCCCGCTTTAGCGTAGCCTATTATTTCGGCCTGCGTCGAAGGTTCTTTTCTGACCCTGACCTGGTCACCGGTCACAGCCGCTTTTTTAGCCTTGCCGGTCAATGCGTTAAAATCAGATATTGCGGCTGTTTTGAGTGCCTGGTTAATATTTCCGAGCGAGGTCGATCCATTCTGCTGAGCGGCCGCCGGACAGTAAGAAATGCAAGTTAAAACAAGCGCGGCCATTATCGTTAAAGTGAAGTAAAACTTTGTTTTCATAAGTGTTTTCCCCTTTCACTGAATTTATAAAAAAATTAAAAACTAATTTTGTTTGCCATATTAATTATACTACAAAAAAAATAAAAAGTGGCGGTTTTTTGCGATCATTTTTTTATTTATTTTTTATTGATTTTTTTCTGATATAGATTTATACTGAAAAGTTAGGTTTAAATTGCCGGTTTTTTACCGGTTAATATTTGATCAGCGGGAAAAAGCTGTTTTATGAAAATAGGCATTAAATTTTTTACAATGATGTTCTTTCTGGCCGTGATGGTCGTCATCGGCCTTCTGGCCGTATTTAACGGCATCGTCATTCCGTGGCAGACGGAAAACATGACGCAGAAAGCCAGAGAGACCGCATATTTATTACAACAGACCAGCGCGCAGCTGGATGATTCGGCCAAACAGAAACTTCTTGAAAATTTCAAAAAGAACTCGCCCGATATCAGCTACGCGCTTATCGAGGATAAAAATGGAAAAGCTCTTTATCACAGCGATCCGGGCCGCGTCGGAATGGTCTTCGCCGACGCCGGCACTCTGCGGGCCGCCCGTGACGGTGTCGCTTTCGAACAGTTCTACAGGCGCGACATGGATAAGCCGGCGTCGCCATTTCACGGAGAAGAGATCATAGACATACTGCTGCCCGCCTACGACCGCTCCGGGACCCACACCGGCGCCGTAAATATCGGCCTTTCGATGAAACGCATAAACGAGGCAAAGAACAGGTACTACTTTCTTATCCTCTACGCCGTGATAATAATGACAGTCATAATACTCGGCGTGACGCTCAAAGTTTTCAACAACATAATCCTTCCGATCGAAAAAATAGCGCACGCTATGCGCGGCGCGGGCGCCGACAATATGCCAAGGATTAATTCCGCGGCGCGGGACGACGAGATCGGGGTGCTGTCAAATTCATTTAACGGCATGACCGAAAAAATAGGCGGCCTTCTCGGCACTCTCAAGGAGCGCGAGCGCGGCCTTCAACAATACATAGACCAGCTTTTCACCTTCTGCGCCAAGCTTTCGACCGACGGGAGCATAATCCTCATAAACACGGCCATGGCCTCGGGAGCCTCATCCAGCCGGGACGAACTGGCCGGCATGAAATTCTGGGACCTGCCGCACTGGCGCATATCGCCCGAAACCCGTAAAAAACTCGAAGATTCGATCAAAAACGCCGCCGCGGGAACGCCTTCGAGATATGAAGAGATAAATTCATCGCAGGGCGATAACTACGCGATACTGGAACTGCTCATAAGGCCTGTTTTTTCTGACGAAAACAGGACCGTCGAATACATAGTCGCCGAAGCGGTGGACATAACCGAGCGGAAACGGGCCGAGAACGACCTTCTCGAAGCGGAGAACAGGTCGAAAAAAGAGCTCGAGAACAAGGTCAGCGAGAGGACGACGGAACTGCTGGCGGCCAACGCGAAACTTCAGTCGGAAATGGCTGAGCGAAACGCCATGCGGCAGGACATCCACGAGCGCGATGCGCGGCATAAAGCTCTTTCGGAAGCTCTTTTCGATGTTTCATGCGAGACCGATCCGACGGGAAAATATCTTTATGTCAGCCCCAATAACGAAGAACTCATCGGTTTCAAACCGGAAGAAATGATCGGCAGGTATTTCCACGAATTCGTTCACCCTGACGACATTCCGGCGGCGGCGGAGGCTTTTGAAAAAGGACTGCGCGACGTCAAAGTCTTCGTGGAAATGAGATTCAGACACAAGGAAGAAGGCCGGTTCATATGGATCGAAAGCACCGGCAGAAAATATTTTACTTCCGGCGGCGAATTGCGCGCAATAATAGTTTCCCGCGACATCACTGAACGCAAAAAGATGGAGGACGAACTTCTCAGAACTTCCAAACTCGATGCGCTCGCTACTCTCGCCGGCGGAATAGCTCACGATTTCAACAACGTGCTCATGGGCATCATCGGAAATGTAACGCTCGCCAAAAAGCGCGTGACCGGCGATGAAAAGACGCACGAAATACTTACGCGGGCCGAAAAAGTAATATACAAGGCCAAAAGATTGACGGAACAGCTTATCACTTTTTCTCAGGGCGGCATGCCTATAAAAAAACTTATAAATATCAACGACATCCTCAGGGATACGGTTCAATTCGCGGCCACCGGCTCCAACGTTACCTGTTCCTTCTTCATCGACGAAAAACTTCCGCCGGTGGAGGCCGACGAAGGCCAGCTCGCGCAGGTCATAACCAACCTTGTCATAAACGCCAAACAATCTATGCCCGGAGGCGGATGCATAGAGATCAAAACGGAGGCGCATCATTCGGCGGGCGGCGGAAGGCTTCCGCTCAAAGCCGGAGAGTTTGTCAGGATCACGATAAAGGACGGCGGAAGCGGAATAGCGTTCGAGAACCTTCAGAAGATCTTCGATCCGTATTTCACGACCAAAGCTAATGGAACCGGGCTCGGGCTCGCCACCTCCTATTCCATCATCAAAAATCACGACGGCTGCATATCCGTCGATTCCGAACCCGGAAAAGGAACCGTTTTTTCTGTATATCTTCCGGTCAAGAACACCGCGGCCTTAGGCTCTGAAACACAGAAAAAATTCATTGAAAATTACGGCCATAAAAAAATACTCTTAATGGATGACGACGAAACGGTGCTTATTCCCGTTTGCGAAATGCTGGCCGATTTCGGATACGAGGTCACATCCGCCAGGTGCGGCGAAGAAGCCTGCGATCATTATGTGAAAGCCTTGAAGTCGGCGAAACCGTTCGACGTGGTGATAATGGACCTTATAATACAGGGCGGCGCCGGCGGGGTCGAGACCATAAAAATGCTTCTGGATATCGATCCGAAAGCCCTGGCCGTGGTTTCGAGCGGCTATTCGAACGATCCCGTAATGTCCGAACATGCCGCCTACGGTTTCCGCGGCGTGATCGCCAAACCATACAAAGACGAGGAAATGCTCCAACTGCTTGAAAAACTTTTTCGCGAGCGCGATAATAATAAAGGTTGATCCGTATGAAAAACATTGTGGAAAAAATACTTATAATCGAGGATAATCCGGGCGACATTTCGCTTTTAAAGACCTATCTTTCGTCTTTTTGCGAGGAGAACGGCTGGATGATCGACGCGGCTGAAACGCTTTCGAAAGCCTCCGTTCTTGCGGAGGCCGAAAAGTACGCCGTCATTCTTTTAGACCTGACGCTTCCAGACAGCGAAGGCATAAACACTGTCAATTCGACGGCCGCGTTCGCCGACGAAACTCCGATAATAGTTCTTACCGGAGTTTCCGACGAGGAAACCGGGATCAGGGCCATGCAGGCCGGCGCCCAGGACTACCTCATAAAAGGCCAGTTCGACCCCAAGATGCTCGTGCGCAGCATTCGTTACGCCACGGAGCGCCAGAGGTCCATCGAAAAACTTCTTCTGAGCGAAAAAAAATACCGCGACCTCGCGGATTCCCTCCCGCAGACCATTTTTGAAACGGACGATCGCGGCATCCTTAAATTCGTCAACAAGGCCGCTTTCGATCATTTCCACTACACCACGGAGGATTTCGAAAAAAGCCTTAACGTATTTCAGATGATACACCCTAAAGAACTCGACCGAGCGCGCCTGAAGTTCACCGCCATGGTCCATAAAACATCCAACCCTGACCCTTCCAACGAATATATAGCGGTCAGAAAGGGCGGGGAGCCGTTCGACGTTTCGATACATTCGACCCCCATAATCGGTCCCGGCGGACGCGTAGAAGGGGTGCGCGGCATAATCATCGATATAACCGCCAGAAAACGGGTGGAAGAACAGCTCGCCGCCGAGAAGGAACGCCTCGCGGTGACCCTTCGAAGCATAGGCGACGGAGTCATAGTCACCGATACGAACGCTTCGGTTACTCTCATAAACCCTGTGGCGGAAAAGCTCACGGGATATTCGCAGGCCGAATGCGCAGGCCGGAACATAGAAGAAATATTTAGCATCATGAACGAAACCACCGGCGAAAAATGCGAGAATCCAGTAAGGAAAGTTCTTCTCAAAAAAAATATTGTGGAACTTGCCGACAACACCTCGCTCGCGGCCAAGGACGGAACTAAAAAAACGATAGCCGACAGCGGCGCCCCCATATTCGACGGTTCGGGCAATATCGTCGGCGTGGTCATAGTTTTCCGTGACGTTACGGAAAAGAAAAGAACCGAGCGCGAACTTCGCGCCAAGGAACTGAAATACAAGGAAGAACTCGAAGAAAAGGTCGCCGAAAGGACCGTCGAGCTCAAACTTTCCAATCAGACCCTCCAGCGCGAGATAGCGGAGCGGCAGAAGACGCAGGAAGCGCTGCGCGAACGCGAGGAAAGATACCGCGCACTCGCCGAGAACACTTACGATCTCATATGCGAGGTCGACGTCGACGGCAAATATCTTTATATGAGCCCCAACAACAAAGACATCCTCGGCTACGATATTTACGAAATGATCGGCCGTTATTACTTCGATTACATACATCCCGACGACGCCGGCCGCGTGAGGGAAATTTTCAGCCGCGGCTTCAAGAACGCGAAGGGCGATGAAATAACCTATAAATTCAGGCACAAGAACGGCGGCTACATACTTATCGAAAGCACCGGCAAGATATATCAGACGGCGTCCCATCATCTCAGGGCGGTAATAGTTTCAAGGGACATAACTTACCGCCGCAGAATGGAAGACGAAATGCTCAAATCCTCGAAACTCGAATCGGTGGGGTTTCTCGCCGGAGGTATAGCGCATGACTTTAACAACATACTCATGGGCATAATAGGCAACATAACTCTCGCGAAAAAACGCATAGAATCGCACGACAAGCAGAAGGTGCTCGAGGTGCTCGTGAGGGCGGAAAAGGTCGCCTACAAGGCGAAGAACCTCACTGAACAGCTCATCACCTTCTCGCGCGGCGGAATGCCCATTAAAAAGATAATAAAGCTCAACGAGGTCATAAAGGATTCGGCGCAGTTTGCGACCACCGGTTCCAGCGTCACCTGCCGTTTTTCCATCGACGGGGATATCTGGCCCATCGAAGGCGACGAAGGCCAGGTGACGCAGGTTATGACCAATCTCGTGCTGAACGCGAAACAGGCCATGCCGGAAGGCGGCGAGATCTCCATAAACGCCGGAAACGTCGTGATCGGCGAAGACGGGCTTATGACCTTAAGGCCCGGAAAATACGTCCGCGTCACCATAACCGACCGCGGTATCGGAATAGAGCCGGAAAACCTGCAGAAAATATTCGACCCCTATTTCACTACCAAAAGCGACGGAAGCGGCCTGGGCCTTTCCACTTCATACTCGATAGTTAAAAACCATAACGGCCTTATCACGGTCGATTCAAAACCCGGCGAGGGTTCGGTTTTTGACATCTACTTTCCGGGCACGACCGGCATCGCGGCTCCGGAACCGGGTGAAAAAGAAGTTATAACCGAGATAAACGGCAGGCGCGTGCTCTTAATGGACGACGACGAAACGGTGCTGCTGCCGGTTTATGAAATGCTCACCGAACTCAACTACAAGGTCAAAACGGTCAAGAACGGCGAAGCCGCCATCGAGGTCTATAAAAAACACATGGAAGCGAAAATGCCTTTTGACATAGTCATAATGGACCTGGTGATACAGGGCGGTTTTGGCGGAAGGGAAACGGTCGCGAAACTTCTGGATATCGATCCGGGCCTTTGCGCCGTCGTTTCAAGCGGTTACTCTAACGCGCCGGTAATGGCCAACTATATGAAATACGGGTTCCGCGGGGTCCTCGCCAAGCCTTACCAGAGCAGCGAAATGCATGAACTTCTGCAGAAACTTATCCGGGAAAAAGACACCCCCGGACCGGACGCGTGATAATTAATTTTTATTGCAGATTTTTATTGCAAATATTTTTTTATAGTGTTATAATCGTTATTTAATTTGAAATCAATTGTTTCCACGAATAATCCGTTCCCGAATATTCCGAAAATATGTTTTTGTGATATTGGCCGGTTATTAAACTAATTTATGAGGAGATTTTGAAAGATGAACTTTGTTCCGAAACAACTTTTTTTTACCAAAGGCGTAGGTAAATCAAAAGAAAAGTTGCAGTCATTCGAGATGGCGTTGCGTAACGCGAAGATAGCCCAATATAACCTCGTGCGTGTTTCATCTATTCTTCCGCCCGGCGCTAAGATCGTCGCCGATAAACAGGGCCTCAAAGAATTAAGCCCCGGCCAGATAACTTTCGTTGTTTTAGCGGATATCGCGACGAACGAACCCAACCGCCTCATAGCCGCTTCGGTAGGCATAGCTCAGCCCTCCGACAAAAAGAGATACGGCTACCTTTCGGAACACCATTGCTTCGGGCTTACCGACAAGGCCGCGGGCGACTACGCCGAGGACCTCGCCGCTTCAATGCTCGCCTCCACATACGGCTTCGACATGGAAAGCGATATAAAATACGATGAAAAATCCGAGATCTGGAAGATAAACAACGTAAAGGTACTTACCAGAAACATAACGCAGTCAGCGATAGGCGATAAAAAAGGCCTCTGGACAACGGTCGTCGCAGCCGCCGTCCTTATAATGTAATAGAACCGGACCAGGTCATATTTTTTTATACAGAGGCGGGCTGCGGCCTGCCTTTTTACTTTGAAAGGGGACGCCGGAAATGAAGAAACTGTTGAATTTCATAGATCTTTTAAAAGGCATTAAAAACATCTTCATACAGACGCACGACTTCCCCGATCACGATGCCGTGGCTTCGGCTTTCGGGCTTCAGGCCCTTCTGGCTTCGTTCGGAGTGGCTTCCCGCCTCGCTTACAGCGGAGTGATCCAGCGGGATTCCCTGCGGCAGATGATAGAGCGCCTCGGGATCGAGATCCGACATGCCGGCTATTACGAAGACGCCTGCGAAGCGGCTATAATAACCGTGGACGGCGTAGCGGGCAACCGCAATATCAAAAGCCTGTCCGGCAAAGTTATCGCCGTCGTCGATCACCATGAGACAAAAGCTCCGCACGGCCTCATGTATTGCGACATAAAACCCCGCCTCGGCTCATGCTCGACGATTATCTTCCAATACTTCGAAAAATTAAAGATAAAAGTGCCGTATAATGTAGCGACCGCGCTTTTGATAGGCATAGGTATCGATACCGCATCGCTCACGCGCGGGGCTGTTTCGCATGACGTTATTGCGTATTTCAGGCTCATGAAAAACGCCGACAACGAATTCGTAAATTATACCCTTCGCAACAATATCCAGAGAAAAGACCTGGATTTTTTCAAATACGGCATCGAAAAGGTAAAAATAGATGGCGAGCTCGCTTTCTGCTATTTTCCCGAAGGCTGCAACCAGAACCTTATGGGCATAATAGCCAACTTTTTCCTGTCCCTTAACGAGGTCTCCTTCGTGGTTTTATGCGCCATGAACGAAACTAAAATATCTTTTTCGGTCAGAAGCGAGAAGCCCGAATGGAACGCGGCCGGGATCATTCAGAAAGCTCTCGAGGGCATAGGCTTCGGCGGCGGCCACCACGACATGGCCGGCGGAATTATTTCAGACCCGTCCCTCTTCGACGAGCGCGCCTTCACGAAAAAAATCATGGTGCTGCTTGATGCCGGGACCGCTAAATAACGATTGTTTATTTTTTTATTTTAAAGTATAATATGAAAAATTTCCCCTATTGATACGGAGGAGAAAAATTGAAAGACGACAAGCCATTTGAAGAGATCGATTTTCAGAACTTCTTTGCCGCGGACTCGCCGGTCAACGACCCGGCGGCCGACCGCTTCAAAAGATGTTCCTTCGCGCAGCGGGTCGCTAAAACGATCGATTCGCGCATAGATCCAAGCAGCATAGTCGTCGCCATATACGGGGCGTGGGGCGAGGGAAAGACCACCGTCTTAAATTTCATCGACCGCGAACTCGCTAAATCGCCGAACATTATCTGCATCCGGTTCAACCCCTGGCGCTTCAACGACGAGGTGCACCTTCTTCAGAACTTCTTTAAATCCCTCTCAGAGGCGCTCGGAAAATCAACGTCCACCTACAAGGAAAAGATCGGCAAATGGATCGCCAACTACGCCAGCATGCTCACGCCCTTCAACCTTTCGATCCCTTTCATGCTCGAGTTCTCGCCCGGAGAATCGCTTAAATCGGCCGCGAAATCTCTTTCCACAATAGAACTCGACGAGATAAAACACCGCATTGAAAACTTTTTGAAGGAAGAGGGAAAGCGCATCGTCGTATTGATGGACGACATAGACAGGCTGGACCGCAACGAGATACAGAGCATATTCAAGCTCGTCAAGCTTTCCGCTGATTTCGCTTATACCGCTTATGTTCTGGCGTTCGACGAGGAAATGGTCTCGGCGGCGCTGGGGGAAAAATACGGCACCGGCAGCCGCGACTCCGGCCGCAAATTCCTCGAAAAGATCGTACAGGTACCGCTTTATCTTCCCGCCGCCGACAAACTGGCGCTGCGCAAATTCTTCTTCGACGGCATCGACGAAGTTTTGAAGGAATCCGGGATGAAACTAAGCGAAGAACAGGCGCAGGCGTTCGTGATACACTTCGTTTACGGCGTCGAAATAAGGCTTCACACACCGCGCATAGCCAAGTGCTACAGGAACGTGATAGGCTTTTCCCTTCCGATACTGAAAGGGCACGTGAACCCCGTCGATCTTATGCTTATAGAAGGCGTGCGCGTTTTTTATCCGAAACTCTACGATACGATCCGTGAAAATCCAGACGTGTTCCTCGGCACGAAGATCATCTACGATAACTCGGAACAGATGATAAAACAGCGCAGCCTCGAAATAATAGGCCGGGGCTTCGAGGGGCTCACGGCCGAAGAGACCGAAGCCGCCAAATACCTTTTAAAGGTAATATTTCCCAGGCTTTGCGGAATATTCGAAAACTATCATTACGGCGCCGAATGGGACGAGAAATGGACCCGCGAGCGCCGCATATGCTCGGAAGAATGTTTTACCAGCTTCTTCTCATACACCGTTTCGGACGACGATGTTTCGGACCCGGAGCTCGAAACGTTCATTAAAAAGATCGAGAAAAAGAGCGTCGAAAAAATGACGGCCGAGATAAAAAAACTCGCCGATAGAAAAAGCCCCGAAAAGATCGTTTTAAAACTGATGCGCAAGGAAAAAAAGATCATGCCCGGCGACGTTAAAAATCTGACCGTCGCGCTCGCGAAGCTGGGCGGGATCTTTCCGAGACCCGAAACCATGTTTTCCTTCACCACCGCTTTTTCACAGGCCGGGATACTCATCGGCCAGTTCATACGCGGCATAGCTTTCGTCAAGGACAGATTAGCCGTCGCCAAAGCCGTTATTTCCGAGGGCGATCCGGTCCCGTTCGTACTGGAATGCTTCAAATGGATCCGCACGACCGACGAAAAAGGCGAACAGAACAGGATCTTTTCGATCGAGGACGAAGCCGAGCTCGCCGGGCTCGTAGTTTCAAGGATCCGTGAAGCGGCCTCGGCCGGCCCGCTGTATCAGTCTTTTCCGGAGGACTCGGCGCATCTTCTTTATTTCTGGGCCCACTGGGGCGGAAAAGACGAGACCGAAAGTTATATAATCGACTCGCTGGACGCGAAAAAAAACAATATCTTCGATTTTTTACGATGTTTTTTACAGACGAAATACGACAGAAACCTCAATCTGTTGCGCAAAGAGGACTTCGGAAAGCACCACCACGAACAGCTTTCAAAGATCGCCGGCGCCGCGAAAATATACGCGAGGCTTCACGAAACCTATCAGGCCACGCTCGAGGCCAAAAACCTCATAAGTTCGCCCGAGGAAAAACTCGCGTACCAATTCATGAAGGCTCACAGGGCTTCCATGCACACTAAAAACACGGAGGAAAACGCTTAATGGAGATCTATCAGTCCGTTATCCTTGGCGCCATTCAGGGCCTCGGCGAATTTCTGCCCATATCAAGTTCCGCCCATCTGATACTGGTGCCGGACATAATGGGCTGGCCCGACTGCGGCCAGACCTTCGATGTTTCGCTTCACATGGGGACGCTTGCGGCTGTCGTCATTTATTTCAGAAACGATATAACCAGGCTTTTAAAGGCTTTTTTCAACACGCTTAAAACCCGTTCGATAAAAACCTTCGACGAAAAATTATGTTATTACATAATTTTGGCCACGATCCCGGGCGCCGTCGCCGGAAAACTTTTCGAGGATATCATCGAGACCCAGGTGCGCAATTCGCCGAATCTGATCGCGATATTCCTCATAATCATGGGAGCTCTTTTGATGGCGGCCGATTCTTACGGAAAAAAGGCGATAAAACTCGACGGTCTCACGCTCAAGTCGTCATTTTTAATAGGGCTTTCACAGGCCATGGCGCTGCTTCCGGGATTCTCGCGCTCGGGAATTACCATGACCACGGCGCTCGCACTTGGATTGAACAACGAAGCCGCCGCCCGTTTTTCTTTCCTTCTGGCGATCCCCATAACTCTGGGCGCAGGATTATTGAAAGGCGTTAAATTAATGAAGACGGGGATCGGCGACGTCGCCCCCGTCCACTTCGCCGGCGGCATAATAACCTCCGCGATCGTAGGCTACGCGGCGATAAGTTTTCTTCTTAAATTCATTCAGACGAAAAGTTTCAAACCCTTCGCCATATACCGCTTTCTGTTCGGCGCTTTTGTGATAGCCTATTTCACGCTCGGCGGCCGCAGGTAACCTATTAACAAATCATTAATACAGGAAAGAAGTGAATTTTATGCCAAAAAACAAACCGTTGATCAAAAGTTTATTAATAATAGCCGCGGCGTTGTGTTTTGCGGCTATTCCGTCTATCGTAACGGCGGGCGCCCATTTCGTCGACGCGAACGCCGGTTTCAATTTTTCACTCAGCAATAACGGCTGGTTTGAAAGCCCGCTCAATGAAAAGTTCTTCTTCAACATCGTTCCGGACCTCACGCTTATCCTTGAAGACGGAGAGAAGAACGTGCTTTTAAGCGTTTGCCGTCTCGACAAACAAACTTACACTGACGATCTGGACAAGGCGCATGAAAAAATAATCGAAAAAATAACCGCTGACACGGACAGCGTGATATTTTTAAAACATAATTTTTCATACAACGATATCAGCTTCAAGGATATTTTTTATAAAGACAAACACGACATGTCCAACTTTCGCGTGATACTCGCCCGTGACACGAAAAAAACGCCTGCTTCAGTGAACCAGGTCTTTTTAATACTTTTTTACTACCCGAAAAGATCCGACATGATGGAAGCGGACGACGACGCCAACACGCTTTTAAAGACCTTCATGCCTAAAACGGAGCTGCCCCAGCCATCTAACGACCAGCTTCTCGGAAAAGGCGCCAGCTGCATGGGCGAATTCATAAGTCTTTTCGAGCAGAGCCTCGGAAGCGCCTATTCCTTATTCGGCGACAAAAAGATACCCGTTTACAAGGATATCCTCGTTGAAATGGGCAGCGTCGTCGAAACCCGCGCCGGCAGCGTTTCACTCAAATTAAACGACGGAACCGTAATGTTTCTGGACAAAAAAACAAAAATGGAATTCATCAACACGGCCGATATAAAGATCGAGGCCGGCGAGGCCTTCATAAAATGCGAACAGCTCAGCGGCCAGACCAATATCAGGCTCGGGAACTTCGTAAAAATGGCTTCCACCAGGGGCGAATTTGTGATATCGCTCAAACCGTCTGAATCGTCTAACGCTAATATAATCAAAATAGCCGCTATTACCGGCGAATGTGAAATTTCGGGAGACGGCGGAAAAGCCGCGCTCGCGCGCCAGAAGGTCGAAAAAGGCAAAATGCTCGTGATCGAGATCAACGATCTTGGAAAATTAATAGCTTCGCACGCCGAGTTCGCGCCTGAAGCTCTTGTTAAAAGCGGCTTCCCCGATTGGGTAAAGCCGCTTCTGACGCACAAAATATATGAAAGCTTTAATTATCTGGAAAAACTTAAGGAATACAAATAATAAGGACCGTTCAAACGGTTATTCGGCGAGCTTCGTAAGGCCGTTCATAAATTCTATGAGCCGCCCGTAGGTCTGTTTGATTTCGGCCGCGGCCGGCGGGGTCTGGCTTTTCTTTATGTTTATCAGTTCGCTTAAAGGGTCGCTCGATATCCCGAAACGGGATTTAAGATAGATCAGCGAATCGGCGACCTTCACGAAGCTCTGGCCGGAAGTGAATTCGGCGAAGAACTTCACCAGCGTGAAAAGATCGGGGATATATCTTAAAAGCGTGTTGCAGAGCCTTTCCGGGTCCGGATAGCACGCGAGAAAATCACTTCTTAATTTCAATGAAAAATTACGCATTTCCTGTTCGCAGTGAAGTCTTATATTTTCAGCGGGTATCTCGAAACCGGCGATCAGATCGTCGCCCGCGAGGATCCTGTAATTTTTTTTGATCTCGAGATATTTGACCGGAAAAACGTCCGCCGACAATACCATTTCCTCGTAAGTTACAAAGAGCGGCTCGAGCCTTATTTCAGATACGGCCCGTGAGACGAGATGCTGGATCTTTTCCAGAAGCGCTACGCTTACTTCCGACGCGATAATGAGCATATTGACGGGTGAATTTTCGAGGGAAAAATCATCTTTTAAAATATCGCCGTATAAAACGAAGCATTTAAAATCGTCGTCGGCCATCTTCGCCGAAAGCCCCTCGAGAAATAACGAGAACTCATTTAAAATTTCGGGGGCGAGCTGGAGGTCGCTTAATTTTCCTGTATAATTACCCAATTTATTCACTTTCCTTCACGCGTTTCTATTATTCGCCGATCCTGCCGGTTCTGGAGCGATTCTGCATTATTATGGTCATCTCGGCCGGCGTCACCGTCGTCTTTATAGCGTCAAGCGGTTTCACTACCGTTGTTTTAACGCCATTATAGGTCGAATTGAAAAGCCTGGTAGAACCTTCCTCGATAACGACCTTATCAAAAAGAGCCGAAGCGGAAGTGTTTATAAAAAGCGCGCCGAGATTGTCGCCGTTCGGGTCCGAGATCACGCTCTGAGGCATGAGCTGGTCTTTAAGCGCGGAATTGACCTCGTTGCGGTAGTGTGACACGAATTCGCTTTCGGCCTGGACCGGGGCTTTTCCGGCTAGTTTTTTCAGCTGTTCCCACAGGCTCATCTTTCCTTCGTCGTTATATTTAAGATTTGAAAGCTGGCGGGACGCGAATTCGGAATACATTACGCTTCCCCAGTTGTTGCCGTATCTTTCGAGCATCTTCTTTTCTGCGTCGGCGTATATCTGATCGGAGGCTTTCATTATCTGGGCATCAGACGCTCCGCTCACGCGCATTTCATCTATTTTCACGTTCACGAGTTTCGCCTTATAGCCCGAAGGCGATATTTTAGCCGCCTGGAATTCGATCGCGCGCATTTCAGAAGGCGTAAGCTCGCGCTTGCCTTCCATGTATTCGCGGAGCATTTCGGGAGCCTCGGCGTCCTTTCCGTCTTTTCCCTTCACGTAACGGCCGGCTTCAAGCCTCTGGTCGATGATCTCCAGTTCTTTTTTCGATTTATCGAAAGCGAGCTGGTTCTGACGGGTTATCTCGGTGCTGGCCGCGGCGGTGAGATCGTCGTCGCTCATGTTTTTATAGGCCTCGTTCTGGACCTTCATTTTTTCCTTGAAGGCCGCCAGATATTTTTCCTGGCCGAGTATCCTTGAGTATTCAAGATTTCTGTCGAGCTGCTGTTCATTATAATATTGCTGTTTCACTTCTTCGAACATTTTTTTGTTGTCGGGAAGGCGCTGCGCGTCGAGGGCCTTTAATTCGATCTTTGACGCTTCCCGCTCCATTTTATCAATAGCTTTATTGTAAGCCGATTTATCTTTGAGGTATTTGGCCACGTCGGTATAATTTTCAGGATTCGGCTGGTTCTCCTGTTTGAATTCGTTGATCTTCTGGCGTGCGCCGGCCGCCTGCTGCCATTCTTTATTGGTTTCCATGAAGCGTTCCTGAATAGCCGCTTTATCGCGTTTAGGCTTATCGATGATCTTTTCTTTTCCGACGGAAACGCCCATCGAGACGCTCTGTACCGCGAAATTAACGACGGCCGCTTCAAGCCCGGATTTAAGAGGATTTATCGAAGCCGACCGCGCCTGAAGCCTTGCGACCTCGTTGTTATAATAATTATACGGAACGCTGCCCCTGGCGAATTTATCGCGTTCAGCCATTGTGTCTTTTACGTCCTTTGAAATATAATGTTTTTCAAGCTGCGCCCTGGCTGAGCCCTGTAAGAACGCGACTGGATTTGAAGTTACCCAGTTGGCGATGGAACCCGCGCGCGAGGTGTTCCCGAAAAGTTTTATCGAGGCGAGATTTGCCGCGCGTGAATTCGCCGCCATCGCCGACGCCGAAGTTCCGACGACGCCCGAAATAGCCGAAGAAAGAGCGGCGCGCTGAAGGTCCTTTTTGAAGTCCTCCACGTTATAATCCTGCGCCTTCATATCCGCGATCTCGTTCGAAATAGCCGCAAGCCTGTCTTTTTCAGCCTGAGTGAGTTCTTCCGAACCAGGCATGGCGTGTTTTAAGAATATCCGGTTGGCTTCGTCCTGAAGGCCGTTGATCTTTTCTTCGTAGTGAAAGTAATTTTTAGCCCATTGATGTTTTACGAGGCCGCCCGCGCCCGCGGAGATCCCCTGGCCTACAAATTGAATTCCGGCGCCCTTGACGGCGTTTTGAAGAATGACCTTGAACGACGCCTTGCCGAAGGTGGACGCAAGCCCCGCCGTGGCCATAGTGAAAGGAGCCATTATGCCGTCGGCCACCGCCGATACGGTCACGTCCCTTAATATTTCCATTCCGCTCTTCTTTTTATCGCGGAACGAGTTCGATCTGGTCTCGTAAAGATATGTCATAAGCCCCGAACTGAGCGCGCCGATAAGCATGGAGCCCGCGATCATAAAACCGATCGACAGAGGCGCGAAAGCCGCGAACGCGAGCACGGCCGCCGTAGGAATTATCGATTTTCCGAGGCCCCAGGCGATCTTTTCCATGAGCGACATCTGTTTCTGGTTGCCGCCCGGCAGTACGTCGGTCTTGAATTTCGCCAGAAGTTTCTCGAAAAGGTTCTGGCCCTTTGTGGATATGCTGGCCGCGATATCGCCGTAAGATCCCGCGCCGGCGTTCTCTATGGCCGGAGCGCCCGCCCCGGCTGCGCCGCCGAGCGATTCATATTCGGTTTTAAGGTTTATGTAATTATTAAACGCGGCGGAACCTTCGGGAGAGTTTTCTTTCCCCTCTTTTAAAAGCCCCACGTAATTATTATAGGCGCCCGTCATCTGTTCATAGACGGCGGTTTTAGTTCTGGCCGCCTGCTGATTTTGCGCAAGCGCCTCGTTAACGCCGCCAGCCATCATGAGGATAGTGAAGATGATCGTTAAAGACAGTATTTTTAAAAGCCTTTTCACGCTTCTGTTATTAGTGAACTCGGATATAAGCATATTAGCTCCCACCCTTTCTATTTTTAAAAAAATCTCAAAAAGACGCTTATTTCGAAAAAATAAACTGGTTATGATACTATTGAAAGAAAGAATTTGTTCCCTTTAAATAAAAAAAATATCAGGTATTTCAAAAAAATTCATTTCAAAAAACCTGATATCAT
Source organism: uncultured bacterium (assembly GCA_964551445.1). GTDB lineage: Bacteria > Muiribacteriota > UBA9980 > UBA9980 > UBA9980 > DAOPXV01. Next base: position 6,290 of record CAZKCG010000043.1, on the reverse strand, counting down.
TATAAATGAAAAATCCTTTTTCGTCAATATCAAACCGTCACTTTTTCAAATGAAACCGGAAGTTTTCCCTCCGGCGCGAGCTTCGCGGTCAGTACTTTAAAAAGCGAGACCATATTGTTCTTTCTGAAGCCGTAAGTAGCTATTTTGCATGCTTCTGGATCGACAAGCGCCAGATCGTAGGGATTTCTGACCGCGGCGACGACCGCGCGAGGAAATTTTGCGACGAGTTTATTCGTAAGCGCCATCTGTTTTCTGAAAAGGTGTCCGTTATATGTCACGATGACGGCCAGGTCGCCGTCCGCTTCCGCCGCTATCTTATCAACCTCGGCGTCCTCTATTTTGACGGAAAAGATCGTGTGCCGGACCTCGGCGTTCTTAAATTCCGCCGCGAGCATAGAAAAAAGCGCCGATCTCTCTTCTACATCCTCCACCTGCGTTATCGCCGAAAATTTCGGTTCGAACACGCAAAGTTTTTTAAATCCGCCGGTTTTCAATGCCTGGAGCGCCCCGTTGCCTTCAGACACAAGCGTGATCGAGCGTTCCGATATCCCGAGCGAATCTTTCGCGTTCCGCTCGAGATCTATAGCCGCCGGCGCCTTTGCCGCCTGGTGGTTCTCGAATCTCGATTTCATGCGAAGTATGCGTTCGCAGGCGTCTTCGAGCCTTACGCGCGGAAGTTCTCCCGCCGCCAGTTTTTTCTTGAAAAGTTCGATCGTTCTAACCTGCAGTTCCTTCGTATGGCATATCAAAATTATATCGCCGCCCGCCATGAACGATTGAAAACAAGCCTCGTCCTGCGGGTAATATTTAGCGATGGCGCCCATTTCCATATCGTCGGTTATGACGGGGCCGCGAAATCCCATTTCATCCTTCAAAAGATCCGTCAGCAGGCGCTTTGAAAGCGTGCCCGGAAGCGTTTCGCCCGGAATTTGCGGAAATACCACATGCGCCGTCATGACCGCGTCGACCCCGGCTTCTATGGCCGATCTAAACGGCGCGAGTTCGAATTTACGAAGTTCGTCGATCGTGGCGTTAATGACCGGAAGGTCTAAATGAGCGTCAACGGCCGCGTTTCCCTTGCCCGGAAAGTGTTTCGCGCATGCCGACACCCCGTTCTTCTGAACGGCCGCTATGAGCTTCGCGCCCGCCGATGCCACAAGTTCCGGCCTGTCCGAAAAAGAGCGCGCCCCTATTCCCGGATTCTGCGGATTATTATTTATATCTAAAACGGGCGCGAGATTGAGCGTGAAACCGAGATCTCTAAGTTCCTCGCCTTCGATCCTGCCCCAGCTTTCACAAACTTCATCCCGTAAATTTTCAGGGCACGCCGCGATCGCCATATTTCCAGGCATGACCGTCGCGCCGGTCGTGAGCCTTAGAACAAGCCCGCCTTCCTGGTCTATCGACACCGCCAGCGGATATTTCGAATGCGATTTCAGTCCCGAAATAAGACTTTTCACCTGTTCTCCGCCGGTAATGTTCCGCGCGAAAAGTATGATCCCGCCCACGCCGTGGTTTTTGACCATATCTACCGCGTCCGCATCGCACTCGCCGCCCTTTATGCCTATCATAAAAAGCTGGCCTATTTTCTCTTCGTCCGTCATGCTTTTCAAAACTTTCGAAACATCGATCATTAGTATTCCTTCTCCTTGCCTAACCCGGGCGGGTTTTTATCAACTTGTTATTATCTTTGCCGTACCAGTTACTTCTTCTTTTTATCATCCCGGCCATTTTATTTAGCGCCACCGCTATTTCTTCGCCGTTCTCTTTTCGTTACGCTATTTATGATTTTCATCGTGCAATTTATCTTCTTTTTTCCCTGCTTCAATAACGGCGGGACCCTCTTTCAATTTTTCTTCGGCCGCGGTCTCTTCCAGCGGTTTCCCGCCCGGCGCGTTCGCCCCGCCGCCTTTAAAAACGCTTTCCCTTATGTGCCTGACGCGCTCGATAACGCCGTGCTCGAGTTTTTCCATGCGCGCAAGGCCCAGCGAAACCGATTCATAGATGGGAACGAAGATCATGGTCGATGCGAAACCGTTCCCGTGGGTAAGAATGCGCGCCAGATTTTTGAACGGCCTGCTCTCCGGTTCCTCGATATACCTGAAAAGATAAGCCGCTATGAATCTTAAGGCCACCGAGATGAGAAATATGAACTGAAGGTTGATGACCGTCTGCGTAAAACGCATTCCGCTCGCCGCGGGAAGCCATGAATAGCCGAGATCGACCATTAGTTTCATGTCCCTCATTTTATAAGCCATGAAACCGCCGAGGATCGGGCCGAACGCCGCGACAAGGCCGTTAAGCGCCGAGTTCAATGAAAGATAAACGGAGCCATGTTCCGACGGGGCGAGCTTCAGAAAAATATTCGAAGTGCTCAAACTTATTCCGCTCCAGACGAGCCCGGTTGAAAATTGAAAAAGCGGTATCAGAAGCCACGCATTGGAAATATTGGCGAACACCATTATCAAAGGGAGCGCCGCGGCGAAAAAAGTGGTTAAAAGAAGTATGGGCTTATTCCCGAAATGGTCCGTAAGCCTGCCCCACACCGAAAACATTGAAATATTGGCTATTATATTGATCATGTCGTATATCGCCATCATGGTAAATGATATTTGCAGGTCGCGAAGCATGAATAAATTGAAAAAAGGCGAACCTATCTGGCAGAAGAAGGTCCACAGGATGTTTATATACATTAATCTTCTGAAATTGCGGTTTTTAAACGGAAGCGAAAGCATGGCGAGAAAGGCCGTTAACGACTTCGCGTCAGAAGAGGCCGCGCGGTCAGGCTCCTCGACCTTTTTAAGATAGTAGGTGGACGCCATGCCGAAACCGAAAGCCGCCATGAACAGAATGAAATAACCGCTGAGATAATAATTTTCGCCGTACCCTTTCATGATATCGAGAAAACGGCCAAACCCTAGCCCGACGACAAGCCCGGCGGTGGATGTGACGGCGGAGCGCAGCCCGAAATATTTTCCCCGGCGTTCCGGCGGGACCAGGTCCTTCATCCATGAAAGCCATGTGATCCCGGCGAAAGCGCTCGCCACGCTTATCAGAAAATAGAACAGCACGGCGGTCCAGATGAGTTCTTCGCCCGGAAAACCTCCCCACATATATACAAGAGGCATTGCCGCGAACGCTATCCACAGGCCGCGCGCGATGTAACACGCCTTTATGCAGATGGATTTCCGCATACCGGTCCGTTCGATAAGATAGGACGCGAAAAGCTGGAAAACATTCGTGATAAGAGGAACGGCCGAAGCCGCGCCTATGTGCGAGCTGTTCCCGCCGAGCGCCATGACGAAGCCCGTAAGGAAAAGCCCGGCGGTGATAGTGCTCATCGACTGGGCGTAAATGCCGTCAATTATTGAATTTTTTAGAGACTTTTCAAGGTCATTTACCATTTTTGAAGATCCTGAACATTTTATATATGAAACCCGGAATATGATTGTTGCGCCTGATAATGACGCGCGGCAGCTCTAAAAGCTTTTCATTTCCGGCTGCCGCGGCGCGGTTGTCGGTCCCCGCCGCGTATCTTATGCCGCACTCGCGCATCGCGGATAGCGTTTCAGAGTTGTAGTCCCCGTAGGGCGCGGCGAAAACAGCCGGGCGCGAACCGGTCAGGGACTCAATGGCGTCCAACGATGATCTTATTTCGGCCGCGGCTTCGTCCCGCGTCAGCTTCGAGAGTTTTTTATGCGTCGCCGTATGCGGATAAAAGGATATACCGGGCGTCGAAGCCGCATCCCGGATCTGGGTTTCGTTCATAAGCGTTCCCGTGCCCGTGAGCGCGATGTCCTCCCAGTCCGCGGTTTTTCCGGCCTGGCCCGTCACCATGAAGACGCTGGCCGGAAGGGAATATTTTTTTAGAACGGGAAGGGCGTTATGATAAAAATCTTCGAACCCGTCGTCGAAAGTAAGTGCGACGGTATAAGGCGCGATATCGCGGCCCGCTTCAATGTCCTCGAAAAGTTCTTGAAGCGGGACCACAATATATCCGAAAGTTTTAAGATACCACATCTGAAAGGAAAAATTGAGCCTTGAAACGTACAAAGCCCAGAGCTTTACGCCGGATGGCGGATCGCCGATGTGATGATACATTAAAACTGCCGCGTATTTATTCATTTGCTGCTTTCTATTTTTTCAGCGGTTTGAAAATTATCTGAGACGAAGTGAAATTATCCTTCATCCTGTCCTGATATTTTTCGGATAAATTATCGAGCGTGACGGGCTCTTTCTTAGTGTTCGCCGAAGTCCGTTCGTTAGACGCCATGGGCTTATTCTGCTGAGGCCGTCCGGCGTTGGTCTGGGGCCTGGCCGGCTGATTTCCGGCTCCGGACGCGCCGGTGTTTCTGGGATTTCCGGCGTGGTCCTCGAACGGGTTCGACTTAAGCGAAAGAGATACGCGGCCGCGTTCCATGTCGACGAGTATGACCGTGAATTCGAGTATGTCGCCTATCTTTAAAACTTCCATCGGGTGCTTTATGTATTTGTCGGCGCAGTGCGAGATGTGGCACAGCCCGTCACTTTTCACGCCTATATCGACGAACGCTCCGAAATCCACCACGTTTCTTACCGTTCCCATAAGCTTCATGCCCGTCTTTATATCGCTGATGGAGAGCACGTCAGATTTCAGAAGTATCGGGGGAAGCTCTTCGCGCGGATCGAGGCCGGGTTTTTTCAGGGCCTCGACTATGTCGGTCAGAAGCTGGCCCGATACGGCAAGTTCTTCAGCCGTTTTAGCCATCCATGAAGCGTCGGTCTGCGAAAAGGCCGTCCTCAGCTTTAAAAGCCCTTCCGGGCCGTTCAGATCGGCCGGTTTCAAACCCTTCATTTCTATTATTTTAGACGCGACGGCGTAGGATTCGGGATGGACCCATGTGTTATCCAGAGGATTCTTCGATTCGGGGACCTTTAAAAATCCGACCGCCTGTTCGAAGGTCTTCGCGCCGACCTTGGGGACCTTTTTCAATTCGCCGCGCGAATTGAATTTTCCGTTCTCGTCGCGGAATTTTACGATCGACACGGCCTGGGTTTCGTTAAGGCCTGAAATGTATTTAAGTATCGCGAAGGAAGCGGTGTTCAGATTGACGCCGACGCGGTTGACGCAGGATGTGACGACGAATTCGAGCGAACCCGCAAGTTCCTTCTGATTAACGTCGTGCTGATACTCGCCGACGCCGATGGATTTCGGGTCGATCTTCACGAGCTCCGAAAGCGGGTCTAAAACGCGGCGCGCTATCGAGATCGCGCCCCTTGCGAGAACGTCGAGGTCCGGAAATTCATAGGCCGCGATCTTACTCGCCGAATAGATCGACGCGCCGGCTTCCGAAACTATGGCGTATTTCACGCCGAGCTTTTCCTCTCTTATAATGGATGCGATGAACGATTCGGTTTCACGGGAGGCCGTGCCGTTTCCAATAGCTATTAATTCAACCTTATGTTTTTTTATGAGGGCCGAAACCACCCTTTTGGCTTTTTCAACGTCGTTCTGCGGCTGATTCGGATAGATGGTCGCGTATTCGAGAAATTTGCCGCTCGCGTCGATGACCGATATTTTAGTGCCCGCACGGAAGCCGGGGTCGACGCCCATAACGACCTTATTCGATATCGGCGGCTGCATTAGAAGCGCGTCCATGTTCCTCGAAAAAATCTTTATGGCGTGCGTTTCGGCGGAGGCCGTCATTTCGTTTCTTATTTCATTCGTGATGGATGGCACTATAAGCCTTTTTAGGCCGTCGGCAAGTGATTCCGAATAGTTTTTCGTGAAAACGCTTTTCGGGTTGGTCACGAATTTTTTCATGCCCATTTCGGCCAGGTCCTCTTCTTTTTCAAGAGTTATCTTTACGGTGAGGAAGCCTTCGGTCTCGCCCCTGTTGATGGCGAGTATCCTGTGCGGCGGAAGCTTGGAGACCGCTTCCTTATGGTCGAAATAATTCGCGAAATCGTCGGCGTCGGCCTTTTTACCCTTGAACATGTCTATTTTAACTGCTGCTTCGGGTATCTCATCGTTTTTTTCGGCGGCTTTCTTCGAGACGCGCTTTTCTTTTTTCGCCGACTGTAGAATTCCGTTCCTCTTATAGAATTCGCGGACCGCGTTTCTGAATTCAGCGTTCTCAGATATATTTTCGGCGACTATGTCCATCGCGTAAGCCAGAGCGTCCGCGGGCTTTTTAATGCCCTTCGCCTCGTCCACGAATTGAGCGGCGTATTCTTCAGGCTTTCCGGTTTCGGTCTTTTGCTCTGTAATTAAAAGGGCCAGAGGCTCGAGCCCCAGTTCGCGCGCTATG
>CAZKCG010000042.1:0-44458 GCA_964551445.1 uncultured bacterium | reverse complement strand
TCGACAAAAAGGGATTATTCAGAAGAAGCATAGGCGGAATGGGAAGAACCGAAGGACGCTTCAATAACCCGGGCGGTATCTGCCAGGACGCGAATTCCAATCTGTACGTGGCCGACTCGCTTAACGGGCGCGTTCAGAAATTTGACCGGAACGGGAAATTCATGGGCCAGATAAGCGAATTAACGACAAGTTTCATATCGGACGATTACCGCCCCGAATTTTTATACCAGATGCCTTTGAACCTTGCGTCGAACGAAATAAATTTCTCCCTGGGAACTCTAAAAAAACCCATTCGCGTGCAGGTCGATAACAAAAACGGAAAGCTTTTCGTTCTCGATGCCGAATTGAAAAGCGTCATAATCTTCGATTCCGATAATTTCAACAAAGGACGGGAGCTTTTTAAAGGCCGCCATTATATCAACGCAATAAAATATTTTGAAAAAGCCATCGTTCAAACTCCGGGCAACGTCAACGCTCTTTTTTATCTTGGGTACGCCGGTTTTCAACTTGAAAAATATAAGGAAGCTTTCGTGTGTTTTTCCCGGATAAGAGAATTTTTTCCGGCAAGCGAAGTAGCTAAATATGCCGAATACTATCAAAAAAAGATAAACTCGACGACTTTCGAGGTATCCGAAGCGGGCGCGCAGAAAAAAACAGAGGCGGACGCCGCCCCCGGCTCGAAAACCGGACCGGCCAGGGACACGTCAGAGAATATTTTCGAAACGTACAGAAAACAATACCGGGAAGCTCATGTCGTTACTGAAGAAAAGCGGCTTACTGAAGATGAGATAGAAGAAGCCATGCTTGACAAATATTATAACGCCGCTCCTTCCACCAGTGAAAATATTTTCCAGAAACTGAGGCGCGAAAATTGGAAGAACAGGGAAAAGAACTTGAGCCTGCCTGTTAAAAATGGTCAGGAATAAAACAATCTGCCGGACGAAGAAACGAAGGAATAATAAATAAATGAAAAAACTTCTGCTGATAGGCGAAAAAATAAACGAAAGTCTTTCGCCGGAAATGCACAATGCGGCGTTAAAGCATCTCGGACTCGACGCGGACTACAGATACGAGCTTTTCCCCGTAAAGCGCGAAAATTTTGACGCTGAAATGAAAAAACTCAAATCGGATAAGGACCTTGCCGGTTTTAACGTCACGATGCCTTATAAGACCGATATTTTAAAGTTCGTCGACGAGACCGACTCATTCACCAGAAAATGCGGCGCCTGTAATTATGTAAAGGTTGAAAAAGGCCTGTGGTCCGGCAAGAACACCGACGGATACGGTTTCATAATGCCTTTAGCCAAAAGAAATATCGCCGTGAAGGGCTCGACAGTGCTTTTTTTCGGCGCCGGCGGAGCGGCCAGGGCGGCGATACTTCAGTGCATAAATAACGGATGCGAACAAATAATCGTTATCAACCGGACACCGGAGCGGGCGGTCAATTTGCGGAAACAGATCTTAACCGCGACAGGCCTTGAACCAAATAATTTTTTAATTTATACCTATAATGAATTGAAAAATAATGAATTAAGGTGTATAATTTTAGATGAAGGCGTAATATCCATTCGCGATCTCATTGCCGTAAGCCGTGTCATCGTGAACGCAACCCCGGTTTTTGCCGAGGGCGGCGACCTGCCGTTTGATTTTCCGCCGGAAATATTTAATAAAAACCAGGTTATTTACGATATTTCTTATTGCGATAACGTCAAAAGCGGCCTTTTTAAAAGCGCTAAAGATTCGGGCTGTCTTTTGCTTCGCGGACATGAAATGCTGGCGTATCAGGGGTTTATGTCTTTTTTCAGCTGGACATCGAAAAAACCTCCGATATCCATTTTTATGAACGCCGCTGAAAAAAAATGATATTTAATTTAATTTTTTCATATATTTTCTTGGAGGTAACTTAAATGGTTGAACCTAAAAAGCGACTGAGGCTGGGCGACGCGTTACTACAGGACGGCCTGGTGAACGATGAACAGCTGCAGAAAGCCCTTGAGATCCAGAAACAGAGCGGAAAAAGGCTTGGCGCGGTGCTCGTCGAAATGGGCGTCGTCACGGAGAACGATATAGTCACGGTACTGGGCAAACAGCTCGGCATCCCCTATATCAATCTTTCCAACTACCTCATCGATCCCGCCACCGTCAGAATTATTCCGGAGAACATAGCCCGCCGCCATCAGCTTATTCCAATCAATAAGGTCGGGAACAAGCTTACCGTCGCGATGGTCGACCCGCTCAACATTCTGGCTATCGACGATATCCAGTTCATGACCGGCCTCGTCGTAAAACCGGTCGTCGCAACCTCCACCGACATCAACGAAGCCCTCAATAACGCATACGGCAATGAAGGCAAGATGGACGAGCTCATGGAAGATCTCGGCGACATAGGAAAAGACGCTTCTGAAAGCGGCGATCTTGGAAACCTTGAAGAACTCGATGAAAACGACGCCCCGATCATCCGCCTCGTCAACCTCGTCATCTCAAACGCCGTCAACGAAGGCGTTTCAGATATCCACGTCGAGCCTTTCGAAAGAGATATACGAATCAGATACCGCATGGACGGCGATCTGCACATCAACATGGAACCGCCGAAACGCGCCCAGGCCGCTATTACTTCCCGCGTCAAGATCATGTCGCAGCTGGACATCGCGGAAAAACGACTGCCCCAGGATGGTCGCATCAAGATAAAGGTCAACAACCGCCCTATCGATCTTCGCGTTTCAACCGTTCCTACGGTCTGGGGCGAAAAGATAGTTATGCGTATTCTCGACCAGTCGAACTTGAAACTCGATCTGACCGAGCTCGGTTTCGAGCCCAAATCGCTTGAAAAATTCATGCACGCGATATCGCTGCCGAACGGCATCGTTCTGGTCACCGGTCCTACCGGTTCCGGAAAAACAACGACGCTTTATTCCGCGCTTCACACCGTCAACCAGATCGACGTTAACGTTATGACCGCCGAAGATCCCGTCGAATATAACCTTCACGGTATAAACCAGGTCCAGTGCCGCGCGGAAATAGGCCTTACCTTCGCCGCCGCCCTGCGTTCATTCCTGCGTCAGGACCCTGACGTAATAATGGTCGGCGAGATCCGTGACTTCGAAACCTGCGAAATCGCCGTTAAAGCTTCGCTCACAGGCCATCTCGTTCTTTCCACGCTTCACACCAATGACGCGCCGTCAACGATCGGGCGTCTCCTGAACATGGGTATAGAACCGTTCATGGTCGCGACATCTCTCATTCTCATCCAGGCGCAGCGCCTTGTCAAGGTCATCTGCAAAGACTGCAAGATCGAATATAAGCCTAAACCGGATCTTTTGAAAAACCTCGGCATCACGCCTGAACTTCTGGTCAAACTTGAATTGCCGCACTTGAACCTTAAAAACCTTCTTTTCTACAAGGGAAAGGGCTGCGAAAAATGCGGCGGAAAGGGATATAAGGGAAGGGTCGGCATATACGAGGTCATGACGATATCGGATAACATGAGGCGCATGATCCTCGACCGCGCATCAACCCTTGACCTGAAGGATGCCGCGAGGGCGGAAGGTATGCTTTCACTCCGTGAATCGGCCATAAGAAAAGTTCTTCTCGGAAAAACCACGGTAGAAGAGGTTTTCGCGGTCACTGCGTAATCGTTAGTTAAGAGTTGATAGTGAAAAGTGAAGAGTTATGGCGGCGCGCCTATGCGCGTCAAGATTCAAATCAGTACGTGATTTGATTATAGAGGAAGAGCCGCTAAGACGAAAAAAATATTTGATGTTGCTTTTCAAAGACAAAAGATGAATGGTCAAAAATTCCTGTTCTATTCTCTTTTCTCTATTATCTATACTCTTTTTTCGTTAAGCTATACTATTTTTACTGTTTTTTTGTTATAATTATATTAGGAAGCGGATTTTTGTGGTCCGCTGGCCTTTTAAAGAATATTCATTTTTTTATATAATCCTTATAGGAGGTATGGTTAATTGTTTATATTAAATGACCTTTTGAACCTTGTTGTGGATAACGACGCGTCCGACCTTCATCTTACGGTTGGAACTCCCCCCGTTATCCGCGTTGACGGCGATCTCATACAGACCGATCTTGACGTCCTCACTCCGATGGACACGCGTTCGCTCGTTTATAATATGCTCACCGCGGAGCAGCAGAAAGAGTTCGAGGATAACTACGAACTCGATATCTCATACAGCGTGCATGGTTTCGGACGATTCAGGGTCAACATATACAGACAGAGAGGCTGCATAGGCGCGGCATTCCGTGTCATCCCGTCCAAGATCCCTTCGCTCGACGAATTGAAACTTCCATTAAAGGTCGCCGAATTCGCAAGGCTTCCCAAAGGTCTCGTGCTTTTCACGGGTCCCACCGGTTCCGGCAAATCTACCTCCCTCGCCGCGCTTTTGAACCTCATCAACCAGGAACAGCGCCTCCACATTATGACGATCGAAGATCCCATAGAATATCTTCACTACCATAAAAAATCGATAGTCAACCAGCGCGAATTGCACGTTGACACCAAAACATTCGGCGAGGCCCTCAGGCACGTTCTGCGTCAGGACCCCGACGTCGTTCTCATAGGTGAAATGCGTGACCTTGAAACCGTTGAATCAGGATTGACGCTCGCCGAAACCGGCCACTTGGTCTACGCTACGCTTCACACTACGGACGCCCCGCAAACCGTCAACCGTATCATCGATATATTCCCGCCCTATCAACAGCAGCAGATCAGAACTCAGCTCTCTTTCGTTATCCAGGGCGTCGTCGCTCAGCAGTTGGCTCCTCTGGCTTCCGGAAAAGGCCGTATCCCCGCCATCGAGATCCTCATTCAAACCTCGGCCGTGCAGAACCTTATACGCGAACAGAAGATACACCAGCTGTACACGGTTATGCAGACATCTCAAAACGTAGGCATGCAGACATTCGAGCAGTCTCTCGCCAGCCTCTTCTTCAAGGGCCAGATAACCATGGAAGAAGCTATCTCGAGAACTCTCTACCCCGAAGAACTACAGCGTATGTTAAAAGCCAGAACAATGTAATGCCAAAGGTAGAAAGGAGGAAGTCTTATGCCAAGGTTCGTATATACCGCGCGTAATTTTGAAGGCAAAGTAATAACAAACGATATGGACGGCGATTCAAAGGAAGCGGTTATTTCCAAGCTTCGCGAGCGCGGTTATTTCGTCACTCAGATAAAAGAAAAAGGCAAAGAATTCCAATTATTTCAGCGCAAGGTCAGTTCCAGCGAGATCTCGATATTCGCCAGGCAGTTCGCTACGATGATCGGCGCGGGCGTTCCGCTTGTCCGCTGTCTCACGATACTCGGCCAGCAATGCGAAAACCCCAGATTCCGCGATATAATAACCAAGGTCCGTCAGGACGTCGAAGCCGGCTCGAACCTTTCAAAAGCGCTCGGCGGCCATCCCAAAGTTTTTTCCAACCTGTTCGTCAACCTCGTAAAAGCCGGTGAAGCGGGCGGTATCCTCGAAGAAATTCTTTCCCGTCTCGCAAGTTACCTCGAATCGAGCGAACAGCTGCGTCAGAAAGTTAAAGGCGCCATGACCTACCCGGTCGTCGTATCAGGTATCGCATGCCTCGTCGTCATCTTCCTCATCGTATTCGTTCTTCCGACCTTTGAAACGATATTCCGCGACATGGGCGACGCGAAACTTCCTCTTCCGACGCGCTTATTGCTCGGACTTTCCGCATTCATGAACCAATATTTGATTCTTATCGCCATAGGCGGCGTCGCGGCTTTCATCGGCATCAAGAAATTTTTCGATACCGAACGCGGTATCAGGCTTCTTGATACGAACATGCTTAAGATCCCGGTCATCGGTATGCTCCAGAAAAAGGTCGCCGTCGCTAAATTCACAAGAACGCTCGGAACGCTTATCGCTTCCGGTGTTCCCATATTACAGGCCCTCGAAGTTACGGCCGACACCGCAGGTAACGTCGTCATCGCCGACGCCGTCAACAAAACGCGCGCGTCCATCCGTGAAGGTGAAACGATATCAGAACCGTTGAAAGCCTCGAACGTTTTCCCGCCGATGGTCGTTCAGATGATCGCGGTCGGAGAGGAAACTGGTGAGCTCGACAAGATGCTGACCAAGATAGCGGATTTCTACGATCAGGAGGTCGACGTCGCGGTCAAAGGTTTGACGTCGGTCATCGAGCCTATAGTCATCGTGTTCATGGGTATCGTCATAGGCGGCATAGTCATGGCCATATTCATGCCGATGCTTGAACTCGTCAACACAGGCTCTAAATAATCATAAGTTGAGAACTAAGAGTGGAAAGTGTAGAACTAAAGGTTTTTTAATAATCGGAACAGTCAAATTTCTAAAGCGGGCGCGCCCGCCCGACTACATTAACTCTTCACTATACACTCTCCACTATTCACTATAAAAAAAGACGCGGGCTATAACCGGCCCGCGTTTTTTTATTGCTGAAAAAAATTATCGTTTCGAATTTTGACCGGTACTTCGGCGGCATGCCGGCACGGAACTGTTTTTGCTCGTTCTTATAAAGTCCTGACAAGTTTTTTTATCTTTTGATACAATTCGCCGTCGTCGATCGGTTTTGCCACGTAATCGTCGGCGCCGGCCATAATGAATTTCTCGCGGTCAGAATCCATGGCATAAGCCGTGACGGCGATAACGGGCGTATGTTTTGTAAGCCCGCCTTCGAGCCGGCGGATACTGCGCGTAGCTTCAAAACCATCCATTTCCGGCATCTGACCGTCCATGAGTATAAGGTCGAATTCTTCCTCTTCGAAAAATTTCAAAGCTTCGCATCCATTCACGGCGATCCTGATATCCCAGTTCGACCGCCCGGCCATGGCGCATATAAGCCTGCTGCTTATATCGTCGTCCTCGACCAGAAGGATCTTTAATTTTCCTTCAATATCGGAGCTCGCGATAGCGCCGGGCCTTTTTTCAGCGAAAGTGTTCTCGCTGCCGGCGTTTTCGAGAACTATTCTGATCTCAAATCTGCTGCCGCGCCCGGTCTCGCTTTTAACCGAAATAGTTCCGCCCATCATCTCGACGAGATTTTTAACTATGCTCAATCCGATGCCGGCCCCGCCATGCTTTCTTGTATGCGAATCATCGAGCTGGTGGAACATTTCAAATATTTCGGCCGTCTTATCGGCGGGAATACCGATGCCGGTATCTTCGACGGCGATAATAATATCGGAACTTACGGCGTCCCGTTCCGATACCTTAAGCTCCAGGCGGACGGCTCCGGAATCGGTGAATTTTAAAGCGTTGGTAAGAAGGTTGGTGACGACCTGTTTTATCCTGACCGGATCGCCCAGAAACATCCGCCCGGCGCCGGCCATACATTCGATCTTAAATTCAATGTCTTTTTTTCCCGCGTTCCTCGTTACCGCGTCGTATGTATTGCGCATAACGCCGGAAATATCGAACGGTTTTCTGTCAAGCTTTAATTTCCCGGCTTCTATCCTTGAAAAATCAAGGATATCGTTTATAAGTTCGAGAAGATGATTCGAAGAAGTAATTATCATGTCGTTGAATTCACGCTGGATACCACTCAATCCGGTTCTCGAAAGCAGAGCGGAAAATCCCATTATTCCGTTCATGGGGGTGCGCAGCTCATGGCTCATATTCGCCAGAAAATAACTCTTCGCAAGGTTCGCCTCTTCAGCCCTGGAGGCCATTTCCTTTGAAATTTCGATGGCGACCTTCAGGTCCGCGTTCATTTTTTCCAGTTCTCCGCGGGAACGCCTAAGCTCTTCTTCGGCCTTTTTCAGTTCAGTGATATCCCGCGCCGTCCCCTGAGTTCCGATAACCGTTCCATTTTCTCCGGCCACGGCTTTAGCGTTGAACGACAGAATTACCTTCGAACCGTCTTTCCGGCGATGCGCGGTCTCATAAGATCTGACGAACCCCTTTTCGGTCAAAAGCCGGCTGAAGGTCCGCATATCCTTAGCGGCCAAGTCCGTGTCCATAAAGTCTGAAAAATGACGCCCGGTCATTTCATCGGCGCCGTAGCCCATGATCTCCTCCCAGGCTTTGTTAAGATAAGTATATCTTCCATCGGAGTCACAGCGCCAGATAAGATCGTGAGCGGTCTCGACCAGGCTGTTATATAATTTTTCGCTCGCGCGTAACGCTATCTCGGCCTGCTTTCGCTCGGTGATATCCTGAATGGTGCCGGCCATTTTAACGGGCCTTCCGCCTTCATCGAAAAAAAGCGCGCCGCGGCCTAAAACCCAGCGATCATTTCCATCGTTCCTGCGGGTTATCATATATTCACGATTGAAAGGCATTTTCCGGCCGAGCACTTCGTTCTGAAAATATTCGACCATGGCGGTTCTATGTTCAGAATGAACTATTTCAGACCAGGATCCGAAAGTTTTTTGATAGTCCGGCCCGATCCCGAATATCTCATCAAGAGCTTCCGAGCTTGTCCAATAGCCTTCTGCGATGTTGAAGACATAGCTTCCGACGCGTGAAACGCGCTGAGACTCACGAAGCCAGTATTCGCTTTCTATAAGAGCGTTCGACGCTTTTTTCCGGTCGGTTATATCTACGAAAACAGCAGCGAACTGGCCAATTTTAGGGCAGAATGAGTGGATCGAATAATAACGGTCGAGCTGAGGAGTATATTGCTCGAAATTTACGGCCTCGCCTGTTACGGCGACGCTTCCGAATGCTTTAATGAATGTCGTATTTTCGATCCCCGGAAGGACCGCGGTCACGCGCTTTCCAATGATATCGGACGCTTTGAGCCCGGTGAGTTTTTCAAAAGCGGGATTCACCTGTAAAAAAATATAATCGACGGGATCCCCGGCTTCGTTTAAAACAACGTCGTGAAGCGAAATGCCGAAGATCGCGTTTTTAAACAATTTATCATATTTGAGTTCGGTATCTTCAAGCGAAGCCTTCATCTCATATCTTTCGGTGATATCCCGCGCCGCGGCATAAATTATATCGCCATCCGGATAAGAGTTCCACTCCAGCCACCTGTATGAGCCGTCTTTGGCACGATATCTGTTTATGAAATTCAAAACTTCATTCTGAGACGAAAGTCTTGAAACGGCGTCGACCGTAGGCGCCAGATCGTCCGGATGCACGAATTCCAGAAAGGGTTTCCCCAGAAGTTCCGTTTCGGCGTACCCCAGAACTTTTTTCCACTGCGGATTCAGCCGCCTGAAAAACCCTGCGGTATCGGCGATACATAAGAGGTCGAGGCTGCTCGTAAAATATCTGTCCAGTTCTTCCGTCTTTTTGCGGAGCAGGTCTTCGGACGCATTCCGGGCGGCGGCGCAAAAACATTTTACGTATGATATATTGGAATCATCGTCAAAAGAAGCTGCATAAGAACACTTATATTTAATTGTTTTTTTTCCGGAAAATTCAAATGAGTGTTCAACTTCAAAACCGCCGTCCGACGGTGAAAGCGCCGCGAAACGCTTCAGCAGGTCCGCTCCGGCGCCGGAAGAAATAAGGTCTGAAAAATTTGAAGATAAAGGCGGGTTTGAGCCGTTTGAAAAGATAGCGGCGAAAGCGGCATTATAATATATCATCGAACCGTCTAAAGTGAAAACAGCCGCCGGGAAAGGCATATCACCGAAGCAGGCGCCGAAATCAGTTTTCACGCCCGGTCCGGACACGCCCGTGTATTTATCGGAATTATTTTTCACCATAGAACGGCGCACCACGCATTTCAAAAATCCACATCCAATTTGATTTTAACAGATTTTTTTCACTTTGTAAACACAATATGCTAAAATGTTGATATAAATTTAATGCTTTTACGATATACTCAAAAAATACCTGAAATGTTTCTAAAAATCTTGGTAAATACCATTGACAAAAAATTGACGGTTTGCTATAATCAAAGTAGAACAGGGGAAGTTCAAAATTTTAAGAAAGGGGGAGTTTATATGATGAACAAACTTAGAACCAAAGGCGCACAGGGTTTCACATTAATCGAACTTATGATTGTTATCGCGATTATCGGAATCCTTGCAGCTATCGCGGTTCCTAACTTCAACAGAGCACGCGCTCAGGCCAAGAAAAAATCATGCGTCGCCAACATGAAAACCATTGAAGGTGCTGTCGAACTCTATCAGATGGAAAACGGTACGGTCTCTTCTTTGAATCCTTCTGACCTCTCGACAAAAGGCTATCTCAAGTCAGAGCCCAAATGCCCGTCGGATCCGACCCAGTCCTATGCTATCAGCGGTTTAGCTGCCGGTGGCGCAGGCGTAGCTATGACGGACGTCGAATGCAAAGCCTCGAATTTCGCTCACGGCAAACTCAGCTTGCAGGATACAACCGACAAGACAAAGGGTCTGTAATCTAAAAAAAATATAACTTTATAAATCCATAACTTAAATGACGCTTCTTTCGAGGCGTCATTTATTTTTTTATGGACAAAATACCGAAATTATTATATTATGATTTTTCAATATGGAATATATAAAAAAATACCCCTTCAAATTTTTCGCAGTCGGCGCCGCCCTTTTATCGCTACTGTGGCACAATAATTATTTGTCGCCATGGATGATGGACGATTCGTTCATCTTCTTCAGATACGCCAAAAACTGGGCGGGCGGAACCGGAATAGCCTACAACGCGGGCGAATTCGTCGAGGGTTACACTTCATTTCTCTGGCTTTTCATTTTAATGCTCGGCGCGAAGGCCGGCTTTGAGATCACGGCGTTCGCGAAGGCCGCGGGAACCGTTTTTTCGATCGCCGCAATATTTCTGACCTCATTTTCCGGATATTTTTTGAGAACTGAAAAATATGAATATGCCGGCGATGCGGCCGTTCTTCTTCTCGCATCGTCAATGGTCTTTCTGCCATGGGCCGCGAGCGGAATGGAGACGCCTCTGTTTTCATTTCTGCTGCTGGTTTCGGTCTTTTATTACGCTCGCGTATCCGAAGGCGGCGGTATTTTTTCTTTTTTTGCGTCCGGGGCTTTATTCGCAATGGCTTTTCTCGCAAGACCTGAAGGCGCGATGATCTTCGCCGTCATATTTTTTTCGGCTTTCATATCCGCGCGCTCCCGCGTATTATCTGAAAATTTGTTTTTCGCAAGCGGTTTTGCCTCGCTCGCGGCACCTTTTCTATTATGGCGTTATAGCTATTACGGCGCGCTCCTGCCCAACACTTTCCACGCCAAGGTCGGATTCACGCCGGAACAGATACTTCGCGGAGCCGCCTACTTCGCCGATTTTTGCGTTTCTTCATTTCCGGTCGTATTTTTAACCGGTTTCATGTTCTTCTTCATTCACAAATGGAAAAATATAGGAACCAAATTTTTCATTCTGCCCGTCACCGCATTTATTTACACTATTTATATCATAACCGTAGGCGGCGATTTCATGTACGCTTTCAGGTTTTTCGCGCCTCTGATGCCGTTTCTTTGCATTATATCCGCTTATTCCGCTCTTTTTCTCGTTGAGATGTTATCTGAAAGTTCAAGAAGCAGGGTAAGCGCAAAAACTATCTTCGCGATATCGATCTTTTTTCTTTTAACTCAAAACTCAACACACCCGGAGCTATTTGAATTAAAAGAAAGCGAGGCGGTGACCGCGGGAACAGAAATAGGTTTTCTGTTGAAGAAGAGCGCGCCCGCGAACGCCGTTCTAGCCTTGAACACCGCGGGTATCATCCCTTATTATTCTCAGCTTTACACTATAGATATGTTAGGGCTCACCAATAAAGAAATCGCCGCGAAAGGCAAAACAAACAGGGGCGGCGGCCAGGCAGGCCATGAGAACGGCGACGGAGCTTATGTCCTGGCGAAAAAACCGTTTTATATAATATTCGGGAATTTTCTTGGACAAAAAGCCCCGCTTTATAAGGGCGACAAAGAAATATTCGGGAGCGCCGAATTTAAGAACGATTACATGTTAAAGGTCTATAAACTCGAAAAATGCGGGAAATTTTTCACCGTATATGAGAGAAAACGGTGATCAGATAAGGGTTTCCTAATTCTTCTTGTTTCGTATGGACGCTTTCTGTCAGCATAGTTGAGATCGCGCCGCCATTCTCAAAAAATCACATCAGTTATCTATACTATTAACCGCCCCGTCCGGTCAAGAGAGCGCGAAGTCCTTTTCCGGACAGGCTTTGATGGCGCTTCCAAACTTTCTGCCGGTCGCGTATTATACGATTATTCCATGTTCTCTCACCACTATTACCTTAATTCGAGTTCAGGTTTAAGCGCGAGATACATAAGCCAGACAGCTTCGTTGTTAAGGCCGTCCCTGGATGGTTTGCGCTGGAAATCAACAATGCTGAAGCCGTTACCAGAAAATTTTGCGGCCATTTCTTCACGGTCATAATAAGCGAAAAATCTGCCTGCGGTGTCTAAACTTTCGCCTGAGCCTTCCTTCACGGAAAAATATATGAGACCGCCGGGCCGCGTCACCCGGTTCACTTCATTTATGACGGCGGCGATATTTTTTTTAGGGACGTGCAGAAGCGACGCCTGGGCGAAAACAGCGTCAAAAGAATCGTTTTTAAAAGGAAGTTTCAGGAAATCGGCGCAAAGAAAATTTGGACGGAGTGAAGGCCGAACCGGCCGCGGCCCGCCAGCCCTTTCGTTCGCTGTAATAGAACCGTCCGGGCTCGTCAGACATGATACAATGGACGCGGCGCTTTTAGCATCCCTGTTTCGCGCGGCAGGCAGGGAGCCGGCGGGCAGGCAGGCATTACGACCAGCGTCCGAAGAAACTGAATGGCTGAGAAGTTTAAAGCTAAGGTCGATACCGGTCACTTCAAAACCCTCGCCGGACAAATAAAATGAATCGCGGGCCGAGCCGCAGCCTAAGTCAAGAACGCGCATATCGCCGGGCGGTTTATTTGAAAACCGGCGAACCCCGTCCTTAAACATAAGGCAAAGATCTTCCGGATCGAAGTTTATTGTGTTTTTATAATATTGTTCGGCGTTGTCGTCGTAATAATTCATGGCGGGATCAAAGCCCCAGTTCCGAACCGAATGTGCTTAAAAATTTAAGGAATTCGGTTTTTTCCGAGCCGTCATAAGAAGGATTTGATAACTTTACGCCGGTCCTGGCGGCGATGAAATCAAAGGCGAATTTATTGAATCTATATATCGTATTCGGAATAAACTCCTTTTTAGATATGGCGTCAAGCCTGTTCAAATTCGAAAGCCGGCCTTCCTTAAGTTCGACGCGGCCGGAAAGCGAACCCGACTGGCGCTGTCCGCCCTCGAAGGCGCTTTTAAGAGAAAGCGCAAGCTGGCCGTCGATATATCTTGTAAGCGAAGGGTTTTCTTCATAAAATTTCGCGAGGGATATATTTTCGAGATTAAATGTAACCGCGCTGGAAATATTGGCGAAATTCGATTTGAACTCCAGTTTCGCCAGCCCGTCGAGAAGCCCGAACCTGCAAACGCCGTTCAACATGGAATTATAGATGCTGTACGCCATGTTCATATCGTTGAATTTAACGAGTACCTCGATATATTTGTTGTCAAAATACCTTATCGTTCCGTTGACTATGTCGAAAGCGCCTTCGATATAGTTCTCGCCGGCGGCGTTGCGTGAATATTTCATGCCGCCGTCGAGATGGCCGGAAGCGGATATCGGGATCGACTGGGAAAATGATGAAAGTATTATGATCTTTGAGCTGCCCTTCATTTTGAAATCGAGTGATTTTATAGCGAGACTTCTTTCAGACACAAGGTTTTCAATAGTTTCACCGGGCAGCCGCGCGAAATCATAATCAAAGTTTATATCGCCGGAAACGTTCTCCACGTTAAAGCTGAAAGGAAGCGGAAGCAATGAGATCTCAGGGAAATTAAGGCTGAGTTTGAGAGAGCCGGTCAGTTTCCGCTCATCGGAAGAAGCTATCTTAAATTCAAGTCTCGATTTATTCCGGGATTGGATCCGTGATAATATCGATAGAAAATTCGTCGCTGAGACCCCGGTTATTATATCCGAAAAATCAACGTTATTGAAGCGAACGTTGAAATTAAATTTTTTCAGCGACGAACGCAAAATGCTGCCCGAAAAAAAGAACGGCACGTTACCGACGAAACCATAGGCATCGTTTATGTTTATAAGATCGTCGGATATGGAAACGGCGCCGCCTATATCGGAGGCCTGAAGCAGGTCGGACTTGAAAGGAAGATTCAGCTTGCATTTAGAAAAATTTCCGGTCCCGGTGAGCCCGATGGCGTCGTTTTTACGCAAAAGTTTTATCGCGAGGGTGATCCTTCCTTCCGAAAGGTTTTCGAGAAGCTTCCCGATCTCGTTATCATTGAATATCATGCATTCTCTAAGCTCAGCCGAGGGCATTTCAAGGAAATTGACCGAAACGGCGGGAGTGATGCCGCCGGTTTCAGATATCTCGATGTTGCCGGCGACCTCGACCTTTGAACTTAAAAGAAGCCCTGACACATCGGTAAAACTTATTTTTTTATTTGAAAAATTTATGTTGCCTGAGACGTTGCTTATATTTTTATAACCGGCGTCGCCCTGAAGGATGGCGTTGGACAGAGTGAGCTCGCCGTAGAGTTCGGGTTTATCAATGGTGCCGTCGATCTTTAGATACATTTTCGAAGCGCCAGAAGGAACGTAATGCGATATTATGCCGCCGGCCCGTGTGAAAGCCGGAGCGAAACACGAGAGGTCGAAATCGGATGAAAGTATCTCGGCGGAAATATTACCCGTTTTTTGATCGATGAGGCCCGAGATCCTTGAAACCGGTTTAGAGGAAGCCTCCGTAAGATCGCTTAAAACTATCTTTTCATTTTCCACCTTGAAACCGAATCCGAGCTTCATGACGCTGTTAAAAGGGACGTAAACCAGGTAAATATCGATGGCGCGGCCGGAAACGGCGGAAATTTTGTGTTCCGGGCCAAGTTCGGGAAGATTCGATCTGAAGAACAGATCTACCTCGCCCGTCGGAGCCCTGAACCGGCCTCCGGCGAAACTATCTTTCAGCAAGCGCACCGGAACGGAACGCACGGCGAATTCATAAGCGTCATTATTGAATAAAACCGACGCCTCGATCGTTTCGCCGCCGATCTCAAAATCGCCGGAGGAACTTAAAAGCTTAAAGGATAACCCGCGGTCTTTTTCAGAACTCATAACGCCGGTGATGGATGCCCGGTCGATCCTGGCGCCTTCTTTAAGAGTAAATCCGTAATATCCGCTCATAAAAAAGCTGCCGGAGGTTCCAGGGCCGCATGATATATTGATCTGAGCGCGCTTTAAATGAGGAGCAAAGCCTATCGATGCGAACAATTTTTGAAGGCTTGCGCCGAGCCCGCCGGAAAAAAGAACGGTTGAAGTATCGGCGGAAACAGCCATATCTATAGAGCATTCACCCTTATATATCAAGTTTAAAAAAGGCTTGAAACGAATTTCGATTTTTTCCACGGCCGGCGATCCGGAATTGTGCGCGGGACCATAGCCGGGGCGGATAACGATTATTTTCCCGTTATAATCCCATGAAACGCTTTCAAAAGCGCCGCTTTTTTTTATTTCGCCGAAAATTTCGGACATCTGGTATAAAAAAAGGACATATAATAAGAACACCGCTGCCAGTATAGTGGCGGCGGCTACAAGATACTTATGTTTTATGTGATGATATATTTTATTGATCATGGCGGCAAATTATGTTATCAGTAAAATAATTAATTGTCAATTTATTATTTTTATGATATAATGCGCCGTATTATGACTGAAAATACCGTTATAAATAACCTGTTGAGTTATATCTCGCTTCTTAAGACGCCGCCTCAAAATCCGGCCCAGCTTTATATGATAGCTATACAGGCGTCCATAGCCTGCAGCGACTTCAATAAGTTCAACGCGGCTTTAGACCGGCTTCGCGGCCTTTTAGACAAAAGTTCGGACGCCGCTTCCGGAGAGACCCTCAAAAAATTTCTGCTCGATATCGAGCCTATAGTTTCCGATAAAGACTGGTACCTTTCCGAATATAAACAAAAAAATCTTCTGGCGAAGGTCAATATCTTCTTTCAGGACTGTTTTGAAAACGTTTCGCTTGCGATGGACGATAAACAGCTTGAAGAATACTATCTCGAATTCATAAAAACCCGGCTCGACCTTGAATATGGTTATTCATTTCTGGCGCTTGCCCGCCACTTCATATCCCGCTCGGGCTACGAAACGGTTTTTAATCTCACGGAAACGGTTATCAACCGTTTCCCCGATTCAACCTATGAATTTCTGGCTCTGGGCGACCTGCTTGAGATTTATAAGATCGAATTTGACGCGCTTGAACGAAATTCCGAAGATTATTCCGAAATAATAGAAAAGATCGTTCAGATACTTTTCTACATCATAAAGAAACACTCCTACCAGGCGGAAGCGTTCTCAAAAGTGATCAAATTCTCGGGTCTGGCTTTCCGCTACACCAACGATAAAAGCGCGAAGTCCTTTTTAGAAAAGATCACCGGGGCGTTTTCCGAATCCATATACGAAGAAGAGATCAAGCTCAATTTCGTCAATTATTATATAGGCCGCAATAAGCTCGAAGACGCTATCAATTATCTCGGCGAATTCGAAGAGGTCTTTCCGAAAACGACGAAAAAAACTTCGATCGCTCTCTATAAATTCGAATGCCATATCAGAAAATCCGATTGTTCAAAGGCTTTTGAAACATACCGGGCTATAGACGAAAAGAGCGTCAACGAAAATAACGAGAACTCACAAAAATATTACTCGCTTATCTACGATTTCGCGCTGCTTTTAGAGAAAAGCGGCCAGTTCAAGGAAGCGATCGCAAGCCATGAAAAAGTTTATAAGTCCTCGCCTATAAAGAAAAATCGCGAAGACTCGCTTTACAAACTCATAACGCTTAATATAAACTCCTATTTCAACCGCCGTGAGAATATCGCGGAAGAAGCCAAAAACATAGTGCGCGGTTATTGCGTCAGTTTTACCACCAAGTTCCCGAAATCGCAAAGGATCGACGAAATAAAACTCGTATATGAAGGTCTTAACGCCGCCGCCCCGCAGCAGCAAAAGATCGAAAAGCAGGCGCCGCCGGCTGAAATGAAAAAGGCCGAAAAACCCCGCGAAGTGGCCGAGGTCAGGATCCCTGCCCGGCAGAAGACCGACCGGCCGGTCGCGGAAAATATCACTGAAAGGAACGGCCGGAAAAACATCGAAGCGGCCGGAGAAGAAAAAGCGCCGGCGCATGAACTCAAACAGGCGCCCGCCGTCAAAGAAAGCCCGAAACAGCCTGTGTTCAAGCCGGTTGAAAAAGCGTCAGTCACCGAACGCGCCGGATCCCGCACGGCCGGCATTCCCGCCGCGGACCGTAAACCGACCCTGCTGCCGGCGGACTCCATCGATAAAAGCCTTGACGGAGCCGCCGTGTCCGGACAGCCGGGACCTGATCTTCTGAAGCTTTTCATTTACGCTTTGATAACCGCCGGCTACATATATATGTTCCTTCTTCTGCCCACTTCATCCCTCGTTATTTTCTACGGCAAGATGATCTTAAGCTTCATTCCCGTCGTTTTTATATCGGGGTTCATTTTCTACGGCCTCTTCAGAAAAATCGGCATATTCGAGTGACCGGAAATGAAAAAGAAACTTTTTATTTTTAAAAAAGCCTATACGATGAACTTTCCCTCCGAATATAAAAAAGCCGTTCTGGTCAACGGCGATAAGATAGAGGCGCTTCTTGACGCAAAAGAAACGGCTTTATTTACGGGCGGCGGAAACTCTCAAACGGAAATATTCGATTTTTCCAATTTATATTGTCTTCCGGGCTTTTTCGATTCCCACACGCACTTCATGCAGACCGGATATAACGCTTCCGCCATAAGGCTTAACGAAGCCGCTTCGATCAGGGATATAAAAGAAGCTATAGCGGATGCCGCCGCGGATAAAGACGCGGCCGGACCCATGGACATCCTTATGGCCCATGGGTTTGACGAAACGGCATATCCCGAAGGACGGATGCCGGAAAGATCAGACCTGGACGCCGTATCAAGATCCATCCCCATATACGCGGGCCGCGTCGACCATCACAGCGCTGTCGTAAATTCGGCTTTTTTTAAAATTTTTGAAAACTTTCTGAAAAAAAACGGCGCGGATGATAACGCCTTCAAGACCGGAATATTAAGACAGAGGCCGAATTACGCTCTCAAAAGCGAATTGACAAGGTTATTTCCCGAAAAAAAAAGGATGGGCGCCTTCAAAAAAGCCGAAAAGATAGCGCTTAAAGCCGGAATAACATCCTTATGCGCGCTGGAAGGCGGCGCTATCTCAGACGAAACGGACGTAAGCTTCGTGAACGGCGTAACGGCTAACGCCAAAAACATAGTCAACATAATACTTTTCAGACAGGATTCGGACTATGTCAAGGCCTCGCGAATGGGACTTGGCAGAATAGGCGGATGTCTTCTCGTTGACGGCTCCTTCGGTTCCTCTACCGCGGCTTTAAAGACGCCTTACAATAGAACGAAAAATAACCTGGGAACTCTTTACTTAAAAACGGAAGCTATCTATTCCTTCATGGAAAACGCCCACAGGCATAATCTGCAAATGGCTTTTCACGCCATCGGCGACGCCGCGACCGAACTGATTCTGGACTGTTACGAAAAACTTTTGAAAAAAACGGCTTCCTCCGTTTCCAACGATATGCGGCATCGCATCGAACACTTCGAGCTGGCTTCGGCGCGCGATATAAAAAGGGCGGCTGAACTCGGAATGATCCTTTCGATGCAGCCGGTCTTTGAAACGCTGTGGGGCGGAGGTTCGGGCATGTACGCGGAAAGGCTCGGAAAAAAAAGAGCGCTTCAGACGAACAGGTTCGCCTCTATCATCAGGAGCGGCGGCGTAATAGCCGGCGGTTCGGATTCCGACGTCACGCCGATGTCTCCCATCGACGGCATCCATGCTCTTTTGAACCTGCCCAACGAAGCCGAGCGGGTATCGGCATGGGAAGCGGTTTCCATCTTTACCAGAAACGGCGCCTACGCCAATTTCATGGAGCGCGGACGCGGGAGCCTCGCACCCGGAAAATACGCCGACATGACAGTCTGCAGCGCCGATGTTTTTGCGGCGAAAAAAGAAAATGTTAAAAATATAGAAATAGCCGCCACCATAATCAACGGCGTTACGGTGTACAAAAACGAAAAATCAAAGGCACGGAGATAAATATAATGAATTTTGAATATATCGACAATTACATATCCATGGCGCTCATGGAAGATCTGGGCCAGGCCGGGGATATAACCACCAACGCCACCATCGGCGAAAACCTCGTGTCGGCCGCCGACGTCATTTATAAGACTGACGGCGTTCTGGCCGGCGTTTCCCACGCGTTAAGGGTTTTCGACATTCTCGCTAAAACCCTCGGCTGTCCGCCGGTTAAGTTGATTAAAAAAACCGCTGATGGAACGACGGTCAAAAAAGGCACGGCGGTCATTAAAATTTCAGGCTGCACGCGCCTTATTTTAACCGGAGAGCGCACATTTTTAAATATACTTCAAAGAATGAGCGGAATAGCCACTTACGCTAAAAAACTTTCGGCCATGATAGCCGGAACGGGCGCCGCGATCGTTGATACGAGAAAAACGACGCCTAATTTCAGGATATTCGAAAAGGACGCCGTAAGGCTTGGCGGTGCGGCCAATCACCGATTCGGCCTCTTCGACGGTATATTGATAAAAGACAACCACATAGCCGCTTCGAAAAGCATAACCGCCGCCGTAAAAAAGGCCCGGGCTTATGCGCATCACCTCATCCGGGTGGAAGTAGAGACCAAAAATATCGAGGAAGTAAAGGAAGCCCTCATGTCCGGGGCAGACGTGATAATGCTGGACAACATGACGCCGGCTGAAATGAAAAAAGCCGTAAAATTAATAGACGGCGGAGCGATAACCGAGGCTTCGGGCGGGATCAACGAAACCAACATATTGGAGGTCGCGCGGACGGGAGTCGACCTCATATCGATAGGCGCGCTGACGCACTCGGCAAGATCCGCCGACATAAGCCTGGATATAATTAAAACCGCTGAAAAAAATGGATAATATCACCACTACGCTTCAGACATCAAAAAAGATACTTATTTTCATATACATAGTTTGTATCTTCATCTTCATATTTTTTTCAATGACGCTTTTATATCTTAAAAGCAACTATTTCGCCGCGATGCTCGACATCAATATCTCGCAGGCCCTTAACAAGGGCGGCACGGCGGTATCATACAAAAAGATCGACGGCGACCTCCTCTCGAAGATCACACTGGAAGAGATCACCGGAATTCCGAAATACCTTAAAAACGCAGCCGCAAACACGGATCTGCTGTCTGAAGCGCTTTTTGGCGTAAAAAAAGCCGAGTTCAATATAAACCCTCTTTCACATATCTTCAGCTATTTAACTTTTTCGAATATTCCCGTCGATTCGACCGTATCGGGAGTCATTTTTAAAGTCCGGGGCGGGACGGTCGAGATAGGCCTGCTCACTTCCAGGCTTCTTTTCTCATATACGAAAGGCGGGATATCGCCCGCTTCATTAAAAGCCGCGTTCGATATTTCGTCTCCGTGGGGCGGCACGCTCGCGACCTCGGCTGTGCGCATTGAAAGTGCCTATAAAGAAAACCCTGACGGGGATAAATGGTTCGGCGTATCCTTCGGATGCGACCGTTTCGCGGTAAGGCCGGGCGCCATAAATCTCGACCAGAAACCGGTCTCGTTCGTCGTGTCGGAATTATCCGGAGCGATCGATTATCCGGCTCTCGCCGAACTGACTTCAAGGTCGATCCGCGCCGTGATCGGCGGCGGCAGCTTCACGGTCGATAAATTCAGCCATACCCCTTCATCCGGCTCCCTGGAGATATCTCTTAAGATATCAGGCTTCAACACTTCGGATTTTTTCAGAAAGAATCCGCTGCTGCAAACGCTTGTAATGACCAATTCAATGGACGCCGCCATCGCGTATAGCGGAACCGTTAAAGATCCCCGTGCGGGTTCCATGGAAATTTCACTGAAATGCAGTGACTCGGTTTTACTGGAATACAGGCCTGACCGAAACTGGTTCTATACGGACCAGGGATTCGGCGATTTCGTCACTTCGCTCGGGCTTGGGCCGGACCTGACGAGCGCGGCGGGAACCATAGAAATAAAAGCAGGCCTTTCGGCAAGAAAATTAACGGCGAATAGAATTTCGGTACGCTCACCGAACTATACTTTCGAGGGCAGCGCCACGGTGAATGAGAACGACTCCATCGACGGCCGTGCCGAACTTAAAATACCTCAGAGAATTCTTTTAAAAAACACTCTCAACGTTGATTTTACCGCTATGAAAGACGGGCTGACAATTTACGGGCGTATAATCGGAAGCGCATCGAACCCTCTGATAATATACGACATGGACAGGGAATCATTGATGCGCATCACCAGGGATGTAATGTATGATAAATTCAAGATCTTTTTCAACACGGGCAACGGCAAAAAATAATATTCAGATCGGCAAGGTGTAATTATTATGGCAAAGCAATTTATACTCGGCGAAAAATACCCTTTAGGATACAACACATACAGCCATTTCGGGCTTAATCTGCTCACCAATCCCGAAACCAGAACGGAAATATGCGTTTTCTATTACGACCGTCTGGCCGACCGCTTCATATACCAGTTCGGCTATAACGTCGGGCAGCCTTCCCAGGACCCGTCGGTGCACAAAAAACACAAGGACCTTCCCGGCATGGCTGAAGCCAGGGCATACGAAAGGGACTTCGGCTTGAACTACGGCAAGATCGGTTACATCCATAACGAAGCCAAACTCAACGTGACATTCGCTAAAACCGATCCTTTCAACCTTTTCATGAAACTGGAACCGTCCGACATAAACATTGAAAAGGGTTATTTTCTGCTCCTTTTCAAGGGAGCCAGCGACGCGCCTCTCAAAATATCGCGCACGCTCTCAAAATCGCTCTTCAGCTTCGAGGCTTTCGACGCCACCGGCGGGGCGATACACGCTTACAACCAGAACGGCGGCAACGAAAATTTTTCGGTGCTGAACACATCTTTAAAGTTAGACGACATCTTCAAGGAAAACAAGCTTTATTTATACGAGGATATATGCGAAGGGGATGTTTTCTGCGTTTCGCCCCATAAACTGACCTATTTCGGGATATCATCAGAGCTCGAGATGAACGACATAAATAAAATAGACGACATGGAACGCATTTTCACTTCCGCTAAAAAGAAGTTCCTTTATTCATCGACCAATTTCACCACGAACTATTTCAGCGATATCGGAAACGCCATATGCGCCCCGATATACTGGAACATGTCGTATAACGCCGAGAAGAAATCGGCGTACCTGCCGGTCTCAAAATCCTGGGTGACGATGATGGAGGAAAACTACGGCATCGAGAACGAAAGGCGCGGCGGCCCGCTCATATTCAACTGGGACACGGCTTTCGCTTCCATGATAGCGGCGCCGTTCAACTATGAACTCGCGGCCGACCTGGTTTCAGGGCTTCTTTCCTACATCGACGAAACCGGAAGGATACCGCAGCTTATCATAGACGACATCGTCTCGGACAGAACGAATCCGCCCGTCATCACAGCCGCGGTCTGGAATGCTTATCTTTACACGAAGGACAAGGAATTTCTTGCCGGATGCTATCACAAGCTGAAAAAATATTACAATTTCCTCAAAAATAAAAGGTCCGGCAGCAAGCCGTATCTTCTGGCCTGGGGCGCGGACATATCTGAAAATAACAACGGAAAGACAAAGAACTATATCCCGGGAAAGGTCGGGGCGGTCTATGAATCAGGCATTGACGACAGTCCCATGTGGGACGATTTCAGCTTCGACCCTTCGAAGCTGACGCTCGACGGAGACTGCGTCGATCTCACGGCGCTCACCGGATATTCGGCCGCCGTCCTCGCGCTGATGGCTTCGGAACTTAAAATAATGGACGATTATTCATTTTTCGCCAGCGAAGCCGTGAATTATCAGGAGGTCATACTCTCGAACCTGTACGACGCGGAAAAAGGAATGTTCGCGAACAGAAAAAAAGACGGAACGCTTTCTAAAACATATACGCCGACGTCCTTTTATCCTATGCTTTTTATACGCCTTGCGCGCGACATGAAACAGAAAATGCATGAACACTTCAAAAACCCGGATTTTTTCGGGACCATATTTAAAGTAATGTCGCTCGACCCGGGCCATCCGCGCGTGTCGAAGGACGGAGACTACTGGCGCGGAAGGATCTGGCCGCCCTTCAACTACCTGGTGTATAAGGCTTTAAGGATGCAGGGGATGTTCCGCAAGGCCTATGAGCTGGCTTTAAGTTCGGTCCGCCAGTTCCAGTTCGAATGGCAGAAGTCCTCGCACGTGCACGAAAATTACAGTTCATACACCGGCTTCGGAGAGGCTCAGAACGGCACTTACTGCCGCACTTCGCCGTTCTACACATGGGGCTCTCTCATGGGGCTTATGTTCCTCGAGGAATTCTTCGAGATACAGGTTGACGGAAAATTCAGGCTCGGAAGCCTGTTCTCGCTCGACGACGTAAAGATCAGCGGCCTCAGGGTCGGAAAAAACAGGATCGACATACATTCTTCGCCGCAGGTACTCGAGCTTTTCATAGACCGCGAAAGAAAGATCAAGGTATCGCCCTGCGCGATGATATTCGATTACTTCGAGAACGAGTCGAAGCTGCGCTTCAAGGTCATAGGGCGCGGCCCGACGCAGTTCAAGATCTCAAAGATCGGCGACTCCCTTTCGGCTTACGTTAAAATAAACGGCGAGATAAAATGCTTCGCGAGCATAGTGAGAAGCAGCCCCATAGTCTTCGAATTCGATTTCGGCGAATTCAGAGAAGACCCGGATACCGGTGAAATATCGCAGGAACCGACATTGATCGAGATCGAAAAGGTTTACGCGAACACGAGGGACTAGATCAGCAAATGGCCAGAACCCCGATGATGGAACAATATCTTTCGATAAAAGCGCGCCACCCCGGAATGATACTTTTATTCAGGGTCGGCGACTTTTACGAGACCTTTTTCGAGGACGCGAAGACCGCGTCCCGGGAGCTCAACATCGTTCTTACCGCGCGCGGAAAGGAATCGGCGGGCGAGGAAATACCTCTCGCCGGAGTGCCTTATCACTCGGTCGATAATTACATCGCCAAACTCGTAAAGCGCGGTTATAAGATAGCCATATGCGATCAGTTAGAGGACCCCAGGGACGCGAAGGGTTCTATCGTCGAACGCGGCGTGACGCGTATAATAACTCCCGGCACGCTCACCGAGTCGAATTACCTCGAGGAAACTTCCAACAACTATCTGGCCTCGATACATCATAACAATGGAATATACGGTTTCAGTTATATAGACGTATCGACCTCGGATTTTTTCGTCTGCGATTATTCCGGCGATTCGGCGGCGCAGTCAATGGTCGACGAATTCATGAGGCTCGACCCCGCCGAGGTCATATTATGCGAGGAACTATACCTCAACCCCGATTTCACTTCCAGGCTTTCAAGGCCCGGCGGCTCTCGAATCACGATGAGCCAGTTCGAAAAGGATTATCCATCTTCACCCGCGGAGGCCCGCGAATTTCTATGCGAACATTTCGGGGTCCGGTCGCTTGAGGGCTTCGGGATAACTTCCGATTCTTTCGCGTGTTCAACGGTCGCGGCGGCCGGCGTCATAAAATATCTCCGCCAGACCCAGAAGAACAGCGTTCCTCATATAAAAAAGATCTCGCCGCGCCAGCAATCCATATATATGCATCTGGACATCCAGAGCAGGCTTTCGCTCGACATAACGCCTTCGCTTTTTACCGTTCTTAATTTTACGAAGACCGCCATGGGCGGCAGGGCCCTCAAGTCCTGGCTCGAAACGCCGTTATGCGACATAGATCAGATAAAATGGCGGCAGGGCGTCATTTCCGAGTTCCGCGATAACTTCAGACTTAAACGGGAGATCACCGAATGCCTCGCCGGAATTTACGATATCGAAAGGATAATGTCACGCATTTCAATGCGAACCTGCAACCCCAGGGATATAATAGCCCTGAAAAAATCACTCAACGCCGTTTCCGGCATAAGATCTGCGCTTACCGGCCATCCGGAGGACGGCATTATCAAGCGCTATTTTTCGGGTACGGCCGACCTGGCTCACCTGGCGGGCCTTATAGACCGGGCCATATCCGACGATCCGCCGGTTTCGCTCAGAGACGGCGGAATAATAAAGGCCGGCTTCGACGAAAAACTCGATGAAGTGGTCAAAATAGCCAGAGGCGGGAAGGAATGGCTTTTAAACCTCGAACAGAAGGAACAGAAACGCAGCGGCATCCGCACGCTCAAGATAAAATATAACAGGATATTCGGTTATTATATCGAGATAACCAAATCCAACCTCGATAACATTCCTTCCGATTACATCCGAAAACAGACGCTTGCAGGCGCGGAGCGGTTTTACACTCCCGAACTCAAAGAAATGGAAAATCAGATCCTGAACGCCGACGAACAGCAGAAAAAACTTGAATACGAAGTGTTCCAGAGGCTTCTTGACGAGATACTCAAAGAGACCGTGAATATTTACGAGTGCGCCAGGGTCGTCTCCGTCATAGACTGCCTCGCGTCGCTGGCGGAAGCCGCGGGCCGCTATAATTACTGCCGCCCCGAGATCACTGACGGTCCGGAAATGGAAATAATAGAAGGACGGCACCCGGTCGTCGAGAACAAATTGAATTACATAGGTTTTATCAACAACGATACGCATATAGGCGGAAAACACTCGCACGTCCAGATACTGACGGGGCCCAACATGGCAGGTAAATCGACCTACATACGGCAGGTGGCGCTCATAACTCTTATGGCTCAGGCCGGTTCCTTCGTTCCCGCCCGCTCGGCCAGGATCGGCATATGCGACAGAATTTTCACGAGGATAGGCGCGTCGGATAATCTCGCCGCGGGGCAATCGACCTTTATGGTTGAAATGATAGAAACGGCCAACATATTAAACAACGCGACGGCCAGAAGCCTTATAATTTTAGACGAAATAGGGCGAGGAACTTCAACCTACGACGGCCTCGCCATAGCTTATTCAGTGATAGAATTCATATTGAACGGCGGCGGAAATATTTTAGACGGAGCGCGGACGCTTTTCGCTACGCATTATCACGAACTGACGGTACTGGATAAAACCTATTCGAAGATACAGAATCTGAACGTGGCAATATCCGAAACGGATTCCGGCATAGTATTTCTGCACAAGATACTTTCCGGTCCCGCGACGAAATCATACGGTATACACGTCGCAAGGATCGCCGGGCTCCCCGACCAGGTCATCTCCCGCGCCAACGACATACTCGCGACGCTCGAAGCCAGCGATGAAAAAAACAGCATAGCGAGACTTTTAAAATTCGGCGGCAGGACGAAACAAAAAGCCGACGAGAACCAGCTCGATCTGTTCGAAGTCAAACCCGCTCAGCCTCAAATGTCTCCGGAACTTGAAGAAATGGTGAACACGCTTAAAAATATAGAGGTCAATTCCACTACGCCCATGGAAGCTCTGACCAAACTCAACGATCTTATAAAAACCGCTCTCAAGGTAAAAACCTAATATTCGACGCCCTTAATCACCTCTGATATAAATCTTTTTATGAACCGCTGCCGCATAACTGCGTCGCCGCTGTTATAAGCTATGAAAACGCCGCAGCTTTTTTCCGGAAAAAGATAGAGCCCCGCCGCATAACCTTTCAGCGTTCCGCTATGCCATAAGATCTTCCGGCCGAAAGCTTTACTCACCCGAAAGCCCGCCGCCATAGCCGAAATTTTTGGAAACCGGTCGAAGCTTCCGGGAATGGAATCAGCGCTGACCGCAAATAAGCTTTTCTGCATTTCAACGGAGACCGTGGATTCCCAAAGCGTAGAATTTCCAAGACGGCCGGATTGTAAATGAGCCGTCATAAAATCAGCCATGTCGGCTGCCGTGGTCAAAAGCCCGCTCGCCGGAATCATAGTGTGACGCCTGTTTTCAACCGGGATGAATTCATTTCCGCGCGCTTCATATCCGACCGCTATCTCGGAACTTTCCGGCTGGCCGCCCGCGAAAAAGCTGCTGCGCATATCAATCTTTTCGAATATATTAATTTTCACAAATTCGCCGTATTCAAGGCCGGACACGGCTTCAATAAGCGCTCCGGAAAGGCCGGCGGAAAAATTAGAGTAGGCGAACTTTTCAAACGGCGGCCGGACGCAGCGCGGGCAAAAAGATTCGAGAAAACCAGAAAGCGGTTTTGAAACTTTGTTTTTCTCAAAAAATAAAGGCGCGGTCTTTTCAGGATCAAAGCCGGCCGTGTGCGTCAAAAGGCTTTTAAACGTTACCGGACGGCCTTTTATCTCTTTTAAAAAATTATTTTTAAGCCGGGAAGACACCGGGTCGTCTAATTTCAAGAGGCCAATTGCGCATAACTTCATAACGGCCGTCGCGGTGATAAGTTTCGTGATCGAACCAGCGAAGAAAAGCGTTTTATCTGGATCAGCCTTCCGGCCTGACGCAGCGTCCGAAAAACCATATCCGGCGAGAACCGGCGCTTCTGAACAGTTCACGAAAGCCGCTACGGCTCCGGGCGCGGAGCCTTTTTTCATCTCTTCCGCGAAAAATGAATCGAAGAACCGTTCGGCCGAAACGCGCTCTCCGGTCGAGCCGGAACCCTCCGCCGCCGAAAGCTCTACCCCGGAAAAAAACAGGGCGGCGAAAATTAGCGCGGCGGCCGCTAAAGAAAAAAAATAGCTATTGCGCATAAGCTTACGAACCTTTGACTGGAACCTTCGAGAGGCCTTTGAATAATGATTTTGCCGTTTCCAATTTTTCGAACGCGGCAAGATGCGACGGACAGCCGACGCAATCGGATGCCCCGAACTTAGGAATGTAAAAAGCGGCGTTAATAAGTATTCCGAGATTCAGCCTGCACTCCCGGCCAGCCTTCGCGTAAGGCATGTAATACGCGGCGATGAATTTCGCGAAAGGATCCGTCGTAAGGTAGTCGATATGCCATCTGACCTTCTTCTCACGGGCAGCGTGACGGCTTACCCTGGCTGAAAGATTCTTCTGTGCGGTCCCGGTATATACGTAAAACGCGGCGGGAAAACACATCGCACCCTGCGCGCCCACTTTTATAACGCGGTCTTTTTTCAGCTGAAATACGGCATGATATATACCGCAATCATTATTTTCCATAAAACTTCTCCATTCGTTATTTCGATTTTTCCACAGTTTGATCTCAAGCCGCGATCAGATCGGGCGCCGTTCATACCTTGTTTTTATCCGACGCCCGAACCGGCGGTAATGATCACGGGGCTGTTCCGGCAACCGGCGGCCGGCCTTAATAATAATATATTTCCGAAGATATTTCAATGTTTTTTATTGTACGGCAAGTGCCGGACCAGGTTGAAAAAAAAATGAAAATCTGGTACAATAATGGCTTATGAAAATACTTTTAGTTTATTTTTCGGGCACCGGAAACACTCGCTTTTATTCGGAACTCATGGCGCGAGAGATATTCTCGCGGGGCCATGAATGCGAACTTTTCAACATCGAGGACGGCGTCTGCCTTCCCGGCCTGTGGCATCAGAACCCGGTTATTCAGGATTATATGCATGAAGCCGAAAAAAGGGTGCCGCTGAAGCCGCCGGAAATTGAAAGAACCGGCGATGAAAAAATACTGAGGGCCGATCTTGAAAAATTCCGCGAAAAAGCCGTCCGCTGCGACCTTATAGGATTCGGTTCACCCGTTTATTTTTTCCGGCCGGCGCCTGTGATGGAAAGTTTCATAGGCCTCATGCCGGATATCAGAGGAAAGTCGGTATTCACTTATGGAACTCACATGGAAGGGCCCGTCGAGTTCCCGCAGAATTTCGGAAAACTGCTTGAACCCAAAACGGCCGGCATCGCGGGCCACATAGATGATCATATAATGCACTCGGAGCTGATCCCGGGTCTTCCGGAATTCCTCCCGGTCGCGAAAATTTTCGGCCGCTATTTAAAATACAGACTCCCGCTCATAAAAACAAAGATATCGGCTTTTTTAAATAAACTCGGGGTCACCCGGAACGCTTCCGCCATAAAGCGCCTGATAGTACCGGAGCCCGAAGCCGGAATGAAGGCCGTCGGAAAGATCATCGAAAAAGCCCTGTACGCGACCTTTTGTTTTTCGATCGGGAACGATCTTTTAAAAGAGCGCTGCACCCGGTGCGGCCTGTGCGCAAAACATTGTCCGATGGGACTCATCGCGTTCGAAAAAGACCGCTGGCCCGATCGATCGCGTCACTGCATGTACTGCCTGCGATGCCTTAATATATGCCCCGAAAAAGCCGTCATATGGAGACGCATATATAAGAACACGGCCCGCTTCAAGGGATTCGAAAAATAAATCTGTTGATTTTAAGAGCTTATTCTGGTAAAATTTTCGTATCATTTTACCCATGCATAAACAATTTCAATAATAAATCGAGGAGAAAAAAATGCCTGTAAAAAACGCGAAAGAAGTTAAAAAGACGAAAAAAACGGCGCCGGCCGCTAAACAAGCCGCTCCGAAAAACAAAAGCCGCTATCTCAGCGGGAACGTAATAGACCCGACGCCTATTTCGGCTAACGTCAAACTCACCGACCTCATCGATAAATACTTCCTGGCGTATAACGCCGGGCGTCTAAGGGAAGCGTGCCACCTTTTAACTCAGAAAATGCTGAAAGACGACGTCGTGGTCGGAATGACGCTCACGGGCGCGCTTACTCCAGCCGGCCTCGGAAAATCAGCCATAATACCGCTTATCAAGGCAGGATTCGTCGACTTCATAATATCGACGGGCGCTAATCTTTACCACGACGCTCATTTCGGCCTGGGGCTCGAACTTTATCAGGGCTCGCCGTTCGTCGACGACACGAAGCTTAGAAACGAAGAGGTCGTCAGGATCTACGACATATTATTCGACTACAGGGTCCTTCTCGACACCGATTCATTCTTCAGACAGGTAATATCCGAGGACGATTTCCAGATGGAGATGTCCACCGCGGAATTTCATAACAAGATCGGAAAATATCTCGCCATGCGCGAAAAAATACTGAATAAACCCGATTCATCGGTGCTTTCGGTCGCCTATAAATGCGGCGTTCCGATATACACTTCGTCGCCGGGCGATTCATCCATCGGAATGAACGTGGCCGCGCTCGCTCTCGAAGGCAATAAAATGAAATTCGACATCGCTAAAGACATAAACGAAACGGCGGCTATCGTTCTTCACGCTAAACGCAAGGTCGGAAAAAGCGCCATATTCATACTCGGCGGCGGATCGCCCAAGAACTTCGCGCTTCAGACCGAGCCGCAGATCCAGGAAGTGCTGGGCATAGATGAAAAAGGACACGATTTTTTCCTTCAGATCACCGATGCAAGGCCCGACACGGGCGGATTATCAGGCGCCACCCCTTCCGAAGCCGTTTCATGGGGCAAGGTCGATCCGAGCCAGCTGCCGAACACGGTCGTCGCCTATATCGATTCAACCGTGGCTCTGCCGATACTGACCGCTTATTCGCTCACCAACCGCAAACCCAGAAAACTTAGAAGGCTCTACGACAAACTCGACGAACTCATGGCGAATCTGAAAAGCGAATATTACAAAGTTAAAAAATCCGGCAGGCGGTAATTAAATGAGCATACTCACAAGAGACGCCATCTTCGACGCGATAAAATGCGGCGAAATAAAGATAGAACCTTTCGCGCCTGAAGCCGTAGGACCGGCGTCGGTCGATCTGAGGCTCGACAAGAAATTCAGGGTGTTCAAAAAACTTCACGTGGTCTATGACGTCGTCGAAGACGCCAACTACGAAGAGGTCACTGAGTACATCGAGGTTGACGACCATTTCCTGCTGCTTCCCGGCGAATCGGTGCTCGGCGTGACGACCGAAAAAATAACGCTGGCTCCGAATATATGCGGGTGGCTCGAAGGCCGTTCGCGCTTCGCAAGGATAGGCCTGGCGGTCCATATAACCGCCGGTTTCATGCAGCCGGGCATATCGAACCATCAGGTACTCGAAATAAATAATTCGTCGCCTATCGCGATGGCGCTTTATCCCGGGACCTTCATCTGCCAGTTCATATTCCAGAGATGCATTGGAAGCGCGGTCTATCAGGGCAGGTTCGCGAACCAGTTCAAGCCGTAATATTTATAGAAAAGAAATGAGGTAATAGAGAGTTGTGGGCTGGCTCGCTTCGCTCGCATTAATTATTTTGCCGACGATGTTTTCGAAAATGACCGCCGAAGGCCGCAACCTCGACTATTCTCTATTCTCTGTTCACTATTGACCAGTATAATGCTCACAGGCAAAACACGAAAGAACCAAAATAAATAAATAAATAAATGTTGCCGATAAACACAAAACCTGCCGGACAAGGCAGGTTTTGGTTTTTTTAGGTTTAAGTAAGGTCTGATGCGTCAGGCCAGCTGTGAAAAAGTGCCTGAGGAATAATTCTGATAAGCCGCCCCTGAAACGGTTGTGGACCCGGACTCAGAGGATGCCGCGGCGCCATTTTTAGTTACCTTTTCTTCAAGGTAATTAGCCAGCTGGGAAAGGCCCGTTTTGGATTTCAATGCGTCGGTTATCTCATTGAGCTTCGCGTTTATCCCCGCCGTGGACGTACCCTTGTTTTTTTCTTCCGAGATGGTCTGGCTGAACAACTGAGCGAGATTTTTAACGGCGCCGGCCTTGAGGTTCTTATCGTTCTGGCCCATTTCGGCGAAATTCGCGATCTTGCTGGTGGCTTCCGTAAATGATCTGAGGCCGCCGGAGCCGGTGTCTTTAAAGATCGACGAGGACGCGTTCACGAATTTAGATGTGAGAGATGATGTCCCGAGCTGGTTCACGCTGTTGGCTGCCGAAAGAAAAGAATTCAGCCCTGTCTGGTTCTTGCTTTTTACCAGGGCCGTCCCGAGGTTCACAAGGCTGCCCATGGATTTAGAATCGCGGGTCCTCACAAATTCCGATACGCTGCTGCGAAGTCCCGCGGCCGCATCCGAAGTGCCGGACTTTTTGACCTCGTCGTAGAGGGAACCGATATTTTTCGCGTATGAACTGATGTTTGAGAGCTCGTTCAATGAAGATAAAACACGGCTCTTCTGCTGGCTGTCAAAAGTAGCTTTAACGAAGGGCGTGACCGATGACATATTTGTGAAAATAGAGCCTAAATAATTATTCACAGATGAATATGACATGGATCCGCCTCCTTTTCAAAGCAATAGCAATAAAAATGAAAAATAAAGAAATTATCTCCATCTATTTTCATTATATTTCATTTCCAATATATTGTCAATATATTATGAAAAGAGTTCTTAAAATCGTTAAAAAAAAGGAAAAATTGAAAGTTCCAACAAAATTTCTTGACTTTATTTTTTATATGTGGTAGAATTTTGTGATGTGAAGTTGCATTACCTGCAATTTTTTTCAATTTAAAAGTTAAATTTTAAACTGACCCCGGAGAGATGTTCGAGCGGCTTAAGAAGCACGTCTGGAAAGCGTGTACCCGAGAGGGTCGGGAGTTCAAATCTCCCTCTCTCCGCTTTATTTTTTCGTGCTGACTCAAAGCGTATGCTTTTTTCCGCTGAATGCGGAGGGTCATTCCGAGTTTTTTATCCAGATCGGGTTAAGGGTTGAGTCCTGTGCGGCGGACACTTAC
This sequence comes from uncultured bacterium, assembly GCA_964551445.1. GTDB lineage: Bacteria > Muiribacteriota > UBA9980 > UBA9980 > UBA9980 > DAOPXV01. Next base: position 11,774 of record CAZKCG010000042.1, on the reverse strand, counting down.
GAACCCCGCCAGGCCTTGACAGGAGCAACGGTAAGTAATGCTATCCGGGTGCCACAGGGGCGCTCAGCCCTTGCCCATCTATCTGGTTAAACCTCTGGAACAGGCACGATTTTTTATTATGCGCAAGACCCGCATCCGGCGTCGGGATCTCTAATAAAGCCTTATGGAGGTATCGAATACTTATGTTCGAAAGAACCTTGAACCGGTTGTGCTTTAAAACCCTTTTCACTTTTCTGTCATGTTTGATCATTCTCTGCCCCGCGGCATCGTTTTCCGCCGATAACATTGACCTTATCCCACGCGAAAAAGACGAATTCGCTAAAATGAGCGTCGACAAAGCGATCGAATTCACGCTTCTTTTCAAAGAAATAAACCCCGAAAAATATATCAGATGTTTCAAGCTCTTTTATGATCGGGCCCTGTCCCGCTCCGAGGCTCTTAAATTCCTCGAAAAAATCCCTCCTTTCACCAGACCGGAGGCCGATAAACTCGCCGACATCGTCGCCGACGAAAACAACAGCGAGACCGGGAACATCATATTAAGCGAACTGGGACACCAGCTGGCCGCGTTCGGAGACAAAAAAGGCCCCTGCATCAAGCTCATCTTTCTTACCGAAAAAGAAAAGGCCATACTCAAAAACTCAATTAAAATGGTTAAATTGACCAAAAGGCCGCCCGCGGATTTTTTCAGCTCCACGCTCGAGGCGAAGTTATGCGTCATAGCCTCCGAAGACACCGAATGCGTATTTGTTTACCCCAGGGTACCTCGGGTTGAAAATAAAGTTAAAAATGCCATGGGGCGTATAACGAAAACCGACGAAATAGCGCTTTTCGATCTCGAAAGGTTCGCAGACAGCATAAGACTTTACAATACTTTTGAAGGCAAAAACCTCAATTCCCTTGAAGAACTGGCAGAAAAATACGTTCCGGACATCATGGAATTTCCTGACCCGTGGAACCGGCTTTACAAATTCGACGCCAAAGCCGTGGTCATTTATTCCACGGGGCCGAATGGAACTTCCGGAAGCGAAAAAAATACACTCGCCGTAAAAATAAATCCAAACGGCGAAACGGCCTCCGACATCAAAACCGGAGCTAGCGAAACCGCTGAAATAGCGCTTGAAAAACTCGCCGACAGAATAAAAATGTTCATCAAAACAAAAAATAGGCTTCCAAGAACCCTGTTAGCTTACGAACGCGAATACAATATAAGCACTAATGAACGGATCGACCCCTGGGGCAGATTCTACCTTATGAGCAGCGACGAGGTCATCTTATATTCCCTGGGCCCGGACGGCAGGTCGCCAAGGCTCGGAACGGGCCATCCTGCGGAAACGAAAGCCGACGATATCGCCGTGTCATTAAAAAGGTAAGGAAATATGGAAAACGAAACAATAACAAAAAAAGAGAATCCGGCGCCCAAAGAAGTATTTTACAGAAAGTACAGGTTCGCGACTTTCACCGATATGTGCGGCCAGGAACAGGTCTCGTCCTTCTTCATAAACACCATAAAATATAATAAAGTATCTCACGCCTATCTTTTTTCCGGCCCGCGCGGAACCGGAAAAACTTCCATGGCGCGTCTTTTCGCTAAAATTTTGAACTGCACCGGCAAGACCACATACGAGGCCTGCGGTAAATGCGCCAACTGCATCGAATTCGAAAACGGTTCAGCCGTTGATATTATCGAGATGGACGCCGCTTCCAACCGAAAGATCGAGAACATCCGCTCGCTTAAAGACGACGTGGCATTCATGCCTATCGCGGGCCGCTACAAGATCTTCATACTCGATGAAGCCCACATGCTCACGACCGAGGCCGCCAACGCCTTCCTCAAAACGCTCGAGGAACCACCGCCGCATGTTCTCTTCATATTAGCCACCACCGAGATACATAAAATTCCCGCCACCATACTTTCGCGCTGCCAGCTGGTCGCGTTCTCAAGGATATCGGTCGCCGATATAATGAAACGCCTCGAGTTCATCGTAGCCGCCGAAAACCAGAGCAGGGCATCGGGCGATCAGATAACATACGAACGGGACGCCCTTCTTCTCATAGCCAAAAAAGCCCAGGGCGGCATGCGCGACGCGCTTTCCCTTCTCGAATACGTGATAGCGCTCTGCCTCAATAAAAAAATAGACTGCGAAACCATAGAACACCTTCTCGGAGTACATTCCATGAAGGTGATACGCGATTTCGTCGAAAGCATCATCAATAAGTCCCCCGAAACCGGAATGAGGACCATCAGAAAGGTCTATTCCGCGGGAAACGAGATACTCGCGTTCATAGAATCACTCAATTCATACCTTAATTCAATGCTTTTAATAAAGATCGGAATGGACGGGGCGTCCTTTTTCGAGTGCGACGAGGAAGACTTCGCCGACATGAAAGCGATGTCTGAAAAGATCGACCGCCAGAAACTTTTCAGGCTTCTCGAGATCTACGCGGAATGCCTTTCGACGATCCGCGCGGTTCCCGATCAGCTCGTCCACCTCGAATTCGTTTATACCAGATCGATAATGACGATCGACGGCTCCGCCATCCCCGCAATGGTTGATAATCCAGCCGTAGCCAGGGCGGCTTCGAGCGATCAGGCTTTCGACATGTCAAAGATCGAAAAGATGATCAGCGAGCGCATATCCGCCCTGAAACTCACTGCGGCGCCTCAATCCTCCGGAGTCAAAACAGGCGGGCCTTCCGCGCACGGCCAGGAAGGCGGCCAGCCAAAGCCTCAGACGGGCGGGCCTTCAAAACTTACTCTGGAAAAAGTAAAAATGGCGTGGAGCTCGATATTCCTCCCTCAGCTCAAACAGGAATCCATACCCACGCACGCTATCATGAGTTCCGGAGTGCTCGCGGGCTACCGGGACGGAATTCTGGATATAGACTTTACGAAGAACCCTTTCTGCGGCGAACGGATCCAGTCCGGAAGCCATCTTGAAACGTCGGAACGCGTGTTCGCCCAGTCCACGGGTGAAACCGTCAAATTCAAGATAATCATGCCTTCACAGAATAGAACGGAGGCGGCGGAACAGCGCAAAAAAGACATCCTCGAGGAAAAAAAGAACGACCCTGTCGTCCAGAAGATACTCGAGGCTTTTGACGGTGAAATAATTGACGTTAAAGAATAATTTCGAACACGAAAAAAATGTTAGAAACTTCTACGACTCATTTGATCCGGCGGTTACGGACTCATCCAAACTTACCTTTTATAAAAATCTCCTGGGGCGATTCCCGAAATTAAAGATACCCGAAACGGTGTCCAAGCTCACTTTCGGGTGTGCCAACCCCCTTACGTATCTTTTAGAGGAAATAGAAGCTTCGCACGGCGGCTTTTCATCGCCTTTCCGGATACTCGACGCGGGCGGCGGCTCCGGGTTCGACGCCTTTATACTGCGACAGATCCTGCCGGAGGCTGAAATATTCAACATAGACCTTTCGCATAACCTTTTAAAGTTAGGCGCAATAGAGTTTTCGACGCACCTGGGCGAAAAGATCAATCTGGAAGGCTCGAAAACAAACTTCCTGTGTTCCGACATCTCCGGGCTTCCGATAAAGGAAAGCCATAAATTCGACTTTATAACAACTAACGCCATGATGAATCTCGTCAGGGATAAAAGTTCGGTTTTGAGGTCTTTCGGAAGGCTTTTAAAGGACGGCGGCTCTCTTTTCATATGCGACGTGGCCTTCGCCGGAAATTCATCCCCGAACAATGATTTTTATGATCACACGGTGAGCGAGGGAACCTTTTTCGCTCCGACCATAATCAACGAATCGGAATATTCGAAAATAATATTCGCCGAATTCGGCTTCAGAAGGACATACGAAAGGCACGAAATAGCGCCGCGAATAACCGGGCTCGAGGGAATGAATTTCGCGATATCGGCGTACCAGATAAAAAAGGCGCCGCCCTATGAAGCGAACCAATTCCAGTGCGGATGCGGAGCCATGATGGAGATAAAGGCGTATCTCGAGGTCAACGTCGAAGATTCGCCGCTCTATCTTAAAATGCTGGCCGATAACACTCTTAATTCGGTAAAATGCCAGGGCTGCGGCCTTTTATATACGGACTTCATGCCGTATTTTTTCCAGTGGCCTGAAAAAAATCTTTTTCTTCATGTTTTTCCTCCTTCTCTAAAACCGCGCGAAGCGGAATTCAGATCGCAGCTGAAAATGCTGCCGCACCACGATAAAAATCCTTCACTCATATTCGGGCAGAAAAGCCTTGCCGATATGATCAAAAAGCACCTTTAAAAGACGCGTTCAAAAAATCATTTTCATATATTGAAATCGATCAAAAAATATGATAGAATTTGTCCTGATAGTTTGAACTGAAAGAAGGAGCATATTTGGCTATATTAATTGATATGGATTTCAAGGGTTTTTCGCGCGACACTATAGGATTTCTTGAAAATCTCAGGGAAAACAACGACAAAATCTGGTTCGACGAACACAAGGAAGAATATATTGAACATCTTTTGACGCCGTTTCGAAAATTCGTGGCGGCCATGGGCCCGCACATGCAATTGATCGACCCGCTGCTGGAGGTGTCGCCGGGCGTCGGCAAAACCATTTCGCGCATCTATCGCGACGCCAGGTTCACCAGGAACAAGGCGCCCTTTAAAAGCGCAATGTGGTGCACTTTCAAAAGGCCGCGCAAGGACTGGAAAGATACGCCGGCTTTCTTTCTGGAGGTGTCGGCGGAGTTTTACAGGTACGGAATGGGGTTTTTCGAGGTCGAGCGGCCGACGATGGATAAATTCAGGGACTACATCGATTTCGACACCGACGGTTTTTTAAAGATGGTTTCATGCTTTGAAAAACAGAAAAAATTCACGCTGCTCGGCGATATGTATAAAAGGCCTCTGAAGCCTGACATGCCGGAAAAAATATACAACTGGTATCAGCGCCGCGACCTGTATTTCATGCGCACTAAAAAAATAGACAGGCTTTTATTCTCGGCCGAGCTTATCAACGAAGTGATTATGGATTTTGGCGCAATCGCGCCTGTTTATAATTATATGTGGAAGATCAAAGGTTCTTGACATTTAGCCGATTTAGATTTAAACTGAACTTATAACGGACCCGTCAAAAAAAATCAATAAAAAGGGGGTGAAACAATGAAAAAAATAACCATCATGGTCATGCTCACGGCGTTATTTGCCATCTGCTTAAACTTCGCTCCGGCTTTCGCCGAAGAGAAAAAAGCGGATGAACCCAAACAGGCCGATTCCGCTATGGCCGCAAAGACGGAAGAGATCAAGGTTGAAAGAATATCTCCGAAAGAAATATACGAAGGGGTCCAGACGGGCGAAACGCTCCTCGTATGCGCTTATCCAGATGACGCGAAATTCGCGAAGGTCCATCTTAAAGGGGCCGTCTCATTCAAAGAGTTCGAATCTAAACTCAAGGACACCGACCGGAAAAAGTTGATAGTCTTCTATTGCGGCTGACCCAAAGAGGGCAGCGCTGCAGGTCTTGCAGCCAAATTCCTCGCGGAAGGTTATAACGCAAAAGCCCTTGGCGGCGGCGTAGCGGCATGGAAAGAGGCCGGCTATGAAATGATCGAAGCCAGATAATTTTTTATATTCTCCCCGCATCACAGCGGATTTAAATAAGAAAGAAAACCTCGAAAAATATAAGCGCGGCGACGGAATTTTTAGCGCCGCGCTTTTTTGCGCGCTGACGGTATAAACACTTGACCGGACGGGTTTTATTTGATATTATGTTGAAAAATAATAAAAGGAGAGATTTAATGTTGAAAAAAACGCTCATACTCATCCTGGCCATTACGGTCATAACGGCCACCGCCGTTTTATCGTTAGCCGCAATACCCGGAGCGCCTAAAAATTCGGCGCTCGTTTTTTCGGTTTCCATGCCATCCGAAGGCCGTGAGCCTTTAAATAAGATGATCGAAACCTTTATAAAAAGCGATTTTTTTAACAGGGCCGTCGAAAAATTCAAGGCGGATTTCGGCTTTGATTTTCCGAAACCCATCCTGGACAGAATATTCAAAATATCTTCCATTTCAGTCATCTTCACGCTTGATCCCAAAAGCATCGCCGATTATCTGGTATTCGGAGTATTTATCACGCTCGATACGGCCGCCGACGCCGAAGAGGTCCTGAGGTCCGTCGGATCGGTTCTGGCATCCGACGCTATAGGGAATAAAGATATTATAAAACTCAGGGACACCGATTATAAAAATGTTAAAGCTTTTACCCCCGACACCGCGGAAAATCAGATCCGCATCATCGCAAGCGGAAGAACGGCCGGCATAGCTTTTACGCTGGCCACCGAAGAATCGGCCATAATAGAAAGCTTTAAGCCCGTTCTGCAATCCTTTACGAATGAATCCGAAAACGTTTCATCCATTGAAAAATTCAGCAGGGCTTTTAATTTCAACGCTAAAACGTTCAACGCTCTTATATATTTCAACAGCGATTTCGTCAATTCGCTTTCACAGAGCAAAAAAAACGAAGACATGAAAGAATACCTCGAATCGGGATTCTTCGCGGTCTCGCTCGAATCAGATCTTTCAAAGGCGGCTTTCACGAGCTCGCTCTTTTTCAAAGAACCGAAGGATACCACGGCCGCTGAATTATTCAGACTCTTAAGCGTCGCTGCAGCCCCGCCGAAAGGCGAAGACCAGACGGCCGCGAGCCTGCCCGGGGATATTTTAAGCTTTCTGGGCATAAAACTGAATCTCGGAGACGAATTCTGGGCGTCGCCTCTTGTATCAGCACATAAAAAAGTCGCCTTTATGAATATGATGAATCTTAATGACGATATACTCTCATGGTTCGACGGTTCGATATTTCTTGCCATAGGCGAATATAACATCGACTTTGAGACGCTGAGGGAAATGAAATTCAAGACCCCTGAAATATATCTGGGACTAGGGTCTCGAAACGAGGAAAAAGCGTTCAAGTTTCTCGACAAAGCAAGGCTTTTAATTTCAAACTTCACATCAATAGATATGAAAGTGAAAGATGAAACACTGGAAAATAAAATAATAACGGTCTACGAGGTCCCGGACGCGCCGCTTAAAAACCTTGCCGTCTGCACCGCGGCCCTCGGCGGTCAGGTCATTATCACAAGCAACAGGCAGGCGTTCCAAAAATTCTCGCTGGCAAGATCAAAAAAAGAAACAAGCCTATCAGCCGGCGATTACGCGGAGGTCTCGGGCGAATTTAAAAACTCTTTTTTCAATTTATATTCCAGGGCTTCGAAAATAGTCGACGTCCTTAACATGATAGCCCTTATCAAACCGGAATTTTCCGCCGCGAAGGATTTCACATTCTTAAAGCAATCCGCCTTTGCGGCCGGTTTTAAAAACGGCGAGCTTTCAGTTTCAAGCGTCATTTCGATCGACATAAAAAAATTCTCGCTGGAAAATATCATTAAACAGCTGGAAACGCTAAAAGCCCCCGCCGGCGCCAAATAAATCCGGCGAACGCATAATGTGAAAAAGGGACCGCTTCAAAAACGATGTTTTGAGACGGTCCCTTTTTTAATTATAAAATTTATTTAACGCCTGATCATTTTTCGGCGGCCTTATAAACTTCCTTATCGATAAAAACGCCGAGTATGGCGCTGTCGATCTTCCCGGCCGCGGCTTCTTCCCTGAGTATTTTCAGAGCCACTTCGGTAGGCATGGCTTTTTTGTATGGCCTGTCGCGGGCCGTAAGCGCGTCGAACACGTCGACTATTGCTATTATTTTCGACTGTACGGGGATCTCGTCCGATTTGAGTTTCGCCGGGTATCCTGTGCCGTCTAACTTTTCGTGGTGCCTTCCGGCTATATCCGGAACGTTTTTAAGATCGCGCGTGAAAGGGATATGCCTTAATATGTCGTAGGTTTTAGACGCATGCGATTCCATTTCTATTCTCTCGGCCGTTGTCAGGTTTCCTCGTACGACGCTCAGGTTCTCGTATTCCTCGGGGGTCATGAAACCCCATTCGGCGCCGGACGCGTCTATATATTTTTTCGCGTATATATCGGTAAGTCTTTTCGCCTTGTCGTCGCTTAAAAAACCGGGAACATTTATCTGTTCTATGAATTTAATATCTTCTTCGACCTCGGCTTTATAATTTGTCACTCCGGCCATAATTTCGATTATTTCAAGGGACTCGGCGGTCAATCCCTGACCCATTATTTTAATGACGAATTCATAGGCGTCGGTCGCTACGCGGCCGGCTATCGCTCGCAGCCTGTTCTTGAACGCGTCGAGCTCGGACGCGGTCAGCTTATTGGCTTTGTTCAAAACAGCTTCGCGGACGCCGATCTTGCCCAGATCGTGAAGCCATGAAGCGTAACTTATTTCCTTGAGCTGATCAGGCGTGAATCCGCCAAGCGCCTCGGCGAGTTTGACGGAGTATTCGGCTACGCGCCTGGAATGACCGCCGGTGCATGGATCTCGTTCGTCTATTGCGGTCGCGGAGTATCTTACGAAAGATTCAAAAAGCGATTCTATTTCTCTGTATAAAAGCGTGTTCTCGATCGACACCGCGGCCAGCGAGCCTACCGCCTGAATGACGCGGAGGTCGTCTTCGGTAAATCCGAGTATATTCCCTTCACATGTCTTATTTATAAGCTGAAGAACGCCGAGGATCTCGTTCTTATGAGAGAACAGCGGAATAACGAGCATTGATTTCGTTCTGAAACCGCTCGCCATATCGAAAGATTTATTGAATTTATAGGGCGAATCGTCAGCAAGCTCATAAACGTCATCTATGAGAAGAAGATTTCCGGTAACGCCGACGTAACCCGATATAGACTGTGGATTCAGCGGCACGAAAGCCTCGTTCAAATGTTTCTGGTCGGTAACGTAAAACATGAGTTTCATATTTTCGTGATCGACGAGATAGAGCGTGCCCTTAGCTGCGGAAGCCAGTTCCATGGCCTCGCGCGTAATGAGGTTCATAAGTTTTTTTAGGTCTTTCTCGGCCGATAAGTTTACCGCTATTTTTATAAAACGCAGCGCCATATCTTCGGACGCGTCTGAAGCGGCCGTAAGCACGGAGGAACGGGCCATAACATCTTTTTTGCCGAGTTCTAAAACGGGATCCGCCATTTATAAACCTCTTAAAATTTTTGTATATATATTATACCATAAATAACAAATAAAGTAAAAGGTTTATCCACAAATATTTGAACGAAAGAGCGGTTTAACGCGCGAGCCTGAATCTGAAATAAGCCCCGAAAATAACTAAAAACCAGAAAACCGCTACAATTTCAATGACAATGACCGTGAAAAGATTTATAAATTCAAAACTCGCGTAAGTTATCATCATAAAAAGAAAAGACATGTCGATCACGAAAAAGGCCATTAAAAGGGGCGCGACGACTGAAAGTTTAACCCTCTGGATCTTCGCCCCGCCGGTCGGCGTATATTCATGGCATGTCACGGCCGCGGACCCGTCCGCGGCACTTGTAACGTGAATTATCTTTTCGCGGCCGCCTTCGATAAAATCACAGCCGAAAACACCGGCCAGCTCTTTAGCTTTTAAATTTATCCGCGTAAGCGCATCCTCGTCGAATTCATCCGAAAGCTCTATGAGACATCCGCCGCGGCTGATCGCGGCGAGCCTGTATTGCCAGAGCGCCCAACGCCTTTGCTGATATCTGTAGCCGTTGACCGAAACGCACGATATGTCGTCAAAGCTCAAAACCGGTTGGATCTTTACGATGCCGTAAAATTTGAAATGATATAAAAGCGAGCGGCCCGGCACATCGACGATGTAATAGTTGTCGGTATTCTTTTTAAATTCATGAAAAGAGTACGTTATAAGCGCCGAAAGTCCTATGTAATAAAGAAAATAAAATTTAGGTATGAATATTAGAAAAGTGTAGAAGAAAACTATAAAAAACACGCTGAACGCCGTAAATGAAAGATAAAACCCGAACGTGAAAAAGTTTTCGAGATCCGTGTTGAGATCGATCTTAAATCGTCCGGCGCCGATCGCTTCTGAAATGGCCTGGTCTTGAATTTTTTTACTCATGTTTTTCATTATACCGCATATAAAGTAAAAGGTAAATAGTTTTAAAAGAATTTTCTTATTTTTTTATTCCGCCGGCGCTTTATGCCATATGATGAAGAGTGATTCCACGACTCGTCCCTTAAGCGCAAAATTCTTCTTGAAAATTCAAAAAGGCGAAAAATCCTTTATTATTATCTTGAATATTTTAATTTTTATGGTAGAATAAATATCAGATAAGTATAATTAATTATGTATTGACAAATTTTTTAATGCACTTCAAAGGAGAGCGCGATGCCGGAAAAACTTATAAACACTAACAAGCTGGTCCCCGGCATGAAACTGAGCAAGCCGATGCATTCAAACGGCGCCAACCTGATCCTTTTCACCAAAGATTTCGTTTTGGACGAAGCCAGCATCCGCAAAGCAAAAAAAGAAGGCGTAGGGCTCGTTTTCATATATAGCGAATCCGATCCCGCCAATCAGAGCGATAAGCGCGACGCGGTCAATACCTCTGAAAACAGCCTGCCTATAACAGGTGCTATAAAAATACTTGTCGTCGATGACGAGGAAGCGATAAGAAGCTTCATTAAAGCAGTGCTGTCAAAATCCGGTAAATATGAGATAATAAGCGCGAGCGACGCAGCGAAAGCATGGAAAATATTAAAGGACGAGCCTGAAATAAATACCGTTTTCCTCGACATAAACATGCCTGAAATGAACGGACTTCAATTGCTTCAGATTATTAAAACACAACTTTTTCATAAAGCCAAGATAATAATGGTGACCGCAAACCGGACAAAAGAAGAGGTCATCCAGGCCGTTAAACTCGGCGCGAGCGATTACGTCACAAAACCATTTACGGCCGAGCGCCTCAAGAAGGTCCTCGAACCCGGCTCTTAAGATCTGAAACACCCGGTCCTGGCGCTTAAAACCATTCGCTTAGCGTCAAACATAACATATCATGAATATTCTTTTCAATATGTTATTAACTTTATGCTCGGCATTTTTGCCGGTGCGCTTCTTTTCGATTTATAATATTCCCTTCACGCTAAGATTATCGAGTCCGTTCTCCGAAAACTCTTTCGCGTACTTCTCGATGAATTTGTCTTCTATCTTCAACCGTTCTGCTTCGGATGCCGCCATAAGCTTGTCATAGCCGTGCTTATCGAGCATGTCACGCTGAGCGAGCCTTAATTGAAGCTCATCCCAGAAAGTGGCGTCATCATATTCATCTATGAGCGGAAGTATTACTTCTTCATCGAAGCGCTGCGTCGGGCGGTAATAATTATTCATCTTGTCATATTCTATGAGATCGTCCAGCTTGAGCGACGCCGCGTGCGAAAAAATGTGCTGAAGAAGCTGGATGTATTTATCGTCTATCTCATTTTCCTCACGCCTTGAATTTATCGAAAGTTCCCCGAGCGTAATAAGTTCAGCGAGAGCGACAAACTGTTCGCGGGTAAATTCGATGCTTATCTTCTCAGAATTCGCGTTAGGGCCGCGCCCTGTATTATTTATGCCTTTGTTCAATTTAATTATATTACTCAACTAAGATCACTTCCTTTTTCTTTTTCTCCTGCCGGCGCGAAGGACCGCGTTCGAATAAATTCTGCATGCGTAAAATATATTATACGGTTTTCCGCCGGGTCTAAAAAAACGGCGCTAACGCAATAATAAATAGCGTTTTTGCGCGCCTGTACGCCAACGCCGCCGGGAAATATATACGAAAATACTTAAATATACGGTGTTTATTAAACTCAAAAACTAAATTAAAATTTTTCGATTTAATC
>CAZKCG010000041.1:0-44748 GCA_964551445.1 uncultured bacterium | reverse complement strand
AATAAAAAAAGGACCGTTTCAAAAATTATCTTTTGGGACAGCCCCTTTTATTTTGAAATAAATGCATCCGCTATTGCAGCTTTCGTCATGGCCGTTCGCCGCCGGCATTTTTTGTCGCGGACCGTCTATTCGAGAGTATGGTTAAATCCTTTATTTGCTTTCCGCGGATGCGGTTTTAGCAGCTTCATTTTTTCTCATGAGCGCTCCCGCGAACTCATTTATGAATTCCTCGCAGGTTTCAAGTTTATCCGCGGAAGGCACGAACTTGATCTTGGAAACGTTTTTTATCATATCCATTTTATAGTTGGAAAGCACGAGTTCCATCACCTGAAGGCCGCGGGCGTCCCAGCCGTATGAACCGAATATGCCGGCGAGTTTTCCTTTCATTTCAACGGTCGCCAGGAAGAATAAAAAATCCCACATCGGTTTTAATATCGTCGCGCAGATGGTTGAAGAGCCGAATAAAACGCCGTCTGAAGACGATATCTCTTTTATTACGCTCGACATGTGATCGTCGGTCATGTTAAATGGTATCTCGGCGACGAATGTCTGAATTCCATGCTTTTTCAGAAGCGATTCCATGTGATAAGCCATTTTCATAGTGCTTCCGTACATCGACGAATAAACGATGGACACTTTCTTGAAAGTCTTATCCGGGACGAGGAAAGTCCAGTTTTTATAATAGCCAATATGTTCCTTGAGATTTTTTCTGATCAGAGGGCCGTGGGACGGGCACAACATTTTAAATTCAGTATTTTCGATCTTTTTGATCGCGCTTAAAACTTTTTCGCTGTAAACGCGCATTATTATCTCGAAATACACTTTGAACTGGTGAAAGTAATCGCCGCTATATTCGGCGGCGTCCATCTCATCGGCGAATATGCCTTTTTTCTGGCAGTAATGAGAACCGAAGGCGTCGCACGTGAAAAGTATCTGTTCTTCGACATAATGGGTGAACATCGTATCGGGCCAGTGAAGGAAGGGCGCCATAACGAATTTAAGGGTCTGATTCGCGCCGATCTTTATCTCGGTGGAATCGTCGACCTTGATATATTCGAATTTAGCGTTGAACGAATTTACCAGGAAGTTCTCTGCGGCTTTAGATATTATCACTTTGGCGTTAGGCGCGACGGCCAGAAGGTTCGGGAGAGCTCCAGCATGGTCGAGCTCGTTGTGCTGTATGACTATGTAGTCGATCTTTGCGGGATCGATAATCTCTCTGATGTTTTGTATGAATTTATCGGCGAACATGAGTTTAGAAGTGTCTATTATAACGTTTTTTTCGCCCGTTATAAGAAAAGAGTTATATGTGGTTCCGTGAGGCAGGGGCATGAGAAGATCGAATACTTCAAGATCGGGATGGGTAACTCCGATATCGTAAACATTCGCGGAAATTTTTGTAACGCTCATTTTCATCACCTTTTCTAATATCAATTTATTTTTAAAATACGAATCAATTGGTCCAATTATTATACCAAAAAGAGTTAGAAATATCAATTTATTTAGTTTTAAAAACCTCTATCCTGCATTGAAAGGCTTCCGTTAAAGAATTCGGGATAAGGAGGCGCGGTTCTTATTTTAAATTTTTCGTGCGTAAAGAGATACTTAAAGGATGATACGGAAATTACTTTTTTATTGACAATTGATGATTTTGCATTTATAATCTGATTCTTAAAATGAACCAGTTTTTGGAAAGAGGGAATTTCTAATGAATATAGAGCTTTACAGGCTTTCGGAACTCAAGTCAAAACTTATAGAATACGCCAGGACTAAAAAATACAAGGCTATGCACGACAAGGTTTTATCGACGGTCTTCGCCGGCGAGAAATATCAGCTTGAAGCGCCCGCCGTAGATCCGGAAAGTCTTCAGCCTGAAGAATACTATAACTTTTTAGACTGGTTCGCCATCGAACTTCGTCATGAGGACGATAAAACCATACTCGATCACTTCATCGAAGAACATAAAGATGTCCTTTCGGCGGGAGACATCGATATGATGGATAAATGGCGCAACGTCTTTGAAAGCGTTTTTAAAATAAAGAACACGCTCGAGGACGGATTTTACGCAATAAACCTATTAAATCTCAAAGCCTATATTTTAAAGCCGACCGTCCCCATCGAAGAACTTGCGGGTGTCGAAAAAGATATTTACATAACCGCGAGAGTCGTTCCATTCCGGGATTATCACGTTATATCAGGGGCCATGCTCCAGCTTAATTTCGAGTCGCCGAATGACGCGATAAGCTATATAACCGACATCATAATCGAACAGCCCGGCCTTTATTTTCAGGATAACGCCGAAGGTCTCGAAGCGGCTTTCAAGATACAGGCGAGCGAACGCGAATTATTCATAGACCACTTCGGCGACGATATTTTCGTGTCTGAAGGATCCAACATCAAAAAATATTTCGATGAATTTCATAAAAAGTCGCTTCCGATGGTGAAAAAAATGCGCGATGAATTCAAACGGAACACAAGGCTTGAAGCCAGACACAAACCTGCCGAAGCCATGGAAGATATAGGGCACGGGTTCGAGGCTATTCTCGATGAATATTCGGGCGTCGAAACGGTAGGCGTTATCTACGATCAAATCGAAGGCCTTAATTTTTTTCCTGATTTCAAAGAGTTCGAATCAGTATTTTCGGGCGACACCTGCGGAAAAGAAGAAGATATCTCGGGCGAGAACCAGAACGCTATAATCAAAAGCTACATCGAGAATGAAAAAATATCGCCGCTTCCGTTCATGCGTATGTTTGAAAGATATCACGATAACGCCATGCTTATTTTTTCGGGCATTTTCGATTTCAACCCGAAAGGTTTCGATCACAAAACCGATTTTGAAAAATATCTTTTCCCTTTTAAAAGTTATTTTTACAGGACGAAACCCGTTCCCACGCTTCTTCCCGTTGAACTGGAAGATTTCGTATCCGAAGTAATATCCGGTTAAAATTACATGAATGATAAGCTGAAAAAAAGAATAAAAATGGATATATTGCTTTTCACCGGCGCTTACGCGCTTATATTAATAATTTTAATAGCGAATCTGAACAACATTATCTTTCTTCCGCAAAAAGCCGTGAACGAGGAAATGACGCCGAAGACGATGGGTTTGAATTACGAAGAGGTCTTTTTGGACGCTTCAGGCGGCGATAAGTTATGCTGCTGGTATGTTCCATATTCGGCTGAAACTTCAGCGGTGACTATAGTTTACAGCCATGGAAATGCCGAAAATATATCGAAGGCGCTTCCTCACGCGGCCGTGCTTGCAAAGGCGCTGAAGGCAAATGTTTTTCTGTATGATTATCGCGGGTATTGCAAAAGCACCGGGCGGCCTTCAACCGCGGTTTTCTATGATGACGCCGATGCCGTTTTTAAATATATTTCAGGCCGGCCCGACCAGAAAAACAATAAATTCATCGCTTACGGCCGTTCCTTAGGCGGCGCGGCGGCCATCCACATGGCCTCGAAATACGATAACATAAAGGCGGTCATAAGCGAGTCCACCTTCGCGTCGCTCCCGCTGCACGCATGGTATAACAAAACGCTTTTCGTTTTTTATCCTTTCGTTCCCGATCCGCTTCCGAGCCTGAAAAAGTCCGCGGAGATCAAAGTTCCCTGGCTTATGATACACGGCGACGGCGACAGAACCATAGATTTCAGAAATTGCGGCGAGCTTTATAACTCGGGTTCTAAGGCGGCCAGGGACAAATATATCGCCGCCGGCGCGCGGCACAACAACGTTTATTCAAGCGCCCCTGAAGCGTATTTAAAGGCGCTCGAAGATTTTATGAAAAAAGTGAAATGATAAGATATGTCCGAAAAAAATATTTCCGCCGACGTTAAGATAGATTGCTGCGGGCTTTATTGCCCTCAGCCTGTCATAAACGCTCAGAAAGCTCTGGAAACTATGTCCCCGGGCCAGATACTCGAGATCGCCGCGACCGATCCCGGCGTTTCGAGCGACTTTCCTCTTTTCTGTAAGTCGCGCAGGCTTAAACTCTTAAAGATAGACGAAATACCCGGCGAGTTCGTTATATTTATTCAAAAATGACCCCGCTTTTTCCGCCTTAAAATCTGTAATTTCCCTTGAATGAATAGTAGTCGAAAGCGTATCCGCCGGCTGCCGCGGCCGCCGCCGTGCCTATAGTGCTTCCGTGCGCGTACGCCGCTTCGAGTCTTAATGATCCTGTCATAAGATAAGTGAGCATGGCGTTATAGTTACGATATTTAGAGGGATCCTGCTCTTCTATTCTCTGCCGGCCGTATTCGTCGCGCCAGGTAAGGTATAAATTTCTTTTGCGGTTTTTAAATTCTACGCGGTAATAAGCTCCAAGCGTGACATAATCCGAAGGAGAAAAATAACCGTTGAATTTTCTTTCGGCGAAGGCGGTGTTTTTATATGCCGGCCCCGAAAAAAGCTGCCAGAGACCACGATCGACCGTTAAAAAATCAAGCGTGAAAGCCGCCGCCGTCTTTTTGTTTTTATCCGAATAATCAGCCATGGCGAAGCTTGCGAGCCCTCTGATCTTTTTCGAAAAATTGTATTCGAGATCCATGGACCTGTTCATCACTGAAATTTTGCTGCTGACAAGCTGAGGCGTATCAAATAGTATGCTTTTGTCTGCAATTAGATATATCACATAGCGGTTGAATTTTCTGAAAAACATTCCGAAAGCGCCGCCGATGTTGGTATCAAAGGTTTTATTCCGGTCCTCGAAACCGTAAAAATTAGCTGTCGCGAATATTCTGAAGTTTTTGTTCAAAATTTTTGAAATGTTGACGGCCGTCAACTCAGCCCTCGACAGATTTTCAAGTCCTTTTGTCCAGACGTCGAAAAGTTTGTAAAGGACGCGCAGTCTTGAAGAAAGGTCTATATCCGTCTGAAATTCGGCGCCTCTTGCGGATAAAGCGCTTTTGTCGGAATCCCATGATCTTTCGTAAGTGGCGGCGAGGTCTTTGAGATGGTCCCATTTTATCTGTTTTTCAAGTTCGTCCGTTTCGCTTTGTTTCCCCTGAAGTTCCCTTAAAGTTTTGATAAGCCGGACGGCGTCCGGATCGAGGCCGCACCAGTGAAGGGTGTTCGCGTATCCGATAAGCCCTTCGGCGTTTTTCGGCTCTTTTTTTAAAGCCAGCCTGTAATGCCTTACGGCTTTATCGAGTTCGCCCGCCCAGCTGTATGTTCTCGCTATCCCAACTATTGCCGGGATATTATCAGGATGTTTTTTAAGGATCTTGCGGTATTGGTCTATCGCGGTGAAATATTCTTTTTTCCATGAAGTGTTAAGCGCTATATCAAGTTCTGCCTGCACGAAGCTTTTGTCGAGCTCAGTCACCCTGCGGTAAATTTTGATTGCGCCGTCATAGTCACTTCCGGCTGATACCGTTCCGGCTTTTCCCATAAGTGCCTCGATATGGTCCGGCTGATGCTTCAAAATTCTTTCGTATTGTATATAAGCTTCCTTGAATTTTTTGGAACGCGCCAGTTCCCTTGCGGTTTCTAATCTTGATACGGTTATTTTGTAGAGTTCGTCCCGGTATTCGTTGTTTTCCTTATCCTGCGCGATCAATTTGCCGAGTTCATCCTCCGCCGATTCTAAATGTCCGAAATGCCAGTCCAGCTTGGCTCTTAAGAATCTTACCCGCCGGTCTTCGCCGATTTCTTTCAGCAGCGCGTTCGTTATTTCGAGAGATCTTACAGGGTCTTTTTTAATGAAATAAGCGTTCGCCAGCCTTAAGCGGGCTTCCGGATCTCCGGCGGTCATATCTACCGCGCTTTCATATGTTTCGCAAGCGTCATCGTAATTTTTTATTTTCTCGTATCCGCTTCCGAGCGCGAAATAGGATTCGAGGTCGTCGTCTTTTATCTCAATGGCTTTTTCAAGATATTTGATCCCGCATTCGATGCTGTCTAAAGCGATCTCATTCATTCCGCCGTATTTTAAAAGCTCGAAATTTTCAGGCGCGAAATCTATGGCGTCCTCATATACTTTGCGCGCTTCCAGAAGCTTGTTATCGGCTGTAAGCGCCCTGGCTTTTTCAACCATGGCGGCCGTAAGATCGCCTACGGCTTTCGCGAGTTCACGGCTTTCCGGTTTTTCGCCGGCCAGTTTGATATATAGCAATTTCGCCCGTTTTATTTCGCCTTTTAAAAAATACGCGCGGGCAAGCTCCATGCGCGCGGTGAAAACATCCGCTCCGGGAATAGCCATAACGCTTCTATATATGATCACGGCTTCTTCGTAATTTTCACGCCACATGGCCAGCTGACCGAGACCCATTTTAGCTTCGATATTTTGCGGCTCTTTTTCAAGAACGCTTTTATAAATTTTCCGGGATTCTCCGAATTTTTGACGCCAGCCCAGGTATTGCGCGAAAGCAAGTTTTACTTCAATGTTTCCGGGGTTCTTTTCCACGGTGTCTTTAAAGTTTTTTGCAGCCAGCGCAATTTCGCCTTTGAAAAAATATACCCTGGCAAGGCCGATGTTCGCATAAATATTGTCTGGTGAAATCTTCAGGATGTCAGAATAAGCCGTTTTCGCTTTTTGGAATTTTTTCGCCCACTCGTAATTTTGAGCCAATCCGAGCATGGCTTCGATATTTTGCGGTTCGTCTCTTAAAAGTTTTTCGTAAGCTTCAATGGCCCGGTTGTGCTTGCCTTCCCAACCGGTTTTCTGAATTTCTTTCAGAAGTTTTTCCGTATTTCCTGCGGCTGGTTCGCCATCGGAAGAGGCGAAAATAAAATTGAAAAAATAAAAAGCGGATAAAGTTAATAACGCTATAAATGCTGCGACTTTAAAGTATCTCGAGTTCATTTAGATACCCCTTTATATGTAATTCGACGAATAAATGCTGCGAAAAATATTATATCTTATCATTATCTGTCGGCAAAAAAAAGATATCGTTAACCGGCCGCCTGTTTTTTGTGAAATAAAGTAAATAAAACATTGCTTTTTTCGGCTTTAAATTATAACATATATAAATTAGATTTATTTCTTCAAACTAGCTTCAATATCCACGGCATCGCCAACGGCGGCATAAATTTAAAAATCTGGAAAAATAAAGAGATGGATTCGATAAATACTTCTAACGCCTCAAAATCTTTAACGGGAAAATATGCTTCACATATAGTAATTTTTATTGGAGTCCTCACTTCCGTTTTAATTTTCTGGCTTGAATACCGCGACAATAAGATACGCTGGGAAAAGGTCTTTTTTGAGGACGCCAAAATGGCGGCCGCTCAACTGAAAAAAAGTTTTGACATCAACGAAATGGCTCTTATTACAGCCGCAAATTTTTTCGCTTGTTCAGATCTGGTAACCGGAACTGAATTCAATAATTTCGTTTCGCCGTTTCTGGAAAAATTCAAATTCATTTATGGCGTGGGCTTTTTAGAAAGAGTAAGTTTGTCCGACAGGAAAAAATTTGAAGAAACATCAAAGACCAGGATAAATTTTGACACGGGCTTGCTCTTTCCGGAACTTTCCCGGGCAGATATAGCGCCGTCACATGATTCGGCCGAGGTTTTTTTTCCGCTCAGATATTTTCAGATCAGAAAAAAAGATAGCGCTCCTTTTATAGGCATGGATTTTTCTTCATCTTCCCCCGTTAACTCTTGTATTCGCGAGTCTTTGAAGCGCGGCGGCCCTTTTATCGATTCATATTCAGGGGCTTTCGGTGAAACTTCAAGCGTTTTGTTCTGGCTCGTTCCGGTATATAAAATTCCATCCGCCGGCGTTCCCGGAGGCGAAAGCTCTGATCGTCTTACCGGTTTTATTACCTGCATGAACAGGGCTGACGACATGCTGGGGCTCTTCCTGAACACTGAATTAGACATGGGCGTAAAACTTATCGTTCATTTCGATGAAGAATCGGACGAAAAAATGGTTTACGGTTCAAAAATGCCCGGCGCCAGACTTGTGCTGAAAAACAGCATAACCGTTTGCGGCAGAAAGTTATTTCTTACATGGCAGGCCGGTTCCGGATATAAGGACGGCGTCGAAACTAATTCGGCCTGGCTTATCGCGCAATTTATCGTGATCATAACGCTTTTTCTCGTTAATATGATAAATATTATGCGGGCCTATACATTCAGGATGGAAGAAGAAGTAAAGTCCCGCACTCAGGAACTTTTCAATGCTAACCAGATGCTTGAAAAAGAGATCGGATTTCGCGGGAACGTCGAAGCCGATCTTATAAAAACAAGCCTTACGGCTACCAATATACTTGAAAGTATGGCGGAAGCTTTTGTTTCGTTTGATTATGAATGGAATTTCACATACGTTAATCCCGCGGCTGAAAAAACTCTGGGAATATCGCGGGCGGAATTTATAGGAAAGAGCGTATGGACTGTTTTTTCAGAGTCCTTAAATTTAAAATTCCGCGAAGAATTCGCAAGAGTTATGAAGGAACGAGCTCCGTCAGTTTTTCAGGAATATTATACGAACAGGGATCTCTGGCTTTCCGTTAATGCCTATCCCACGCTTGACGGCGTTTCGGTTTATTTTACGGATATAACCGGATTGAAAAAAAACTTGCGGGGTGATATTTGACCGGATGAAAAAAGATGTTTTAAAGACCGGAAATAATGAAGCCGAAAAAGTTATAAATATTTTGCTGGTAGAAGATAATCCCGGAGACGTTCTGCTTTTTAAAGCGAATCTTCTGGAGGCGGATTTTCGTTCGTTCGATCTTTCATGCGCCGAAACCTTCGCCGCGGCGGTCGATGTCCTTAAAGACCGCTCGTTCGATCTTATATTTCTCGATCTTTCGCTTCCGGACGCTTCCGGAGTGGAAACTCTTATCAGAATGAGGAATTTCGTTCAGAACATACCGGTGATAGTTATTACCGGATTAAATGACGACGGGATATGGCCCCGCGCCATAGCCGCGGGCGCGCAGGATTATCTGGTAAAGGGCCAGTTCGACGGCAGGACCCTCGTGCGTTCTCTGCGCTATTCGACCGAACGCCACCGGCTTTTATATGAACTTGCCATGGCCAATATAAAACTTCACAGCGAGATCACCGGACACATAAGGACCCAGGAATCCCTTCAATCCGAAAAAGACCGGTTGTCCATAACGCTTCGAAGCATTGCCGACGGGGTTATTGCCGTGGATAAAAATTTGAGCGTTATCCTTATCAATTCGGCGGCCGAGGAAATGACGGGCGTATCTTCCGGCGAAGCCCTGGGGAAACATATAGACGAAGTTTTAAAAATAATAAACACTAAAACGAAAAATGAAAGGACGAATCCGGTTCGTGAATCTATTTCCAACGGCGAGATCGTCGGGCTTGGAAACGATATCATGCTTAAAACTGACAACAGGCCGGAAATATATATATCAGCCACGAGTTCGCCCATAAAGGACAGGAACGGAAGCGTCATAGGCGCAATTCTCGTTTTCAACGATATAAGCGAACAGAAAGAGGCGGAGGAAGAACTTATAAAGGTCAGCAAGCTTGAATCTCTGAGTCTTCTGGCGAGCGGCATAGCGCATGACTTCAATAATTTTCTCACCGGTATAATAGGCAATATTTCAATGGCTAAAATGCTTTCCGATCAGAACGAAAGGGTTTTTAAGATATTAACCGATGCGGAAGCCGTTTCGTTTCAGGCCAAGGAGCTTACGACGCAGCTTCTTACTTTCGCGCGCGGAAACGCTCCCAATAAAAAAATAATAGATCTGTCCGAACTGATAAAAAATTCGGCCAATTTTATGGCCCGCGGTTCGAACGTGCGGTGCGAGTTTAATATCAGTCCCTCGCTATGGCATGTCGAAGCCGATGCCGGACAGCTGAATCAGGTTATTTCAAATCTTGTTATAAACGCGGTTCAGGCAATGCCTGACGGCGGAAGCATATTAGTGGACGCCGTTAACGTGAATCTGACCAATCCGACCCTTGCGCTTGCCGCCGGAAACTACGTTAAAATATCCATGAAAGATACCGGGCACGGAATTTCGCAGGATAATATCGATAAGATATTCGACCCTTATTTTACGACCAAACCCAAGGGAAACGGGCTTGGACTCGCTTCAGCATACTCGATAATTAAAAACCACAGAGGGCTTATCGCCGTCGAATCGGCTCCGGATAAGGGGACCACCTTCCATTTATATATTCCTGCGGTTGAAAAAAGATCCGTGGTTGTTGAAGCCGCTGAACCGGCAAGTAAGGTTAAGCTGAAAGGCAAGATACTTATAATGGACGACGAAGAAAATATCAGGGACATAACAAGCCAGCTTCTGACACATATAGGTTTTGAAGCCCACACCGCGATGAACGGCGAGGAAGCCATTGAATTATACGTGAACGCTAAAAATCTCGGAAATCCATTTGACGCGCTTATAATGGACCTGACCGTGCCCGGAGGCATGGGCGGGGTAGAGGCCGTCAAAAAAATAATCGAGATCGATCCTTCGGCGCGCGCTATCGCCGCCAGCGGTTATTTCAGCGATCAGGAACTTATAGCCGACTACAGGCAGGCAGGGTTTCGCGACTATATTACCAAACCGTTCAAAATAAGCGATCTTACGGCGGCGCTTCAAAGGATAATCGCCGGCGCTTGATGGATGCGCCGGCGATATCGAAACGTTTTTAAATATTATATATATTGTTTTTAAGAGTATATTAAAGCTTTTTAATATACTCTCCGTGTTTTATAGGCAGATCGGTTTCGAGCACATGGGCCGTATAAAAATCGGCGAAATGAAGAAGGGTCAGAAGGGGCGATTCGCGGTGGGCCACGTCGCGGCCCTGCGGTATATACTGGCCGTCGTGATACGCTATTGCCTGCGCTTCATCGGTTCTCAGGGGTATATAGCTGGATACGACATATAAGGACCTTACGGCTACCTGTAATTCGACTATGTCGCGGTTCATTTCATAACCTTTTTCGGTTTTTATGTAAAGCGGATCGTCCGGGAATCCGGCTTTTCCGGTATCGTGAAAAAGCCCGCATATAACGCAGGACTCATCCGATAATTCAGGCATCAGAGTGTTTTTGACCTTCAGCAGCGTCTCGGTCACGCCGATGGAATGAAAGAAAAGGCCGTGTTCGATGTTCAGATGATATATGGTTGAAGCCGGAGCGTAGAAATAACTTGTGCGCTCTCTTAGAAATGAAATGAACGCGTCGAACTGCGTCTTTCTTTCAACGACCTTTTTTGAAAGCTCGTCAAATTTTTCGATATATTTTTCGTAATTATATTGAGGCAAAAGGTTCACATCCCCTTGATATTAAAGTGTTTTAAAAACTTCGGCCGCCGCCGCTACTGTCTTTTTAAGTTCTGCTTCCGAATGCGCGGCGGATATGAAGTTGGCCTCATATTGAGAGGGCGCCATATATATGCCTTTTTCAAGCATGCCGTTGAAGAATTTCGCGAATTTCTTCGTATCGCTTCTGCGCGCCGATGCCGCGTCCGTTACCGGCCCTTTCTGGAAGAAGACGGTGAACATCGAGCCCATGCGGTTAAGCGTTATTTCACATCCGGCTTTTTTGGCGGCCGCGGTCATTCCTTTTTCGATAAAAGCGCCTTTATCTTCGAGCGCGTCATATATCTTTTTCTCGTTTTTTCTCAGGTAGCGCAGCATTGAAATTCCGGCCGACACGGCGAGCGGATTTCCTGACAGGGTCCCCGCCTGATAAACTCCGCCTTCGGGAGCTATATTCTTCATTATTTCCTGAGACGCGCCGTAGGCGCCGATCGGAAGGCCGCCGCCTATGATCTTTCCGAAGGTGACGATGTCGGGTTTTATCTTATAAAGTTCGCAGGCCCCGCCCAGAGAAAGCCGGAAACCGGTCATTACTTCGTCAAAGATCAAAAGTATTCCGTATTTTTCGGTTATGTCGCGCAAAAATTTCAGATAGCCTTTTTTCGGCGTGATGACGCCCATATTGCCGATAACCGGTTCGGTTATAATGCAGGCGATCGATCTGCCGTGTTTTTTTAGTATTTTTTCGAGCGCTTCTTCGTCGTTGAAAGGCGCGGTGAGCGTGAGTTTCGCGAAATCGGCAGGAACGCCGCCGGAATTGGGTACGCCGAAAGTTTCCGCGCCCGAACCCGCCGCGACCAAAAGTGAGTCGCAATGGCCATGGTAGCAGCCGTCGAATTTTAATATCATATCGCGGCCCGTGGCCCCGCGCGCGAGCCTTATAGCGCTCATAACGGCTTCGGTGCCTGAATTCACAAGCCTCATTTTTTCGATCGACGGAAAGATCTTTATCACTTCGCGCGCGAGATCGTATTCGCCAACCGTCGGCGCGCCGTACGAAGCTCCTGTTTTCAAGGCTTTTTCTACGGCGAGCCTTATCGATTTATGGCAGTGGCCGAGTATCATAGGCCCCCACGACATAACGTAATCGACGTATTTGTTCCCGTCGATATCTTTTATGAAAGGCCCCTTGGCAAGCTTGATATAGCGGGGCGTTCCGCCGACCGAAAGGAAGGCGCGCACTGGCGAATTGACGCCGCCCGGTATTATTTTTTTTGCTTTTTCATGGTAACGGGCTGAAAGTTTGGGGGTCTTCATAACGATATTTCTCCTTTTTTAAGCCATTCGGCAATATCTTTCGTGTGATAGCTTATTATTACGTCGGCTCCGGCGCGCTTGATCGAGGTCAATATCTCGACGGCGATCTTTTTTTCGTCTATCCAGCCGTTCGCCGCGGCGGCCTTGACCATGGAATATTCTCCCGAAACGTTGTAGGCGCATACCGGCATTTTGCAGTCGGTTTTGACGCGGTTGATAATGTCGAGATATGAAAGAGCAGGCTTGACCATGACTATGTCCGCGCCTTCCTCTACGTCCTGGGCCACTTCGCGCAGCGCCTCGGCGGCGTTTCTGTAATCCATCTGGTAGGTCTTTCTGTCGCCGAATTTCGGCGCCGATTCAGCCGCTTCGCGGAACGGACCGTAGAATGCCGAAGAATATTTGGCTGAATATGCCATTATTGGAATATTCATGAAGCCTTCCGCGTCTAAAGCCTGGCGGATCATTCCGACCCTGCCGTCCATCATGTCCGACGGAGCCACCATATCCGCTCCGGCCCTGGCGTGAGACAGCGCCATTTCCGCGAGCTGTTCAAGCGTGCGGTCGTTATCCACGGCGTCGTTTAATATCAGGCCGCAGTGGCCGTGGCTTGTGTATTCGCAAAGACATACGTCCGTTATTATATACATTTGAGGCATTTCTTTTTTTATGGCCGAAACGGCGGCCTGGATGATCCCGTGCTCCGCGTAAGCGGAAGAACCGACCTCGTCTTTGGATTCTGGTATTCCGAACAGAATTATCGATCTGACGCCGGCTGCTGCTGCTTCTTTTATTTCAGGTATGAGTTTATCGATCGAAAATTGAAAAACGCCCGGCATCGAAGAGATAGGGTTTTTCTTTCCTGCGCCGAATATGACGAAATAAGGCATTACGAAGTTATTTATCGAAAGGGATGTTTCTGCTATCATTTCGCGGGTTATCGCGCTGCCTCTAAGGCGGCGCAGTCTTGTGGTCGGATAGAACATCGATTCACCTTCCATTTTTGAATTTTATTTCAACGTCCGTTAATTTTGACCGCTTAATCTTAACATAAAAAAGTTTTATTTTCAATAAAATATGGCGCGTCCGCCAAATCAAAAATACGCGTCTATATACCGCTTTTATAATTGACAAAACAATAAAAATCGGATATATTATATCTTAACTGAATGCGCTAAAGCATTCCGGGTTATTTTACACCAAAATAGAAAGGCATTAAATGCTGGTATTGATAAAAAACGAAACAAGCGGTAAAGAGCTCGAGAATTTCGTGAGTTCGGTTTCTCAGCTCGGATATAATTATAATTTTTTGCAGGATTCGGGTATGAGGGTCGTCGAGATAATAAATGACGAGCTCTATTGTCCCGAATCTCTCTTTTCTCAGGATCCATGCGTCGAAAAGATAATTTCGTCGGACGCCGCGTATAAAAAAGCTTCACGCAAAAAGCATCCGGCCAATACCGTTATAGAGGTCGGAAGCGTAAAAATAGGCGGCGGCCAGGTCCAGATAATAGCCGGCCCCTGTTCCATTGAAAGCCATGAGCAGGCAGCCCGTATCGCGTCCAAGGTCGCGGCCCTGGGCATAAAACTTTTCCGCGGCGGCGCCTTTAAACCGCGCACATCGCCCTACAGCTTTCAGGGGTTAAGCGAAGAAGGGCTTAAAATATTAAAGTCCGTGACCCGCGAAACGGGCATGTACGCCGTGACCGAACTTTTAGACGTCCGCCACGCCGATATGATCTGCGAATACGCCGATATCGTACAGATCGGAACGCGCAACGCCATGAATTATCCGCTTCTCAAGGAAGCCGGCCGGCTCAATAAACCCGTGCTTTTAAAGCGCGGCATAAGTTCGACGATTAAAGAATTCCTGCTTTGCGCCGAATATATTATGAGTCAGGGTAACGAACAGGTGATACTCTGCGAGCGCGGCATTAAAACTTTCGAGACGGCGTATCGAAGCACGCTCGATCTGGCCGCGGTGTCAATAATCAAAGAACTTTCACATCTTCCGATAATAGTCGATCCTTCACACGCGTCCGGCGCCTGGAATTTAGTGAGCGACCTGTCTCTCGCGTCTATCGCGGCAGGGGCCGACGGCGTAATGATAGAAGTTCACGACATCCCTTCCGAGGCGTTGTCCGACAGCAGGCAGTCGCTAAAACCTGAAAAGCTTTCCGAACTGGTCGCAAAGATCGCGAAGATCGCCTCCTGCCTCGGCAGAAGCTCTCCTTTCGCCGGGAAAGGTCCTGATAACATTTAACGAAAGCGGGTAAAGATGTCAAACGAAGTTTGTTTTCTTGAAGAAATAGCGATTTCGAATATGTATGGCACTGAAGCCGAAAAAAAACGGGTCGGCATCCTTGTCACGCACCTTATCGAAGAGCCTGAGGCCATCGAAAAGATAGTAGAACTAGCTGTTTTGATCGAAGAGATCAAGCGCCGCGAGATAACCCACATGGACTGGAACTGCTGTCATTGCAGTGATTGCGACCGCTTTTACAGCTGCCGCATCAAATGGTACCGCGGCGAACACAATATGACCCAATACTGCTGCAGCTATTGTCAGAAGTTCGACCGCTGCCTTTCGAAATTCCAGAAACAGGAAAAAAGCCGCCGCATAATCGAAGAAATGTTCGTGATAAATATTCACGGCACCGATTCCGAACTTGCCGCCTCTCAAAAACTTTATTCCGACCAGTCGAATCTTGAAAATTACATAAAACTCTCCGTCATGGCCGAAGAGATACGCACCCGCGAACTTACGAAGCTTACCTGGAACTGCTGCCCGCGCTGCAACCGCTATTCAAGCTGCCGCATAAGATGGGAACGCGGCGAAACGGGCAAGGAACAGACCTGCTGCGGTTATTGCCAGAATCATAAAAACTGCCTTGACGAATTCAACTCGCAGGAACGCGAAAAACGCCTCGTTGAAAGTGTTTTTATAATAAATATCCACGGAACGGATGAAGAGCGGGTCACGCTGACCCATATATTGAAAGAACTCCAGCAGCCTCAAAACGTGATAAGGCTCGGCGTGCTTTCCGAAAAAATAAGACTGCGCGAGCTTTCAAAAATGGACTGGTTCTGCTGCTACGAGTGCGATAAACTGACCACCTGTAAGGTCAACTGGGAGCGCGGAACTGACAACACTCCCCGAAACTGCTGCAGCTACTGTAAAAAATACGGCGAATGCCTCGAAAAATTCAAAAAAGAAAGGCCCTGATGCGATCCGGCACCGGGCCCTTTTTTTATACTCAGCTCAAATTCTTTTGATTTATTTTGCGCGCGGGTGTCACGCCGTTAAAGAACGCGCCCTGCCATTGCGGCTCACTTTTCAAATATATTGAATTTCTTTATTCCCCATTTGTGGAGTATATATTTCGTCAGCGTCTGAAGCGTCATTATCCCATATATGGAGCTGTTTTTAAAGCTGATCGATGACGCGTCGGCCATATATTTGCACGGACATGGTATCTCGGCGATCTTGAAACCGAAATAGGTCGCCTGCACTAAAAATTCCTGATCGAAAACGAAATTGTCGGAATTATTGTTGAACGGAAGCGTCGTAAGCACTTTGCGGCTGTATGCGCGGTATCCGGTGTGATATTCCGAAAGATCGAGCCCTAAAACTACGTTCTCGGTGAAAGTTAAAAATTTGTTGGCCGCGTATTTATATTTGGGCATGCCGCCGGGAAGCGCGCTGCCGTCGAGCATTCTCGAACCCAGAACTATATCGGCCTTATTGTCTATGATCGGCCGCACCATTTTTCCTATGAGTTTGGGGTCGTACTGATAGTCGGGGTGCAGCATGACCACTATCTCGGCGCCGCGCTCAAGCGCCATCTGGTAGCATGTTTTCTGGTTGCCGCCGTAGCCGCGGTTCTGCGGGTGCTCAAATATCGCAAGGCCCAGGTCGCGGGCAACTCTGACCGTCGCGTCATGGCTTTTGTCGTCGACGAGAATTATGTCTTTCACGATGTCGTGAGGAATGTCGTTATACGTCTGAATAAGCGTTTTTTCGGCGTTATAAGCGGGCATTACGACCGTTATGTGGGGGATCTTGCTCATAGGGTCACTTCCTTGGATTTTTATTATTTAAATTTATCTCATCCGTCCCATTATATAGTTCGGCGTTTTCAATGTCGTCTCAAAGGCTTTCAGTTCGGTTTCGGCCGTTCCTTTTTTCAGCTCTTCAAATTTTTTGGCGTCGAATAAATAATACATTTCTTTCGCCGTTCCAGCGGTTTTTAAAAACTCGCCGAATTTTATTGATTGTTCGGGTATCATTCGTGAATAAAACAGCATCGGAAGCTGGTAATCAAAGTAATCGTCGGATATTTCAACGGCTCGAATGACGCCCCGTTTCATTTTAAGTCCCGGGTTGGCTTCGGCGAAGGCCTTGAAATCCCTTTTGAATTCGCCGTTCGTGGAATTATAGACCTTTACCGGCAGAACCGAGATCAAAAATACGCATAAAAACATTAACAACATGGTTTTTTCAGCGAATCGCATAAGGCCGGCCCCTGATCCGAACCGTTTGAAAGCGGAAAGCCCGAATGCTGAAATGATAGCGAACGCGGGGTAGACCGACATTATATACCAGCCTTTTTTCGCGCTGCTCGCGCTCATGACGAAAAGAAGAACGGCGCAGAAAATGAGCTCGAATAAAAACAAGCGGCTGAAGTTTTTGACGCTTTCCTTTTTTATCAATAGCGCATAACTATTCTTCGCGATCAGATAAACCCCCGGGATCAAAATGATGAGCCAGGGAATATAAGTGAGCGCTATGATCTTGAAATATTGATAGACCGGCGTTAATTCGACCGCGTTATTGAAAGCGCGCTTGAAAATTATATAGCCGAAATGCACTTTGAAAAATTCGGCGCCGTTGGTGAAATATTGGTACGCGTACCAGGCCCCCGGGAGAACCGCTGCAGAAATAAATCCGGCGGCGAGCCTTGAATTGAAGATAGCCTTGAGGTCAAAGAGAGCCGAATAATAAACGATAACGGCGATGAGCGGAAAAGTTCCGAGCAGATTTTTTGAAAGTATGGCAAACCCCGCGCATATTCCCATTAAAATCGATAATTTAAGGCCGCGGTCCATGTATTTTTCCGGCGAATAAAGCCGCAATTTCTCGTATCTTAAAAAATTATAGACTGCGAGGGCGCTGAAAAAAGCGAGACAGACGTCCAGATGGGCGTAGCGGGCAAATCTGATGAACTCCCATGTCGTCGCCATTATAAGCGCGGAAACTATGCCGAAGAGGTAATTTCTTAAAAGTTTTCCCGTCAGAAATACGGTCAGAACGGTCAGCGTGCCGTACAGGGCCGAGGGTATGCGCGCGGCGAATTCCGTAAAACCGAACAGTTTGAATGAGACGGCCATGGACCACAGATACATCGGGTCGTTCTCGAAATTTTTCAAAAGGGCGTGATGCATGGTGAACCAGTCGCCGCTTGTGAGTATCTCGCTCGCCTGCTGGGCGTAATAACATTCGTCGTAGGTTCTAAGCGTTCCGTCGTAGAGCCTTATGGAAAAAAGCCAGAACGCGAGAAAAACCAGGAGGATGTGAAGTTTTTTCGTTCTATAGAGACAGCTTATCAAAATGCGCTTCTTTTCTATAATTTTAAAAGCGACAATAGGTTTATTGCCGCTTTTAAGTATGGTTGTCGTTTCTAAGATCTTGCAGTAACCGTTGAAGTTTCGCGGTTATTTATTTTCACCGGATACGGCCGCGTCGGCGAATATGTCGACGAAAATTTTGTCGCGCCCTTTTTTTACCTGGTCTTCGACGATGGTCTTAAGTTCGGTTATTTCTTCGGGATATAATCTTATGCAGCCTTCAGAAGCTTTCGTGCCGATCAATTCAGGTTCGTCGGTTCCGTGGATGGCTATGCCGGACCAGCGGGGGGTCTTAAGCCTTAAAAACCATGGGCCGTAAGCGAATTTGCCGAGATGGAGCCATTTATCGCTTTTGACTATTTCCTGGACGTAGAAATGACCTTCGGGAGTGCGCAGATCGCCCTTTTTTTGTTTGTCGGCGCCGTCCGGGTTTCTGCCGTATGCTATTTTGTATGTCTTCAAAAGCGCGTCGTCTTTGAAAAGTCTTAACTCAAAGGTCTTTTTGTCGATGACGAACCTGAATTTGCCGGGAGCTTTCTTCGCTTTTTCTACGAATATGGCGGATGAGACGGGATCGAACTTGAATTTGGGAGCGGTTGAAACAGCTTTATCGCCGGCTGCTTTTACTTCCGGGGCCCCGGCCCTGACGGCCGGTTTTTCTTCAGGCTGAACGGCCGGCTGGTCTTTTTGTAATATCTGAGCGGCCGATGCCGCGGTTTTAGCCGTTCCGTCGTTGTCGTTTGACGCTTCCGAAGCGAGCGGAGGATTGCTTTGAGATATGGCGTAATTAACTTTTATCGTAAATATTATCAGGATCAAAACTAAGAATGAGGAAATTACGTAAAAAAGTTTTTTGGAATTGATTCCCTGGTTCATTCATCACCTCTAGTATTTTTTCTCGTACGCTTTAAGGCCGTCTATGAATACAACGACGGTCATGCCGCCTTCGGGCATAAGAGAGAGCGACACGCGATCGCCGGCCTTGTTCTGCATATCATACATTATATCTTCTGAATCGGCATTTTTTTTCAAAATTTTAACATTAAAAAGTTGGTCGGGTGAAGGTTTCGACGATGAAGCGGGAACCGTAAAATTAAACTGGAACGGCTTTTTCGCGATAGGCGCGAGCTGCGACGCGTCAACGGTCATCGTCAGGTTGAAATTAACGACGTTCGGTACGCTGATATCAGCTTTCGCCGCCCTTATCAGGTTTACGTTCGAGAGCGCCTGCTGATCAGAAAGTTTTTCAATGATCGCGCCGACGGTCTGCATGGGAGTGTTGTTCTTGTTGTAGACTTTTCCGCTTATCCTGAATTTGTTGTCGAAGCCTTTTTCCTTTTTTACCGAGTCAATCTTTATCTTTTGCGTGTCGTTCTGTATGCGGGCGATGACCTTTTCGTCGACGAAGGTCTGAACTTCCTGTTCGGAGAGTATCCTCGAAGACCCGGATGACGGCTTCGAACTTCCCCGGGACGGCGCATCGTAGTCGATCTTCGGGACCGAACCGGTATCGGCCGGGTTTGATCCTTTCGCTTCCGGTTTCGGCGCGGTTTCCGCGAGACAGTAAGGACAGAGGCTGTTCGAGGAGTCTATCGATTTCCGGCAGCCCGGACAGTCGATCGTGGCGGCGAACGAGCAGACCGCGGTGATGATAAGGAGAAGCACCGCCGCGGCTATATTGAATAAAGCTTTTTTAGCGTTTGACGTTGTTTTTATTGTGAGGATGGTGTTCGTTTTTAGGGTGGTCGTTTCTGGGGTGTTCATTTCTGGGATGGTTATCGTTGCGGGGCTGTCTGGGTTCATGTTTTTTTGGCCTCCTTGAATGATCTATCTTTTCATTTCTCTGACCGGGTTCGAAATTTTTCTTGTGCTTTTCGATCTTCTGGCTGATCTCTTCTTCGACTGATTTTATGTATGTAAGATCTATGTCGAGAGTTTCAAAACGGTTTCTGACGGTTCCGACGCCGAATTTTATAAGAAGGTCGCAGAGATTGTCGGCGCTGAGTAATATTATCGGAAATGGGGCGGTTTTGATGTGTTCTCTTACTTCTGGCTCATATTCGGAGAAATTTATAACGGCGCCGGCGTTGAATTTATGGTGGCTCATCGCGTTTATGACCTCGTCGATATTTGCGACCGAGATCTTTCTCGAAGGCGGCCAGCGCCTGACGGCGACGAGCATATTCACGTTATTATCGAAGAACTGGAAATTGAGCGCGTAATCGATGCCCCCGTCGGTCCTTCTGTTGACGATAGTGTATTTCAAAAAATTTATCTGGCGCAGAAGATTTTCGAGTATTCTTTCAAAGACCAGAAAGTTCATTTTTTGAAGTTTTTCGACGTATTGCGTTCTGGTATGTGCCGCGTTCGACTTCAGAAGCTCGGCCAGAAGGTTCGCGTCGAAATTCATGAGCGCAGGGGCTGCTTCGACAGCCTGTATGAGCGGCGCGGCGGGTTTTTCCTCGACGGCCGGTTTCGGCTCCTCGTAATTGGTAAGGCCGATGTTGCCGTTGTTCAGTTTTACGAAAACGGCGGGCAGCTTGTGCTTTTCAGCTTTTTTTATTTCCAGGGCGAGTTTGGCGTTGATCATTGTTTCGATCGTCTGGGCGCCGCGTTCGACAAGTTTTTCTATAGTTATCGCCTTTGAGACATCTTTGAAATGCATTGGTTTCTTGTTTCTTTGTAGTACGAATTTTACCGCTTCTAATAATTCCATTGAAATACCTCTTTATTAATTTTTTGCCGCCATAAAGCTTATTCCGCCCTGCGCGGTTCTATCTGTCCAGCTCGCCCGCTATTATGTTGAGCGAACCGAGCGCCGATATGGCGTCGGCGATGTAATGGCCTTCCACCATCATGGGGAAAGCCGCGAGAAATGGAAAACAAGGCGGTCTGACCCGGACCCTGTATGGATTCGTTCCGCCGTCCGACACAATGTAAAAACCGAGTTCTCCGTTAGCGCCTTCCACGGCGAAATAAGTTTCGCCGATCTGCGGTTTCACGCCGTCGATAATTATCTTGAACTGTCTTATGAGCGCTTCCATTTCGTTATAAACTTTTTGTTTATCAGGAAGCGTCGCATAATTGTTGTCGGCGTTAACCGGGCCGCCCGGGAGTTTTTTGACGGCCTGTTCGATTATTCTTATCGATTCGCGCATTTCCTGCATCCTTACGAGGTAGCGCGAGTATGTATCGCCGTGAGCGTCGGTCGGCACGTCGAATTCGAAGTTGTCATAAACAAGGTAGGGAGATGCTTTTCTTACGTCATACCCCACGCCGCTGGCGCGAAGGCAGGGCCCCGTGAATGAATATGAAAGCGCGTCCTCTTTTGAGATCACGCCGACGCCGCGGGTGCGATCGTAAAATATTCGATTTTTGGCGAGGAGGCCGTCAACGTC
This sequence comes from uncultured bacterium, assembly GCA_964551445.1. Classification (GTDB taxonomy): domain Bacteria; phylum Muiribacteriota; class UBA9980; order UBA9980; family UBA9980; genus DAOPXV01. Next base: position 23,190 of record CAZKCG010000041.1, on the reverse strand, counting down.
TTTTAATGCGTCGGGGATGCTTTTGATAACTTTTTTTACGCCTTCGACGAAATCAGGTCCCGCGTCATACATAAGTCCGCCGATACGAGTGTACGTGGTCGTTAGACGCGATCCGCAGAGCGGTTCTAATACGTCGTAGATCTCTTCGCGCTTTTCAAAAAAATACCAGAAATTAGTAAGTGCGCCAAGATCGACGGCATTCGCCCCGATGCAGACAAGATGGTCCATTATCCTTGATAATTCTGAAATTATGACCCTTATGTAACTGCAGCGCTCCGTTATTTTGATCCCCATGAGGTGTTCGACGGCCATTACGTAGCCGACGTTATTTATCATGGATGAACAGTAATTGAGACGGTCGGTGTAAGGGATGACCTGGGTATAGGTCCCTTTTTCGGCGGATTTTTCGAAACCCCTGTGCAGATAACCTATCTCGGGAACGCATTTCATTATTTTTTCGCCTTCGAGTTCCATTATGAAACGGAGCGTGCCGTGAGTCGCGGGATGTGCGGGGCCCACGTTAATGCGCATGCGGCTTGATAAAAAATCCGGAGGGGATTGCATCTTGTTTCCTCTTGTGTTTATGGCGTTGGTTCAAGTTATGCCAGCTATACTTTTGCGTTAAAAACCAGCAAAAATATAGCTGACTTTTTGATTATATCAAAGAAGAGGCGTATTGTCAATAAAAAAGGCGCCGGCTCTCTTGAGCCGCCGCCTTTTTTATATTTTGGTAGCCTAAGCGCCTGATTACTTTTTATTCTTTAAAAGTTCCATTACCTGACGGCCTTTTTCGGTCCTGGGCTGGTATTCGCCGGGAACGGCCTGTTCGCATTTAGCGCAGCAGGCTTCGCAGGATGTCGCGTGTTTTTCAAGCATAGCGTTGATCCTGGCGCCGAGTTTATCGGCCGATAATTTTGCTTTTTCGCGTTTTTTGGGTGAAAGCTTGTCGTTATTCGCTTTTGATACAAGCGCGTCCCAGTTTTTCAAAACTTTCGCGAATTTAGGAAAAGATTTGCATTTAGCGGCGGCTTCGGCGGGTATCTGGCCCGGAGGAAGAAGGGCCGCGGGATAAGCGGCTTTAAATTTCTCGACGAGCAGCTGGACTTCGGCTAAATTTACCCTGGCTTTTTTAGCCTTCGCGAACGATACACCCGAAAAAAGAAGACAGAACGAAAGTACGAAAACCATTACCATGAAAAATTTGTTTGATGATCTCATTAAAAAACCCTCCTGTTTTTATTTTAAAAATTATTAAAGCAATTTTTGTGCCTGAATTTTGTTCTGGAAATAGCCGGCCGGAAAGTCGCTATAATAAATTTTGTCGAAAAATTCCCGCTTATTTTTTATTGAATTGCTAAAATTTTATCATATAAAGGCTTTTTTGTGATAATAATTTTATTATTCGAACATTTCGGAAACCCCTTGTAATGGCACAGCTCATTTGTTTTTATAAAATACGGCGGCTATGCCGTAAACAATAAATCTTATTGCATAAAAGCCGTCTAAATGTTATTATAATTAGAGTGATAGCGGAACTGAATGAGTGAATAGGAGGGTATTTTTTGTGAAATTTAAACATAAGATCTATATAAGTTTTTCACTGATATTTTTAATATTCGGCGCTTTCAGCTTTATGACCATGTGGCAGACTAAAAATATGGCCAATATATATAACCGGATAAAGGAATTTGATATTAACGCCATAAAGGCGGTCGAAAATATTTCAAGGTCGCTTGTAAAAATCAGAAGCCTTGAGGGCGAAATCCTCTCCGCCTCGAACGAAAAAACTATAAACAAGGACATAAATGATATAAATGAACTTTTCAAACTGATCAAAAAAACTATTCCGGTTTATAAAAAAATCACGGAAGATGAAAAACAGCTTGAACTTATTAATCAACTCGACGAGCTGTGCGACCGGCACGTGAAATTCAACGATGAATTTGTCAAGGAAAAAATGACGGCCAAAAACACCATCGAATCGCTTCAATCCATTTTAAATAATTTTCGAAGCGATTATGAATCGATGCAGCTCATTATAGAAAATATCAAGTTCCAGGAATTCAATAATCTGGTCGGCAAGACCGAGAAAAACATCCTGTTCTACGATAATATTATTTTTGAGCGCATAATCATTTTTATCGCGATCAGTGTAATAGGTTTTCTTATAGCCTTCTATTTTTCGGAGAAAATTTCTTACGCTTTTGACCAGATCGACAACAGGTTTAAAATAGAAAAATTAAAGACGAATATGTTCGACATCTTAAGGGGCGGTATAGAAGAAATAGATTATCCCAAATTGCTTTATATGATCTCTAACGCTCTTAACGCATGTATGGTGAGCGTATTCGTCCGGGCGTCCGGTGATATTAATATCGATTCGCATAAAAAATCAAATTCATTTTCTGAATTCGAAGCGTTTTCAGCGGTCGATGATGACGATTGGAAGATCGAAGCTTTCGCCCCTCTTTTCAATCATGTTGAAAAGGTGAAAGAACCCGTCATATATGAAGCGTCAAGGTTCTTAAAGGGCGCGCTTGGCGATCCGGCCGGATTCAGCGCGGAACAAAAAAAATTCGTTGAAAATTTAAGTGCGAAAAACATCGGGGCTATACTGATCTATCCAATTTTAAAAGATTCAAAGATCGTCAAATACTATGCGTTTTATTTCAGGGAGACCGCCAGATCCATACTGAATTCGAAGCTTGATCTTATAGGAGAACTCATAAGGGAAGCCGAGCTTTTAATTGACAACATGGACCTTTTAAAAGAATTGAAAAACAAGAATGAATTGCTTTACGACCAGAATATAGAACTTGACGCATACGCAAGCACGGTTTCACATGATCTTAAAAATCCGCTTAACGCCGTTTTCGGATACTATCAGATGCTGGGCGTTAAAATTGAAAAGCTTAACGCCGGAAGCGCCCTCGATGCATCCTCGATAAAGGAATTAAATGGATTCGTTGAAAAAGGTTACAGGGCGTCGAACATGATGAAAAATCTGATAGAAGATATACTGGCTTTCAGCCACATTAAAGTCGCTTCATTTAAGATCGAAAAGTTCAATGTCGGCGATACCTTGTCGTCCGTATCTAAGATCTTCGAAGATCAGATAAAACAATCGGAGATCGAGTTTATTATTCCGGAGAAGCTGCCCGATATTTACGCGGATAAAAATTCGATCGAGAGGGTTTTTATAAACCTTGTTTCAAACGCTATAAAGTATATCGGTCAGGGAGATCGTAAAAAAATAAGCATTCGATGGGAAGAAGAAGCCAATAAACATAAATTTACCGTTTCCGACAACGGGATCGGCATAGCCAGGATCTATCAGAAAAATATCTTTGCTCCGTTTTACAGGACAAAAGAAAATGCAGGCGCGGAAGGCACCGGACTCGGCCTTGCTATAACCAGAAAAATAATCGAAAAACACGGCGGAAAGATCTGGTTCGAAAGCAGCAGCATGGAAGGCAGCTCTTTTCATTTCACGATACCCCGGCCCGCCGCTCAGGTTTTAAAAATAAGTCCGGCCGAATGATACGGGCTGCCGCGTATCGTTTCACTCTTTATCCTCCCGCCGCAGTTACGCGCCGGGATCAAACGTTTATGCTAACCGCTCAGCGCAATTAATGAGCGGGAGTATTTTCGGCTTTTTCACTATTTGCTGAAACGCTGAAAATATACATCAATATAGCCAGTATGATATAGCCCGCCGTGAATTGGACAGGAAGGCGCGAACTTACGTTCCACGGCAGGTACATGTCGCCGTTAGGCGATATGGAGTGGATGATCCCAAAGAGCGTGAATAGCGCGGTCACAATGAAATAGTGTCCGGCGGTCGCGAGCTTTCTGTCGATTATAAGCGCGAGCGCGCCGCCCCAGAGCATGGCCGTCAAAATGAAACCGTGTCCGAGCATGGATATTATATCGATGGTGAGTTTAAGATCCGGAGAAAATTTTGCCTGTATATCGGCCGGAACCGCCATTAATATCTGGCCGACGATTATAAGAAGAAGGTTGGCGATTATCGGAAGGAACGCGAAAGTGACGGCCGGCGCGTGTTCTCTCGGGCATTCGTGATAGGCCTGGCTGGCTATTTCAAGTCCGACGAATATTAAAATTGGCGCCACGCACGCATCCGGAAGCACCTGAAGCATCCAGGTGAGATAGCCGAACATTCCGCCGATGCCGATAAAAAGTCCGGTCGCGAGAGTGTATCCGGCGCGCGCTCCCATGTGTTTGTAAGCAGGGTGGCCGATGTAAGGCGTCGATTGAGCGACGCCGCCGGTGAAGCCCGCTATGAGCGTCGCGAAAGCTTCGGTGAGAAGTATCGATTTCGTGTCGTAGTCGTCGCCGGCGCAGCGGGCCGATTCTGTGACGTTTATGCCGCCGATGATGGTTAAAAGGCCGAACGGAAGAGCTATAGGCAGGTATTTAACGGCTTCGCTCATGCCGTCCATGAACGCGAAAGTCGGCATCGGAAAGCTTAAAAGAAAGCTGAATTTGGGAACTTCGTAGTGAACGCCGAGTAATCCCATCGGCGCGAAAATATGATAGATCGCGGCGCTCACAATAACTGATACGAAAACGCCTGGCAGCCGCATCGGAAGGTCCAGCCGCGCGATCAGCGAGTAAAGGATTATTCCAAGCGCCACAAGCCCTACGACCGGCATTTTAAAGAGCGTTAAAAGCGGAAGCACGCACAGAAGCGCTATGCCGATGCCGCCAATGGATCCGAGAAGTCCGGCTTTCGGGACCATCTTTTGAACGTATCCTCCGAAGAAGGACATTATCACTTTTATAATGCCTATTAATATCAGCGTAGCCATGCCGACCTTCCAGGTGAGCATTTCATTGTTTCCGCTGGCGATGAAAGTGGGGCCGAGCACCGCAGCCGCGATGCCGATCGTCGAAGGCGTGTCGAGTCCGAGCGGCATTGCCGTCACGTTCGGGTTTTTAGTTTTATTAGCCAGGCGCCAGGCCATTATCGTGTAAACGACGTCTCCAAAGAGCACGCCCAGAGCGGTTCCCGGGACCATGTTCTTATAGATGAATTCCGGTTTCATGCCGAAGCCCTGAAGTATCACGGCGAGGATGACCAGGTTTGTGACGTTATCGACCATGAGGCCGAAAAAGGCGTTGAGATCCCCAGCCGCCCACCATTTATAAGAAAAATCCGATCCGTTACCGCCGTTTTTTTGAGACATCGATATCACTCCTAGAATAAAATAATATTATTAAATGGATTCAAAATAAAAGAACAAGGGCATTTTATTTATATCGTCCGGCATTCCGCTGATGAATGCTCAAGTGACTGATAGATGGCGTTTCCGGATCATAATAAATAAATCGCCAAGCCCGGCATTATAAAAATTATAGCTGAAGCAAAAGCGATTTTATCATATAAAGATATAAAAATCAATAAAATTTAAAAGGGTTTTGGAGCGGCCCGCGGAAAAAATTCGCGGCGGATTCAGTTCTTTTTCAGGATATGCTTCAAAGCGTTTTCGAGTTCCGGGAAGTTGAATTTAAAACCGCTTTTTAAAAGCCGCGCCGGGATCGCGGACTGCCCGTCGGTCAAAACTTTAGCGCCTTCTGAAAAGATCATTTTGAGCGCGAAAGACGGCAGCGGTATGAAAGCGGGACGGCCCAGAACGCTGGCTAGCGTTTTTGTGAAGATCTCATTGGTGACCGGATTCGGCGAGGTGATGTTGAACGCGCCTTCAAGGCCGGCGTTATTTATGACGTGCTCGAACGCTCTCAGCGCGTCCGATAGTTCGATCCATGAAAAATGCTGGCTGCCGTCGCCTATTTTGCCGCCCAGGCCCATTTTGAAAGGGAGCAGCATCTGTCCGAGAGCGCCGCCGTTTGCGCCGAGGACCACTCCGAAACGAAAAACAGCGGTCCTGATCCCGGAGCCGCGCGCTTTTTGAGCTTCGCTTTCCCAGTCTTTACAGACATTTGCAAGAAAATCATCGGCGTATTGCGCGTTCTCTTCGCCGTAAGTGTTCCGGTTGTCGTAAATGCCGACGGCTGAGGCGGATATTAAAATCTCCGGTTTTTTATCGAGTGACGATATCGCTTTTATGATCCGGCTTGTCGTAAAGACGCGGCTTTCATAGATCTTCTTTTTATATTCTTCGCTCCAGCGGCCTATTATAGGCGCCCCGGCAAGATTTATGACGGCCTCCGCGCCGTTGAATTTAGCGGCGATGGCACTTTCGTCTAACGCAAGATCGGCCGTTTTGACAGGCGACACTACATGTCCGAGGTTTTTAAGATGCGCCGTGAGCGCCGAACCTATGAACCCGCCCGATCCGCTGATGACAATATTCATTTTAACATCTGCTCCTTTATCGAAAGATCGCTGAAATATCAGGAAGTTCTATTGTTTTTTTATCATCGCTTATTTTCATGTTTACGATCCAGAGCGCGTTGAGCATGAGAAGCAGATAATAAAATATTAAAACCGCCGATCCGGTCAGGAATGCGTTAGCATTGGAAGAACCGAATTTAATACCCAGGATCATATACTGCGCCACTGTAACGATGAAGAACGAATCGCTTAAGATCAGGAAAAGCGACAGGCCGCCGAGTTTTTTCGCCTTTTCGGCGTCGAAATGTTTTGAGCATTTGATGGCCGTTTTTACTGACCATCCGAAGAATATCATGCAAAATAAAAATATGAATATCGCCAGGATCTCGTAATATCGTGGCAGAGTTTTCAAGTTAACGAAAAAATCATAAACGCCGTGCAGCACAACAGCCGCGAAAAAATAAAAAAGTATTCCCGCGACGGGATTTTTCGGTTTTTCATATTTCGCCGCGTAGAAACCATGCGCGGCCATCACGGATAAAGACATGTGCATAATGACGCTCGAGAACGAACGCGGCAGGATATGCGTGAGCCCCTGATCGCTGAAGAATATCAGGTTTTCGATAAAAGCGAACCCGAGCCCCGCGAGCGCCGGACATGAGATATAGTCGAATGTATCGCGATTTCTGCGCGTGAATACAAGAAAGATCAGAAAAGGCAGGATTTTTATCGTCTCTTCTATGATGCCGACACCGAAGACGCAATATATGAGGTCGTTCTTCCAATCTCCGCACAGGTCAAAACCGTTGTACCACATCAGCCTGTAACCAATGCCTGCGGTCAAAGACACGGCCATTGCGAGCGCGAGCATGGCGGCGACGGAAACGGCCCTTCGGGGTCCCAAAATATCCAGCCGCCTTATGAATAAGACCCATACCGCTAAAATTATCAGGTTTCCGATCACGCCGGCCATTCCGGCGCTTCCGTATCTTTTTAAAACGGCGCAGCGGATAAAATTTGGGTAGTCCCGCTCGTGAAACGCCGCCAGAGACTTCATGTCGTCATTAATGTTGGCAGCGGCCTTCGGGTCTTTCAGAAGTTCAGCCAATCGGGTGTATTTCCGAGTTTTATACAGCGCGGTTCCAAGGTTTGCGTATGCGCCTTTGAAATCCGGATTGACGGCGATCTCCAAATAATCGTGATCGATGGACTTTTCGTAATTCTCGATGGAAAAATAGGCGCTGCCCATAGCGTTATTGAGGAAAGGCATTTTTTTATCAGATACTTTTTCGAAATTTTTGATCGCGGCGGCGTTGTCGTTGTAAAGAAGATATATGAATCCGACGCAGAAGGCGCCGAGATCTCGTACGCGAACCTCTTTCGATGCCGCCATGGCTTCGTATTTTGCGATAAGGTCTTGAGGTATCGCGGGAGGCTTCCGTTTATTTTTCCAATCTTTGTATAGCATCAGATACTTTCGGTTCTTCCGGATATTCATCGGGTCCGCGGAAAGTACCGCGAACGCGTCCTTCGCGGCCTTCTCATAGTTTTGCGAGGTGCTCGAGGCCTCGATCCTCGCTTCCGGCTTCGCGCCGGGAAAGAAGAAATTCACGGCGAGGACGGCTAACATAAGCCCGGCCGCGTACCTGACGAGCGCGTCTATGATGGATGAACGCTTTGAAAATATCATTTTAAAATCTCGTTTCCACGCCGGTGAAGGGGTTTTAATTTGTCGGTTCCGTCGAAGGACATAAAATAGTAATACAGGCATGATTTTATGTTATTTTATGATTTTTGTCAATGTTTTCGGTTGGCCGGGCAGTGGTTTTGGCGGGTCCGTGAGACGCCGGCGCTGACAGGGATGGCGCCTGTCAGCTTATAACGCTCTGTTTCTCGGGGACGTTTAACTTTGAAACCGCGCCGGCCGTATCTTGTCAAAGACAAAAAATTCAGTTTATGTGCGGGTATGGCGGCTGATGAAAGCTGGTTAAAAAGTTTTGAAATAAATCGTCCGGCAAAAAAATAGATTGAATTTTTAAGCTTTTTGTTTTAAAATTGAGCAGGAATAAAGGCTGTCGTGAATTAGAACCCGTCCTGATGCGGCGCGCCTTTAATAAACAAAAAAGATAAGGCGTGGTGTAATGTTTTTAAACGTTTCATATATCGAATGGCTCGGATATTCGGCCTCGGTGATAATTGCGATCTCGCTTCTGATGAGTTCGATAATAAAACTCCGCTGGCTGAACCTTCTTGGCGCCCTCATGATATCGGCTTATGGATTCATGCTCGGTTCGCTTCCGGTCGGCGGTTTGAACCTGGCTATCGCGTTCATAGATATTTATTATCTTCATGCTATATACACCGAAAAGCAATATTTCAAGGTGCTTGAAATAAAAAAAGACGATCGTTATTTAAAACATTTTCTTGATCATTATAAACACGATATAAAGATCTTCTTTCCGGAATTTAATTTTAACTGCTGTGAAAATGACGACACGGTGAGCTTTTATATCTTAAGGAACATGATCACGGCGGGAGTCTTCATCGGCAAAAAATGCGTGGACGGATCGCTTATGGTGCAGATGGATTTCGCCATACCCGAATATCGCGATTTCAAGATCGGCCATTATATTTATATCGAGAACGAAAAATATTTCGCGCATTCGGGATATAGCCGGTTCAGCGCGCTGACCTCGAATGTGAAGCACGAAACATATTTAAAGAAAATGGGTTTTTCGCCTAAAGCCGATATCGACGGAAAGATGCTCTATATTAAACCCATCAGACCGAACGATGTTTTCGGCGCTTGACATAAATTAAAACAGGGGAACCGAAGTTATGAAATTAAAAAAAGACGCCATAAATTTTTCGAATAAGAACAGGGTCACGCTTGGCCCTTCCCGAGGGCTTGCCGCGTCCATAAAAATAATGGGCGTCATAAATCCGGTCATCGTCTGCGCGGGCGATAACGCGAAATTCGATATCATAGCCGGGCACCGGCGCGCTGAAATATTTTTCGGCATCGACTCATCCGGCGAGCTGCCATGTATCGACGCGGGCCCTCTTTCGGAAGAGAAGCAGCTTGAAATGGCCGTATGCGATAATTTCGCGTCCCGCGTCCCGAATCCTTTAGAGATAGCCGTTTCCATCGATAAGCTTTCTAAGTTTTATGAAGCGAAAGAGATAATTAAAAGGTTTTTTGAGATGTTCGGAGTTCAGGCGTCGGAGCATCAGTTCAAAAGATACGCTTCGCTTATATCGTTATGCGCCATCGCTCGGGAAGCTCTGACCGAAGGCTGGCTTCCGCTCGGCGCCGCCCTTGATCTGGCTAAATTCGACGGCCGGGCCCAGGAACTTTTCGTCGAAATGGCCGCATTGTGCAGGATGGGATCTAATATTTCGGCGGAAATGGCCGTGAATATATTCGAAGCGTCGCGCGAGCGCGGCGAAGGCGCCTTCGAGGTCCTTGAATTTATCGGCGTTCGCGGCGTTCTTCTGGATGATTCTTTGAATTCTAATGAAAAGACGGCGCTTTTAAGACAGCGGCTTTTAAATATCAGAAGACCGGAATATGAATCGCGTCTGAAATATTTTCATGAATGTCTTAAAAATTCAGGCGTGACCGGTATCTCCATAAATCAGTTCCCTTATTTTGAAAAGGACGAACTTAATCTGTCGTTTTCCGTAAGGGGCGCCAATGATATCGACGCTAAAATAAAGGAACTTGAAAAACTTAAAAAGACCGCGCTTTTGAAAGAGTTTGCTTCCGGGGAATGAACGGGCCGAAGGCCGGCCTTTGATTCTTCAAGCCGCCGGGTGGACATAAAAAAAGGCTTGGCAGGCGAATAATTTGCGGCTTCGGAACGGGCGCCTGAAAATTTAAAACGAAACGTCAGTTTCCGGCGGAAGATCACGACGGGCATTGTATATAAGTAAATTAGAATATGAAAAGATATTATCCCGAAAAGATATTGATACTCGATAAGCCTGTAGTGACCGGATCCCCGGTGACGCGAAATATCCTCGCGGCCGTTTCCGGGATGGATATCCCCGTGGAATACGTCGATGAGATCGGCGCAGAATCCGAAGCGGATCGCGCACGGGCCTCGGCGGACCCTTTCCGCGAGGGAAAAAAAACGCTTTTAATTACCGAAAATAACGGCGAATTCCTGAAGAAGTGCCCCGGCACCAACGATTATATATGCTGCGATTATTATATTATAGATTTCGCTCAGAACTGCCCCATGGATTGCACATACTGCATACTGCAGGCGTACCTGAACAACCCGCTGATGATAGTTTACGCTAACATTGACGCTTTGTTCGCTGAACTGGACGCCCGCATCCCAAAAGTATCGGAAAATCCGTACAGGGTCGGAACCGGCGAATTCACCGATTCGATGGCTCTGGATCATCTCACTAAATATTCGTCTTTCATAATGGATTACTTCGAAAAAAGGCCTGAGGCGCTGATAGAATTTAAATCCAAGACCGATCACGCCGAAACCTTTCTGGAAAGGCCCGCGCCCGCGAACGTTCTGCTGTCCTGGTCAATGAATTCGCCGGAGATAGTTAGAAGCGAGGAGCATAAGACGGCGAGTCTCGCTGAACGGTTGACATCCGCTAAAAAATGCGCCGAAGCGGGCTATAATATAACGCTTCATTTCGATCCGATAATAGACCATGATGATTTTGACGCCAACATGGCTGAAACCGTCCGCATGATCTTTGAATACCTGCCGGCGGCGAAGATAAAATATATCAGCCTCGGATGTTTCAGGTTTATTCCAAAACTGAAGGATATTATCGCCGTCCGCTTTCCGAATTCGAAAATTATTTATAACGAATTCATAAAAGGATACGACAAAAAAGCCAGGTATTTCAGATTCAAGCGTGAACGCCTTTTTAAAAAGATGGTCGAACTTATCCGCGAATATGACGCGGAAGGCCTTATCAATATTTATTTTTGCATGGAAAGTCCGGAAATGTGGAACGCAGTTTTTGGAAAAGCTCCCGCCTGCGATGAAGATCTCGGCAGGTGCCTTTATGACTGCTGTCTTTTTAAATAACAGGGACACCCCAACGAGCGAACGGAACAACGGAGTTAAGACGCATTGTCTTTATGAGACTGCTGCCGTTTTGATTAAAAGGAACCGCTGCGTGAAAAAAACGCGCGCTCATTTTAATAAAGTCAAACAATAATCAAATTTGGATAAAAAAAACCCCCATCATTATTCGATGGAGGATTTGCCTTGTTATTCGTATTAAATTAATGGCAAGAATTAGGGGTAGGTATGAAGTTAGGCAGTATTTTGCTTGGGTAAGCAATTACCCTGCCCGAGGTAAACTCTATAAAAAACTAAATTTCTAAATAACAATTTCAAAAGTCTTTTTCAAGACACATATTAGTTAGCAATAAGCATGCCAAAATTGTAAAACGGCTGTAAAACGGTTGTTTTTCGAAATTACAAAGACATTCAGACCGGTAATAGGACTAATTTAATATAATTTAAATGTAAATGTGTGAAATAATCAGGCAATAACAATGATCGGTCTGTCCAAAAAACAGACATCGTGATTGCTTCCTGATTAATTTTTGATTAGATTATAATTTGATCAAAAAAGGTTCCTGATCAAAACGGTCTCAAAAACGAGCGGATAGCCCTTAAATATGAGCTAAGCTAAATACTTGTGTATGAAATGATCCATGGATCGTGATTTGATCAGCGGGATTTAAGAAAGGCGTTAAGAGTTCTATTGGCCTTGATCCGGCGGTTCGCCGAACAGTAAAATAATAAAAGCGGCTTTGCGTAAAAGATTGTAAATGTTCTGCGCGTAAATAAAAAGAGGCTCCCAAAAAACTTTGGGCAGCCCCTTTTGACGATATTAAATTATATTATATATCGAATTACTTGATCTCAGCCTTTTTTTCTTCGGCTTTAGGTTCAGCAGCCTTGGGTTCGGCGGCTTTTTCTTCGGCTTTAGGTTCAGCGGCCTTGGGTTCGGCTACTTTTTTGGCTTTTTTAGCCTTTTTAGCCTTTTTAGCTTTTTTAGCCTTTTTAGCCTTTTTGGTTTCTTTTTTTATTTCTTTGACTTCGACGGGAGCGGGAGTAAGTTCCTGAACCGGAGCGGCCTGGGGAGCAACCGTTTCTTCAACTTTAGGAGCTTCAGGGGTATGCTGTTCCAGTATCTGATTCATGACCTTTGTCATGCCGGCCTGGTGGCTTAAATGATCCATTACGAAAGAAGGTTTATCGATGACCTTGCCTTCGAACAAAGCTTTGCCGGCCTTGTCGGAATATGAATAATCAGCTGCGAGAACCGGGGAAGCCGCGAAAAGGATGGCTGCGGCGATAACGAATTTTTTCATGTTTGAGAATCCTCCTGTTTTTTTGAAGACATAATATCAATTAAAGTTTGAAAAATCAATAGTTAATTATAAAATTTTGATTTTAAAGATCGACCTTCCAGCCCTGAACCTTTTGTGGGTCATCATTTCCGATGTCTTCTTTTATCTGCCAGAATTTTATTTTTTCGGAGTATTCCTTTAAGAGCCTGTTGGATGTTTCCGGCGAGTCCGTTTCCGCGTGTATGTGGAAGAACGGTTTGTCCGGATCGGGGATTATAAGCATCCAGTCCCTGTTCTCATAGAATATTTTTATTCCGTCTATGAGCTGGGCGTTGAGATCGCGGGTGTCTTCGATGAGATTACGCATTACCTTGCCTTTGAAATCCCATGAACAGGGGACCTGAACCTTTAAAACATGCGAGTGCGGAAGTTCGCGGATTATATCGGAAACGGATTTTTTCGTCATGGCGAGCATTTCCATGAGTTTGCATATCGCTATCATGCCGTCCGACGCGGGCTGGAAGTCGGTGAACACAAAGCCGCCGGCGCCGTCGCCTATGAAGGATACTCCCGCGTTGACGCCGTCCTGGAGCATATTGCAGAGGGAGGTTTTGGTGCGGATCACGGATATTCCCATTTTTTCGCCCATCTCTTCGATTATTCTCGAGGCGGTGACGGGCACGGCGATCTTTGAACCGGCGGGGCATGTGCTCATTACGAGATAACTCATGAACGCGAGCGAGATATCGTCGGAGAGTATGCGGCCTGTTTCGTCGACTATGAAGATCTTTTCGGCTCCTACGTCGAGCATCACGCCGAAGTTGGCGTTGAGCGACTGTACTATGGTTGAAAGCTGGCGCAGAGAAGTGGAATGGGACATGGCGTCTTTGGAAAGCCTTGATTCATCGATGAAGGCGTTGAGAGATACCGCCTCGGCGCCGAACTGGCCCAGCACCTGAGGAAATATTATGGACGCGGGGCTGTACGCGTAATCGATGACGATCTTGAAGGATTGTTTTTTTATAAGGTCGGTGTTCACATATTTTCTGAGGCCTTCTACGTACATGTCGAGGGTCCTGTGAGGGAAATGGATGGTGCCTGTTTCGTCTGACGTCGCGCGCGGAAAATCCTCGCGGAAGAAGAGGCGCTCGATGGATTTTTGTTTGGACACGGAAAGCGACATCCCGTTCGAATCATAGAAACGGATCTCGATCATGTTGGGGTCGTAAGGCGATATTCTGGTGTGTATGCAGCCTTTCTGGTTGTTGGCCGCGAGCTGATAGCGGGACACGGGAACCGGCATTACCTGAAGGTCGTGGACGTTGCAGCCGCTCGATAGTATCCCTGATATGAGAGCGCGGTTTATAAGTCTTGAAGTTTTATGTGAATCTCTGGAAGTGGCCACGTTAGAGCTCATTCCGAAGAACGCTCCGCACGCGGCGCCTATCTTGGCCGCAAATTCAGGCGTGAGTTCGATGTTCGCGATCCCCGATATGCCGTTCGCGCCGAAGAGGACGCTGTTCCATTTTTCGCCCCAGACGAGGCTTGTGGAAAGGGTCGATCCGGCGTCCACGAGTTTATGCGGCCACACTTTTATGTTGGCTTTTAATACGGCGTCTTCTCCGATGTGGCATTCGTCGGCGATGACGACGCCTTCGGCTATGAACGCGCGGCTTAATATCCTGCAGTTGCGGCCTATGATGTTCTCGCGGCATACAGCCTGCTGGCCGATGTAGGTGTCGTTCCATATCACGCATCCGCTGACCTTGGCGCCGCTTTCTATTATGCAGTTATCGCCGATGACCGAATTTATGACCGAAGCGCCGCGTTTTATGAGGCAATTTTTTCCGATGACCACGCCGCCGCGCATTTCGACCTTTTCCTCGATTATAGTGTTTTCGCCGGTTATCACGTCTTTTCCGATCACGTTCATGCGCGTTCCGGGTATGTTGACGTCGACCTTTCCGTCGAATATGTCGCGGTGGCAGAGAAGATATTCGCCGAGATCTCCGATATCCTTCCAGTAGCCGTCCGCGATATAGCCGTAAAGCGGAAGGTTGTTCTTTAAAAGCAGCGGGAAAAGATCTTTCGAAAAGTCGAATTCCTTTCCTTTGGGTATATAATTAAGCGCTTCAGGATCGATTATGTAGATGCCGGTGTTGACGGTGTCCGAAAAAACTTCTCCCCATGACGGTTTTTCGAGGAATCTCGATATGCGTCCGTCCTTTTCGGTGATGACCACGCCGAACTGGAGAGGGTTGTCGACGCGCGTTAAAATTATGGTTATCATGGCTTTTTTGGATTCATGGAATTCGATGGCCTTTTTCAGGTCGAAATCGGTCAATACGTCGCCGGATATGACAACGAACGGTTCCTTCAGATGTTCGCGGGAAAAACCAACGCAGCCCGCGGTTCCGAGATCGTCGGTAGCTCCGACGTATGACATTTTTACGCCGAGCGCGTCGCCGTCGCCAAAATACGAAGTTATCTGGTCCGGCTGGAAGAAAAGCACCGAAAGGATATCGTTTAAGCCGTGCCGTTTTAATAATTCGATTATGTGCTCCATCATAGGCTTATTAACGATAGGGACCATAGGCTTTGGAATTGTGCAGGTAATGGGACGGAGCCTGGTCCCGAACCCACCGGCCATGATAACGGCTTTTTTCATACCTTACCCCCGAATTGATTTTAAATTTTTAAAAAATTAGCGCAGGAACAATGCAAAAATGCCTGCTGTATAGTCAATACTTTTTTTCGAGTTCTTTCGGCAATACTTTCACTGTATCGTTTGACCTTAAATACAGAGCGATATCATCGATACTATATGTTAAATTCAATATATCAGAATAAAAAAAAAATAGCAAGCAAAAAAACATAAAAACCGCAAGAATGCCCAGTTCCTGCGGTTTTTATGTTTGGTTAGGTCTCTAATGTCCTATGTTGGTTTTTATCAAAACTTATGTATTACATTTCGGCGTGAAATTCAAATTCATTAATAGTTCCTGCTGATTTTTTTAAAAAAGATCAGTTATTTCTGGTTATAGTTGAAAGAGTTATATTGTCGATCTTTCCGGCGCCGTTCAAAGCGGCGGGCATTTCAGGCTTCAGGTCGGGCCGCGCCGCGACCATGCTGGCTCCCTGCGGGAATTTATCATATTTAAGAAGAGCCATGGTATCGGATACGACATCTTTGCCTTTTAAAACTATTATTATCAGATCTTTTCCGCCTTCCGAGTAAGATGTGGCGAGGCACCTGCCGGCAGCTATGGTGTATCCGGTTTTTATGCCGCGCACGCCTTCCACTTTGCCCAAAAGTTTGTGGCGGTTGGCGAGTTTGATCGTTCTGTCATATTTTACAAGCTGTTTGGTAACGGTTTTAAGTTTTTTGTTTTTCTTGACCACTTCTTTTATTCCGGATATGTGGACGGTTTTGTTTTTAGTGCCTACTATCTTTGCGAATTTTTCGATTTTCATGGCGTAGTTCGAAATAACGGCTATGTCATAAGCGTTCGAATAATGCTGGGAATTAGGCATTCCGTTAGGATTTACGAAATTCGAGTTCACCGCGCCTATATCTTTCGCCTTCGAGTTCATTATCTTGGCGAAATCGGAAACCGAGCCCCCGACCTCTTCCGCGATGGCGATACAGGCGTCGTTCGCCGAATAAAGCATCGCCATGTATAAAAGTTCTTCCAGAGTGGTCCGATCGCCCGCGTTAAGCCCTAAAGCGACCCCGTCGGATCTGACCCTGATGTCGTGTTTTATCGTAACGGTTTTGGAGAGATCGTCGCAGGCCTCTAAAACCACGATGGCAGTCATTATTTTTGTAAGCGACGCCGGTGCCATTTTTTTAAAAGCGTTCCTGCTGAACAAGACCTTTTCGCTTTTGCTGTCGAGAACGACGGCCGATTGAGCTCCGACCATATCTTCGATAGTTTCGGGAAGGACAGGTTCAGAGGCTTTTTTCGGTGCGCTCTTTTTGATCGAGCTCTTGCGGGCCTTGCTGAATAGTTTTTTCAGTTCGGGGCTGTTGTTTAATATTTCTTCCTTGGAGATCTGGCTTGCCGTCTTTTTTTCTGCAAGATGTTTGGCCTGCTGTTCTTTCAGCAGATTTTTAAGGGTTTTGTCGAGTTCGCCCGCGTGAACCGCGGCGCCCGAATGGAAAAGAACCAGCGCTATGACTAAAAGAGCTTTGAACAGGTTTTTTTTACTATTGGTCACATTCATATTATTACCACCCGACATCTATAAATATAAAAAATTACTGAAATTCATGATAGTTATCGGCAGCATGTTCTTTTACTTTATGCTGCCGCTATTGAATTTAACCGAAATTTGTGATAAGATGAAAAGGCGGTTTTATTTTTGAAATGATACCAATAGATTATAACAATGAAAGGACAACTACTTATGTCTATATATCCGGCCGGAGATCCGTTCCGTTCATTTTTTTTCGTTATCCTGAATTTGCTTTTCGCGTTCGTTTTAACTTCTTATGCGTGGGCCGCCGATACTTTGCCGATAGAACTCACGGCGCCGGACGCCGCGTCTATATCCGCCGTGAATTCGACGGTATCGTCTTTTCTGGACAGGGTCTTCAGGTCTAAAAATGACGAGGCCGCAAAATTTTGCGTCAACGGGGGCGAGAACTTTTTAACGCCCGATTTCATAAGCGATCTTAAACTTTTTTCGGGTTTTGACAGGAAAATAATATCTCATTCCGGTTCTAAATCGGAAACCGTGAGCGTCATAGTTGTTTTCACTAACAAGGACGGCGACTGTGTCAACTGCGAATTCGTGCTTTCTCTCGATGAGAAATCCGGTATATTCAAGATAGTAAATATTTTTGACCGGCAATACGAAAAAATGAGTCCCGGACGCAGGAGCTGTTATTTGAATTGTGAATTTCTCGATATGGTATGGCGCTTATTTCCTGAAATTTTTCCCGATCATTGCGTCCCGGCGGGCGCTTCCGACGACCGGCTTATTTCAGAAGGCTTTCTGGCCTCGCCGCCGAAATGCCCGGACGGCGGAGAATATTCGAGCAATTTTTCCTATGACGCTGAACTCGCTGCTTATGAGGTCCGCGTCCGATGTTCAAAACACGGTAATTCCTGGGAACTTTTCAAGGTCAGCGGAAATCTGGACGCGTCCGAAAAGATCTCGGCCGAGATAAACGAGAACAATAAAAAAATGCTCTCCGCCTTTGGAACTCCTCTTCTATCCAAACTGTCTTCGGTCAGCGAACGGGCGGCGGAAGTATATACTCTCGTTCAAAACGATAATATGAACGAGGCCCTGGCTAAATTCCGCGAGCTTCAAAAAAGCGATGCCCGCGCCGGAAATCTTTATCTGGTCCTCTCCCAGGCGCTTTCGGATTCGGGACATGATTCGGAAGCGGTTTTGCTTATGAACGAATGCGCCGCAGTTTATCCGAAATGGTCCGCCGCGAAAGCGAAAATGGCCCGGATCAAAAAAAATTCCGGGGCCGCCGTTAAAAACAATGAAGAAAAATAATTATTTCATCTGATATTCTATTCGCGGATTGATAGGGATTATCATAGTTTTAGTGATGTCGTCGGGGCCGTAATAAAGCGTTCTGGTCTCGGTGAACACGGTGGGCACCGCCCCGTATTGAAGCTGTACTCCGTCGAATTCGATGTCCCTGCTTTTCCCGTCGAGCGCGGTTCCGCTTAAAAATATGGCGTATCTTACCGAACCGTCGCTTATCACGCGTTCCGGCCTGAAGGACATAAAAACCCTTACCCATTGCTTATAATTATCATTTTTAAAAACAGGCTGCCAGTATATTCCGGCTTTGTTGAGTTCTTTTCCGGCGCCGTTCTTCAGAAATTTAGTTTCTATGACCTCTTCCCGGACCGCGAATGAATCGTAACGGGAAAAGTAACCGGAACCTTCACCACCGCTGAATTTATATTTGGCGGCGGCCACTTCGAAGCGGTTATTTATTTCAAGCATGAATTGGGAACGGCCGTCAGGCCTGCCGTCCACGCCGTAACTGCCGAAACCTATGAAGGCTTTGGCGGCCGGCGCGAGCGCCGTGTTATTTTTGAAGCGTACGCTTGCCGATATTGAAAGGCCGAGCTCATTAGCCCGCTCTATCGTTATGGGGCTGATCTCCTGGTAATAAAAAGGATTTGTGTCGCTTCCGAAAGAGATCTCCGGAAGGTTGAAATCGACCGTGTATGAAGTTTCGGCGGAGGTTTTTTGATTCATGAAATCGGTGGAAAGATATACCGTACGCTTCTGGCCGTTGGAATAGGGCATCGAAGACTGGTAGCCTATCTCATAATTGCTTTTTATCTTATTCATGACCTCTTCCATGACTCGCGTCATCTCGGAAGCTCCCGCTTCGATATACTGGCCGCCGGTCGCTTTTGAAAGATCGGCCATGCGGGCGGATTCGCTCCCGCCGCCGAATACCTCGCCTGAAAAAACGGGGAATTTGAGTATGTGGAATATGAACGGCCCGGGCGCGTCCGAAACCGTGCATTTTCCGACGAGCTCATCGCCAAGTTCGATATCTTCCGCCGTCATGTAAATTATGTGTTTTTCGCCTGCGCGTTCCGAAATGACATCGAGCGCGCGGCCGATCACCATTGACGAACTCAATTCAGGGGCGAAGGACTGCATCGGCGTTACCTTTGCAAACTTCGAGGAGTCCGAGGAGAACGGGATCTCGCCGATATTCGGGCAGTAAGAGAAGAGCCCCATGGCGTCGAGGCCCTCGAGGTAAGAGGCCGCCTTCGCGATCGAGCTTTGGGTCTCTGGCGCATAACTATCTCCGTAAAGGCTTTTATCGATGATGACCGCGAGAGTTTTACTCGCTGTCTTTCTTTTTACGTATTCGGGATTTTGCGGCGACCGGTTTTCTAAAAGAGTGAAATTGGACTGTGAAAGGCCGTTCTCGCTCCCGCCGCCTTCCTTTTTAAAGTAGGCGTCGATGCTTATTTTAGGAAATTCGTTTTTGGATATGCCGGTTATTTTCAGCGTAAAGGGGTTTTCGCCCGCTGAACCGGCAAAAACGGCCGCGGGCATGAAATAAGATAAAAATATTAAAATAACTATGAGCGCGGAATTCTTTTCAGGATTAACCAACTACCAGTTCCTTTGAAGCGAAAAGCTGTAGAAAAAGTCTAAAAAGCTTTTCCAGCCGGTTGTTTTAGCGAAAGCGAGATCCGAGTAATTTTGAAGGTTCGGAGCCGGCTGCGGCATGAACATGGAAACGCCGAAGGAGTTA
The DNA here is from genome assembly GCA_964551445.1 of uncultured bacterium. Taxonomy (GTDB): domain Bacteria; phylum Muiribacteriota; class UBA9980; order UBA9980; family UBA9980; genus DAOPXV01. Next base: position 3,261 of record CAZKCG010000041.1, on the reverse strand, counting down.
TATGTTACCGGTATCTTTCCGAAATCTCCGATGGCCGAATTTTTAACCGTGGCGTTAGTGACCGACGCCAGAAATTCGCGCGAACTCTGTTCCGCAGTTTCCTCGAGTATCTCTTCGTTGACCAGGCGGCCGAGATCGAAAGCGTCCACCATCTGGCCGTTTATATAGCGCCTGACTTTTTTCAGAACGGAACCCGTGAAGACCTTCCGGTGTTTTTCGAGGGCAAGGTCTTCTTTGAGGGCGGCCAGAAAAATATCCATTTTTTCGGTGACCATCGGAAATTCGGCGGTGTTTATGGCCGAAAGCGTCGATCTTATTCCGTGTCCGGCAAGGCCCGTGTAATATTTCTGCCACGCGCTCACGAAAGCGAAGCAGAAGCGCCGGGGCTCGAATTCCTTCTGGGCTATTATTTTATCGAGTATGAAGGAATAAGGAGTTCCCGCGGCCGGCATCTTTTCTTCGGAGCCTATCACGAAATTCACGAAAGGCGCGAGTTCGTATAAAAGCTCGAAGCACTGGAAATTATCGGCGTCGAAATAGACTATATCTATGGGTTTTCCAAGTAATGTTGAGATCTTTGAGAAGCATGCCGCCAGATCTTTCACGCATTCGCGCGATTCGAAAACGGCGAGGCGGTTATTAACTATTATGGAGCTTCTGTCGTAGAGAGTGATGATAAGTTTCGACGACGGGTATTTTTTGATATAAGCGGCCGCGAAGTCGTGGAATGCCGAAAGCGTGGGTTTAGCGGCTGAGATATTTGTTTGCGAGAGGATCTTCGAGCTTATTTTCAGGGGTTCATCGTCTTTCTGTATGAGATAGACGGTTTCTTTGTTCGTCTTTTTGTCGTGCCAGGAGGCTATCATGGTTATGGCGCCGGAAGAACCGGTGAGTTCGAGTTTGTTGATCTCGGTTGAAGCGCTGCCTTCACAGTCGTTAAGGAAAATGAGATGGGTCCATTCGGCCGCAAACGATGCCTGAGAAAAAGAAAAAATAGAAACTAAAACAATGATGGAAATATATAAAACGCTGCTCTTCTTCATTTACCTCTCCCGTTTTCAGCTTCCGGCCGCGAATTTGAATTTTGCCGTTACGCCGCTGAAGTTTATATTTTATGGCGTCGATCTTATTGATATGTATTATCTGCGAAAATTATATTAAATTTTTCGCAGATTGTCAAATCAAAAAGAATAAAGGGGTGTTTTTTTCCCGCTTTTTTATGCGCGCGATCTTTATAAGTTGAACCGGCTGCCGATTTTTGATGCGGTTTCGGCGGTGAAATTGAAACGGGGTTATATTACCCTTGAGAAAAGTGAGTTCCTGTTTTCGGGGTTTTGTTTTTCCCTTACTTTGATTATGTTCTGGATGCAGGCTAAAAGGCGGTCCCGGTTTATGGGTTTTGGAATGTAAGAATCGGCGCCGTATTTGACGAGTCCGTCGCACTGGGAGTGTTTGGAGTCGTGAGCGGTCGCGAGTATGACCGAAACATGGCGCGTTTCGGTATTTGATTTAAGGGCGTGGCAGATCTCGAAGCCGTTCATTATGGGCATGTTGATATCGAGAATGACGATATCCGGCTTCCGGTCGGTGACCGCGTTCAAAGCGTCCGGAGAACTTAAAAACTTGGTTATTTCGTATTCGGGACAGTCGGCAAGCATGGTTTCTAAAATATCGAGAACGAAAGGGTCGTCATCGATTATAAAGATACGGTATTTTGATTGGCGCTCTGGCATAGTAAGTTCACCCGCTTTCTTCCGGAGGGAAATTTTTCAAAGAAAAATCAGGCTGTCGTCGTTAACACATCCTATTTATCATGATAACAGAAAACGGGCTATAAGTCAAGATGTTTGAAAACTTTGAAAATAAAAAGAAATTTGAAAATTTAAAAAGAAAATCTGGATTTTTTTAACGATTTTAACGATTTTTTTATTAAAATGATTTTTTTTGATAAAATTTTAAAGTTGAAAAAGTCAGTGCGCTATGATAGAATGAGATCCTGAAATTGGCTATCTATTATTATAAAAGAGTGATTAAAAATGTGCAACGGAAAAAAAAGTATTTATTATCGCCTGGTTTTGGGGTTCGCTTTGATCTTTATCCTTTCATCAGGCGCTTTCGCCGAAGATGAATACCGGATAAAAGCAACGGCCGACAGAAAAAACGCCGTCGTCGGCGATAAGATAATGCTCACGGTGACCGTGAGTTCGAACAGCTCCATATCGGTTCAGCCCGCCGCGCCGGAACTCAAAGATTTTGACGTGATGGGGACCTCGAGTTCGAACCGTATCTCGATCGTGAACGGGGCTCAATACGTTGAAATGAGCAATATTTACGTTCTGAGGCCGCTCAAGTCCGGGAAACTTGTGATAGGCGAGTTCGCGCTTAACTATAACGACGCGCAAAACATTTCCAGGAGCGTTAAAACGGTTCCTATCACGATAGAGGTCGCCGAAGCGGAAGAAAAAAAAGACGATCCGGCGCCGACGATCGAGCCGCAGAAAACCGCGAAAGAGCTTCCGGCCGAAGATAAAAACGGCATTATCTCGAATTTTATGAAAGTGGCGTCGCTCGTAGTGATATTTATTTTTGCTTCCATCTGGTTCATCATGTGGCAGTCGTCCCGGCGCGACCAGGCAAGCGAAAAGAAACAGAACCTCGCCATGTCCGGGTCCGCGGATAAGCTTCATATAAACGTGAAACAGGTACATGAAGAAGCCGGCGAAGCTCCGGAAACCGCGGACGGGCGTTTGTCCCCGGCCGGCAAAACATCCGCCGGATATGACGCGGGCGGGGCGATGGCAAGGATAGAGTCTTTATCGAAAAAAGGCGAGTTCCGGGATATGTATCTGGAGATACCCAGGCTCATAAAATATGAAGTGGGACGAATCGTCAGGTCGAATCTGATGGAGCGCACCACGGCTGAACTCTGTGAAAAGGCCCGCGAGGCCGGAACGCTATCTCATAAGATGGACGATCTGGTTTCGCTGCTGGATCTTTGCGATCTGGTCAATTACGCCAGATATTCGCCGGGCGAGGAAGAAATAAAGCGCACCATGAGTTCGCTGAATGAAATAAATCGTGTTTTCAAAGGGCCGGGCGCGCGATCATGAATATAAACCTAAAAAAAATAGAGGTGTTGGAAGACAAGATGCATAACGATATCAGAGAGATACAGGAACTGGTGAAAGCCAAAAGCGAGCTGACCACGAGAGTATTGAACGAGGTCAGAAAGGTCATAGTGGGTCAGGACCAGCTCGTTGA
>CAZKCG010000040.1:0-49173 GCA_964551445.1 uncultured bacterium | reverse complement strand
CCGGCCGGCCGTTCCATCCACCACAAGGGTATCGAACCTGATATCCTGATAGAGCAGGGCTTTCTCTCCGATGAAGAAGCTGCCGAGATATACGATAATTACTCTAAGAACGAAGATATGAAAACGCCGGGCCAGGCTTTGCAGCCGTCAGCGGGAACGCTTCTGGCGGAAAGGCTGAAAAAACACGGCGTAAAGCTGTATGATACTCAAATGGTCCGCGCGATAGAGCTTTTGAACGGCATAAGGCTCGAGAGTTCGACGATCTTCGACAAAGGGAACAGGTCAAAGGTCATCGCTTCGAAGAATGCCGGTAATAAAACGGAAACTGATAATTTATCCAAATAAAAAGGATACGCTATGAAGAATAAAAAAACACACGGCGCCTTCACTCTGATCGAACTAATGATAGTTATAGCCATAATAGGGATCCTTGCGACTATAGGCACCGGATATTACCAGCGCGCTAAAGACCAGGCCCTCATAAAGGCATGCAAAAAGAATATGGTCACCCTCGAGGGTTCCATAACTCAGTATTCCTTAAATTCAGGCACCGAAAAATATCCGGCGACGGTGGACGCCGCTTTCGCGAAACAACTTTTAAATGACGGCTATATCAAAGCCCTCGTAGAATGCCCTTTGAAAGGCGTTTATACCATTGAGACGAAACAGGAAGGCGGAGTGCGCGACATAACGGTGCGCTGCTCGATACATAAGACACGCCACGACCCATAGGATTTTTTCCGAAAATATTTAACTTGAATATTCGAACAAATTAATATATTGTGATAGGGTGATTTAAATGCAGTTTGAAGGACTCCGTCCGGCGTACGGCTATGCCGGACTTGAACCGGAATTTTGTGATTATGACAGTTCAAAATACGTTTTTCTCCCGGTGCCTTATGATTCGACGACATCTTACAGGGTCGGCACGCGTGAAGGCCCGGCGGCTATAATAGCGGCTTCCATGAATATGGAGTTATACGACATCGAGACGGGCTCGAATCCTTTTGAAGCGGGAATTTGCACTCTCCCGGGCCTTGAACCCGATATGTCATCGCCCGAAAAAACGGTCAAAAAACTTCAGAAGGTCGTAAGCGGAATCTTGAAGGATAAAAAGATCGCCGTGACCGTAGGCGGAGAACATTCTATCTCATACGGCCCGATAGCGGCCTATGCAAAGGTTTTCAGCTCGGCCGGCTCGAAGATGGCCGTGCTTCAGATAGACGCTCATTCCGATCTTAGAAGCGAATTCGAAGGAACCATCTATAATCACGCTTCGGTAATGCGCCGTGTCCGCGACGATCTCAAACTTCATACCGTGCATGTCGGGATCCGTTCCTATTGCGATGAAGAGGCCGAATATATAAAGAAAGGCAAGGTCCCCGTTTTTCACGGAAGCGAAGTGTCGGGAAAACTCGTTGAAAAAATTCCGGCCATATTAAAGTCGCTCGAAGGTTACGACAATCTTTACATCACCATAGATATAGATGGGCTCGATCCGTCGATCGTGCCCGGAACTGGAACGCCCGAACCCGGCGGCATTTTCTGGTATGAGACGCTTTCGCTTTTAAAGGAACTTGCGGCGCAAAAAAAAGTCGTGGGCTTCGATCTTGTTGAACTCATGCCCATTCCCGGAAACCACGCGTCCGATTTTCTCGCGGCTAAACTGATCTATAAAATAATAGCTTATATGGAAAAATATGGCAAAAAAAATACAAGGTCCCGATAATTTCACGAAAATTTTATTCTGGGCGATATTTTTATCGTCCGGGGCGTTCGGCCTGATCTATGAGATATTGTGGGTGCGTTTCTTCTCGCTCGCGATAGGATCTACCATATACGCCGCGTCCGCGGTCACCGCGGCATACATGGGCGGTCTCGCCATAGGCGCGTGGATGCCAGGCCGCTATTCCGATTCGGTAGCTTCGCCTCTTAAGTGGTACGCAGCCTTCGAATTTTTGATCGGGTTATACGCCGTCGTTTTTCTATATGCTTCTCCGTATATAGACTCTTTCGCGTCCGGACTCGACGGAATAACCGCTAAATTCGCCGTGACCATGGTTTCTTTAATGATACCGACCGCGCTGATGGGAGCCACGCTTCCGTTCATCGCGACGGCTTATATACGCATATTCGCCCCCGCCAACCGTGATTTCGCCGTTAGTTTCCTATACGGCGTGAACGCGCTCGGAGGGGTCGCCGGAATAGTCGTTTCGAGTTTTTATCTCATATATACCTTTGGCGTGAGCATGACCACTTTCATAGCCGCCGCCGGGAATTTTTTAATAGCGCTTCTGGCGCTTATGATCCATGAAAGTTCCAGGAAAGTTTCCGCGAACGGGACTGTTTGCGCCGTTTCGGATAATTCACGCCAGAATTCTTCACACGGAGCCGATCTGAAAGATCAGGAAATAACCCGGCTCCAAAAATGGGCGTGTTTTATAGCGTTCTTTTTCACGGGTTTTTGCGCCCTCGCCCTCGAAATAGTTTGGACCCGCCTTCTTGTTCTTATAATCGGGACCTCGATATATGCGTTTTCCATAATATTGATAGCCTATATATGCGGCATACCCGCCGGTTCAATACTCATTCCGATGATACTGCGGCGTTCTCCCCGAATGGAGGCTTTCGGCGTGGTTTTGATGATGCTCGCCACCGCTTCGCTTCTGACGCTTCCAATGATATCCGTTTCGCCGTTCATATTTTTAAGGATCTATTCCGCTTATCACGGCGATTTTTCAGCTTTCCTGTTCGTGGAATATTTACTCTGCTTAATCGTAATGCTTTTACCCGCTACCCTTTCCGGCTACGCTTTTACCTGCGCCCTCGGATCGATAAGAACGTCTTCGGATACGATCGGCGGCGATGTCGGCCGTTTATATTTCTTCAATACCATAGGCTCGGTGCTCGGTTCCATTTTAGCGCCTTTCTTTTTTATTAAAAATTTCGGGCTTCAAAATTCCATCATTATATTGTCAAGCATATTCCTCATAGCCGGAGCGGTCCTTACGATCCTCACCCGGTCGGGTTTTAAGCTCAAGGCGATCCGCATCGGTTCCTGCGCCGCTATATTCGTCTTTATACTTCTGACGGGCGGCACGCTTGATATGGATATAATCGCGTCCGGAGTGCATTATCATCCTGAAAAGATGGAGGATATGAAAAGCGTGGCTGAAATAAAGCGCTTTATAAAATTGAGCAAAAAAATGTTCCTGGCCGAGGGCGTGGATTCAACGGTCGGTATTTATACCAAGAACGACGTGTCTTTTTTAAAGATCAACGGAAAGATAGACGCTTCTACCGGCTGGTACGACATGAACACCCAGCTCTTGCTGGCCCATCTTCCGATGATCCTTTGCAAGCACCCCGACCGCGTCGCCGTTGTCGGGCTCGGAGCCGGCGTCACCGCCGGAGCCGTCATGAAACATGGGCCGAAACAGGTCGACTGTCTTGAGATCAACCCGAACGTAATAGAGGCGGCGCGTTATTTTAAAAAAGTCAGCGAGCTCGATTTCGCCGCCGCCAATCTTTCAATAATTGAAGATGACGCCTTAAGTTTTATGAAAAACACTAAAAACAAATACAACGTCATAATATCCGAGCCTTCGAATCCGTGGATGGCCGGAGTGGCTTCGCTTTTCACCGTGGATCACTTTCAAAACTGCCGCGCGCGGCTTGAGGATGGCGGCGTTATATGCCAGTGGCTTCAGATTTACTCGATGTCGCAGGATGATTTCGTGCGGATACTCGTTACCTTCCATAAGGTTTTTCCCAATGCGACGCTCTGGTTTTCTTCCTGGGGCGACGCTTTGATAATCGCTTCTAAAGATGATTTCGACATTGATTTTAACGCTGTCCGTGCCCGCGTCGCGAGAACCGGCGTTAAAGAACAGCTCGGCGTGGTGGAGGTTTTTTCGGCCGACGCGCTCTTAGCTCATCAGATACTTGATTCCGGAACTCTTTCCGCTCTGTCTCAGAAATACGCGGGAACCGGCGTCAATTCACACGAACATCCATATCTTGAATTTTCGGCCCCGGCCAATTATTACAGGCAGGATTTCGAGGAGATCACCGGATCTCTTCTCGCTCTTCAAAAACCTGAAAAACTTATACTCGCGGATTATTTCAAACAATTTCCGCCCGATGACACATCTTATGAAACCCTTGCCCGCGCTTATTTTAAATTAAAACAGATCCAGCGCGCCCGTGATAATTTCAAGAAGGCGACGGATAAAAATCCCGCGTTATGGTTCATTCATCTAAAAAAAGCTGAGAATCTATACGCGGAAGGTCTGTTTATCGAAGCTATAAACGAGGTCCAGGTAGCCATCTTTCTGGCGCCCGACAAAAAGGAATGTTACGCGGCTCTTTTGAAGGTAGCGGTTAAGATGAATGATTATTACGCGATAATCCGCGTTTTTGGCGAAGCCGAGAAATATTTTACGGGCCCCGACATGCTCGAATATCATCTTGCCATGGCTACCGGTTATGACGGCTGCGGCGAGACGCATAAGGCCGTCAGGCACTATCAGAAAGCCCTTGAGCTTTCCGGCGATAATTTCGTGGCGCACAAGGAACTCGGGCTCATATTTCAAAAGACCTCGGATATAAGGGCGGAGAACCACCTCAACAAAGCCTATAAAATCAACCCGAAAGACATCGAAGTAATCGAAGCTTTATCAAAGATCCATGGAGGCAAATAAAATGTCGAACAGAAAGATCATCATATTTTTTTTAATATTGTTAATTTTCGGCCATGCGCGGGCCTCGGCTGAAACCGCCGTTCCTTCGGCCGCCGGCAGCCAGAGGGATTATAATTCTGAAGCCGTCCAGCTTTACCAGAGCGGCGAGGTTGAAAAATCGTTCGACCTTATGCACCGGGCGATCGAAGCGGACCCTAAAAACACCGAATACCGTTATAATCTCGCGCTGATGCTCTATAAGACAGGGAAGCGTTATGTGGATGCCAAGAAAGAATGCGAGGGCGTACTGGAACTGAAACCGGATCACGCCAGCGCAAAGGTGCTTTTGAAAGGATGTATCGATAAAATAATACAGGCGGAAGGCGTCAAGAACGACACGAGTCTCGCCGTTTCGAAATATCTTGAAACCGAGAAACAGGTGCACGCCAAAACCTCGGACATTCCTGATGAGATCAAAAATTTTTTAAAGATGCTCTACCTCCAGAAGAACTTCGAGGAAGCATATGTATATTTTACGGACGGCTGCAAGAAGTCTATTCCGAAATCCGAATATATTAATTACGCCACTGCCGCTCTTAATGAATCGGTAACTGGTGTTTCGCGCGACGTTAACATTGACTCGATAAAAATGAGGGACAAGGAGTTCTTCGGCGTCGTCCAGTTCGACGTCATCTATGAAAAGGAACTGAAACAACCCCTGAAATCGGCCATGGGCGACTACGATAAGATCCTTGAGAAAAAGCGCAATTTCATGTTCTTCGTGCGCGAGAACGACCGGTGGTGCGTGATCCCGCCAGATTTCATGGTGGACCGTTTCGGCTATTTCTGCTCAAAATTTCCTGAGGTTCTAAGCTATGTCGGAACCGAAACCAAGCTTGACCGCGAATGGAAGGATTCCAATCTTTTAGAGCTTGAAAAAATGAGCGAGTTCCTCGAAAATAAAAAGCCTGAAGAAGCAGTTAAATCAAGGATAATGCATAACGCCCTCGCTTTTTTGAAATCGGCGAAGGATAAAAATTATTCCCAGATGTACGATCTTATGGCCACCTGCCAGACGGCTATCCTCGGAAACCGCATGGTATTTATCAAGAACAGGACCAGGGAAGACTTAAGGACCGTCATCCGCGACATAAAGATCCACGACGTGATCGTTCAGAGCCGCATCGCGAGCGTCAAATATTCCGTTGAGATGTTCAATAACGTCGGGAGCGAGTACATCACCATAAATAAACTTACAAGCTACCTTATGGTCGTAAAAGACGGCATAGAATGGAAATGTTCAGACCTGTGGCGCGGCAAGTGGTTCTTCGAAAAATATCCTTCGATATATAAGGAATTCAACCCCGGCGAGGACTCTTATCTTGAATTCAACGGGCGCGACTGGATAGACCGCTCTCTCGAATATAACGCCATTAAGCGTGAACAGCTGACCGAAATAGACAATAAAATGTGATGAAGCGCTCAATATTACTGCATAAATAAAAAAGCGGGCTGTGATAAAATATAGCAGGCCCGCTTTTTTCATTTATACGATTGTAACTTTGATATCCGGGTTTTGAAACAAGCTTTAAATCAGCAGCATAAGCGTTTTACCTGATACCGGACGGATGCTAATGTTTGACCAGTTCCTTCGACCTCTCCGTGCCCTTCATAACGGCCTTTATCAGGGTCACCCTGAATTTTCCTTCTTCGAGCTCCATTATGCCGTCTATGGTGACGCCGGCCGGCGTGGTTACCATTTCTTTTAAAAGCGCCGGATGCGAGTGAGTTTCAAGGACCATTTTAGCCGCTCCCAGAGTGGCCTGCGCGGCCAGAAGCGTCGCGACCTCGCGCGGAAGCCCGACCTTAACGCCGCCCTCGGCGAGCGCTTCGATCGCTATATAAATATAAGCGGGGCCCGAGCCCGATAAGCCCGTTACCGCGTCGAGATGCTTTTCGTCTATGACTATCGTGCGCGAGACCGGCTCGAATATTTTTTTGGCTATTTCCACCTGTTCAGCCGTAGCCGCCGCGCCTTTTGAGATCGCGGTCATTCCGGCGTAAACCTGGCAGCAGAGATTAGGCATCGCCCTGACAACCGCGGCTTTTTCCTTCAAAAAAGACTCGATATAAAAACAGCTTACGCCGGCCGCGACGGATATCAGAAGTTTTTCATTCGTCAACGCCGGGGCGATCTCGCTTAAAACAGCCGCTATTATCTGCGGCTTGACCGCGAGCATTATTACGTCCGCTTTTTTAATGGCTTCTATATTACTGTTCGTGCATTTTATCCCGAATTTCTTCGTCATATATTCGGCCCGCTCGCGGGACGCGACGGTTGCGATTATCTCGTCTCGCCCTTTGATGTTCTCGCCGAGAAGTCCGCTTATTATTGCCTCGCCTATCTTTCCGGCCCCTATGACGGCTATGATCTGTTTTTTTTCTTTTTTAGAAGTTTTTTTCGTCGTTGTTTTCGAAGCGTTTTTTTTGATCATTTTATACCAACTTTCAACTTTTAATTTTCAATTTCAATTCAATTTTAACTTTAAATTTCTAACCGATGGCGCCTAACTTTGTTTTTATCCGAAGATCATCTCCCAGAGCCTTCCGAGAACGTTAAATGATGTCATGACTATGAGCCCCACAAGGAGAAGCGCTATCTGCACCACCATTATCAGAAAGTAAAAACCGTTATTGCTCTGCGTCATCGAATAGCCCAGAAGTACGAAGTATCCTATGAAAAGGGTCATTATTATAAAATTTGATATCCTGTTTATGATTATCGATGTTTTGAGAGTGCCGCTCTGTATCTCGTGGAGCGCGGCGCGTGCCATCGGTGAAAAGACCGTCTCCGGATACCTTTCGATCAAATGGTTGAAAATGTCCACCGCTTTTTGAAGATGTTCCGGCGCGTCTTTCCCGCTTGAAGATAGCGAAAGGTCGCGATGGCAGTTTCCTTCTACAAAGGCGGCCTCGGCCATGCTTATCTCCGAAAATTTAGCCGAGCGCATGTCTCCGACGGCTTCAATCGTCTGTTCATATTTTTTTTCCGAATAAAGCTGTTTGCAGATATCGATCGCCGAGCCTGAAGCTTCGTTAGCCCATGTCTCATCGTTTAACTGCAGCGTTTTCTTGAAGAACGACATGGCTTCCGAAATTCTTTTCTGCATTTGGAAGATCTTTCCCGTCATGAATGTGGCCTGCGCCGTCGCCGCGCTTTTGGGGTAATGGCTGAGGTGTTCGTTCAAAAATTGCAGCGCCATCTGATAATTTTCCGCTTTGAAATAATACATTCCGAGGTCGAAGTGGGCTTTCACGCCTTCCGGGAATTCATTGAATATGTTGTTGATATTCGACAGCGTCTTTATGATCTCACGCCCGTCGTTCTTTTCCTCGTGTATCGAGACTATCTTGAAAAATTCATTTCTGACGAATTTATAATTTTTATATCTTTGAGCGAGATGGATCACGTTCTCGGAAAATTGCGGCACTGCTTTCTGAATGTCGGCTTCAAGCGCGAGTTTTTCAGCCACCTGGTTCTGGTCCTGAAGAACGCCGCTCTTTTTTTTATATTCCATAAGCGTGATAAGTTCTTTAAGCCTTCTTATTTTTTTTACGGCCTCGTTATGTTCGATATCTAAGAGGCGAAGCCTTGCCCGGGCGTCCCAGAAGGATTGCGGATAGTTTTCATTGACGGCCGCCGCAACCGTTTTAGCGCTTTCGAACTCCTCGTTCAGAAAAAAGAATTCGAGCACCTCGACCATCGCGAAAGGCGCCCATTTCATTGAGGAATTTGATTTAATGAAATCGAGGTATTCGAAGATATATTTATCTTCCCAGTTATGCCTGTTCTTTTTTTCGAAAATGGCTTCGGCTATCTCCTCATAAGAACGGTACTGCATAAAAGGCCGGTTGGCGTCGCTGAAAAAATTATAAAGGTTCAGAGTGAACGCCGCATATTCGCCGTAATCGGAATTAGGCGTATCGTGCCTTATGGAGCGAAGCTGCGAAAGCGCTTTTTCCGTTTCGTTATTGGCGAAACAGACGTTAGCCAGCATTATCCGCAGACCATAATCGTTCGGATGAGAAACGGCGTTTTTTTCCAGGTAGGTCAGGGCTTTTTCCGATAACATAATTAAATTGTTCTGAGGTGCTTATTGTTGTGAAAGCTCGGCTATTTCGGTCTCTTTTTCTTCGCGCTGGCGTTCGAGATCGGCTATGACGGTCAATATGTCGCCGATCTCGGGCGATCTTTTCAAGCTCGTTTCGCATTCAGCGATCTTGTCGTAAATGACCTGGCCGAACGCCGCTATCTTGCTTTCACGGTTGCTGTTCAATATCGAGATATCCAGCTTTATTTTAGTGTATCCGGCGAGTTTGGCGATGGAACCCTTGAAAACGTTCCAGATGCCGCCTTCGGTCTTATGCGATTCGAGTTCTTTTTCTTCGTTCTGTTTATTTGTTATCTGTTCTTCGAGCGTTTTAAGATTTTTAATTTGTTCGTCTATGAAGTCAACTCCCGCGGGGGTTTCAACGAAGAATTTATATGTGTTCTCGCCGAGATGTTTGAGCTGAAGGAGTTTGTCGTTTTTTATGGTGTTCAGCTGCGTTTTGAGTTTTAAGAGGGTGGCGTTCTTTATAGCGGCCGTCTTTCCCTTTTCCCACATGTCTTTGACTTTATCGAGGTATTCGTTCTGCGGGAACTCGGAATTCGGCGCTCCGTTGGCGTTACCGTTGCCGTTTTCGGAGGCGGTGTTTATTTTAGGCTGTTCGGCGGGAGTTTCGCGAGGTTCGGACTTTGATTCGGTCGGCCCGGCCGTAGTATCTGCAGCGGTTGTAACGGGGACCGCCGTCTCTTTAATTAAGTTGATGCCTTCCGCGGGTTCGGCCGCGAATGGGGTCTGAGGTTTTTCGTTCGATACGCGCCTGGTGATATCGGTTATAGCGGCGTCTATAGTTTCGATCAGTGCAGTTTCATAAACCGGAAGCGTCGTCCTTGCTTTTTTCAAAGGATCTACGCAGCTGATATCCCCGCCATTCTTTAAAAATTCCGCGGCTTCCCTGATCTTATTTATATCCTGAGATTCAAGATGGTTCTTAGCTTCTAAAACATCCACTGATACCACTTCCTTTTGGAAATATGAAATGACATCAAAATAGTATCATAAATCATTTAGTTTGTCAAAGAATTTTATCAGTTCTCCCGCCTTTTAAATCCGGCTTTTACAAGTATTATCTCGAGCGGGCAAAAGTGCGTGAAAGCCGATTGTAAAAGATTAGCTCCGACGAAACCGGTAAAATACAAAAATTTCCATGAAACGTAATGCGCAAGCGCCAGGCTTAAAAGTATAAAAGTTCCGGCCACCATTCTGACTATATTTTCGATACACATAAGACACCTCCGTTTTTATTTTCAGTTTGTTTCTTTTTCAATATAACAACAATAAATATGCCATATATAAAAAAGCTATAAAACTCGATGTTACGGTTTTTGGATAATAAAACGCGCAATAATTTCGTATGAAATTATTGCGCGTCCATGTGCATTTTTGTGATAATTAAGCCCGGCAATTAAATTCCGGAAAGGCTTTTCAGATCAAAATACGATCTCGTAGGCTTCCATCGCGGATATTTTTTTCGATTCGTCGGCGGCTATGATCGATTTTTCAACCTTTAAAGTTCTTTGAAACGGAAAATTCTTGTGTATCTTAAGTATGGTATTAACTGAAACAAGTATCCTTGAAAGCGTTTTGGCGCTGGTGGTTATTTCGGCCTTTTTTTGTAGATAGCCGGCCAGATCTATTATTTTCGACGTCATTTTTCCGATGTCGCTCGATTCGTCAAAATAGTCTTCGCCAGTGGAAATGCCTATCCTGAGCCTGAAGTTTTTGGATAGAATGTTTTCTTTTATGTTAAAAGTGGTCAGGTCGCCCCGCAGATTCAATATAGCGACGAGAGCGCTTTCCGCGTTATCAAAATAAGCTATGAATCCGTCTCCGGCCCATCCGGATTTTTTTACGCCCGCGTCCTTGAAGATTTTATCGACCAGAGCGTGAAAATTAGAAAAGGATCTGCTGACCTTGGAATTTTCTTCATCTTTTTTCAGGTCTTCAGATCCCTGAACGTCGAGAGAAACGAAAGTCAATTCTTTCGGAATGTTGATCACCTTGTCGTTTTTAGAGGCCGGTGTTTTTTGAGCCTCGGTTTTAGGCTTGACGACTATCTCGCATTCCGTGATGGCGTGTTCAAGACGCGTCCGCGCCTCGTTAAAACTTGATTTAAGCTTCTCATTTTCACGGTCGTTTGAAAGGTTCGCGGCGGACAGCGTGGTCTCATCAATGGCCTTTCGGAGCTTTCCGGCGAGGGTCATGGCGTTTATGAACGGAACGGTTCCGGGTTCGAAACTTTTCATGAGTCTGATGAGGCTGTCTTTTATTTGACTGGCGTGTTCAAGAATATCGGCCATATTAATTTCCTTTACAAAAACAATAAGTTTGATTTTTTAAAAATAAGCTGAAAAAAACAAAGTTTTTCTGACAAAATTATATCATAACCGCAATATTTTTTACAAGAACTTTATTGAATATTTTATGGATTATCGAAACGAATATTAACGCCACTTGACAATATTTTGAGTATATGATATTTTAACTTTCAAAAGTTGTCTTTTTTGGAGGATGCAATCTTGAGCATAGAAGAAAAACCAAAAGTTCTCGTGGCGGATGATGAAAGCAACATAAGGCTTCCGTTTGAAAACCTCTTGACCGATAATAATTATTGCCCTATAATGGCTAAGGACGGCAGCGAAGCTCTCGCCCTTTTCAAAAAACATCTGCCCCCCGTGTGCGTCATAGATTTTAAAATGCCCGGAATGAACGGGCTTGAACTTTTGAAGGAAATGAAGCGCATAAAGGAAAATACCTTCGTTATAATCATAACGGCCTATGCCGACATGGAAAAAACGATAGAAGCCATGAAATTCGGCGCGTATGACTTTCTCAAAAAACCTTTTGATAATGACAATATCCTCACGCTTATAAGAAAAGCTTTCACGGCTTACGAACTTATTTCGTCTAACGTTTCGCCGGCCGCCAGCGAGAAGATGATGTCGAAGGCGGATTCGGAATTTAAGATAATAGGCAACTCTCCTAAAATGCAGGATGTCTATAAGCTCATCGGAAAGATATCCGGCAGCCTTGTCACCGTTATGATCACCGGCGAAAGCGGCTCCGGAAAAGAAATGATAGCCCGCGCAATTCATTCCAACAGTCCCTGTTCCGCAAAACAATTCATAGCCATCAACTGTTCTGCGATACCGGAAAACTTGATAGAGTCAGAGCTTTTCGGTCACGAGAAAGGTTCTTTTACGGGCGCCATTAACCGTAAAATAGGAAAATTCGAACTTGCCAGCGGCGGAACGCTTTTTCTCGACGAAGTAGCTGAAATGAGCATGGAAATGCAGACGAAATTTTTGCGGGTCCTTCAGGAGCGCGAAATCGTAAGGGTGGGCGGAAACGAAGTAGTGAAGGTGGATCCGAGAATAATCGCGGCCACTAATATCGATCTTGAAAAAGCCCTTTCAGAAGGGAAATTAAGAGAAGATCTTTATCACAGGCTCAAAGTCATCTCGATACATGTCCCGCCGCTTCGTGAACGCATCGGCGATATAGCCGACAGCGTCAGTTTTGATGAAAAAGGCCGCGAGCACCGCGAAAAAGGGCTGGCAAGCTTTTTCGTTGAAATATACAGCAAGAATTTCAATAAAAAGATCATGAATGTTGCGCCGGAGGTCATGGAGTTCTTCCTGGGTTATGAGTGGCCCGGAAACATCCGTGAACTTAAGAACGTAATAGAAAGCGCCGTCGCTATATGCCGTGAGAACACGATCCTTTTGGAACATCTTCCTTTCGAACTGGTCTCCAGGGCTAAAAATCAGGAAATTCTCGCCGCTCATCACGAAAAGTCATTTCCACTTCAAAACGCTTCCAGGCAGGCCGTCGAGGTCGGAAACGAGGATAAAATCACTGAAGGCCAGGACAAAGGTGAACGAGCCGGCATTACGCAGCACGCGGCAAGAAACAACGAACTTGTGGGTAAAATTTTTGAAGACGTTTCTCACTTTATAAACGTAAAACTTTCCGAGATGGGAACTATTGAAAAAACCGATTTTTACAGTGAAATAATGGATGTGGTTGAAAAGCTCCTCATTGATACCGTTTTGAAAAAGTTTAAAGGCAATCAGGTTAAAACCTCGAAATTTTTAGGGATCAATCGCAATACTCTAAGATCTAAAATTGAAAAATACCAGATAGATGAAGAAAACAAGTGAACGAAAACCCCGTCGTGATTTGTTCATAATTCGATCACGGTTTTGAAATGTGCCTTTTTTTTATTCAATTTTATATTATAAAAGCTTAAAAATGCGGAAATAATGGTCAAAAATAGTCCTGCGTTTAGGCATATAAATTGCTATTGTAATAGTGATGACTACATGATCTGGAGGTAATTTTATGGAAACTTATGTCGGAAATCTGGCCGGAAGCGTTTGGCAATATCTTGACAAGAACGGCCCGACCGGTTTCAAACAGCTTAAAAACGGTGTCCTTGGAAGCGAAAAAGATGAGATTTCAATGGCTTCGGAAAAGATCGGAATGGCCATTGGCTGGCTTCTTAAAGAAGGGAAAATAAGCGTGATTGAAAGCGGCACCGGAAAAGGCTATCGTGTGACCTTTGAACTCAAAAAATAGTTTGACGCGCGAAAATTTATGAGTTATCGGACGCAACTATCAAAACAAATTTAAAAACCGCGGAATGGATCTTTCATTCCGCGGTTTTTAAATTTCGTGATATTACTTTGCCTGCCGTTCATTTCGCGAGCGGCAGGCAAAGTTGATGATGTTGAACTACTTCTGATTATTTAAAAGGCATGTGAGCTTTTCAAGGCATTTCCGCACTTCATCATTCATATTCCGGTCAAAAGAGTGGATCAAAGCCGTTCTGAGCGATAATGCTATTTTCTGATAAATCTGCGTATCAGGGTGCTTTTCAAAGTTCGCCATGAATAAATTAAAGCGGTTGAATTTCCCGTTTTTTATGTCAACGGCCATCTTATCGCATTCAAGTTCGGCGATTATTGAGAGTTCATCGGCGTTTTTGTTTGAAGCGACCTTTGATTCAGCCGCAGCGAGGGCGCTTATATTTCTTGAAAAGTCAGGTATCAGGTATTTTACGGCGCGTTTGACGAACTCTGAACGGGCCTGGGCGGTCGAGATGCCTTCAATGACGAAGCCGAGGTATATTACTTTATAAACGTCGGTCGCGACTGATATCGCGGCGCCCTGTTTCGCGGTGCCGTCATCATAGTTGAAAAGTATCTTCGCCGGCGAGAGCGCCGTTATTATGTCGGGATACTGCTGATTGTTGGCGCTGTCCGGACCGTCGAGCTTGAAATTAAATCCCGACATTTCAGGGACCGCCGCCGTGGCGGTTATATTTTTGATCTTGGAAGCGTCGGACTCATATTTGGCTTTCAGATATTCTGAGTAGAATTTTTTAGATTTCAATTCGTAACCGATGTCCTGTCCGGTAAGCAGAAGCGAGCCGCCGGCGTTGAGATAAGCGGCAAGCGAGTTCTGGTCTGGATCGGTGAGCGTCTGGCCCGATTCGGCGCCAGTGAACCATATAACCATCGGATACTGTATGAGAAGGTCTGTTGTTACGGCGCCTGATGAAGCGGCGTCGAAATAAGTAAATTGGATTTGAGCGGCCGTGAGAGCGTCTTTATAGAATTTGTGGATCTTCGCGTCGCTTGAATCGGCGATGAGAAGAACAGGCGGAAGCGGTTCGAGTTTAAATGCGAGTTTCAGTTCGTCGCTTGTCACTGTGACGCTCAATATTTCAGTTTTGTATTTAAAAGAGGTGACCTTGAGTTTATAGTCGCCGGCCGGGATCGAAAGCGCGAACCTGCCCGTTTTCGGGTCGGTCTGGATCTGGGCGATATTGGTGTTCAAAACGGAAACGTTAGCCGGAAGCGGTGCGCCGGAAACCTTATCCGTTACGGTACCGGTTATTATGGTAAGCGGCGCGGGTTTCAATTTTATATCGATATTGTTTATCGAGTCTTTTTCGACCGCGGCGCCTCTGGTTTCGGCTATATACCCGAAGCAGGACACTTTCAGTTTGTAGTTTCCCGCTTCAAGCGTTGTTTTGAAGGTCCCGTCGTTTTTGGTCTCGAAGCTGAGTTTGTCGTTTATCTCGATGCCGGCTACCAGGGGCGCGCCGTTATCCCCGGTGACCTTTATCGTAAGAACTCCCGAATTGAGTACGCGCGTGACCGCCTGGTAAGCGTCTATGCGGCACGAACCGAAATCGTTGTCTTTTCCGGGCTGGCCAAGGTCTTTTCCGGTCATTTCAAGTATCTGGGTTATGTCGTTTATTGAAAGGTCCGGCTTAGCCTGATAAAGAAGCGTTATAACTCCGGCGACGGCGGGAGTAGCCATGGAAGTGCCTGATTTCGATCCCCATTTTCCGCCCGGAACGGCCGAATATATGTCCTGGCCGGGGGCTGAAACGTCAGGCTTGATATAAGACACGCCGTCCCATACTATAGGGCCGCGCGACGAAAATGAAGCCGCCTTGTCGTTTTTATCGGTCGCGCCGACCGCTACCGCGTTTAAGAGTCCGCCAGGAGTTCCTACGGTTTTGGCCGAAGGTCCTGAGTTGCCGGCGGCAAAAAGAGGATAAATGTTGGCTGCGCGCCAGTTTTCAACGGCATCCCAGAATGTCTTGACCACGTCGGACGAGCCCCATGAATTTGAAACGAGCCTCGGCGCGTCGTTTGTGGCTGGATTTCCATCCGGGTCCATTATCCACTGCATCGCTTTTAAAAGCGTGTCGTCCTTGGCGCTTCCATTCCTGTCAAATACTTTCGCCACGGCTATCGTGGCGTTGGGGGCGACGCCTATATAGCGTCCCGAGGCGTTTCCGCCCATTATCGTTCCGATGGTGTGAGTGCCGTGGCCCTGATCGTCATAGGCTACGTCATTTTTTTCCGATATGAAATCACGGAAAGCATATATTTTTCCGGCGCAGTCAGGATGAGATGCGTCGCAGCCGGTATCTAAATGGCCTATTTTGACGCCTTCGCCGCGGAGATTGTATTTGGACCATACCGCCGGAACGTTCATTATCTCGATATTCCATTCGCATATCTGGTCAGGCCTTGACGGCAGTACGCGTTTGGCGGGGAGCGGCTTATCTATGGTGACCGTGCCGTTCAAATAGACCGTGTCAACTTCAGGCCGCGAAGCTATCAGGCTTACGGTATTGCGGTCGCCCGTTATGACCATGGCGTTTGTTATCCATAAGGATTCGGCCTTGATAGCGGGGGAGAGTGATTTTATATAATCGATGAGAGGTTTTTGCGATATTCTCGCGTGTGATTCAAGTGATTTTTTAACGTAGTTGACGCGGGAAGGAGAAGCCGGAACGTCCTTGAAAACGACCTGCGATTTAAGCCTGATAATGACCGATACAGCCGTTTCGAGACCCTTTCTGGTGAATTCCGCCTCCAGTTTGGGATCCATCGTTCCCGCGTTTGATACAGTGGTGAAGCCGGCGATAATAAATAGAATTATCGCAAAGGCCGCCGTTAATTTTTTCTTCATACCATCCTCCTGATATATTTATATTTATATTATTTTATCTCGAAAAATTTTTTCGCTGCTTTGTGGATCTTTATACCTTTTACGCCTTCCAGAAATACCCTTGCTCCCTTTTGAGAAACGTATCTGACCTTGCCGGAAACGCCCTCGGCGTTGAAATCAGGTAAAGAATAGATTGATCTGAGTATCTCGTTGACGTGATCGTCGTTTGCGTCGGCGCGCGCGAATATTACCGCAAAAGTGGCTATGGTGTTTATTGAATCGCCGTTTGAATAGGTAAGTACGGGTATCTCGTAAGGGACGAACCCTTTTATAAGTTCGACCGCCTTTCTGCGAATATCGTCTGAAAAAGGCACGACGCTCGAATCTTTGACACGGGAGATCGAGTTGGTTATCGTGGATGCTGGCATCCCGATCACCGAGAAGAAACCGTCGATCCTGCCTTCGGCGAAAGCTTTTTCGGTGTCGCGCATGTTAAGGTCGACGATGCCGACCTTGCCCGCGAGTCCTGCCGCTTCTAAGATCTGCGCTGAATTAACGTGGATGCCAGACCCCGGAAGATGCGTCGATATTGTTTTTCCTGAAAAATCTGAAATGTTCTTAACGCCTTTATTTCCGACGATAGTGAAAACCTCGGGAAATAATATTGTGACAAGGCTGAGTTCTTTGGCGTCGATGCCGTCCAGATCGCCCGAGGCAGCTCGCAGAAGCATATCATACTGACTGAAGCCGAAGTCGGCGTTCGCGGAAGCTACCGATTTTATATTGTCAAGGGCGCCGTTGGTAGCTTTACATAAAGCCTTTGAATTTTTACCGGTTAAATTAAGTATCTTTTCGATTCTTTTTCCGCAGTAAAAGTAAAGGCCCTTGGGGTCTCCGGTCGATATGACAAGAAGTTTTTTGGCGTCGCCTTTGTTTTCAAGCGCCAGCGCGTATGAAAATTTCAACAAAAAACAGATAAAAAATGCTGATATGAAACAGATAGTAAAACCGTGATTTTTTTTCATTGAATTCTCCTAAAAAGCTTGATTTTGCTTACTGCAGTTGATCTTTTCGGAGCGGGAACACATCGGCCGCCAGGCTTTTTTCCGTATCGTTTTTACCGGCATAAAGCTGAAGTGCCGCGAACGGTCTTTTTTTCGCGTTGATATCAAGTGGAACGCTGAAAAACAACCGGCCAGTTATTTTGTATATATTTTATCAACTGTAATAGAAGATTTTACATAAAAACCGTCGAGATGTCAATAATTAAAGTGAAAAATTATATCAAGACGCGCGGATGATCGTGAAAATTTTATAAAATTAAAATACAGGACATTTTAACTTTAACTTGACATAAAATTAAAATGCCATTGAAAATGAGAAAATATTATGATAAACTGAAAATTTGAAACCGTTTTTTATGATTTTTATAAAAATTAATAGGATAAGGAGACCGTTCATGAATAATTTCAGCAAATTGATCTTCGGTGATTTTTTAAAAGCCCGGATAATTCTGATTATTTTGTTTATATTCTTTTTTGCTTCAGCCTCAGGCGCGACGGACACCGTAGAATTATGGAAGAAGGTACATGACGCTCAAAATAAAGGGCTTCCTCAGACCGCTATCGATAATCTCAAACTTATATACCCGGTCGCGCTCGGTTCCGGTAAGACCGGCGAGGCGCTTGCCGTCTTATGTAAGATCATAGTCCTTGAGTCAAACATAGCCGGAAACAAACCGGAAGAAAAGATCAAACGCCTGCAGGATGAGATCGAAAAATCTGATCCGCGCATGAAGCCATTAATGAAAGCAGTACTGGCTCAGTGGTACTGGCATTATTTTTCACGCAACAGATACCGTTTCATGAACCGCACTCAAACGGCCGGCCTGTCCGAAAAGGATTTCACCACATGGGACCTGCCTAAATTATTCGGGAAAATATCGGCGCTTCATCAGGATGTCCTCACCGAAGAGATACTGCTCAAAGCCGTTAAAATATCCGATTTCAAAGAGGTTATAGAGCCGGGTAATCTATCGGCGCTCTGGCCTACGCTTTTTGACTTCACGGCCAACAAAGCCCTTGAATTTTATACTTCCGGCGAACAGGCGGCCGCTTGGCCTCAGGACGCCTTTGAAATAAAGGCTGATTCCGACGCTTTTGCCGAGGCTTCGAAATTTATTAATTATAAGCCCGAAACGACCGATGAAAATTCCTCGAAATTACTCGCCCTTAAGATCTTTCAGCGTCTTATGGCTTCGCATGCCAATGATTCCGACAGATCAGCTTTTTTAGACCTGGATATAAGGCGTCTGGTTTTCGTTAAAAATGCGTCAACAGGAGCCGAAAAATCTAAAACTTTCATTAAAAGAATGAAGGAGATAGCGGCCGAATACAAGACT
This sequence comes from uncultured bacterium, assembly GCA_964551445.1. GTDB lineage: Bacteria > Muiribacteriota > UBA9980 > UBA9980 > UBA9980 > DAOPXV01. The sequence goes on along the minus strand of CAZKCG010000040.1, from coordinate 30,445 downwards.
TCTGAATATTCGGCTCTGGCTATATACCATTGGGCTTTCGAGGTCTATAACGGCGGAGCCGTCGATGAAGAGGATGCCGCGGGTAAAGCGTCCGGCAGCGAGAATTTCGTAGAGGCATTTAAAATAGCTTCGGAAGGAGCGAAGTCATACCCCGACTCATGCGGCGGGCGCGATTGCCAGGCGCTTATGGCGATGATACAGGCTAAAACTATTGAAATATCTGCCGAAAGGGTTGTCGCGTCGGGCCAAAAATCAAAATTAAGCGTCAAATATAAAAATATCGATACTATAACTTTCCGCGCCGTAAGAGACGACTGGAAGGACTATCTCGACGAGAACTCCCGGAAGAATTTCAGCTGGATGGACCAGGACGAGGTTCGAAAACTTATGGGCAAAAAAGCCGAGGCCGAATGGACCGTTCAATTGAAGCCTACCCTGGATTATAAACAAGCGATGGCCACCGTCGATGTTCCGGAGCTGAAACACGGATTTTACAGGATATTCGCCAGTTATAAAAAAGATTTTTCCACTTCGATGAACCGTATAGAGCACTGCATGCTCTGGGTCAGCGATATTTCGGTAGTTTCAAGGTCGCGCGACGAATTCATAGAGGGGCTGGTTCTGAGAAGCGATACCGGCGCGCCTGTAAAGAACGCGACCGTCAGGATCTATGCTCTTCCATATACCTATGACTACAGGAACAGAAAATATGAGATCGCTTCGACGACCCAGACGGACGAAGCGGGCCGTTATTCATTCAAAACAGCCGACCGCTCGCGGGGCGGGCTTATCTACGCTTCCGATAATAACGGCTCTGAATTTTTAGATCCGCAGGGTATGCACGCTTATAAAAGCTACTCCGATTCGGGCCATGCTCAAACGATGCTGTTCACGGACCGGGCGATCTACCGTCCGGGCCAGACCATAAGCTTCAAGGGAATATGCATAAACGTGAATAAACTTTCCGATAATTACAAGGTAATGCCCAATCAGACCGTTACGGTTTATTTCAGGGACCACAACCATCAGGAGATAGCCCGCGAAAAGTTCAGAAGCAACGATTTCGGATCTTTCTCGGGAAGTTTCACCGCTCCGGCCGGAAGAGCCGCGGGAACGATGAATATAATCGCTTCGAGCCCGTCCGGGAGCTGCATGGTGCGCGTCGAGGAATATAAGAGGCCGAAATTCACCGTCGAAGTAAAAAAACCGGAACAGCAGTATAAACTTAACGACGAGGTCGCCGTCGAAGGCGAAGCCGTTTCATATACGGGCGCCCCTATCGATTCGGCCATGGTAAAATACAGGGTCACGCGCGAAGCCAGAATGCCGCTTTGGTGGTGTTATTTCTGGTACGGGCCTTCTCCGGCGAATAAGGCCAGGGAGATCGTGAACGGAAAAATGAGAACGGACGCTTCCGGAAAATTTACCGTGAAATTCAAGGCGATTGCGGATAACGAAGCGGCGAAAGCGGAAGGAACTACCTTCGTTTATACGGTTTACGCCGACGTTACCGACGGTACGGGCGAGACCCGCGGCGGATCCCAGTCCATAAGGCTCGGCGATACGGCGATGGAAGCGTCACTCGCCGCGGAAAAATGGCAGATCGTATCGGAACCCGTCAAAATATCGATCGATACTAAAACGCTGGACGGGAAACCGGTCGCGGCGGAAGGCGTCGTTGAAATATTCGAACTGGCCGGGCCCAAATCACCGGTCAAGGCTGAACTCGCCTTTGATTTTGGTTACTGGTACTGGATGTTTTCATCCGGAGGCAAAAGATCGGTACTGGACGGGGATGAGAATTCATCCAATTACGCGCTCTGGCCGATCGGAAGATCCGTCGATAAAAAAGGATTTAATACCGACGGGAATGTTTCCGCCAGCATCGAGGTTAAACTCGCAGCCGGTTCTTACCGAGCCGTATTGACCTCGAACGACCGCTTCGGAAACAAGGTAAAATCGGTCCTTCCGATAATCGTCATAGATCCTTCCGCTAAAAAATTCAATGTCAATGTTCCTGAATATTTTATGGTCAGGTCCGCGTCGGTCGAGGTCGGCGATAAATTCACCGCTTTCTGGGGCACAGGCTATGAAACGGGAAGCGCTTACATAGAAGTTATCCATAAGAACCAGATCGTGAAAAGTTATTGGACGGCGCCTGGCGAGACCGCTCATATGTTCGAGATACCGGTCGGGGAAGAATACCGCGGCGGCTTTATGGTGGCTACGACCTTCGTCAGAGAGGGAAGGCTTTATTCAAACAGCACGCGCGTCAGCGTCCCGTGGTCCAATAAAAAATTCGATATAAAATTTGAAACGTTCAGATCCAAACTTATTCCCGGCCAGGATGAAACATGGACGATAAAGATAAAAGGCCCCGGCGCCGAAAGGACGGCGGCGGAATTCGTGGCGGCGCTCTACGATGAATCGTTAGACGCTTTCGCTCCCCTTCGCTGGAACTCGTTCGACGGTCTTTTCCGTTCCGATAACAGCAGCGTCAACAACAGATTCTCCAACGCGAAGCTGAATTATTCCGCGTATATCAACAACTGGAGCGTATATACCGCAAGGCTGTCTCGTATTTATCCGAATTTTTTGAATGAGATAGTTCAAAACTACTACGGTTACGGCAATGTTTATTCCAAGGGCGGCCGCGGAGACTATTATGATGAAGAAGGCGGAATGGACCTTAAAATGTCGCGCTCGAGTTCCAGTCTGAAATCAGAAAGCGCGATGCCGGCTTCAGCCCCCGCTCCGGCCAAGCCCGCTGAAGCAAACGGCGGCGAAAAGAAAAAGGATATGGGGAAGAGCCTTGCTGACAATTTTGCCGGCGCGGGCGCGAATTTATCGGAACCGCAGGCTAACGGTGGTGCTGCTCAGCCCGACCTTTCAAAGGTCGCCGCGCGCAAGAATCTTAACGAAACGGCGTTTTTCTTTCCGCAGCTTCTGTCCGAAGCCGACGGCACGGTTAAAATATCGTTTAAAATGCCTGAAGCGCTTACCAAATGGCACTTTATGGGTTTCGCTCACGGCGTTAACCTCGAAAATGCCATAATAGAAGAACATGCGGTGACTCAGAAAGATCTCATGGTCGTGCCCAATCCGCCCCGCTTTTTAAGAGAAGGCGACGAACTCTGGTTCTCCGTGAAAGTAACAAATATGGTAGAATCTGAAGTTTCCGGCAAGGTCCGCCTGACGCTTCTTGATCCCGTTTCAGAAAAATCCGTTGACGATCTTTTTTCGAACGGCGCGACCGACCAGGATGTTAAAATTCCCGCTAAAGAATCCAGGTCGTTTTACTGGAAGCTTATAGTTCCGGACGGTAAAATTGACATGGTGAAATTTAAGGCGGTAGCTTCAGCCGGCAACCAGTCGGACGGCGAGGAAGGCCTGGTCCCGGTCTTAAGCAGAAGAATATTCGTTCAGGAATCTATACCGCTTCCGATACGCGGCATAGCCGAAAAGAAATTCAAGTTCGAAAAGCTTCTCGCATCGGGCAAGTCCGATACAATGCAGCATAAATCATTCACGGTCCAGATGACGTCCAATCCTTCGTGGTATGCCGTGCAGGCGCTTCCATACTTAATGGAATTTCCTCACGAATGTTCCGAACAGACATTCAACAGGCTTTACGCTAACGCCCTCGCCAAACATATAGCTGATTCCGATCCCAAGATCCGCCGCATTTTCGATCTGTGGAAAGGAACTGACGCCCTTTTATCGAACCTTGAGAAGAATGAACAGTTAAAAAGCGTCATGCTTCTTGAAACGCCATGGGTAATGCAGGGGAAGAACGAGACGGAAGCCAAACATAACGTCGGCATATTATTTGACGACAACAGGCTTTCGGCCGAACTCAAGTCTGCGTTCGAGAAACTTAAGAACATGCAGCTTTCAGACGGCGCGTGGCCATGGTTTCCTGGCGGATACCCGAACAGCTATATCACCCTTTATATCGTGACCGGATTCGGCCGCATGAAGAATCTCGAGATCAACAAGGTTTCTTTCGATATGGCCATCAGGGCGCTGGAACACCTTGACCGCTGGATCGACGAAACCTATCGTGAGATCTTAAAACACGGCTATGAAAATCAAAATAATCTCAGTTCGACGATAGCGCTTTATCTTTACGGCCGAAGTTTTTATCTCAAGGATAAGGCTATTCCGTCCAACGCCCGCGAAGCCGTCGATTATTTTATCGGCCAGGCGCAAAAATACTGGCTCAAGCTCGACAACCGCATGAGCCAGGGCCATATTGCCCTTGCCCTGAACCGCTTCGGCGACGCCGATACGCCCAAAAAGATAATGGCCTCCATAAAAGAGCGCAGCCAGACGAGCGAAGAACTCGGCATGTACTGGGGCGAGACCGAACTTTCGTGGTGGTGGTACCGCGCTCCTATCGAGACGCAGGCTTTGATGATAGAAGCGTTCGCCGAAGTAATGAGCGATGCGAAGTCGGTCGAGGACTGTAAAGTCTGGCTTTTAAAACAGAAACAGACGCAGGATTGGAAAACGACGAAAGCCACCTCCGACGCCATATATTCGCTCTTATGCCGCGGCGATAATCTTCTTGCTTCCAATGCGCTGGTCGAAGTGACCGTCGGCGGTAAAAAGGTCGAGCCCGAAAAGGTTGAAGCGGGAACCGGTTTTTATGAGAAGCGCTATGAGGCTTCCGAGATCAAACCTGAATTCGGCGATATAACGGTCAAAAAGACCGATGCCGGCGTCGCGTGGGGCGGCGCTCACTGGCAGTACATGGAAGATATGTCAAAAGTCACGGCGCATACGCAAAATCCGCTGACGCTTAAAAAGAGCGTATTCGTTAAGCGCGATACGAAAAGCGGACCTGTTATAGAACCGATAGGCGCGAGCGTCAGTGTGGGAGATCTTCTTGTGATCCGCATAGAACTTCGCACCGATCGCGACATGGAGTATGTTCACATGAAAGATCAGCGCGGAAGCGGACTTGAGCCGGTCAACGTGCTTTCTCAGTATAAATATCAGGACGGCCTGCGCTATTATGAATCGACGAAGGATACGGCGGCTCATTTTTATATAGACTACCTTCCCAAAGGAACTTATGTCTTTGAGTATCAGCTGCGCGTCCAGCACCGCGGAAAATACCAGAACGGCATGGCGAATATCGAATGCATGTACGCGCCGGAATTCAACAGCCACTCTGAAAGCGTTCCGCTTACCGTCGAGGAAGCTAAATAATCAAAAATATAAAATGGAGGTGCTTGAAATTGCCCATATTTGAGTTCAAATGCTCGAAGTGTCAGACGGCTTTTGAAAAGATACAGATGAGGCGCGACCCGAATCCGCCTTGCGTTTCGTGCGGGTCTGAAAAAACGGAAAAACTGGTTTCGCTTTTCGGATTCACCGGCGGCGAGGGAGCTAAAAGCTTGGTTACAACAAGCGGCCACAATTGCGGCTCCTGCAGTTCTCATAACTGCGGCTCCTGCCACTAAAAACCACAAAATAAAAAAGAGCGGTTCCGATATTTTCGGCGGCCGCTCTTTTTTTGGCTTTATTATTCTTCTTTCTGCGGTTTAATTTTTGTGATTTAAAGCTTTAAGCGTTTTGACGGGTGAATTTTCTTCAGCCATTCCTGAAATGTATGCATCTACGGCTTTTTTGGGGTCTCGAAGCTTGAATTTGGCGATCACCGTCTTTAGCTCCTCGGCCCGCATTGAAAGTTCCATGCTCGCGGCCGCGGATTCCTGCGCCGTAGCCGTGTTTTGCTGCGTCACGCTGTCCACCTGGGCAAGGCCCTGGTTGACCTGGGTTATTCCGGTTTTCTGTTCCTTCGACGCGGCCGCGATCTCGCTTATGAGGTCGCTGACCCTGGTCACTCCGCCGGATATCTCTTCGAGAGATCTTGATGTTTCGGCGGCAATTTTAGAGCCTTCCCTGGTCTTTGTGAGTGACGCGTCGATCATGTCGGCGGTCTCCCTGGCGGCTTTCGCGCTTCTCTGCGCGAGGTTTCTGACCTCTTCAGCGACGACGGTGAATCCTTTGCCGTGTTTTCCCGCCCTTGCGGCTTCGACCGCGGCGTTTAACGCGAGCAGATTTGTTTGAAAGGCTATTTCGTCTATCGTTTTAATTATCTTCGAGATGTTCGTCGCGGCGTCGCTTATGTCGTTCATTGAGGAAAGCATCCCGCGCATTTTGGAATTGCCGGTCTCCGCCGATTTTCTAGCTACGGCGGCGAGCGAATTAGCCTGTGAAGCGTGATCGGCGTTCTGGGCCGCCCGGGAATTGATCTCCTGCATCGAGGCGCTTATCTCTTCGAGCGCGCTTGCCTGATCCGATGCGGCGCTCGAAAGAGCCGAGCTTGCGTTGGAAACCTGTTTCGAACCCGAGTCGACCTGCTCGACGACGGATGCCACGTGGCTTAATATGTCGTTGATGGACGATATGGTTTTATTGAGTGAGTTTTTCAATATCGCATGGTCGCCTTTATAATCACCCTCGACCTCGACGTTAAGATCGCCGCCCGCGATCTTTTCGAGGCATTCGCTGACGCTTCTTATCGGCGTTATAACGGCTTCAAGCGTATCGTTGACCCCGGCCACGATCTCCCTGTATCCGCCCTTGAATTTTGTGATATCGCCCCTGACTTCGAGTTTGCCGTCTATCGCTGATTTCGCAAGTACCGTCATTTCTTCGACCAGATTTTGAAGGTTGCCGCGGACATTGTCCATTGTTTCGTTAGCGATAGCAAGCTTGCCGGGAAGTTTTTCAAGGGTCACTTCGAAATTTCCGACGCTATATTCGCGGGCCGTATCGAGTATCTTTAATATGTTTTGCACCAGCGGCTTTATGACCACGTCCAGGGTCTCATTGAAACCGTTGACGATCTGCCTGTATCCGCCGGCGAATTTTTCTTCCGCGCCCCGTTTGTCAAGATCTCCCGAGAGAAGCGCGCCCGCGAGCTCTTTAATTTCGCCGGCCAGATTTTTAAGCGTAGCCGCGACAAGATTCATGCTTTTCGCCTGTATGTCTTTTTCCGATTTCGGGGTTAATTCAGCCATGAAATCTCCCCGCGCTATTTTTTCAGCGGCTGCTGCCTGCGCCTTGATGTTTTCAGCCATCCTGCTCATCGAGGCGGATAGCATTCCGATCTCGTCCTTCGATTCGAGGCCGTCGAAATTCACGTCTATGTCGCCTATCGATATTCTGTCGGCGGCTTCGCTTAAGCGGCTTATTTTTCTGCAGACGTAGCAGATAACGGCGAAGAGGAATCCAACGCCCGCCAACATTCCGGCTATGCAGAATATGAGCTGAAAGGCGATCGAGTCGTCCTTATAGGTTATTGCCGACATATAACAATCAGCGGCCGTTTTATTTTTATCTTCGAGAATTCCTTTCAGTAACGCGGTCATAGATTCAAAGTCTTTTTGAGAGCCGCCGTTGATAAGCTCCAGCGCCTGCTTGGTCATGAAATCATAGTGCAGAGAAATGATCTTTTCGTAATCCGCGACGCTTTTTTCAAATGTTTTACAAACGATCTCGAACGCCTTGATATCTTTTTCGGTGTCGAAGGAGTAGAAGTTTTTATTTGAAAGGCTTTTACGGATCTTTTCGATGGTTTTAAGAACGCTTGCTTTAACCAGGTCCATTTCTTTAGGATCTTTCGTGCCGAGATATTTGAAAGTTTCTATCCTGACCGTCTGGAGGTTGTTTATTATGGAATTGACCCCCAGCATGGATTGTATCTTTATCTCATAGAGTTCCTTGGCGATGTCGTTTAATTCGTTCATTCCGACGAAACTTATGTATTGCTGGATGCCAAGGATGAGTAAAAGCAGCCCGAAGCCCAGAAAAAGCTTTTTAAATAACCTTAAATTTTTAAACCAGTTTTTGATCATGATCCACCTTATTCAAGCAAATTTTTATTTCAGAGCTTCAGTTATATAAGATGGATCGAATATTTCTTCCGGTTTGAATTCCTTTGTGGAAAGCTTATTTACCTTCATAAAAGAGTTGAGTTCGATCAAATATTTTGCCGTCGAGCCGTCCGCTTTATGGATGTCGGCCAGTTCGTCCCTGCCGTGAAATTTGACCGTCGCGAGCATGCCTTTTATGTCGGCTTCCGTGTATTTTTCGCCTGCGAATGTTTTTTCATTGGCTATTTTGGTGAATTCGGTTAAATTCTTTTCATCTTTCAACCATTCAATGGCTTTAATAACGCCTTTCAAAATTTTAACGACGTCTTCGCGCGGGACCTCTTTTAAAACGTCTTCACGGAAAGCGAACCCTTCCGGTATGCAGCCGGCGAAATCAGCGCTCGTAGCAACCAGTTTTCCGTTGCCTTCTTTTTCCTGGGTTATCGCCTGCGGGTCGTAGTTGACCGTGAATTTGAGTTTGCCGGCGTTGAACTGTTTCGCAAGGTCCGCCGTGTCGAGCTCGACGGTCTGCCAGTCTGCGAGCTTTGAATTGTTAGCCGCAAGATATTTATTCAAAAAGAATGTTACGGCAGGCGTCGATACGTAAAGGCCTATCTTTTCGCCTTTGAGTTTCGCAAGGTCCAGGTCTTTTTTTATTATCACCTTGTCGCCGCCGTTGGACCAGTCCGACGCGCAAACTATTTTCAGAGCGTCGCCTTCGAGGTATGCGCCAGTGAAATTGCCGAGCATGTCGTTTATAGTATCAATCTTTTTAAATTTAAAGGCTGATTTGCAGTCGGTATCGCTGGTATAGACCATAACTGAAACATCGAGGCCGAGTTCTTTCCAGAAGCCTTTCGCGTCAGCGACGCTAAGCACTGAAGAACCTATCCATTGCGTCATTCCTATTTTATAAGGACGCGCTTCGGCCGGAGAAAAAGCGGTTAAAACGATAATGAATATAGAGACGATAGCGATCATTTTTTTCATGTTTTACCCCTTGAATTTTATATTTTTATGGTTTTATATCAATAATTTCATGGACCGCGCCGGCATCGTATATATTTATTAGCGGCGCAGGTCCATATTGTTTTCGCGTTAATTATTCCTGTTATTTTATCTGCATGGTGTAGTTTATGCCGATCCAGTGCTGTTTAGCGACCTCGGTTTTAGATATGGGGAGTTCGTTTTTAACCGGTTTGTAAAAGCTGTATGACCAGCTCCATTTTGAATTTATAGGCTGGAATATGCCTATGCCGTAAGTCGCGAGAGGCCCGCCGGTGTAGTCGAGCATCAATGTGACGGGATTTTTTTCGCTTTTTATGATAACGCCGTCAAGACCTACAATAACTCCGCGGCTTTTCTTATTGTCCGTATCGGTTTCTTTAACGCCGAGAAGGTTTGTCTGATAACCCAAGTGGAGCCTGACGTCTTTAAGCTGTTTCGAAAAAACGAAATATGGAGACGCGCCGTAATACTGGTTGTTGTATGATTTGGCGCCTGCGTAAAAAGCACCGACGGCAAGAGATACGGGATCCGAACCTTCGCTCATTATTTTCCACTTGAAATTCCATGCCATCGGGCCGGGATAACCGCCTGCGTCGGTAAATGATTTTTTCATTGTGTAGTCGAAGCCCAGTTCGCATTTGTTGTAGCCGTATTCCATGCTGTAGAGGAAGGAATTGGTCGGAACGGTTTGAGGGGTTTTGTAGTTGTAGCCGTAGTAGTTAAGCATTAGAACCATATTTTTATGGGCAGTGATATCGGTCGTCGGAACGTTATTTAACATAAGCGGTATCGCCGACGCGGTTGATAACAATATCGAAGCTGATAATAAGATGGCCGTTACAAAAATAAGAATAACTTTAAATTTCATTATATTTCACCTTTTTTATAATTTTTTGACCAGGATGCTTTTCCGGGATTTTTCATGAGTAATAATATTTAAAAAGTCCTTTTCTTCCTCCTTTGTTGAAAATTTCACTTTCGCCGTGATCCGCATGGGGCTATCATTTGTGGTTTCCGAATTAATAAAGAGCTATATTTTTGTTAACCTACGAAATGGAGCAAAAAATGTGCCGGAATCTTCGCGTGAAAGCGTTTTGAAAATAGGCCGTGTCAAAAGAAGATCAATGTTCTGAAACAAAAGTGTAACGCTTTCGAGTAACTGTTGTAACGCTTTTAATGTAACGATGTAACGGGCGCACCTTTTTTCTTTTCATATCGCGGGACCCTTTTATTTTTTCCCGCGATATGAAAAGTTCTATATGAAAATCTCAATTATGTTTTAGAAATTAAAAAAAGTTTTCCGTTCGTTTTTTTCCGGCGCTGCCGGAGCTGGAGCGGCTTTATTACCGCCGTTCTTAGAAAGCATTTCTTCGACGGTTTTGAGGTGTTCTTTGACGCCCTGATAATTTTTATCCTTCGCGCTGACCTTAAGCCATAATTCGCGGGCTTTTTCGAGATTTCCGAGCCTGAAATGGCATGCGCCGTAATTATAGAGGCTTCTGAGATTGTCAGGTTCTATTTTCACGATCTTTTCCCAGAAGGTTATGGCGGCGTTGTAATCCTTCTTTTCTTCGAAGTAGACCCTTCCGATCTCTTCAAGGAATCTCACGTCGTTCGGCGCTTTTTCGATGCCTTTTCCGAGCTCGAGAAGCGCTTTGTCCGAATTTCCGAGTATCGCGTAAAGCCGGCCGAGCTCAAAAGTGAACTGCGGAGTATCTTTTATCGCGGCGTTTTTCTTGTGGAAGGCGGCGATGGCTTTTTCGGCCTGATTAAGGCGTTTATAGGTGTTTATGAGGCTCGCGTAAACCTCGCTGTCGTTCGGGCTTTCTTCGAAAGCGTCCTCGAGGCAGGGGAGCGCCTCTTCGAATTTTGACTGCTGATAAAAAATTCCGCCGAGATATTTATCGACGCCGTGAGTGGCGGAATTTTCTTTCGCCTGTGAAAGAAGTTTTACCGCGTCGGTAAATTCCTTCAGGTAATAAGCCGCTATTCCCCCGAAACGGTAGGCATCGGTGAAAGATTTATCGGCGTCCCATTTGATGGCTTTTTTAAAGTATTCGTAGGAAGCTTTGAAATCGCCGCTGCTGTTGGCGTTCTGGAATTCGTAATATCCCAGATGAAAAAGCGGCTGCGGGAAGTTCGGATTGACCGCGATGGCCAGTTTCCAGTTTTGAAGCGCCGCTTCCATGAATTTTTTATCGCCGCTCTGTTTATATTTTTCAAAGTAGGATATTCCCTTTGAGTAGAAAACATGCTTTGTGTTCGTAAAAGTGAGCGCCCTGTCGAATTTTTCGAGTGCCTCATCGTAGCGCCCGATAAGTTTCATCGTGTCGCCAAGCCAGAACCATGCTTCGGAATTATAAGGGACCCGCGCGGTTGAGCGTTCCAGGTATCTGAGGCCCTCTTTAATTATCATGTTGAATTTTTCGGAGCCGTTGTTCGGATCGCTTCTGACCATCTGGGCCTGGGAAATGAAAGTGTGGCCGGATTTGAGATCTATATTTCCGAGAACGTATCTTATAGGAAAATAATTCATGCAAAGGACCGCGAGCGACATCACGGCGTAAAACGGAATGTTTTCAATGATCTTCTGGCGCCCGGATTTATCCAGATTTGAAGGCATGCAGTCATCGAAAAGCGGGCCGTCGTTTTCAGTGTATTTGTAGGACCTGGCGGCTTTTTGATCTATAATGACCGCGTTCTCTTTGAATTCGTCTTCAAGTTCGATCTTGTTTTCTTCGTTATATGCTATGTAATCGGCGAATATTCTGCGGCCCTGGAATATGAGCGTAAATCCGACGGTGGCGATAACGACGGGCATTATTCGCTGATATGGAAAGTTCGCGATGGACTCAACGAGAGAAGCTACGATAGCGCAGAGATAACCGATTATTATGATACGGTCCGGTGAATTTTTAAGCTTTTTCAAAAGCCATGAGCCCTTATAAAAGTAATCGTAAAAAACATAGAGGAAAATAAGAAGCGCGAAGATGCCCATATCGGCCCAGACCTGAAGGTATTCGTTGTGAACGTGCGCGAAACCGGCCGAGAGCCATTGATAGTCATCGGGATTTATGGAAAGTATATTGTCGTTAAGCCCGAGATAGTATTTGTTGGCGCCAAGAAATTTCGAGAAAACCATCAGAAGAGGCAGCCCGAGAGCGAGGAAATAGGCGAAGAGCGCTTCCTTTAAAAGCGTTCCGTTGTTATTGAGGAAACCGCGAAGCTTCCCGAGGACCTTGTAATAGATCAGAAGAAGAGTGCCGCCCATTAAGAAAACGATGAAATATATCGTCATCATGGTCTGATAAGTGCTGGATTTAGTTACTTTATCAAAGGACCAGACAACGAAATTTATTGAGCGGTTCGGTATCGACATCTTTCCGAAGGAATTTATCCAGTCAATAAAGTATCTGAACTCGCCGGCGTAAAACTTCGCCTGATGCATAGGGTACATATAGCCGAATGAACCGAGCCCGTGGCCTAATATGGGGTTTAATTTTATTACGTTAAGGGTTATATCGTACAACATTATTCGCTGAACGACCGTGAACGCTGATTTGAAACGGTTTTCGATCGATTCCGTGCCCTTGTGGAGCGATCCGGCCCTGAAGTAGGTCGCGGTCAGAAAGATCGTGGCCAGAGCAAAAACCGATACGAAGCCTATGATCCATTTACGGTAGGCGTAGAGAAGGTCATGGGCGTATAAAATGAGATAGACGCCGAACGCGAAGAGCGATACGGCCGTAGCTATCCATGCGGTCCTTGTGAAGGTTATGAAAATGCATGTGAATATAGTAAGAAAACAGAAAAGGCCGTTAGAGAGCCTGTATATCTGTTTTTCATGTTCCTGCCAGTAAGGGAGCTGGTGATAAATAAATACCAACCCGAAAACGAGACACGCGAAAAGAACCGGCGCAACGATGAACGAGGTCGATCCCGCGGCCACGATAAGTTCGGACACCTGGCCGTCTGAAAGCTGAGTGCCTTTGGCCTTTATGGACTCTATAAGCGAATTCACCGAAGAATTGGCGAGAGCCATGAAAACGAATGAATATACTATCGCGAAAAGAGACAGCAGCACCTGTGAGCGCAGAATGAATTTCTCGTATTTATGGGCCCATTTAGCGCCCGTGGCAAAAGACGATACGAACATCGCGAAAGCGATCGGAAGGGCCGCGTCCAGATAAACGCCAAGGAATACCGGATTTCCAAAGAACGAGAATACTCTTTTTCTGTCGGTGTTGCCGATGACCTCGCCCACGCCGAAAAGAGGATCGTAGTTGTGGCCGGTTCCGGCTACCTGATAGTATTGAAGTATTCCGTACATCGAGGCGATGGAAGCGGCGGTTATCAGAATATCCGACAGCGAATAGAACTGCCAGGGTTTTTTGATGGTATCGGACATGACTATGAAAAAAACGAGGTAGGAGATGAAGATAAGTGAATAGTGAAAGGTAGCATATGGCGTTTTTGTCCAGAGGAAGGAGGTTACGCCTATTCCGACGAAGGCCCATAAATGCCAGGGGACCTTGGCCAGGTCGTCATAAAGCGCGCCGTGCGAAAGCCTTCTGAAAAGATACATGGCGAACATTGAGATCAAAAATATTCTAAGCGCCGTCTCTTTGACGAGAAGGAAATTCTCTTTAGTGTCGCGGGAATAAAGGAAGGGCAGCATAAGAAAGATAGCTATCATAAGCCAGAAATTCATTTCGGAAATTATGCGCCTGGGAAGTATTAAAAACGCTGCGGTTATAAAGAGGGCCGATATGAAAAGCGTGATATAAAAAGCGCTTTCGGTATTGGCGGGGCTTAGTGGAGCCTGCAGCGTCCGCATAAAGGAAACCACGATTCCGGGGAGCTGTATCGGGACCAGGGAATCCGGCAGAAGCGTAAGGGCGCATAAAATAAGCGCCGCGTAAAATATGAACGCCGCGCAAAATCTATTGAAATAATTTTCACTGGTCGAAAAGTCCACTTTTCATCTTCCTTTTTTTGCAAATATAAAATTTAAGGTTTTTACGCTAAAAACCTCCGTGAAATTTTAACATGGTTTTTTTAAAAAGTAAATATTTTTATAATAAAATTTCAATCAATTTTGGTTTAAATCCGAGTCGAACTATCTCCTATACCCGGCTAAAAAAATTAAAATACTATTTGACATTCGTTTCAAATGGTGATACAATAACGCCACACTTAACACATGCGTTAAGTGTAATATATTCTTGTTGAACATAAAATCAACATTTAAAGTAAAGGAGTTTTGGTAATGAACATTAGGTTTAAGGTCATGTTCATTGTTGTGCTGGTAATACTGGCCCTCTGGGTAATCTATCCCGTCAATCAAAAAATCAACCTCGGTCTGGATCTTCGCGGTGGTATCGATCTTATCTATGAAGTAGACGAAATCGAACTCGCCAAGAATATCCTCAACAACAAAATCGATCAGCTGAAACAGAACCTCGAGAAAAACAACGTTGTAGGCGCTAAATTCTCGAAAGATGAGAACGCTGAGTCCTTTACTGTAATAATAACCGAAACCGCGAAAGAAAATATGGACCGCGCAGAAGCGTCAATGGCCGTTTCAGAGCCTGCGGTCCTTATTAAATTAGACAACAAATGGAAACTTTCCATAGATACTGAAAAAGTAAAAAAATCCACTAAGGACGCGGCCGGTAAAGCCGTAGAGATCATCAGGAACCGTATCGATCAGTTCGGCGTTAAAGAGCCGCAGATATCGACGATGGGCGAAAACCGTATAAGGGTTCAGCTTCCGGGCGAAGGCGATATCCAGAAAGCCCTTGACGTTATCGGTTCGACCGCTCAGCTTCAGTTCCGCCTTATGAAAAGGATCGCCGCTACTTTCAACGATAAAGTTGAAGCCGACGAAGAAATAATGGCCGGTGTCAAGGAAAACGCTACCGACGCTAATATCCCGCTCTACGTCGTCGAGAAAAAGGTCCTTATGACGGGCGACCTGCTCGTTGACGCGCGTCCTTCATTCGACGAAACACAGAGAATATGCGTCGCCATGGAATTTAACGCCGAAGGCGCTAAAAAATTTGCCGAGATAACGACGCAGCACCTTCACAAAAATATCGCCATAATACTCGACGGCAAAGTCCAGACCGCGCCCGTCGTTCAGACCCCTATCACCCAGGGCCGCGCTCAGATCACCGGAAATTTCGGCGACGACGTAGCTAAAAAATACGCGATCATCCTTCGCGCCGGTGCTCTTCCCGCTCCCATCAGAAAAGCCAGCGCGACCCTCGTCGGGCCGTCGCTCGGTCAGGATTCGATCAACAAGGGCCTCGTTTCATCAGTATTCGGCGCCGTGCTTGTATTCATATTCATGATCGCTTACTACAAGTTCTGCGGCTTCGTCGCGTCGCTCGCGCTTACGCTTAATATACTTTTCCTTTTCGCGGTAATGGCTCTCTTAAGAAGCACGCTCACCCTTCCGGGTATCGCGGGTATCGCGCTTACGATGGGTATGGCCGTTGACGCGAACGTTCTTATTTTCGAACGCATCAAAGAAGAGATCCTGGTCGGAAAGACGATCCGCGCAGCTATTGAAGCCGGATTCGACAGAGCGTTCCTCGCGATATGGGACTCGAATTTAACAACGCTTATTTCCGCTCTCGCCCTTTATTTCTACGGAACCGGTCCGATCAAAGGCTTCGCGGTAACGCTTGCGGCCGGCATCATAATTTCGATGTTCACGGCTATATTCGTAGTTAAGGTCATACTTGACCTCGTAGTTTCCGGCAGAAAAATAAAAAGCTTAAGCATATAATTAAAGAAAGGTGATAGAGTTGAAAAAGATAGATTTCTTATCCCAGCGCTATGTAGGTTACGGTTTTTCGATAATATCCTTGATATTGACCGTTATCCTTTATCTCACTCCCGCTTACACACTTAAATACGGCGTCGATTTCAAAGGCGGCACCGAACTTCATCTGAAATTTTCGAAATTCGTCGCTGACGACGTTGTTCGCGACATCTTAAGAGACGACTGCGGGCTTAAAAGCACGACGGTTCAGTCCACTTTCACCGGCGATGCTGATAGCATTTCCAAAACAGGCACAAGAGAAAACTCTCCCGAAAAAATAATAAAAACCGAATTTTTATCCAGCACCGCTTATAAAGACGCCGCTACGGGCGTTGAAGTAAAGTCGCTCAAGGAAGTAAAAGAAAAACTCGCCGCCGGCCTTGCGAAAAAAGATAAAGACATTCAGATCGTCGATACTCTTCGCGAATCATCGGTCGGGCCTTCGGTCGGCGCCGAACTTCGTAACCAGGCTGTTTTTGCCGTGTTTATATCGCTTTTCGGCATCCTGGCCTATGTTACCTTCCAGTTTGAGTTCAAATTCGCCGTTCCTTCGATCATAGCTCTTTTCCATGACGTTATAATCGTTACCGGTTTCATAATGTTCACCGGCCGCGAGTTCGACATGTCTCAGCTTGCCGTTCTTCTTACGGTCGTAGGTTACTCGATCAACGATACGATCATCATATGCGACCGTATCCGCGAGAACTATAAAATAATGAGAAAAACCAAATACTACGATATGGTCAATGAAAGCCTCGCGCAGGTTTTCTCAAGAACCATCATCACGGTTCTGACCACTCTGCTTCCTCTTACCGCTATATTCTTCTTCGGCGGAGAGCTTTCAGCTTTCGCGTCATCGATGATCTTCGGTATGGTATGCGGATGCTATTCATCCATATTCGTTGTATCGCCCATGATAGTCGCCTGGAAAGAATACGAAGAAAAGGCGGTGGCTTAATCAATGGGTTCGTCTAACAAATCCCGCCACAACAATAACTCGAAACCGTCCTCTCCGTTCGTGAAGAAGACGGTTCCGGCACAGGCTTCAAAACCTTCGTCGAAGCCCGCGGCTCCGGCGGCCAAACAGGGTTCTTCATCGAAATACCCTATCCAGAACAATAAAAAGCCTTCGGCCCCCGTTGCGAAACAGGTTCCGAACGCTAAGAACGCGTCCAAACCGGCCGCTAAGCCTTCAGCTCACGCCGCGAAACAGAATTTCGCGCCGAAATATCCTATCCAGAACAATAAAAAGCCCGCTATGCCCGCCGCTCACGCGAAACCGTCAGCGAAAAGCCAGCCGGTCAAACATAATCATCCCGTGCCTTCCGCAAAGCAGCCCATAAATAAAAACTTTCAGCCCAAACAGGCTGCGCCTCAGCCTAAACCCGCTATGAAGGCGGCGTCCTTATCCCATAATAACGCCAAACCTTCACAGCCCGTGAAACATCAGGCTCATGTTCCCGCTGCCGTTAAGCCTAATATGCCCGCGAAAGGCGCTCATCAGGCCGCCGCTTCATCGAAATATCCGATCCAGAACAACAAAAAGCCCGCTATGCCGGCCGCTCAGGTAAAACCGCAGGCGAAAAGCCAGCCGGTCAAACATAATCATCCCGCGCCTGCCGCAAAGCAGCCCATAAATAAGAACTTCCAGCCTAAACCCGCTATGCCTCAGGCAAAACCTGCCGCGCACCAGCCGGCTCCCAAACAGGTCCAGCCGCAGAAGCCCGCTCCGGTTCAACACGCCGCAGCGAAACTTCCCGCGAAACCTGCCGCCGCTCCTCAAATGCATCATCAGGCCGCTGAAAAAGCGAAACCTCAGGCTAAAGCTCATTCGGGCGCTAAACCCGCTGAACTCAACCGTGAAACGCTCAACGTCCTCTTTAAAATGGCGAAAGACGCCTCGAAAAAAGCCTACGCGCCCTATTCGCGCTTCAAGGTCGGAGCCGTCCTTCTGATAAACACCGGCACCGGTTCGAATCTTTCAGCCTACACCGGATGCAACGTCGAGAATGCTTCATATTCACTCACATGCTGCGCTGAGCGGATCGCCATTTTTAAAGCCGTTTCAGACGGAAATATCGATTTCAAGGCCCTCGTATTATACAATTCCTCGAAAAACCCAGTCTCTCCTTGCGGCGCTTGCCGTCAGGTGCTTTCGGAGTTCGCTCCCGCCGAAATGCGCGTTTACTCAATAGGCGATTTCAAAGACGACGAACTCGCTAAAACCAATTATGAAAGCTACTCGGTATCCGAACTTCTTCCGAGGGGTTTCAAAGCTTCAGATTTCATGGCTTCAAAAAAATAACCAAGTTATATAGAAAGTAGGAATCAAATGGGTAAGGAAATTTTAAGATTCAATAAAAAAGACGGCGCGCTTTATCTCGCGTTAAATCCCGACAGAAAGGCTTCAATGCACGAAGATGTTGCTGAAGGCATAACGGTTGACTTAGCTTTTGGTAACGAGCTCGTAGGCATAGAGATACTCGGCGTCAACGAATGGCCGGATAAGATCAAATCCGCCCTCCTCAAATATTTTGAGGGAGACAGCGTAAACGACGATTAGGTTGTTGAAAAGTCCCTAATTCAGTTCAATTATAAAAAATAAAGTTTACTTGCCGTTCACGCGATAAGTAAACTTTATTTTAAGGTGAGAATCATTCTTGAATAATAATTTTTTTGCGCAAATAAATAGATCGACGCGCTCTTCAAAAAGCCGGCCCGCTTTTCGGCGCGGTTTATTCTTTTTTTCCGGCTCGAATTTCGCTTCGATCATTCTTATTTTTGCCGCCGTTCTTATGCCGCTTACGGTTTTTTACGAGGCCGCGGCAGCGGAGAACGGGGCCGCTTTTTCATCCAAACGCCCGGAAGGCCAGGCTGTTTTAAATGAAATGTCGTCCCACATCAACGCGATCGTAATTCATTTAAGGGACCTCGACGAGTTCAGAAACTCAAAAAATATCCCGCCGGCCGCCTCCGAAGAAGAGAAAAAAAAGCTTTCGGACGCCAGATCCGCGCTGGATTCCTTTTATTCAAAATATTCCAAACTCAGGGATGATTTTGAATATCTATACCGCGAATTCGTTTCCATAAAAGTCAAGAGCGACCTTTTAAAAACTATGTCATACGCTTCCGGCGATCTTGAAAAACCCTTCTTTGAGATGAAAAATGCCGACATCGAAGCCATTTCCTATGAAATATCATTCCTGGACAATACCGCCAGGTCCAAAAATGCTGAGAACGCCCTTATTCAGAAGGAAATCGACGTTTTGACGGCTCAGCAGGAAGAAGTCGTTAATTCTTTTTTAAAGCTTTCATCGGCCGCCGCTGATTCAGCTCCGGTCCAGCTTAACATACAGTCTTTTTCACGGGGGGCGATATCCGATTTTCTGGCCCTTGCGCAAAATAATATCGGCGGATCCGACCTTAATTTAAAGAAAAAGCTTTTAAGATATTATGAACTCAAGCTCTATTCGCTCAGCCATAATATGAAGATAAACAGCGGAGAATTATTGAAGCTCCAATCGGAACAGGACCGTAAAAAAGAAATATACCGCTTTTTAAAAAGAAATTCAGGCATCGTCTCTTCTAAATCGTCACAGGTGCTTACGACGACGGAACTCGAGGTAAGGAACTGGCAGAGTTCGCGCCCGGCCGCCGCCGATATACAGAAGAACTTCGATGATTCTCTGAAAAAGATCAACCAGATCGCGGATGAAATAAAAAAAGAACAAAATACGGGCGATAGCGCGTCGAATAATATAAAACTAAAATTTTTAAATTTAAAGCTTCAGAACGAACAGGAGCTTTTAAGGCAGAAAACCGCTTACGCGAACGAAACTGAGGATTTCTCAAAATTTTTGATAAAGGTGGCCAATTATTCCGCCGATGTTGCGCGCGACGAGGCGGACAGCCTTAAAAAGCTGTATAAATACATGCAGGAGAAGGGACCCGGCGCCGATCGTGAAGCGGTCAGACAGGAAATACTCTCTTATAAAAAATTGCGCGAGGATGCGGGCGGGCTTTTCGCGTTCATCGGAGGCGACCGGAAAAAGATCGAATCCCAGCTGGTTCTTTTAAGGTCGGAACTTTCGGGGCGTGAAAAAGAATCCGAGGAAATTTCCCTTAACATGCGCCGGGATAAGGCGTTCAGCCGCGAGATCGAAGCGTTGAAGGATATAATCGTTCTCATTGTGGATGTTATCCAGAAAAGAACCGCTCTTCTTGAAAAACATTCTGAAAATTTAAAGAAATATGAAAATCTCGTAAATGAAAAGATCAAAAACATAGACAATATAATCAAACAGTTCAATTCGTATTCGAACGAGATAGAAGAGCGGCTCGAAGTTAAAACGTTCAGAGAGTCTTATCGGACCTTCGTTGGTTTTGTGAGTAATTCATATTACGGGCTCGAATCCGTTCCGGATCAGTTCTCGAGTTTTTTCAAGGCGCCTGAAAACATCTATTTCACTATGGTGGTCGTTCGTAACGCAGTTATTTTCCTGCTGGTATGGTTTTTCGCCGTCTATGTCATCCGCCGGTTTCTTTCGTTCAAAAACGCTAAAAGTAAATTTATAATTTTTGCGTCCGAAACGCATGAATCTATTCTCGCGCTTTTGGCCGCTTTAATTTACGTAATAACGACGATCCCTCAAACTGCATGCGGCCGTGCGTTGCTGGCTTTTATTCTAAGCCTTGTGATATATAGAGCGGCTTTTTCAGTGACGCACATCATGGCGGCGAAAAGAACAATAGATTCAGATCTTTACTTCCGGCTTATATTATTTTTTAAATATGTTTTCTTTTCGACCCAGTTTTTAATTGTAATTCTAAGTTTTTCGGCTTCGGCGCACCTCATTATTTTATGCAAGTTCATCTACAAAGTGTCTATTTTTATTCCCGCTCTTTTTCTTTTTAAAAATTATAAAAAAAGGCTTCTTTCGCTGCTTTACATAAACAAACACACGCTTCGCGTCCGCCGCGCGACGCCATGGATGAATCATTTCGCCTCTTTATACAATCATGTTTTGAACCGTTATAACACTGTTTTAATAATACTTTTCGTGCTTACCACCGTGATAAACTTCGCGGGTTATTATCAGACCTCGTTTTATATCATCAATTCATCGTTTCTGACCTTCATTTTATATTCGATACTATATCTCGCGCCCAAGATAGCTCTTACGACCTTCGACTGGATCTTTTCGGACGACAGCTCACTAAAGGGCGTTAGAACCTATGATAAATTCAAGGAAACCGCCGTCGTTTACATCAGGATCTTTTATAAGATATTTTTCATTGTTATCTTTCTTATTTTTACGCTTAAGATCTGGGGACTTGGCGTTCAATATTTTCTCGGTTTTCTCGCGTCCGACCTGGCCGTTTTCATATATAAAAAGATCGCGCTTATCGTCGGTGTGGTTGTCGGAAGTATAGCGCTGTGGCACCTGGTCGAAAAGATCGCCGATGACATCGCCCGCGGCGCGCTCAGCCAGAACAAGTCCGGCAGCCTTAAAAAGCGCGGCATAACTATAGCTCCATTGATCAAAAGCTCAGCTAAATATGTTATATGGTTTTTCGCTATATATATTATTTTAAAAGAGATCGGCCTCGACGTCACGCCTATCGTAGCGGGCGCAGGAATACTCGGTCTTGCAGTGGGTTTCGGTTCACAGAACCTTGTCAAGGATATAGTGTCAGGGTTTTTCATTATATTTGAAGATCAGTATAACGTTGGCGATTACATAACCGTCGAGGGTATCGAGGGAACGGTCGAAGAGATATCGGTTCGAATAACCAAGATCCGCGATCTGGCCGGAACGCTTCACATCATACCGAACGGCGCCATTTCTAAAATTTCGAATTACTCGAAGGATTATTCTATATCTCGGCTGGAGATATCGGTCGCTTATGAAAGCGATTTTGATAAAGTTATTTCAGTGCTCGGTGTGATAACATCAAAACTCTGCGACGACTGGAAGGCCGATATTATTGACCGCACCAAAGTTCTGGGCATAATCAATCTCGGAAGCTCCGATGTTATAATAAGGACGCAGACCCGCGTCGCGCTTGGAAAGAAGGTTGACTTCGAGTGCGAGCTCCGGAAACGGATACTTCTCGGATTCCGTGAAGCGGATATTGAAATACCTTATAAAAAAATAGTCATGCTTGAAAAAAATAGTTAATGCTCGCGATTAATCCTTCGATAATACATATAAGTTTTATTCAACTTAGAAAAATCGAAGAAGGAGTCGCAGCATCATGTCGCAGTATCAAACTTCAAGCGCTGAATTTGACGCGGTCTCAAAATTACAGACGCTCTTTATCATTGTAACGCTCATACTGATGACCGCCTTCTATTCCGTCGGATGCCTTGAAAAAAGCGATCCGTTGAATCCCACGGCCGTTAAAACCATGGCCGGAGTGGAAGATAATCAGGGGATAACGAAGCTTTTAAAGGACCATTTCGGCGATACGCTCGGCCAGGTCATCGCTATCGAAAATTATTATCAGACATCAGCTCAGGCCGTCGTGACTCTCACCATGCCCTCGCCGGACGTGGCAAAGGTCTATATTATAAAACAGAACGGCGAATGGGTTGTTGAAAGGGTAGAAAAGGGATACGATCTGGAACAGTGAAAAGTTAAGAGTGAAAAGTGAATAGTTAACGAAGAAACAGGGGCTTTACAAAAAGATAATTTTTGAAACAGCTCCTGTTTTCTTATAACTTAAAATATAATCAATTATGAATAACAATTTTTTTGAGGGAAGCCGCTTCTCGCCATCCTGGCTTCAGCGGCACTTCCCACATCCTGTGGGTCGCGCAAGTTTAGTTCATCTGTGAATTTGCGCCGCTTGCCTCTCAGCGGCTCTCGCCTTCAAGTGGGTGCAGCGCACGGATGCGCCAATGTCGCGCGAGACAGGATGTCGAAAGCGCGACCTCCGCCGCTTCCGAGACATCCCTTCAAAAAAATGTTATTCATAAACAAAACATTGAAACATTCAAATACATTTTTCAATTTTGATCGCGGGCGGCGGGAATAAAATTTGAATTATAATTCTTGCAAATGAAACGGACATATTTTATAATATCGCCTGTATGCAAAACCATCTCGCCCGCAACTATAAAATGCTTATAGCCGCTCTGAAAAGCCGGTGTCTATGAACTACGCCGAAAAGATACTCAGGCACTATAAACTTATCCTTTTTTTCGCGCTGGCCGTGACGATACTGCTTGCGCCATGGGCCAGGCGGAATACCATCGACAACCGCATGGAGGAGAACGTCTTAAACGACGAGAAACTTACCAATTATTACGATTTTTTAAAGACCTTCGGCAACGACCGCATCCTGATCGCGGCTTTTACCTACGACAGGATCACCCCGGATCTGATCCGCGCCCTTTACGCTCTGGAAGAGAGCGTGAACGCCACCGGCCTGGTCGAAGAAATAATATCGCCCGTCTCGGTCCTGAAAGAGACCTTTGATCTTCGCGAGCGGGAGTCGCTCGAGGTCTGGCTGAAAAGCGAGATACGGCTTAAAAACTACGAGAAGATACTCTCCGATTTCCAGTGCATGACAAACACCATCATCTCGCCCGAAAAGAAAACGGCGAGTATGCTGCTGCGCCTTGGTTCCAGTGTAACCGACATGGACACCAAAAAGATCGGCAGCCTGATCGATCTTATCGAGAAAGCGCCATATTTCGCCGGCCGGATAAAGGTCACCGGCATCCCGACGCTGACGAACGTCATTCACGATTACACAGCGCACGATCAGAAGATATTCACGCCTATCACTATGGGTATCATCATGGTCATTCTCTATATTCTTTACCGCAGCCTCTGGGGCGTGGTCATTCCGCTCATCGGAATAGTTCTGCCGCTCATCTGGACCCAGGCGTTTTTTAACATAAACGGCAACTGCACCAACTTCATCGTTTCGATGATCCCGCCGCTTCTCTTAGGGATAGGCCTTTCGGCCTGCATGTATGTCTTCAGCCGCTATTCGGAACTTTCCCAGGGCAAGGAACGATTCGATCCCGAGCTTGTTTACCAGACCGTCAGGGAGCTAACCGCTCCTACGTTTTTGTGCCAGTTCTCGACCATAATCGGGTTCGCTTCCCTTGGCGGCAACGGCCTTGGCGCCGTCCGCTCGTTCGGTCTTTACGCCAGCCTCGGAGTGCTTTTTACGCTATATGTTTCTCTGTTTGTCGTGTCATCTTTGATCCTTTTTTTCAAGCCTTTCAACCAGCGCGTCACATCCTTCCAGGCAGGTCATCAGATATTCAGGTGGTTCGCCTCTTTCGCGGTTCGAAAACACAAGTTCATTTTTCTCGTGGTAGGGGCGGTCTTCGCCGTTTCACTGTACGGGGTTTCAAAACTTGAAATGGAGACGAGCCTGATCCGTTTCCTGCCGCCGGATCACGAAGTTATCCGCAAGAATCAGTTTGTTGAAAAGAATTTATTCGGTATCGTCCCTGTGCAGCTCGTGCTCACATATGATCAGGCAGGCTGCGCCGGTACGCTCGAGAACACTCTGCTTTCATCGAAGATGTGTAATGCCGTGAGCGATCTTTCGGCCGACATAAGAAAGATCCCCGAGGTCGATTCGGCGGTGTCGTACGTTACTTTCGTGCAGGACTATGACCGCAAATTCTCGGGGGAAAAAAATCATATACCGCCGAAAGCGGATGAAGTGAAGGACTACCTGGATTTTTTCAAATACAGCCCGGTCGTCGCTGAAGACACGTACGAGGTCATCGAGTACGATGTGGACTCGGCGGGCAAGACGTTCGAGGTCTCAAGATACCAGGTGGCGCCGGAGATCGTCGCGGACAGTCTGGAGAACCGGGTTCAGATAATGGACAAGTTCATCACCCGGGATTTTTTAAAAGCTAATCTGGCCCTCAGGGTGAAGGATACCACTTCAAAGCGCCTGGCTGAGATATTCTCGACGATCGAAAGCCTCGCCGCGAAACGGCTGCCGCCTAACGTAAAGTTCCATGTGACCGGGCGGGCGTATCTTTGGGCGGCATCATCCGAGATGCTGATACGAAACGAATATCACGACTGGCTGATCACTACCGTTCTCATCTTTATAATGCTTGTGGTATATTTCAGGTCCCTGCCGGTTGCCGCGATGGCCCTTATCCCGAACATACTGCCCACTTTCGTCCTTTACGGCTATATGGGTATGGCCGGCATGCCGCTTACGACCGTATCGGGCATGATCGCATCCGTTGCGCTCGGACTCGCGGTCGATGACACGATACACTACACCTATGAGCTTCGCAGGGTGCTCGCCCGCGTCGCTACTTATGAAGAGGCGATCATCGAGACGATGCACATCAAGGGCAGCGGGATAGCGTTTTCGTCTATCGTCGTGGCCGCCGGTTTCAGCGCGCCGATGGCATCGCAGTTCATCCCGTCGTTTCAGTTCGGTGCGCTCGTGTGCTTTTCGGTGACGCAGGCCCTCATCTTCGAACTTTTTCTCACGCCCGCAATGTGGTACTGGTACAAGCCCTTTAAACCGGCCGGCATGAAATAGGTCCGCCGCTTATATTAAAGCAGTTTTAATTGATACTTGAAAAAGTATAAGAAATTCATATTGATTTATTTAACTTAAAAAAGTATAATTAGCTAAGATTTTATATAAATTTAATAAATAAGGCCGGAGATAAAAATTGAAGATAGGTTATTCACTTAAAAAACTAAGAACCAAAAATAAGTATACCCTCAAAGATGTAGCGGAAAAACTCAACATTACCGGAAGCCTTCTTTCGCAGATAGAGAACGGCAAGATATCGCCTTCGCTTAAATCGCTTGAAGCGCTGTTGGGATTTTATAATGTGAACCTCTCCGAGTTTTTCAAGCAGGTCGAGCAAAAAGATTACATAATAATGCGAAAGAATGAAGCAGAGGGGATAGTCTCAAAAAGTGGAAGTATTATAACTCTTCTTGCGTCAAAACTTGAAAACAATGTTATCGAAACATATTCCGTCGAATTGAAACAGGGAATAAGCCTTCAGATCAAACAGATCGACGAAAAAATCAACGGCGAACGCTTCATATATGTAATATCGGGCAGGCTCGATTTGGTTATTGGCGGAAGCGCCGTTTCTATTTTTTCCGAAGACAGCGTAAATTTTAAGTCTCATGTGCGGTGCGAAGCGACAAACAATTCAATTGAAGATGCCAGATTCCTTGTTTCAGGATTCGTTCCCTTATTCTAATCTGAGGAAGTCCAATAAATATGTTTGAGATGGCACAGGGAGCTCTTGATCAGCTTATCAACCAAATTAATTAAACCGGAGATATTAAATCGGCTCTTGATTCTTTGAAATCCGGAAGTCTTCTTTATTTACTAACGCCTTCAAATTACCGGGGCGTTTAATGCCCTGCCATCGAATGCTTTTCAGCGATCGCCATCTCGGTTTATTTTGGCGTGATTCGGCGTTTAATTATATTCGGTACATAATGAAAATAACGACTATCGACAAGAAACATAGTGCGGGCTTATATTCTTTTTTCATAACCCTCCTGGTTTAATTTTAAATTTATTTCGTTGGTTTTTTAATTATTTAACAAATACTTAATTTAAAATAATATTTTTGCGTATTTAAGTTTTTATAGGTTTTAAAGCTATGATGGGAAATGATTAAACCCAAACTGTTGACAATTCACTTAATTAATGTTAAAATATGATAAGTAATTAAATTATTGTTAATTTTTAGATAAGTTGAACAATTAATTAATTTTATGGTTGGATTTAATGTGTTGATTTATTTTTTCAGGAGGTATTATATGAAAAACAATCTGGTCTTTTCGCTCGTTGAGTTGGGCGCGAGTTTTCCCGAAACGTTAAAAAACAAGTTTTCTTTAATTAAAAACGATATAAATATCGATTTTATCTCAATCAATAAATATCAGGAGTTAATAAAAAAATGTGATACCAGCAATGCTATGATTGCTGAGTTCAGCGTATATAACAGTCAGCTTCTGGATCTTTTCTGCAGTCTGCGAAAGATCCCGCTGTTTATGTTTATTGACGAGAGCGGAGATAAACTTTTAAAAAAGTATAATATTAAAAACGACGCCATTTTCATATTTAAAAAAAATAAAGAAAACGATGTCGAAGAACTGGCATCGGTCATAGCTGAACATTTCGGACTCGAGCGTGTAATGCGGCATGCGTGATCTGCGATCGGACAGATTTTTCGCACATATTTGAAGCTTTTGCATTGTGCTTTCGCTATCGGCTGGTCCTTGCATTCTGATTTTTACTTTTCTTTCTTTTTTTGATCCTGGATAGACAATGTTTGGTAATAACAAAAAACTACAAGTGAAATTATTACGGCCCATGAAATTATCATGAAGATCCAGCCAGTGGTCGTCATTACAATCTCTCCTTAATTTGCGAATTCTAATAATTTAGCGAAACTTTTTTCATTTATCTCAAAATCTGATATTGATCTAAGCAATGGATTGGATGCGCAAAATGCGACGCCTACGCCGACATTTCGAATCATGCAGATATCATTATCGCCGTCCCCGACGGCAATGACGTTGTCGAGCGCGACGTTATGTTTGGCCGCGACCGCCCTCACTGCGTTTCCCTTGCATATTGAATGCGCGCAATAACTTTCCGGCGACCGGACGAAAGCGAGAGGAATTGAGACTTCGCCGGTAGCGACGCTGTTTACGAACTCGAGCTTGTTGGCAAGCGCAAAATCAAGATTTAATTTATTTTTCAGGTAGTTAACGGCCACGTCATAACTGTCGCTGATGATGCCGACTAAATATCCGCGTTTTTTCAATTCCCTTATTACCGCTTCCGCGTCAGAGGTCAGCGGGATCGACTCGATGACCGATATAATATCGCCGATATTAAGTCCTTTGAGGTTTTGTGCTATCAATTTCGTGATAATATACGGATCAGAATTTGCGGTTACCGCGTCGATCATTTTTTTTTGAAACCCGAAGCGGTCCGCAAGTTTCATTATCACGCGCCCCTCTAAAAGCGTATTATCCATATCGAATATAACAATTTTATCGAGTGTTTTGACGCATTCGCGTATCGAATTATCGAGCTGCTCGCTGACAACGGAAAACGACCCGAGATCGTCGAGAGTGAAATTCATTTTATTTTTAGCTCTTTTCAATATTGACCGGGAAACTTCTCTCGACATTTTGCCTAGCTGCTGCCATTGTTTTGATTTGTGTTCTATATGCCCGATATCGACCTCGCAGATCCTGGCGCCCATTTCATACATGTCTATTAAAATTCCTATGTCCACGCCGTAATCATTTTCGAAACTTACCTTTTTCAACATTTCTTTCCGGCCGGCGATCATACCGCTTAAAGGCTGACTGTAAATAGATAGTTCTTGAAAAATAAGACTTAACAAAGGTTTGGCTACAAGTTCGGTGACCCTTCCGGCCTCGCGCGAAAACTTTGATTTTACAAAGTCCGCCCGTTCCGAAATTATCGGTTCGACCATTTTTGAAACTATGTCGTCCGCATAATTTTCGATATCGCCGTCGAGATATACGACAATTTCATTTTTGGCACAGTAAAGGCCGTCAAGCATAGATGCGCCCTTGCCAAGCTTCGTGCTTTGAATAACCCGCGCTCCGGCTTTTTGTGCGTTTTCGGCGGTCGCATCTATGGATGCGTCATCGACTACGATCACTTCGGTAACTGACTTGCATAAATGTGCTTTTTTAACGACACCGGCAATTGTTCTTTCTTCGTTTAGAACCGGTATGATTACGCTTACCATAGGTCACCTCCGGAAAAATTTATTAAATGCAGTATATATCCCGGACCGGCTTTAAAGCAGGCGGCAAAAACACTATGTAAACATCAGCCAATGCAACCTCTTTAAATTATATAAATTTAGAAAATGTTGGGAGCCCCTGTAATCAAGAGTTTGCAAGTGGCAACCGATGAGGCGTTAAATATTGAACATTTTAAATATGACTTGAAATTTAATGAATCGCTAGTGTTCATATTTATTTTTTCTTCATCGAGCGCTATTTCCACCGAACCATTCAAAATGTAAATAAGCCTTTCGCCTTTATTTTTGGAAGCAGTTATTACCACATCAATTTTTGCGTTTGGCAATAACTCGACAAAGTAGGATTCTATGGTGTTGTTTTGAAGTTTGGAAGCTAACAGGGATAAATATACCCCTGATACTTCATTTTTGATCGTTTCGATATTGGCTTTAGAAACGTAAATATAGTCTTTTTGTTCAACCTGTTTGAAGAAATCAGATAAGCTGACTTTATAGTGTTTTAAAAGCGCGTCCAGAGAATTCAAAGACGGCGATGTTTTTCCGTTTTCGATCTGTGAAACCAAACTTGAGGTCAGATTAGCTCCAGCCGCGACATTCTTAAGCGTATAGGCTTTCTCGTTCCTGATTTTTTTCAGAAAAAATCCTATATCCATATTTGTCACAGTCCCATTAATTTTGCTATGACCAGAAGGGTTACACAGATGCCGACGGCGATCAAAAGTCTGTCGAAATTTGGCCCGCTTTTAGAGCTGATGATATTTCCGCTGTCGTCTTTGATTTCTTTTTGGTTTTGCTCGTTAGCGTTATTTTGTCCCTTATTTTTTTCTTGCATTTTTCTCTCCTTCGGTTTAATGGTAATAAATAAACTTAAGTCCTATTAATTATTATAACACGCATCTCGTTTGGAAGCAAATGTTTTTTAATGGAACTTAAAATCTTTGTGTTTTTAAATAAGAAGGATTGAAAGAGGTTTGATCGTGAATTTTTGAGTTGATCAAAGTTAAAATTCGTATTCGCTGGTGTCGGCCGCCGTGAAGCAGGTAAAACCGTCCAAAGCCGAAAGATTGGTTATGAATGCGGTTCCGCCCTTGAACTTTTCAGGGTGAGGGAAAAGTTCGCGGATCGACCGGGTCACGATATCGGGATCGCCCTTCAGGATGAAGGCGCCACCATGCGCACCCTTGTGCAGGCCGACAACGCCGGCAATCTCGAGGCTACGCAGGGCTTCGCGCACTGCAGCCCGGCTGACCCCGAGTTTCTGCGCAAGCTCGCGTTCCGGCGGCAGCTTGTCGCCGGGGCGCAGCGATCCAGCGGCCATCTCGCGGCGAACCTGTTCGCAGATCTCCTCGAACACGCGCTTGGTGCGGATCGGCGCGAATTGCGGTTGCGACCGATCTTTGGCGGCCGCATCGGCAACCTTGGCGGCGGGACGCCGCGCGACGGGCCGCTTCTTTGCCCGGGCCGGCGTCGTGGCAGCAATCGTCGTCTTCCTGGTCACGGTTTTATATGCTCCTGCGAACGCGCGGCCATCGGCCATGCTCATCCTTTATACCAACGCGATCGGGATGGACAGCAGAACCGAACGTTCTTGACGAAACGGTAGCGAAATGCATCAATGGTCTGTCCAATTAACAAAGACCCGAATGATCGGGCCTTTGGGCAGCGGTGCTGCTCGGCCGGGTCCAGCCGGCTCAAAGCGCACTGGGGCATCGCCGGCTCCAGTAGGAGCGCGATTCAAGCAAACGGTGGCGAGGGACGACGTCGTGGGCGGAAACAGGCTGCAGCATTGGTGCGGCGGAGCGGCGTCCTGATGGATTTGCTGCCGCTTCTCCCCCAGGCGCTCGCGGACGGGCTGCTGCTCGGTGGCGTCTATGCCATCGTCGCGGTCGGGCTGACGATGACGTTCGGCGTGCT
>CAZKCG010000039.1:0-49299 GCA_964551445.1 uncultured bacterium | reverse complement strand
GCCCAGCTGGCTCAGATGCACAATGACCCTTCCTTTTAAAAAGAAATAAAGGCGATCGAGAACAGAATATTGGCAAGGGCTTTGATCTTTGAAGAGGTCACGAAAAAAATAGAGCCTTCAAAGAGCGAGATGAAAAGCTATTATGAAAAGAACAACAAACAATATCGCGCAAGGCACATTCTTATTTCCGTTAAAAATAGCAGCGATAAGAGCGAAGTTGAAAGCGCTCGCGCTAAAGCTCTTATGATCCACAAAAAACTTTTAACCGATGATTTTGACCAGGTCGCCAGAACTTTTTCGGACGATATGTCGAAAAACGACGGCGGGCTCCTGCCGCCCTTCACTTATGACGATATGGTCGAGCCGTTCTCCGACGCCGTGAAAACTATGAAACCGGGCGAAATATCAGCGCCCGTTCTCACTAATTTCGGCTTCCACATAATAAAACTCGAAGCCGCTCAGCCGCTCAGTTTTTCCGATTCCAAAATAAAAGAAAAACTGTCTCCCGTCATTCAAAAGAAGCTGCTTTTAAAATATATCGAAACTCTTAAAACTTCCTATGATTATAAATTCGACGACAAAAACATTAAATACGCCATTGAAAACAAGCTTTTTCAGCGTTAAACAAAGAAAGACGGGTTTTAAATAATGAACGACCGCCAGGAAATATTAAAAAGATTCAATAAATTCTTAGATATAATCGAAAAACTTCGTCATCCCGAAGAAGGCTGTCCGTGGGATAAAAAACAGACCATTTTCACGATGAAGGATTTTTTCCTCGAGGAATGTTACGAACTCATGCATGAGGTCGAGGCTAATGACGCATCGAAAATATCCGACGAGCTCGGCGACGTTATGCTTCTTATAGCTCTTTGCGCGCAGATAGAATCGGAATCAGGCCGCTTCGATATGGGCGATATCCTTTCAAAAATATCGGATAAACTCATCGAGCGCCATCCGCATGTTTTCGGCGATACGACCGTTGACGGGGCCGATGACGTAGTGAAAAAATGGGACCAGATAAAGCGTGAAAAGGGCAGGAAAAAAAGCATAACGGATGATCTGAAAATGAACGTCCCGCCGCTTCTGTGGGCGTACAAGGCTCAGAAACGCCTCGCCAATATAGGCTTTGATTTTAAAACGGCCGATGAAACGCTTGTCAAGGTCAGGGAAGAATATGGCGAATTCATGCACGCGATCGAAGCCGGCGACGCGAAGCACGTTGAACACGAGCTCGGCGACATGTTCTTCGCGCTTATAAATTACGCTCGTCACGCGTCTATAAATCCGGATACGGCCCTTATTTCGAGCGTCACTAAATTCATCGACCGCGTAAGATTCATAGAAGAAAATTCGGACGGGCATTACGGCCGGAAAATGGAAGAACTGACCATGGCCGAGATGGACTCGTTATGGGATCTGGCGAAAAAGAATTTAAAAAAATAAATAAATGAAAAAGGTTTAATAAGGAGAGAGTATGGACGTAAGCACGATAAAAAACTTCATAAAATTTCTCAAGGAAAGCCGTTATAACGAATTTTCGATGCGCGACGGCGGCGTTACGCTTAAAGTCAAATTCGAACCGGAAAGAAAGAACGATCGAAGGATCCATGGTATCGATACCGTCACCAAAAACAAGGCTGAAGAAAAAAAAGAAGCCGGCGAAAAAGAAACCGCGGCCGGAAAAGCGAATGATGAATTCGTAAAGATAATAACTTCGCCTATCGTCGGCAGATTTTATTCGACAATGACGGCGGATAATCTCGAACCGATCAGAAAAGGCGATCTGGTGAGAGTAAATCAGAAAATATGCATGATAGAAGCCATGAACATCGAGCATGAGATAAGTTCGCCATACAGCGGCATCATGGAAGAAATGTTCGTCGATGACGGGACGCCCGTAATGTACGGCCAGCCGCTGTTCAAGGTCCGCACGAACTAAGCGCCGCGGGCGAAGATCCGAATCTTTATTAAAATAAAAAAGGCGGTAAAAACAGATTATGATAAAAAGAGTTCTTGTTGCAAACCGCGGCGAGATAGCCATAAGAATAATAAGGGCGTGCCGTGAGCTCGGCGTAGAGGCGATAGCGGTTTATTCCGAAGCCGACGCGGAAAGCCTTCACGTGAAAATGGCGGACGGGGCTGTGTGCGTGGGGCCGGCCAATCCCAAGGAAAGTTATCTTTACGTTCCTAACATTATATCCGCGGCCGAAGTGACCGGATGCGACGCAGTTCATCCAGGATACGGTTTTCTGTCGGAAAATGCTGATTTTGCAGAGATATGCAAAAAACACCAGCTTAATTTCATAGGCCCCGAACCCCGCGTGATATTGCTGATGGGCGATAAATCCCAGGCCAGGGCCATGATGAGAGCCGCCGGAGTGCCTATCGTTCCGGGTTCGTCTCCTCTTGCGTCCGCGGAAGAAGCGGTCATCGAGGCAGAAAAAATAGGGTACCCGGTCATAATAAAAGCTTCAGGGGGCGGCGGCGGAAAAGGAATGAGGATCGCCCGTTCATCGTCCGAGATAAGGACGAGCTTTGACGTCGCCAAAAATGAGGCCAGAATGGCTTTCAATAATGACGAGGTCTATATCGAAAAATATATTGAAAAAGCCCGCCATATAGAATTTCAGGTCATAGCCGACCACCACGGCAACATAGCTCATCTGGGTGAACGCGATTGTTCGATCCAGCGCAGGCATCAGAAACTCGTCGAGGAAGCGCCTTCGTCGTTTCTGACGGAAAGCCTCCGCCACCGCATGGGAGATATCGCGGTGAAGGCCGTAAAGACGGCTAAGTACACTAATGCCGGGACGATAGAATTCATTATGGACCACGAAAAAAACTTTTATTTCATGGAGATGAATTCGCGCATACAGGTCGAGCACCCGGTCACTGAAATGGTAACGGGCATAGATCTTGTGAAAGAACAGATATTGATAGCTTCGGGACACCATCTTTCGTTCTCGCAAAAAACGATAAATATTACAGGCCACGCCATCGAATGCAGGATATGCGCGGAAGACCCGTTCAATCATTTCATTCCGCAGGTGGGAACGATAAACGATTATATCCCTTCCGGCGGCCCTTGCGTAAGAATAGATACGCACGTTCATTCCGGTTATTACGTTTCGCCTCATTACGACTCGATGATCGGAAAGGTCATCGTTCACGGCAAGGACAGGACCGAAGCCATCGCGCGCATGAAGCGCGTCCTCGCGGAGATAAAATTCAACGGTCTTAACACGACCATACCTTTTTTTCAGAAACTTTTAAATAATGATAGATTCGTTAAGGGCGATATTTCCACGAGCTTTATCGCGGAGATGGGAGTGTGATTTTATAAATGGCCGATCTTTCCCCTCAGGAAATGGAGCGTATAAAACTTGAAGAGCTCCGAAAAATAGAAGAAATAGAGCGCGAGAACCGCGAGAAAAAAATGAGGCTCCAGGAGGAACTCAAAAAGATCGAGGAAGCGAAAAAACCTTCCGAGGCTGAAAATGCCCGGGATGACAGCAGGGTGCGCGAGGAGATCCGCGCCCGCGAAATGCTTTCGCGCGGTTATATAGAGGTCGGCGGCCAGTGGGTGCTGCGCGAGGAATTCGAACGCGGCGAGCGCGAGCAGGAACAAAAATCGCGCGAAGAAGAAGAAAAGAAGGACAGGGCCAGACAGCGCAAACTCGACCGCGAAAAGGCCGATTACGAGGAATATAAAACATCGGTGATTATTCCGGTTCAGGCTTACGCCGTGACCATATACATATCTTTCGCGATGGTAGTCGTCGGCGCCGTGCTCGCAATAGTCGGGCTTAAGGTCAGATACTGGATGGCCACGCTTTTCGCCCCGGGAATGGGAATTCTGGTCATCGGCATCATCGCTTTGCTGACTTTTTTATATCTTCTTCTGGACGCCGAGGCGAAACTTATTGAAAGATCCTTCATAATTTTTGAGAACGAAAGATACGGCTTCGAAAACGAAGCTGAAATAAAAAATTACGCGAGACAGCTCGCGCGTTACGCGGCGCGCAGGATGTATCCCAACCTTCCAAAACCTGAACCGCCTTCTGATGAAGGAAATGAAGACAGTTAAATGATCGAATACTTAAAAAATGACAGCGTATTTAGCGTTACCGAGATCAATCAGTACGTTTCCGATCTGTTTGCTAACGATCCCGAGCTCACGGCGGTCCGGGTGCGCGGTGAGATCTCGAATTTCACCAACCATCTCGCTTCGGGCCATTTTTATTTTTCTCTCAAGGACGCCGGGTCCAGAATAAACTGCGTGATGTTCAAAAACAGCAACCGCCTTTTGAAATTCATGCCGCAGAACGGCCAGTCCGTAGTTATAAAAGGCTATATCGGAACATATATTCAGCGCGGCGAATATCAGCTTTACGCTTCAGCCATTGAAAAAGAAGGCACCGGCGAGCTTTATAAAAAGTTCCTGGAGCTTAAGGAAAAACTTGAAAAAGCCGGTTGCTTCGATGACGCAAGGAAAAGACCGTTGCCGAAGCTGCCCCGCCGCATAGGCGTCGTGACCGCGCCCGAGGGCTCGGTAATATGCGATATTTTGAATATTTTGAAACGCCGTTTTTCCAATATGCCGGTCGTGTTGGCTCCGGCTTACGTCCAGGGCGGCCTCGCGGCCGCAAGCATCTGCGAAGCGATCGCCATTCTTAATTCTTTCGAGGACGTCGACGTTATTATTGTCGCAAGGGGCGGCGGGTCCATAGAGGAGCTGTGGCCTTTTAACGAGGAATCGGTCGCCATGGCCGTTTTAAAAAGCGTGAAACCGGTGATATCGGCCGTCGGGCATCAGACGGATTTTACGATATGCGATTTCGTCAGCGACCTGAGGGCGCCTACGCCGTCAGCGGCCGCGGAACTGGTAGTTTTTTCAAAAGATGAAACTCTGGAAGATCTTGACGGGATTTATTCGCGCATGGATACCGCCGTATCCTCCGCTTTCGCCGCCGCTTCATCGAAACTAGATTATCTCGGCCAGAAACTCGCGTCCCACTCGCCGGAAAAAGTTTTTGAGAATTACAGGATGCATATGGATAACATTGAAATGACCATGCGCTCGGCCATGCGCAGGAAAATGGCCGCGGCGCAGGCGGGCGTCAGCGAGGTTTCGCCGAAGGCTCATATCGCTAGGCTTCGCGGCCTGACGGTGAGGTACGCCGAACGGATATCGAATATAAAAAAACATATCGACGCCCGCGTCGGATCTAAAATAGGCGCGGCCGCCAACGCGCTTGAAAATACATGGCTTAAATTTTCGGTCCACGACTACAAAAAAGTGCTTGAAATGGGTTATTCGCTCGTAACGGGGGCCGCTGACGGCAAGCTCATAAGGACGGCGGCGCAGGCCGCCGGGAACGAAAAGATCAACATTAAATTTTCCGACGGCGAGGTATCCGCGGTTATTTGCCGTTAGGGCGCCGCGCTGAAAAATAGTTACGCGCCATAGATATACCGGTATTATATTTTAAGGAAAGTGATGAAAAAATGGCCCTTAGAAAGGAACACAATAAAGAAGCGGCTGAAAAGGCAAGCGATCTTTCGGGTTTAAAGTTCGAGGAAGGCTTGAAAAAGCTCGAAGAGACCCTTGAAGCGCTTGAAAATGAAGAACTGCCGCTCGAAGAGTCCATAAAAAAATACGAACAGGGTACCCTGCTTTATAATTTCTGCCGCGCGAAACTCGAATCGCTTGAAAAGAAGATCGAGATCATAGCGAAAGGTTCCGGCGGAGAGATCGAATTAAAGCCATATGAACGCAAAGAAATCGAATAAATAAAAAAATGCAGAGAGGCTGATCAGCAAATGAGTATCACAGGTAGCCGGTACGGCGAAATAGCAAGGGTGCTTGAAGATTACAGGGAGACGGTCGATAAATTCCTCGATAAAATTATAATGCCGTCTGAAAAGACGCTGCCAAACAAGCTTCATGAAGCCATGAGATATTCCGTTTTCGCGGGCGGCAAAAGGATCAGGCCGATAATAGCGATGCTTACCTGCAAGATGTTTTCGGGCAATATGGAGGACATGCTGCCGGTAGCGTCCGCGATCGAACTCATCCACACTTATTCGCTCATCCATGACGACCTACCCGCCATGGACGACGACGATATGCGCCGCGGTAAACCATCGTGTCACAAAGTTTACGGCGAGGCCATGGCGATATTGGCCGGCGACGCGCTTCTGACGAAGGCGTTCGAGATACTTGCGAAGGCCCCGAAAACCACCGGGATACGGCCTGACGTCGCGAACCTCATACTCGAATCGCTGGCGCGCGGCGCCGGGAGCATAGGCATGGTCGGGGGACAGGCGATGGATATATTGTCCACGGCCGCCGTTAAGACCGAAAAGAAGATAAATGAGATATTACTCTATGAGATCCATAAAAGAAAGACCGCGGCGCTGATAGCCGCCTCGGCCCGCGCCGGAGCATTCGTAGCTGGAGCCGGAATGTCCGACATCAACGTTATAGACGATTTCGGCAACGGCCTCGGACTTTTATTCCAGATATCAGACGATATTTTAGACTGCACCGCTACGCCTGAAAAACTTGGAAAAACCCCCGGAAAAGATAAAGATAAAAACAAACTGACCTTCGTATCGTTATTCGGAATAGAGGCGGCCTCGAAAAAACTGCGTGATTTTCAGGCGAAAACAAGGTCGTTCATAGCCTGTTACGGCGAACGCGCCCGGCTTCTGACCGATCTTACCGATTATATAGCGACGAGAGGAAACTAGAATAAGAAGTGAATGATCAATGGGAATTTTAGAAAAAATACTATGTCCTTCCGATATCAGAAAACTTGACGCGGCCGAACTTGAAAGACTGGCGAGCGAGATCCGCGGGGTCATCGTCGATACGGTTTCAAAAAATGGCGGTCATCTGGCCTCAAGCCTCGGCGTGGTAGAACTTACGCTCGCGCTTCACAAGGTTTTCGACCTTTCGCGCGACAGGTTCGTTTTCGACGTCGGGCATCAGTCCTACGCCCACAAGATAATCACCGGAAGGCTTGAAAGCTTTGGCACGCTCAGGCAGTACGGCGGAATATCAGGTTTCCCCAGGCTGTGTGAATCTCCTTATGACGCATTCGGGACAGGCCATTCATCTACTTCCATATCCGCCGCTCTCGGTTACGCCATGGGGCGCGACCTGAACGCGGAGGATTATTACGTGGGCGCGCTCATCGGCGACGCTTCGCTTTCCGCCGGAATGGCTTTTGAGGCGCTAAATCACGCCGGCCACGCCAGAAAACGCATGATGATAATTCTCAACGACAACGAGATGTCTATTTCGACTAACGTTGGAGCGCTTTCGGTCTATCTTGAAAAGATAAGGGTCGGAAAAGCTTATATCAAGCTCAAGGAAGACGTAGAGATGGTCCTTAAGATGATACCCATCTTCGGCGCAAACGTCGCTAAATTCGTCGAGAGGATGAAATCGTCCGTAAAATATATGGTCGTGCCCGGAATGATATTCGAGGAACTCGGCATAAAATATCTGGGGCCGATCGATGGACATAACGTTGAACAGATAGTCGAGACGATAGAGAACGCGAAGGACTTCGCGGGCCCCGTTCTCATACACGCTATAACCAAAAAAGGCAAAGGATTTTCGCCGGCCGAGAAGGCCCCGGAAAAATACCACAGCGCAGGTTTTTTCTGCGTCGAGTCGGGAGATTCCACGAGGCCGAAGTCGAACACATATACGGACGTTTTCGGCGACACGATGCTGAAACTGGGCGGGAAGAACTCGAAGCTTGCCGCGGTCAGCGCCGCGATGTGCGACGGGACCGGACTCAACGCTTTCAACTTGAAATTTCCCGATCGTTTTTTTGACGTCGGCATCTGCGAACAGCACGCCGTGACTTTCGCCGCGGGATTGTCCCTCACGGGATTCATACCGGTCGTAGCCCTTTATTCGACTTTTTCACAGCGCGCGTACGACCAGTTCGTTCATGACGTGGCGCTTCAAAACCTTCACGTGGTGTTGTGTCTCGACCGCGCTGGACTCGCCGGCGAAGACGGCGCGACCCATCACGGCGCCTTCGATATTTCGATGTTCCGGGTGGTCCCTAACACCATAGTGATGGCGCCGTCCAACGAGATCGAACTTAAGAACGCGCTCTATAACGCCGTCACAAAATATAAAGGGCCGGTCGTGATTAGATATCCGAAAAGCCCCGTTGAAGACGTCTGTTCCCACGAATCACTCTTTGGAGATGATTTCATTTATGAAGAAATCGCCGAAGCGTCGTCCCAAAAGATCTATGAAGGATCGGACATAGCCATAATAGCCGTCGGCCGGGCCGTCAACGATTGTAAAAAAGCCGCGGTCGAGCTTAAGTCCAGGCACGGCATAAGCGCCGAACTAATCGACGCGCGCTTCATAAAACCGCTGGATCTGAAAATGGCCGAAGATATTGGCGGAAGATTCAAAAATATAATCACCGTCGAAGAAAACGCTCTATCGGGCGGTTTCGGTGAAAGTTTCCTTGCGGCACTGACAAACCTCGGTTTCAACGGGTTTAAGTTTAAGGGTATTGGCATACCGGATCGTTTCATAGAGCACGGTTCCAACTCTAAACTTCGTGAGATACTTGGACTTGACGCTTCAGGGATAGTAAAAGCGGTCATCGATATGACGGGAAAAAAATGATATGGCTGTCGTGAAAGAAAGAATTGACATATTGCTCATGAATTTGAATGTATGCGAAAGCAGAAACCGCGCCGCAGCCTACATTTTAGAAGGCCGCGTTTCCATCGGGGGCGTGGTCGTAAAAAAACCTGGCGAGAAATTTCCAGTCGATTCCAAGATAGATTTCAAGGACCCCGAGGAAGAATATGTCAGCCGCGGAGCTTATAAGCTTTTGAGGGCGGCCGATAAATACGGCGTTTCTTTTCAGGGGCTGACATGCCTTGATATCGGCGCTTCGACAGGGGGATTCACGCAGCTCATGCTTAAACGCGGAGCGGGGCGCGTTATCTGCGTCGACGTCGGGACGGGCGTTCTGCACCCTAAAATAAAGAGCGACCCGCGCGTCACATTTTTTGAACAGACGCACATCAATAAATTTTCCATTGCGAGCGCCGGATGCGAATTCGCCGATGTCATAACATGCGACGTTTCATTCATATCCGTTTTGAAATTCATAGATAAGTTCGACGCCTTCAGCCGCGCCGGATCTATCGCGCTGATCCTTATAAAGCCTCAATTCGAGGCCGAGGTCGCCGAAGTAAAAAAAGGCGGCGTAGTCATGGACCGCGTTATTCACCGCCGTATAATAATGAATTTCATAGGCGAATTCGCTAAAAAAGACTTTGCTTTCAAGGGCATAGTCAACACACCGAAATTAAAAGACTGTAAAAACATCGAATACTTGATTTTTTTAAAAAAACATGATAAGATATCTGACAAAGAGGTCCCTGATTTAAGTTCGATCGAAAATGAGGTCGTCGCGCTTATTGACGGCGCTTTCCTGGAGTTTGGCCGCTAAAGTCAGTATTTCAAAAGGAGAAATAACTTGAAAAAAAAGATTCTGGTTTGTGAAGATGAAGAAGATTTAAGGGTAATTTTCATAGATTTCTTCCAGGATAAGGGGTTTGACGTTATATGCACTCAGGACGGCGAGCAGGGTTTAAAACTTGTCGACGCCGAAAATCCAGACATAATGCTTCTGGATATGCGCATGCCCAAACTTGACGGATATGGCACTCTTAAACGCCTCCGCGAGTACAATAAAGAACTTCCCGTAATAGTCATAACGGCATACGGCTATATTTGCCAGGTAATTCAGATGATGAATCTCGGAATATCCGGTTACGTTACCAAGCCCATAGATTACGATAAACTTTACGAGAAGATAAACGAGGTACTCTCATATAAACCGGCCGGGGCGCAGCAATAATGAGAATATCGAGCCTTGTATCCAGAATCGGAAAAAAAGTGCCCTTCAAATTAGCTGAAAAATGGGATAACGTCGGGCTTACGATCGGTGAAGGCTCAGCCGAGCTATCCGCCGTGGTCGTGTGCCTCGATCTTACCGACG
The DNA here is from genome assembly GCA_964551445.1 of uncultured bacterium. GTDB lineage: Bacteria > Muiribacteriota > UBA9980 > UBA9980 > UBA9980 > DAOPXV01. Next base: position 39,232 of record CAZKCG010000039.1, on the reverse strand, counting down.
AAGTGATAGACCACGCTAAAAAGGTTTCCGCCAATCTCATAATCAGCCACCATCCTCTGATATTCGGCAGCATAAACTCCATAAACCCTAATACGCTTACGGGCAGCCTCATTTACCGCCTGATACGCGAGAACATAAACCTGCTTGTCTTACATACCAACTTTGATAAATCCGATTACAATTCTTCTTATAAACTCGCTTCGCAGCTAGGACTTGCGACCATCCATCCGCTGCATATCACCGATCACGAATATTTACACAAGATAGCGGTCTTCGTTCCGACCGCCGATCGCGAAGCGGTAAAAAAGGCCATGTCCGACGCCGGCGCCGGAGTTCTCGGAAATTACAGCGAATGCGCCTATATGCTCGAAGGTTTCGGCGAGTTCCGCGGCAATGAGAATTCAAACCCCGCTATCGGCTCCCCGACGAAACTCGAACGCGTCGAAGAGACAAGGCTTGAAATGATCTTTCCCGAAAGCATAATGAGCCAGGTCGTAGAAGCCATGAAAAATTCTCATCCATATGAAGAGCCGGCTTACGATCTTTATCAGCTGAAGAACGTAAGCCGCCATTACGGTTACGGCATTTACGGCGATCTTTCAAAACCTCTTTCGCCCGAGGAATTTATCGCAAGGATCAAACACGTTTTCGGCGAGGCCGAGCCGATGTTAAAGATCGGGACGCCGCCCGCAAAAATCAAGAAGGTCGCGCTCGTGAACGGCTCCGGATTTGAATTCCATAAAGACGCCGCCGAGAAAAAATGCGATGCGTTCCTCACCGGTGATATCTCATATCATCGCGCCTGCGAACTTAAATATAAAGGCCTTTTTACCATAGACTGCACTCATTTCGCGACCGAGAAGAATTTCGTCAACTGCGTCTCCGACCTTTTGAACGAAATAAATCACGAAGCGAAGTGGGCGATCAATTATTATCCGGCCGAGTGCCTTAAAAACCCTATGGAGCGTATATAAATTGGATCTAAACGAATTATTGTTCAACCTCCAGAAATACGACAATACGATAAAGGGCGTCCGGGCCGATCTGGCTAAAATGGAAGGCCGGAAAGCTGAAATGCTGGCCGATGTTAAAAATTCTGAAAAAGCCGCGTCCGCGGCTTCTACAAGGATCAAAGACACCGGGATCGAGGCCGCCAAACTTGAAAAAGAAGTTGAATTCATCGATTCCCTGATAAAAAAACACGGCGATAAATTCCTGCTGATAAAAAACGAAAAGGAACTCGCCAAATATAACGCCGAAACCGAAAAACTCGAGAAAGACAAATCGGCGGTCGAGGAAAAGGTCCTCGAGGCGATGGATAAAACGGAAAAATATTCGGCCGAACTTAAAACGCTTCAGGAAGATCTTGAAAAGAAAAGAAAGTTATACGACATCGAGCTGGCCGATCTTGAAAAACTTATCGTCAACCAGAAAGAGGAAGCCGAAAAACTCGTAAAGCACAGGACCGAGTTCGCGCGTTCGATACCGACGGACAAGCTTGCCGTCTACGACAGGCTTTTCGCCTCGAAGCACGGGCAGGCGGTTTCCACGGTCTCGCACAAGGTCTGTTCAGGATGCCGCCTCTCGATATCGGACAATACCCTCAATAACGCTAAAATGGTGCAGAGCCTGGTTTTCTGTCCGAACTGCCAGCGCATAATACATCTGGAAAGTTGAAACTCTAATGCAGAAGCTTTATAAATATTTAATAATCACGATAGCCGTGCTTGTAATAGCTCTCGGCGGTTACGTCTATTATAAGGTGACCTACGATACCGGCATAGTCAAGATCAACGGATTCGTGAACGATTACACCCAGAGGCTTTCGGCTGATTTTATAAACAGCATGGAAACCGCCGGCGTGGCCCTTTCGCAAGGCACCAGGGTGGACCTGATCACCGTGATCATAGATACCACAGGGCCTTACGAACCTTCCGAATACGCAAGGATGCTCTTGAAGAACTACGAGGCCGCGAAGGCTGACATAGCAGGGGCGGTCGTTATGCTCGTAGATCTTAAAAAAGGCAGGATATGCATCGAGATATCCGCCCGCATCCAGTTTATCGTTTCTAAAGAGTTCGGGAACAGGGTTTTGGACAGCCACGTTATCCCGATGTTCAACTCGGCCAACAACGTTCTCGGCGAACAGGCGCAGAAGCCCGAATCACAGGCGCGGGCAAACGAATTCATCGGTCAGGGGCTTCTCGAAGGCGTCCGCGCCATAGCCCAGAAAGTTTATGACGAGAACGCGAAACAGAAATTCGCCGATGAAATGATAAAACTCAGAAAACAGGAGGACGACGCGGCTTCCGCGCGCTGGTCGTTTTCATTCTGGTTCTACCTCGGCGTCGCTTTCTTTGTGCTGCTCGCCGCACTCATACTCAAGATCCAGTTCCGGCTCAGATGCCCTAAATGCTATTACAGGATAAAGATAAACGAAGAAACGATAGAGGTCCCGGAAAGCGATAAGCCGGGCCTGTCGATCGAAGTGGTCCAGTGCAATCATTGCGGTTACTACGACATGCGCCGCATCGTGACATATTCGAGAAGCTTTTATCTGGCGCATCTTTATGAAGCGTTCGTCGACGTCATAAAGAGTTATTACCGCAGAAAAAAGCGTGAATACCGCAAAAAAAATTATACGGACAAGGATTAGTTTTTTATAAAAATACAAACATAAGCGGGCCGGTCTGCCGCGCGAAGCCGTTCTGCGGCTTTTGCGAGGAAAGTCCGGACATCTAAAGGCAGCATGCTGGCTAACGCCCAGTGGGCGCCCGCGAGGGCGTTCAAGGAAAGTGCCACAGAAATTATACCGCCGTGAAAACGGTAAGGGTGAAATGGTGAGGTAAGAGCTCACCCGGGCGGCGGCAACGTCGTCTGATGGTAAACCCCATGCGATGCAAGGCCGAATAGGGTATCCCCTGAATCGTCTTTTTCATGCGGGCCGCAAGGCTTCGCGGGATACCGGGTTGGCTGCTCGAGCGGCGCGGCGACGCGCCGCCAAGACAGATGGCAGATTAAACAGAATCCGGCTTATGAGCCCGCTTATGTTTGTTTATATTATTATTTCAATGCTCTCTAATAATACCGCAAAAAATTGACACTTGCCTCTTAATTATGTTATAATTTAAACAGGAGAATGTTTTTAAAAATGGAGGTGATGAATTTATGCGATTTCAAACAGAAAAAAACGGGTTACCATGTCATTATTCAAAATTATCTTTTGATTATCCTTCACCCAACCCTGATTCCAGAGCTTTTACCTTAGTCGAGATCATGATCGCGATGCTTATCATGGCAGCGGCTATCGTGCCGGTCGTCGCCCTTATGACGGACAACGCCAAACAGACGAACGTCGGCGAGGCTTATTCGGCCATGATGCATCAGTCCACAAGAATACTCGATACGCTTCTTGAGCGCGTCAGATATTCCGATATCATCGCGGCGGCAATTTTAGAGGGAACGCTTCCGAACGCGGCCAGCACCAATGAAGCTATCATAAACAACATTTTCAACATTATGGACCTCAAAGCTGTTCCGCCCCGGCCGTATTTCGTTACGCCGTCTGATTTCGAGTTCAATACCATCGTTAACGGAAGGACCGCCCAGTACGCCGATCCCGGAAGAAAGAACGAACCGGTCGTATATACCCTCAAGATCAAACAGGTCGATCGTGAGCTCTCTTATCTTAGAAATAAAAACGTTACCGGAGCCGGCGATATCCCTAACATCAACGCCCTTACCGCAGCCGATATTGGCAAGGTCTTCGTAACGGGAAAACTGATGAAGATCAATCTTACCGTAGAATGGGGAAAACCAAGGACCGGGGTAACGAGGCCTTATCAGAACACATACACGCTTACCACATTCAAGGCCAAACTGGAAGATTGATCTCCGTTTGAAAGGGGTGCTTATTCTATGAATTTTAAAGATCTGAATACGATAAACAAAAGACGCGGCATGGCTATTTTAATAGCCCTCACGGTCTGCACTTTTCTTCTGATATTTACCACGACGCTTTTTCAGCAGAATAAAAACGTCATGACGGTTGAATTCAGAGTAAAAGAATCGCTCAGGGCCCAATATCTCGCCAAAGGCGCCCACCAGATGGCGCTTTTAAAGATCCGCGAGCTTCCCACCGAATTGTATGACGCGGTCAGATGGCATAAAGGCTGGATAAACGAGGCGCAATCGACCGGTGACATAAGAATGTACATCCCTAATATCTCAGCCCCCGTGGGCTTGAAAAGCGATTCGTTCCTCAACTATTACACGCGCTTCGCGGTCACTAACGCCAACCCCGTCGGAAATACCCAGCTTATAGGAAACAGGGTGACGGCCGTCCTGGGCGTCGATAAAGAACAGCTTTACTACGCCGCTGACGTCGCCAACGACGGTTTCGTGGGCGATTGCCTCGTCAAACAGATATTGCTCGTTTCTCAATACAACAATAACCGCATAGACGGCATCGAAATAGTGGCCGAGGGCTCGGAGGATCCGGGAAATCAATACAGCGCTATGATGAACGGCGTCAACGCGGTAACGGCGCAATATAACTCCGTTCACAGAAAAGTGTACGACATAGGGTACCTTGTAGTTAGATAGAGTTTCACCGGCCTTTAATTAATTTTAAGATCCGGATCAGGGAGGAAAACTCTTTATGAAAAATTCTTGTAAAAAAACAGCTGCTCATAGATCCCCCGGTTTTACCGTGGTTGAAATGCTCGTTGCCGTGTCCGTTTTCGCGATGCTTTTCATGGGAGTTTTTCAGCTTCAGAAAACCGCCACGGACACTTTTTCGATCGCGTCGTGGAAGGCCGAATCACAGAGAACGCTTGTCACCGGCCTTAAAATGATCCGCGATGACATCGAAAAAGCGACCTATCCTTCAAAAATTTTCGCTAACGGCGCCATGATCTATTCGACCACGGTGCCTTCAGCGTTCGTGCTTAAAGACCCCAGTCCCGATAAGATAAATGGCGGAATTTCCGGCATAGACAATTTTTTCCTCAAGTATAAAGCCGGCGTTGCGCCGATGCCCGCCGCCGGAGCTTCACTGACCCTTATCACATATTACATATGCGCCCCGGTATACGCCGATAACGACCGTATAATGGCGAAATCAGAGGTCGCTTCTTTTGACAAGGTCCAATATCAGAGCTCGCCTCAGATCCAGATGAGCCTCATACTCCAGGGGAAGACGGCCACATGCCCTTACCCGACGCTCGCCTACAAGGTCGGCGCTAACGGCGTCCCGAAAACGCTCATGACGCATGTTCAATCGGTAGAGATCACGAAAGAGGACGTATATCCGCCCCCGGGAAATCCGCCCGACACGAATAACGATCCAAATCTCGGAAAGTATTATTCAATTTATGAGATATACGCGGTAATAAATATCAAGATCGAACTCAGCCCCGCTTCGGACACCAGAATAACAAAGGCCACCGGCGCCACGTATTCCAATGTCAAAATAGTTGAAAATATAAGGGCGCGCACTAATGTTCACGCGGTAGCGAATTAACGAAAAAAATTAAAACAGGAGTAACTTTTTTTATGGCAAAAAAACAGAAGGCGCTCATAGTAAACACCGGCTGGGCCGACGGCAAACTTATCGACAACATAGACGCTTTAAACAAACATCTCTCCGAGGGCTGGATCGTATTAAGCCAGAATCCGATGGGTTCCGGCGACACTACCTGGGCTTATTCGCTCGTCATTTTAGAAAAACGCGAAGAAGGCAAATAGGCGCGAGTCCATTGAAGTCATCATAAAAATTTTCATCGGATAGCAGAGGCTTTTTAAGGCTTCTGCTATTTGATCTATCAGCCGTTAATTTTTTTCAACAATTCTTCTTCTTTTTTTTGACACCGTATGATTTTTTTAGTATAATTAAATGAAACTTGACTATGATCAATGCAGCGGTTGCCTGGCTGAATTATAAAACCGGCTTTTTTACAGATACATCAAAAAACAATTTCACGGCAATAAAAATATAAAATATAAGGGGTATGAAATGAGAAAAACGGTTTTAACGCTCTTCGCGCTTTTGATCATCAGCTTGTCAGCGGGTCCGGCTCTGGCCGAAAAAGCTTCCAACGCTAACGCGAACGGCAGAAATTACGTGGTTTTCAATATCGATAAAATATCGTTTGACGAACTTGAAAAATTCGAGAAGGACCCCGCCGTATTAAACTACTGCCTCATCGATAATAAACTTATCGTCACATGCGAAAAAGACAAATGGCCCGCCGCGTCGCAGTCTATAAAAAGAGTGAGAACGCTCACGGCTAAAAAAGAACTCAGCGAACCGTTCCTGGCCATGAAACGCGGCAAGGAATCGCCTCTTGACGAATATTCCGGTCAGATAAACGTTCTCTATTCTTCAGGCCCGTATACGGTTTTTCAGGCCCCTATGTTCGTTGTGAACGAGCTCACGAAAAAAGAGACCAACCATTTCAGAATATCGAAATTCGACCAGAATTTAGTTCTTCGCATGAACTCGAAATATTTCGTTACGCGCGAAGGCATACCGGCCGGCGCTTTAACGGCTGAGGTCAACGTTGATAGATTAAAAGGCTATGTGAAGACCTTTGAAGGTTTTAAAACCCGCCACAGCTATAGCAAGGGCTATGAGAACGCGGCGAAATTCGCGGTAGAGGAATTTAAAAAACTCGGGTTTGAAGCTAAACTCGCCGAATATGACGACGGCGGCAGAAAACAATATAACGTGGTGGCCCAGAGATCATTCGCCGAAGCCGGTAATTTTTATATAGTTTGCGGCCATCTCGATTCCACTTCGCCTGCCGCCATGACCGACGCTCCGGGCGCCGACGATAACGCGAGCGGCTCGGCGGGCGTATTGGAAATAGCGAATATGGTCGCGAAAATGCCTAACGCAAATAAATTCAGATTCGTTCTCTTCGCCGGCGAGGAAGTCGGCCTTCGCGGAAGCAACGCGCTTGTCCGCCAGATGACCGCGAGCGGCGAACTTTCGAAAATTACAGGCGTCGTTAATTTCGACATGATCGGTTTTGATAAGACCGCTCCGGTCTCGTCGCTTTTTGAAACGCACGAATTCTCAAAACCGTTCATAACCCATTTCATTAACGAAGCGGCAAGAAACGGCGTCTTGAAAACCACCGTGTCGTATAACGCGTGGGGAAGCGACCACATAGCTTTCCTGAAGGCTAAAGTGCCGTGCTTCTTATTCATAGAAGACGAATTCGAGCAGAACCCGACCTACCACAAAACCACCGACAGGTTCGAGTTCGTGAACTTTGACCTTGCGGCCGAGATCGTGCGTGTCACCGCTCAGACGCTTTTCAACCTCACCGCGGGGAAATAAAGAAAACCGGAAAAAGATATAAACAAATTAGAAATAAAACGGCCTTCGCGTTTATTCGCAGGCCGTTTTGGTTTTTTAGTTTTATAATAAAAATATGCCGGAATAAAATTTGAGAATGGTTTTTCGCCGGGATATCCAGATGATTTCCGCCATCGACTTATCATATCAGTAAATGCCGATAATAATAGAACTATGGGATTAAAGAGCCTGATACGCTGTCAGGATCATTTTTTAGCGAACAGCGTTATTATTATAGCGCCTGAAAGCATTATAAGCGCCCCGGCGACCTTTCTTCCGGCGTTTTTTTCGCCGAACATAGTTATTCCGAAGACCACGCCGATGAAAAGCTGCAAAAGCGTGAGCGTTTTAACGTAGATAACGTTAGCCGAAACATCCCTTGCGTATTCTACCGCGAGCATCTGCGAGGCGAAGGCGGCGATTCCGAAAAGCCCCTGCAAAACGAAAGCGCCAGTATGGGAAGATATCTGGCTGATATATGCGCGGCGGTTTTTGGCGTCGAGAAAGATAAGTGAAAATAAAAGCGCGGAGAAAGCGTTCCAGAAGATCGTATATGCGAGGCCGCCGGCGCCCGCTTCGACTATCGCCAGGCGGTCTAATGCCGTCGTCAGCCCGAGTATGATGGACGCCAGGAAAAATAAAACCGCGCCGGGGGCCAGCGCCCGTTCCGGCGCGCCGGATGAAGGCGGCAAAGCCGCGCGGTTTATGATGAATGCGCCGCCGCAGAGAAAGATGATCCCGGCCGCCGCTCGCGGGTCGGGAAGCTCGCCGAAGATGATATAGACGAAAAAAACCATGAAAAGAGGAACGAACGAAAGAAAAGGAAGCGAGGACGATATGTCGTGCTTTTTAATGGAATGAAACTGCATCATGGATGCGATGCCGGTTAATGATGAAGTGGCGAGGATGGTTTTCCAGAAAAGCGGCGATGAAGCTCCCGCCGGGATCTGAATGAAAAAAAGCGCAGGCGTTATAAAAAGCGCGCCGAAAAATCTCGCGGCGAAAGTTATGACGGCCGTGTCGCATGACGAGAGATGTTTTTTAATTATGATATATCTGAAGGCGTAGAAAAAAGCCGCGGCCAGCGAAAGGTAGATCCATGCCATCTACATATCGCCGTATTTCGCCCGGAAATTTTTCGCGAGGCCGCCCAGCGCCGTCTCGCGGTAATTGGCCTGGAGGTCGCGGCCGGTCTGGGCCATGGTCTCGACGACCTCATCGAAGGAAATGCGGTGCCTTCCGTCCGAATTTAGCGCGAAAGCCGCGCATTCGAAGGCGCGCGAGGCAGCCATGGCGTTTCTTTCGATGCACGGTATCTGGACGAGCCCGAGTATGGGGTCGCAGGTGAGGCCGAGATGGTGTTCGAGCCCCATTTCAGCGGCGTATTCGATTTGCGCCGGCGTTCCGCCCCAGAGTTTGGCGGCGGCGGCGGCCGCCATCGCGCAGGCGACGCCGATCTCGCCCTGGCAGCCGACCTCGGCGCCGGATATAGAGGCGTTATTTTTGGCGATATTTCCGATAAGGCCGGCCGTGGCGAGCGCGCGGAAAATTTTGGAGTCGGACATAGCGTACGTCTTTTTAAACAGATATAAAACGGCCGGAAGCACTCCGCAGGAGCCGCAGGTGGGCGCCGTCACTACGGTCCCGCCGGACGCGTTCTCTTCAGCGACCGCGAGCGCGTAGGCGAAAAGAAGGTTGAGTTTCTGCAGGATCTCGCTGCCGTTAGTGGCTTTGGCGTAATATGAACACGCCTTGCGCGCGAGTTTCAACGGGCCCGGAAGCGCCCCTTCGGCTTCGAGACCGCGCGTTATGGCCTGTTTCATGGCGGCCCAGACGGATTCAAAATGTCCCGTTATATCTTTATCTTCGTTTTCAAACACGAAATCGGCTAGCGTCTTGCCGTTTTTTTCGGCCCATTCCAGTATATCCGAAAGGCGCGTCAGCGGATAGACCGTTCTCGATTGAGTGAAACCGTTCCCGTCGTCGGCCAGATCTCCGCCGCCTACGCTGTATACGCGCCATGACGAAAGAGAGATACCGCTTTCGTCTAACGCTTCAAATTCCATGCCGTTGGGATGCGCCGGCAGGTTTTCATTCTCTTTCCAGATTATTTCGGTTTTTTTCGGCGCAAAAGAGGCTTTTAAAGCGGCGTCGGTTAAATGCCCGCGTCCGGTCGCTGCGAGGCTCGCGTATAACGATACTCGAAATGACGAGGCGTCCGGGTTTTTCAGAAGGAATATAGCGGCGGCTTTTTTCGGGCCCATGGTGTGGCTGCTTGAAGGGCCGCAGCCGATCTTATAGATCTCTTTTAACGATCTCACTTATTATCACCATTCTCCGTATCTTCAGTTTTTATTATCGAGGCCGAAACTTTCTTGAATTTTTTACTCAGGACGGCCGCGAGCGTTTTCACTTCTTCGATGCCAAGGTCATTTCCGAACTTGAAAAGTATCAATACGCCGAGCGGGATCAATATCGAAAGAGTGAAAATATTAAACAAAGTGTCGAAGCCGAAGAACATGCTTTTGATGTTTATGAATATGCCGTCATAAAGATAGAAGAGGACGACGCCCATTAAGACCGAAACGGCGGCTATCTTTAAAAGCGTTTTAAAAAGTTTTCGCAGCGACAGGCCTTTGACGCGGAGTTTTATGAATATGAACAATATTAAAAAGTTTAAAAGCATGGTAAGGGATGTCGCGAGGGCGAGGCCGAAATATCCGTAATCTTTTATGAGAGCGAAATTTAATATGACGTTACAGATGACGGCCGTGATGGAAGCCAGCACCGGAATTTTCGTTTCATTCAAGGCATAGAATACAGGCGCGAGTATCTTGACGGCTGAGTAGCCGAAAAGCCCTATAGAATATCCGATAAGGGCGTTTCCGGTGTTAATGGTGTCGGCGTGCGTGAAGCGTCCGTGCTCATAGAGAAGCCCGATTATAGGCTCTCTTAAAAATATGAGGCCGAAAGTGGCCGGTATCGTGAGAAGGAATACGAGTGAAAGAGAATTTAAAATGGTATCGGGAAGCTTGTCGCGCTGGTTGGTGGCTATCTGGGCCGAAATGGCCGGAAGCGTGACGCTCGATATAGCCACTCCGAAAAGTCCAATGGGAAGCTGCATCAGGCGGAACGAATAGTTGAGGTAGGAAATGGATCCGTCCGCGAGCTGGGATGCGAGCCAGGTGTTCACGAATACGTTTATCTGGGCTGCGGCCACGCCTATGGTCGCCGGAAGCATTAGTTTTAATATTCTTAAAAAGCCGGGATGTTTTAAATTTATGGTGTATTTGAATCTGAAGCCGAGATTTTTAAGCGCGCGGTATTGGATACCCATCTGTAAAAGGCCGCCTATCAGCACGCCGAAGGCCATGCCGGTTATCGATTGATAACCGAAATATTTAAGGATAGGGCAGATGGTGAAGCCGGTGACTATCATCGCGACGTTGAAAAGCGTCGGCGCGAACGACGCTACGAAAAAGTACCCCAGCGAATTCAACATTCCCATGAAAACGGCCGCGACGGCCACAAGTATGAGGAAAGGGAACATGATCTTCGTCATGGTTATTGTTATGGCGGTCTTGCCGGGAGTATTTTCGAAGCCCGGCGCTATGTATTTTATTATATCATCGGTGTAGAATATTCCGAAAAGGCAGATTATGAAAAGAACCGTTATCAAAGCCGAAATAACCGTGTTGGCGAGGCGGTGGGTCTCTTCTTCCGACCTTGTTTTATGATATTCGGTGAAGGTCGGTACGAAGGCGGATGAAAGCGCTCCCTCGGCGAACAGGTCGCGGAGGAGGTTGGGTATGCGGAAAGCGGCGTTGAAAGCGTCCGTCATGCTTCCGGCGCCGAAGAGCCCCGCGAATGTCTGTTCGCGCAAAAGGCCGAAGATCCTGGATAAAAAGGTCGCGAAACCGACGTAACCGACATTTTTGGCGAAAGACGCTTTTTTTTCGCCTGATGTCTCGCCGGAAGATGGCGGCTTCGTGCCGTTGATATTTGGATCATCCGTTCTCGGCCCGCTTGACCGGTCGGGCTCGTCGTTTCCCGCTGTTGTTATTATCTCAGCAACAGCGGGAGATTCGATCGGATCTACAGTGGGTTTGTCGTCATTGTTAGAATTAATTTTTGATCACGCTTTCTAATTTTTGATTATTGAAATTTTTTATGGAGTTATCGGATTATTGGCCGGATTATTAGCTGCTGTTATATCATTGAAGGTAATTTTGCATTTCGCGCCGGCTGTGAGCGCGTCTTTGATATTATTACCGGCGACATCCGTTATTTTATTGATTTTTGTGTCGGTTACATCATAGTCCGCTTTAAGAGTTTGGCCATTTGACCATAATCCGCCGTTAAGTAAAAATGAAAAGGATATGTAATCCAGAGTATTTGCGTTATTCGGGAGCGTGCCGGCTACGGTAGGGCAATAATAGGTGGCGTCTTTAGGTGTATTGGCCGGATCTATGCTCATATAGTCGTTGTATTGTATGATCAGGTTGGAACCGTTTAAATTCGCGGTGGAGGAAGCTGCTCCGGTTATTATAGGGGTAAGGGTATCCTGCAGAAACTGCGTAGGATTGAACATGGCCGGGCTTGCTAGCGAAGCGGATGCGTTTCCCGCGGCATCTTTGAAAGCGCCGGCGAGCAGGTTCAAATAGTAATTTGTTTTATCTCCAACTTTAATGGACCAGACGTTTAAATGGACATCGTATACGAATTGAGCTCCGAGCTTTGTTATCTTAATAGACTGTCCGTTCTGCGTTTTAACGGCAGTGACGGCAATCGGAGTAGCGCCAGTATTATCGGTTTTTGAAACCCTTACGGAAGTCACGGTTAGATCAGCAGGCAAGATGCTTTCTGAAAAATTCATGGTAATGCTTTTTGCGTCGGCATTAGAATACATATCCATTGACCATGAAGCCAGTTCAGGAATGTAGATATCTTTCGCTCCTGCCGTTCCGGCAAATATAGCCGAGGAGTTTCCTGATGCGGAATTTTTATTATATGACTTAACCGTTAAGGCACCGTCGATCAATGACGCCGCGCTCGCGCTGGCAAGCGTTACATCCGCGGCCGCCCCTGTATTGTTTACTATTCCTATATTTGTTATTGTTTTAGCAGGAATGCTGGTGTCAGAAACAGTGGCGAATAACTGGTCGTTTGCCACAAAAACAGGGTTAGGCGTTACGGTTACCACTGGCGCGCCCTGAGAAACGGATGAAATATAATTTGCGGAGTTTGATGCGCCGACCTTGATAGCCGTTGCCGTTGGCGTGTAAGGCACTGAACCGTCAGCGATCCACGCGACCGACTTATTTCCGGCCAGATCGACAAATCTGTAGTAAACGAAACCGTTGACGCCGGGAGTTTGTCTGGGTATTGCTGATATAATGATGTTATTAGTCGTATCGTTATGTCCGGCCGAAGCAACGGATTCGATGGCTATACCCGGCGTTGACGCGAGCGGGCCGGCAGGGCCGATATAAATTTCTATGTATCCGGAAGCTATATTGCCTTCCGCCAGATAAGTAAAAGTGCCGCTGGATATGACTTTTCCGGTTTCGTTATCGAAATATATAAGATCTCTTGCGGCATTTGAGAGATTATCGGGCGAAGTGATATCGTAATTTACCGCAACGGCGGTTCCGAACGCGGAAATGTTTCCCTGCGCGTCAGTTATACTTGCGGTGATATTAACGGTTCCGGCATTTATACCGCTTCCGGAAAAATTGAGGTTTCCTGATCCGGCAGGGGCGTTCCCGGAACCGGTCGTTACTGAATAGGTCGTGAAAAGTGTAGTTCCGCCGAATATCGGGGTTACGTTATTAGCGTTAGCGACGGCTTTAAGTTCCGAGGTATTGACCGTTTCGTTGGCGCGAAGCGAAAGCGACATGCCGCTGTTCAACGTTACTCCCGGCCTTAGCGTTACCGCTGCTTTTCCGATATTGTTGACGGTCCCCGGATAAGCGCCTGTTCCGCCGTCGCCGGCCATTATCAATGAAGACGAGGGCGGGAGAGTTGGCGGAGCGGGCACGGTTCCATCCGGGACCCAGCCGGATTTATTTCCGGCTGTATCGACGAGCCTGTAATAGATCGTATTTCCGGCCGTTTGTGCCGCTACGGGCGTTATTATGGCGTCGTTTAAAATATGCGAGGAAGCGTATGAAGCTTCGAGGACGCCGGCGGCTGATGACGCGGGCACGGATGTTCCGAAATAAACTTCTAATTTGGCCGGTTCGGAATAAGATAATGCGCCGGTTGCCAGAACTTTTCCGGTGGCGTTATTGAAAATGAGTTTGGCTGTGTCAGGCGCCGCGGGCGGTGTAGTGTCGTTGAACGAAGCGGCCTGCAGGGCGCTTCCCGGCACGATCGCCGTTACGGGATTGCCGTAAATATCGGTTATCGCGGCCATGGTTATTGACAGGTAAGAATCGGCAGTCGATGTCGCTAAACTCGTCTTTGAATTGATGTCGGTGGCATCGGCGCTGTTAAGAGTTACGACAATCGAAGTCCCGTCGGCGCTTGCCGTTGTAGTTCCGGCGCTTAATACTCTTGATTGGGTCGGCGCTATCGAGTTTTGAACGGTAACGCCGGTCGGGGTGAATGAAGAAGCTTTCACCGATTTGCTGAAATTCAGCGTGAGCGAAATATTTCCGGCCGTTTTAGACAGCGACCAGGTTGTAAGCGTTGGCGCCGTTGTGGAATATGAAATGGTGTTTATTGAAACCGTTTTAGATTCGTTTCCGCCCGCTCCTATAACTTTTACGCTCGCGGCTATATCGGAAGCTTCCGTTATTCCGCCGTTCGCGGTAAAATCGACCGCTCCTACGGCGGCTCCGCCAGTGATATGCCCTGCGAAGGCGACATTGGCAAGCGGCACTCCGAAGACCGGCGTCAATGAGTTGGCCGCCGCGGTTGCTGTGGCGGTTATAGTGCTCGCTCCTTTGGAAACGGTGAGCGTTAAAACTTCTCCGTTATTTATCATAATGCCGGGACGGATCTTGACGGCCGCTTTGCCCGCGTTGTTGACATATCCGGCCGGAGCGCCGGCTCCGCCGTCGGCGGCGAGTATCAATGCCGTAACGGCTGGAAGCGATGAAGGCTGCGTGGGGATCGAACCGTCCGCGGCCCACGCTGAAGCATTTCCGGCGATATCCTTGAAACGGTAATAGATCTTATCTCCTGAAGTTTTAGTGCTGATGACATGGGGCGCGAACAGATCCGCGCTTGTGACGACCGCGCTTGCCGCGCGGGCGGAAATTTCGGTTGCCGTTGGAGCCGTCTCGGGAAGCGGCGGCGTCAACGGGCCGACGTAAAGTTCGAGATAGCATGATTCCGCGGGATAGGCGACCGCGGCGGCGTCAACAACGCCGGTGGTGGCTCCGTTTATAAATTTAAGTTTGCCGAGTTCGGCGGTAGGATCGCCCGGAGCGGTAGTGTCGATCACGATCGCGTGCGCGCCTGAGAATACAGCTATCGCGGGTAGCGTCAATGCCGCGGCGTTTCCGGCGGCGTCATTTATAGTGCCGCCGTTCAAAGTAAGCGAATTGGTCGCCGCGTATGTGAGGTCAGGGCTTGTTACAGCCGCGCCTACGGTATATCTGAAGATCAAATTGGTAGTGGTGGAACCGCTCGCGACATAACTTGCGTTTCCGACCGCGTCCGACAATGCGAGCAGAGGCGTTCCGGTAACGGTGACTGGACCGTCGAAGGTCACCGTTAGGTCTATAAGATCGTTCTGTTTGTAGCTGCCGTCGGGTTTGGCGGTATTGACGGCGGTTACCTTCTGTGTCTGTTTGAAAGTTACGGCGCTTGAGTTGGTCGTAGCTGTTACCTGTACGCCGGCATTTGCGGCTTTATCCGAAAAATTGATAGTGAAAGGCAGTACGCCTTCGGCATCGGTTATAAGCATTGTATATTTCGCGGTATAGGTATTGTTCGATCCGGCGGTTACAACTGCCGCTTTCGTATCGATCGTTACGACAGGCAGGGCCGCAAATGCTTCACTGGCGGTAAAGCTGAGCGTGATCTCATTTCCGGCAAGGGCCGTTGAAGAACTCGCGGCGTTATTTGAAGCTATCGACACGGCGGTTAAAACAGGCGCCTTAGTGTCGGTGAATATTCCCTTGGTTGAAATATTCGAAGGCATGACATTGGTTATCGAATTTCCAAAGTCATCGGTAGCGGTGACGCCGATAACTTCAAGTATGTTTCCCGCAGCTAACGCGTCAACATTTATGGTCCGTACGTACCTGTAAACGTTATTGGAAGCGTCTTTGGAAACGGTCGCGGCCGAGGTTATATCATTTAAGGTCCCTTCGGCGTATATATTTATCGTAGGAACCGCGGGAATGACGTTCGCGTCTTTCGAGGTAAGTTCGAGGTAGAATGTGCCTGCTTTTTGAGAAGAAAGGCCGGTGACTGGAACCGTGTATAAATTATCCGAGTAATATTGCATGTCGAATGAAGGCATATTGGTCCTGATCTTAGCGCTGCAGTTAGCTACCGTAGCGTCGTTGGCGGCAGCGTTACCGGCCAGGTCCGCGGCCGTGATCGTTATCGTTTCGACAACGGTTCCTGTAGCGGTCGAATCCGGGTTTATCGATCTGGTATATTTATAAACATTTCCAGCCACCAGAGCTGTTGCGGCGTTTGTAATATCGTTATTGACGCCTTCCGAGTTAAGCGTTACCGTGGGAGCTGCCGCAAGAGGCGTATCGGAGGTTATTTTAAGGTAGTAAGCTCCGGTTTTCAATTTAGGGTTCACGCCTATGCTCGGGGCAGGTACTGCCGCGAGAAGAGTTGAATCAGTGTAATATTTTACTGTTATCACAGGTCCGACCGTGTCGGTATAAGCCGCTTTTGCGGCTTCATTGGACGGATTGACGGCAGTCGATGCGTTACCGGCCAGGTCGGTTCCCGATACTGAAATATTTTCAATGACCGTTCCGACCGCCAGAGCGTTGAAACCGACGGGCCTGGTATATTTATAATCATTTCCTGATACCAGAGCTGTTGCGGCGTTTAACGCGTCGTTAGCGGCGCCCTCTGATACTATGGTGATAGTGGGCGCGGCCGAGAGGGCCTTATCGGAAGTTATTTTTATATAGTAAGTTCCGGCTTTGAGTCTGGGATTGTCGGAAAGTTTCGTGGTAAGAGCGAGGTCTGAATAATACTGAATTGAAAAAACCGGCGAGGAGATATTTTTAGTGCCGGATGTTCCTGTGGATATTGAAGAGATATTCCCGGTGGTCGTATCTTTGACGTAGGCTTTTACGGTCAGAGCGCCATTGGCTAACCCCGCGGCGCTCGCCACGGCGACCTCAAGGGCGGCGCTTGCTCCGGCGAGACTTGTTACGGTGCCGGTATTGGTTATGGTCGAAGTTCCGTCTGAGATTGTCGCGAAAATATTGTTGTCGTTCGTGTTAACCGCAGGCGTTACGCTGACGAAGGGCGCGGCTTGTGTTGTATTTGATATGAAGTTGGCAAGATTCGTGTCGCCGGCGTGGACCGTTATGGATGCCGCGGTAGGCGGCACGGGGACCGTTCCGTCGGCAACCCAGTTCGACGAATTCCCGAAAACGTCGCGAAGCCTGTAATAAATATTGAGGCCTGAAGCTTTAGTCGTTATGCCGCTTATTATAACATCATTTAGGGCGTGTCCGGCGGCCGCCGTCGATTCGGACACGGTCGGCGCCGTGGCCAACACGGGAACGCCTGCGCCGATATAAACGTCAAGATAAGCCGTCTCCGTATAATTTAATAACGCGCTTGCGATGATCTTTCCGGTCGAGTTGTCGAACGCAAGGTTTGCGCCTGACGGATCGGGCGGAGGCGCGATATCGCTCGCCACTCCTGTTGCCTGCAGCGCTGAACCGTTGGTTATTGCCGTGACGGGGTTTCCGCTTACATCGTTAATAAGCGATTGAGTTATCAAAATATAACTGTTCGCGGTTGAAGTGGCAATATTAGTGTTTGCAAATATTGCGGTTTTATCCGCGGCGGAAAGATCTATCTGGATGGAAACGCCATCGGCGCTTGCGGAAGTACTGCTTTGAAGCGTATATTTATTGGCGTTATTGACGGTCGCGAGTTCCTGTATGGTTATATTTCCGGCTACCGCGAGAGAATTAGCCTTAACCGTTTTAGCGCCGAAATTAAGCGTCAGCCTGGCATTGGTTCGATCAAGCGACCATGTGCTTAACTGAGGTTTTACGGTGTCAAGCGTCAGGGTAACGGGAGCGGCCGTCGGCGAGGAGATATTTGAATTCGCGTCCGTGAGCTGGCCTGATACCGAAAGGTTTCCCGCGGCCATGGCATTGCCCGTCACATTAAAGGAACCGGTGGTCGCGCTTCCGGCCGCAGCAGGCGCGTTTGTGACCACCGTATAGGACGCGTTGCTGGTGCCGGCGCCGAATATGGGAGTGACGCTCGCGGCATTCGCTCTAACTTTCATGCTGATGGTTTTTGCGGCGGTGTCGGTAATGGATAAGGTAAGTTCTTCATTAGCGGCGAGCGTCAAGCCGGGCCTTAATGTTACGGCCGTTCCAAGGCTGTTAATGGTTCCTGCCGGAGCGCCCGTGCCGCCGTCATTTAAAAGCGCGAGAGCGGTGTTGGCGGGCAAAACAGGCGCTGCGGGTATTGTGCCGTCTGAGAGCCATGCGGATGTGTTTCCGGCCTGGTCTATGAATCTGTAGTAAATTCTGCTGCCGGCGGCAAGGCCGGTTCCGATGCCGGCGGCTATGACGCTTGTGTTGGCGTTCCTTGAATTAATAAAGGCGGCTTCCGCGGCGGTCTGAGCGGTGGCGGCAAGCGGCGGATTAAGCGCGCCGACATATATTTGTATCTCACATGTTTCAGGATAGGTCATAGCCGCGATGGCTTTTACTATTCCGGTATTGTTGTCGAAAGAAAGCGCGGCGGTATGCGTCGAAGAAATAGATGGAGCCGTTCTGTCGAATCTGACCTTTGATCCATTGGTCGTTGCCGTTACCTGAGCTCCGGAATTTCCAGCAGCGTCCTTGAAATCTACGGTGAACGGCATGTAGCCCTCGATATCGGCCGCGGTCATAGTGTAGGTCGCGGTATATGGCCCGGCGCCTGCGAGAACGGCGGCTTTTCCGTCAATAGTAACGGTCGGCGACGCGGTCAGCGCTTCGGTCGCGGTCAGCGAAAGCGTTATTACATCCCCGGTTTTGGCAAGCGAGTTGGTTGCGTTGTTTGAAGCTATGGTAACGGCGCTTAATGTCGGGAGCGTGCCGTCGTATGTAACTGAACTAAGATCCGTGGTCGCGTTAACCTGTATGCCGGCGTTATAAGCGGAGTCGGCGAAATCTATCTTGAACAGTATAACGCCTTCGGTATTGTCGGACGATTGCATCGTATATGATGCGACATAAGTGTTGGCGACGCCTCCGGCAGTGACCGTGGCCGTTCTGAAGTCGAATAGTTTAACCGTCGGATTCGCGCTTAAAGCTTCGCTCGCGGTAAGGTTGAATGTTACTACGTCTCCCGGTTTGGCTTTTCCGGGCGTCGGGCTCGACGAAATTTTAACGAGCGTCAGAGTAGGAACGGTTTTATCGAAAGTGACGGAACTTGAGTTTGTGGTAGAAGTCACAGCCGTTCCTGGGATCCCGGCGAGGTCAGTGAACCCTATGGAGAATGCGACGACCCCTTCGGCGTCGGAGGCCTGCGTGGTATAAGCGGCGGTGTATGGACCGGTTCCGGTCACCGTTGCGGCCTGGCCTGCGATGGTGACCGTCGGAGCCGCTTTAAGAGCTTCGCTCGCGGTTATTGAAAGAGTGATCTTGTTGCCGGTTTTTGCCTTCGCGGTATTCGTGCCGTCGGAAGCTATGGTCACCGATGAAAGAATTGGTTTCGTGGTATCGGTATAAGCGGACCTTGTGCCCGAGTCATTGGAAACGGTGCCAGTATAATCCTTTCTTTTCAGGGTGATGGTTTCTTTGACGAGGCCGACCGCGTAGGTATCCGCGACGACTATCCGCGTCATGTAAAAATTTTTAGTGTCGCCGGAAGGTGTTGCGATCAAGGTGGTTTCGGCAGTGTCGTTCAGCGATCCTTCGGCGTCAATGGCTATGGTCGGGGCTGCTGAGACCGTTTCGCTCGAGGTCACCTTGATGTAATAAGTACCGGCCGAGAGGCGCGGTGAATCGCCAAGAGAGAGCGTCATACCGGCGTCTGAATAATATTGCATTGAAAGAGATGTCACGTTGGAATAAGTGAGCGCGAGAGCCGGACTTGCCGCTCCGGTATTTCCGGCGGCGTCGGTTATTCTGGAGGTTATGTTTTTAGAGCCGACCGATCCGAGCTGGCCGCTTACGACCTGGAATGTATATGAACCGGCCGTTATTTCGGCCGCTGTGAGCGCGTGTATGAGTTGGGCGGGAAAAGCTGCGCCGTTAACTAGAAGTTCTATCGAATCGCCTGCCGCAGCGCCGCTCGAACCTAACGGAGCGACCACTGAAAAGCCCTGCTGTTCCTCGACCGAATTTATCTCCGGGCCGGCCGCTGCGGTAGGTGCAGAAGGAGCGGCAGGAGCTGTCGTGTCTATAGTGAAGATGTTGTTGTATGGAGCGGCCGCGTTGTTTCCGGCTTCGTCGTGAACCGTCGATAATGAGACCGCCGCGGTGCCGTCTATGTAGGCCGAGCCGTCGGCCTGATTAACGGTGTAGGCGTAGCTCCATATTTTTCTGGTTATTCCCTGCGTCATGGCGGCGTTGGCCAGATCCGACGACCCTTTCTGGTCGATCGATATATCAGGTATTTCGCCTAACTTTACATCCTCTGAATAAGTCGCCGTTATGGTCAATTGTCCAGCCTTGGAAGGATCCTTGCTATAGCTCATCGTTACCGTCGGCAGCGTTTTGTCGAAATAAACCGAGCTGGAATCCGTCGTCGCCGTCGCCTGGACGTTCACGGCGGCTGGCGTCGTGAAATCTATGAATACCGCTACGGTTCCTTCTGTATCGGTGCTTAACATAGTATAAGTGGCGTTATATGTATTGTTGGCGGCGGACGCAACGGAAGCCGTTTTACCGGCTATTTTAGCCGTAGGGGCCGCGGTCAGCGTGTCGCGCGGTTTTATTTGAAGCGTTATGATATCGCCCGTTTTTGCTTTCGCGGGAGACGCGTTATTTGAAGATACGCTCAAAAGGCTTAAAAGAGGGTTCGTCGATTCGCTCACATAATTAGCCGCTTTTACGGCGTCAGCGTCGAGTACCGGTTTCGCGTAATTGCCGCCCGTGTCTTTTATCGCCGATGCGCCAAGGCCGAGATAAGATGTGTCCAAATTTTTGGCGAGTCCTGAAATGCTTTTTATCGCGTTAAGGTCGGTCGATGACAAAGTTATCGTTATCGAAGCGTTGTCCGCCGTTGAAGCCGAGCTGTTAGTGAGAGAGTAAGTGACTGAACCGGATTTAGCGTTTAAAAGTTTTACCTGAGTGATGTTAATTGTGGATGGTTTCATTGTTTTATTGAAATTTAGCGTCAGCTGTCCCGTCTGAAGGTTGAAATCCCACGACGCTAAAGACGCGAGAGAGAGGTCAAAAGTATATGAAGCGTCGGAAATATCTGATGCTATAAAACCGTCTTTCAAGGCCACGGCGCGGATAGTGGTGGCGGTAGCGACGGTCAGCGGACCGCTGTAAGTGAGCCCCGCTGAAGATGAAGGAATCGAACCGTCAGTCGTGTATTTTATAGAGGCGCCGCTGGTCGCGGTCGTTATCGTAACATTTTGAGTCGATGAGTAAGCCCCGCCGGCCGGCGTGAATACGGGCTTTAAAACTTTCGGCGTTATTGAGAACACCTGTGTTTCTATGGCGGCGCCGTCAGTTTTTCCGTCGTTTGGTATCAGCCGGACCTTGACACCGCTCTGAGAGGATGCGATATTCTGGCTCGAAAGCCATTTGAGGGAGCGGTTGTTTCCGACGATGACGCCCGCGGTGTCGCCCGTCACGGCAGTAGTTGCCG
The DNA here is from genome assembly GCA_964551445.1 of uncultured bacterium. Lineage (GTDB taxonomy): Bacteria > Muiribacteriota > UBA9980 > UBA9980 > UBA9980 > DAOPXV01. The sequence continues at coordinate 17,871 of CAZKCG010000039.1, read as the reverse complement.
AATAGTTGACGCCTGAATCGATGGAATAATAAACCTTTACCGAGCATGAATCGCCTTCGGCGTCCGAAAGATTATAGTTCACGGAAACTTCCGAAGAATTATTGGTGAATGAAAGAATAGTTATAGAAGGTGCCGTATTTATTAAAACGGGTATATTCATTTTGAAAAGGACGCCGCTATAGGCGAATCCGTAGCTATCTGATAAGATCGTGACCGTTTTTGCCTGGTCGGGATATCCGGCTTTTTCAGCTTTGAGAGTATATGTGCCGGATATGAAAATGCCGTTGAAAGCGAAAGCGCCGTATTGATCGGTCAGCGTTACCATACCCTGATTGTTTCCGGAAAGCGTTATTCTTACACCCGGTATTCCGGTATAAGGTTTTTCGCTGGTCGAAACGGCTTTTGAAACGGTGCCTAAAGATGGCGCGGCGTTCAGATCGCTAACGACGAGGCCGCTTATTACGGGGACATTGGAACCCGAGGCCTTTATTTCTTCGAATTTTTGCGTAACGGCGGCTTTGGTAATGGAGATAGACTGATTCGCGACAAATAATCCGAGCTGTTTGGAAAGGACTTTAAGCTTCGAGTCGGCTTCAACGAATAATTTCATCATGTGCGTTTGACCCTGAGCAAAGGATATTTCGGTGGAATCATAGAGGTTGGTCTTGCTGTTTTTGATCTTTAATATGGCTACGCTCGTTGAAGCCAGCGCCTCGACATCCATTTTCCAGAAGCCTTCGCCGTCGGTGAAGCTGGTATATTCTTTCTGGTTCAATACAAGCGCGATACTTCGGCTGGCGACGGACGCCCGGGACGGCGAGCCTGACGCCGAAACAGCCGGTTCCAGGGAAGGCGCGGCCTGGTTATCATAGAGGTAGCCGGTCAGAGTAGTGTTCGAATTGGCGCCGTCGCCATCTATGACGGGGTTATTTATTACGCTGCCGCCTCCTCCGCCGTCGCCGCCTCCGCAGCCATATATGGCGTTTAAAAATGCTATGAGCATAATAAGAGAAATAAACAACTTAAACGGGTAAGCGCAGGCTTTAAAAATTCTCATCACGGGCTCCTTCGATGTTTATCAATAAAATTATTTTACAAAAAAACTGAAACCGGCAAAATAAAAATCGAGGCATTAATTTTGAAGAAATGCGGAATAAATTTGCCGGGAACATACCTGAAAAAATATAAATTGTTACACGCGGATCAGAAGCGGTTTCGGTTTATTGATACTCACTTCAAATCACATAAATAATATAGCATAACACTATATAAGTGTCAAGTTAAAAATGGCCGGAAAAGCTGTTTAAAAGGATATTGCAAGGCGTCAAGACACGGCGCGTTTTTTTATTTTTTACCGTCGCCCGCGCCGGAAGATCTCGTTTTAACTTCATTTCCCATGTTGGTCATGGAAACCGATCTCGGCGATATATCGAAAACGAGTTTTATCTTGCGCGTATTGCAGCCGGAAGATGATGAAGCCGGGTTAAAGGGTTCGTTTAAATTCACGGGCGGCGCGCGGAAAGGAGAAGTGTCCGCGACCTCGAATTCGACCGACTGGCCTTTGGAAGGGTCCGGCGCTCGGAAAATGTATTCGGGAAAAACGAAAAGTTTCTGTCCGGCAACATCTTCGGTAAGCAAAGAATTATTGCCGCATGAAGGGTCGGATATTTTCCAGGTGGTATAGCGCATTGAGTCTTTATTATTAGCTGAACCGAGCGTCAGCGGAGTTGATATTCCGTGACAAAGCGAAAGATCGCTCTGGACGAGTGATTTGTTGACGTTGTCGTACGCCATCACTTTGAAGATAAGGCGGACGTCCTCCGAAATTCTGAGCGCGCTCTTGAAGCGTTCGCATTCTTCGGGCGAAAACATCTTCATAACTTCGGAGTTGCCCGCGGCGTCGAATTCCCATAAAGGTTTTGTGTTCAGATAAGGCGCAGGGCTCGTGTCCGAATTAGGCAGAGTGAATATATCGGTGTGGTTGGTCTCGGTGTTGGTCATTACAATAAGCGGGTTGGGCGGCTTGTTGTCGAAGACATAGAGGTTCGCCGTGATAAGGTGGGTGTTGTATTTTATTTTTCCAAGCTGCGTCGGATTCAGCGAAAAAACCGTATTAATAAGCGAGTTGAAAACGGCCGTATCGTTTAAGACCGAAGGATCCGGCACGAGCCAGTTGCCTGAAGAGTCGCATGCTGCGAAGGTAAGCCTTAAAGCCTTGTGCTGGCGGTTCTTATATTCGGCCTTCGCGTCGCGGTCAAGCGGCTGGAAGGAAGACATCGAAGCGTAATGGACGGAAGTTTTTGAAAGCCCCGCCCCGAGTTTTTCAAGCTCGGCTTCGAGACCCTCGACAGGTATATAAAAAAAATAAGCGACATTGTCTTTGGAATTCGCTCCGCCGCTGATCTTTTTCGACCGGACCGAAGCGCCGGCGATACTCGATATTTTTATAGGAGCCAGAAACGAGAATTTTCCGGAATCGGGGGCTGATTCGTCTAACGTTTCATAGATCGTCGATTCCAGGTCGAACGGGTCGACTATCTGCTGTTTTGGCGGGTTGTTGTAATCGTACTGTTTGTATTTCTCGCGGTAGGCCTCCACGAGAATGAAACCGTCGACATTGGAAAGATTATGGCGCAGTTTCGATTGTTTCATGTCGCCGAAAGGGTTGTCGTCGATGATGGTGATGGAAATGCCGGCCGGATTTTTCTGCGAAGCGTATTTCGCATCGAGCCCCTGTCTGGAAATAATATCGTTGAATTCGGATATTTTATCGCCGGATGTGGCGTATAACGATGACGGTGAGATAGCCGCGTTATGCGGAGGCTCCATGTCGATGACGGTGAACGCGAATTTGCCGTACGCCTGCTGAGTTTTGGGCCATCCCGGAAGAAGCGTGGCGCCCGAATAGGCCTGCCATTCAAAATCGGCCGCGCATACTATCATGGATTCGTCCATTGGATCGGTCGGCGTCGAGAATATGTAATTTAAAGTGGAGACGTCTATTTCGGAGCCCGTTCCCTCGTTTTTAACGAGAGACGGCATCTGGTCGGGAAGCGTTAATTTCGTTCCGTCGAAGTTCAAAACCACCCATTTGAGAGAACTGACCCGCACTACGCGCGCGGTGAAATCGTTCTCGTTGGGGATGTTGAGGCTTCTTACTTTGGCGCGCAGAAGGCTCGTAAGAGAATCTTCGAGGTCCGTTTTTTTGAACTGGAATGAGTAGAGGAACCCCTGGTGGACGGGGATGTCTTTATTGAAAAGAGGATTTATCTTTACTTCGCAAGCGGTCTGCTGGAACTGGGAGGATATGTCGGGCGCCGCGTGGCACGCTGAAAAAAAACCGCTGGAAAAAAAATATGCCGGGAGGAATGCGAGAAGAATATTAACTATTATGAATGTACCGCCGGAGCGCCCCGTCAAAAAAAATCCCCTCATGTTATTTCCTTTCTACCTCGACTATCTGCGTGATCTCTTTTTCCTTTTTCACGCCCGTTCCGTCATATACCCATGCTTTTACGGTCATTTCAACGGTCTGGCGGTTGTAGAGTACCTGGTCCTTCACGGCGAGCACTTTCACTTTAGTCGCGCAAAAACCATGAGGGAACGGATTTTTTCGTTCGAAGGTCAGATCGTCAGTGTCGGGGCCGAAAAATCTTATGTCTTTGGTGAAGGCTTTTATGAATTCGTTGAGTTCGCCGGTGAGGGGTTCTTCGCGCGTGCCGACCCATTTCGGCTGTTGAAGCATCGAGTCGCGGCTTTCGCCGGGTAATACGAGGTACGCGGGGCCCGGGTTATAGTCCTCGCTTTTCGGGTTAGGGTTGACGACGGGTTTTCCCTCCGCTTTGCGCTTTGCGGCGAGGCGTATTGAAAAATAAGGATTTTTCAGTTGAGATATTGCGAGAGCGTCGTAACATTCGGTCGGCAGGAACGCGACCTTTAAAAGCGCGAGCTGTGAGCCGCCTTTGGCCAGATAGAGAGCTTTTCTGCCCTGGATGTCCTGAAAGTTCATGCGCCTGTTGGACGAATTCCATTTAGTGATGGTGAAGAAGAAGATAACGAAAATGAACATGCCGACGAGCACGATCGGAATTAGCATTCCGCGGCGGTCATAAAGCGAGCGGCATTTTTGAAAAGACGATATCTTCATTATTAACCGCCCTCCGATTTTACAAGGCCCAGATTGGCTTTCATCGTGACGAATTCCTGGAAGCGGTCGCGCCCCGTTTTCGAGTCTTTCCAGGATACCTTCAAAAGCACTTCTTTCAGGAAGGTTTTCGTTTTATGTTTGGTTATGTCGGAAAGTTTTAATTTGACGGGCGGCGCCTTCCACAAAGGATTCTGGATGAGGGAATTTATGTCGTTGCCGGCGTCGGCGAACTCGTTCTCCGAGATCTGCCTTTTTATGTAGGGCGTTTTTTTGAAGGCGAACTGTATCTGGTCGTTCGGGATCACCGTGACCTTTAATTCGAATTTATATACGACGCCCTTGATCTTAAGTTCGTTATTGGCGGTATTGTCCTCGTCGTTCATTCCGCATATTTCGTCTAACTTCAGGTCCTTGTCGAGTTTGTCGTACTCGATGTCGTCGAGGATCTTATCGAGCGCGGCGCTCGCGGCTATGCCGGCCGTGTTTTCCATATCGGTCGCGGAGGTCTGTTTGACCGAATCCATGAGATATGAAAAGGAGGGGATTATGGCGAGAACGAAAAGAGCCACGCCCACCATTATTTCGGTGAGAGAAATGCCTTTTTTATTAAGTTCGCCGCATCCCGGCCGGAGTTTTACGGTTTTTTTCATTTTAATTCAAAGTGTCGCAGACATCGACATTTACGAGGACCTGCGTGTTTTTTATGATAGGTTTTATTTCGCGCCCGGCATTCTTGGGCAGAAGTTTGATCTCGATGCCGAACATTTTTTCCTTCAGTATTTTTTTATCGGGTGGCGTCGGAATAAAGCGAACGCTTTCCACGTCGTGGATGAGAATGCGCTTGTTAACGGTTTTATCGGCAGGCGGATCGAGTTTGGGGACCTGTTTGGGATCGCCGTCCCACTCGTCCGCTTTTTTTTCATACCAGAGTTCGCGTTTTTCGTTTATCCAGAATTCGACCTTTTCGATAAGCGCGGACTGATTCTCCATTTTGCTTTCGAAGCCTTTTTTCTGAGGGCGCCTGCACATTTTGAACGCGATGATCTTATCGCCGGCGGAAGCGCCGTCGGCGGTCAGAAGTTTTGAGTTATAGAAAAAATTGAAAGGGCCCTGGGCGGGATTGGCTGAAGAGTCGGTTTTGTAATAATCGCCCGGAACGTTGGACACCATGACGGAGGTGGCTTTTATGTCCTCCTGGAACTGGCGGAATCCGACGTTGAGTTCCTGCGTGAGGTTGGCCATCCAGGTGCCGGCGTTGAAGGATTTGTGCCCGAAGATGAAGATCTGGTAGAATACGCCGAGAATCAGGGTGAAGATAGCGCCCGCGATAATGACCTCGGTCAGCGTGAAAGCGCGTCTTTTGTCAGGCAGTATGGAGTTTTTCAGCATGTTATTTATCATGTTATGGTTAAAGGTCTTTTTCAAGTTTTGACGGGAAACCCGGCCCGGTCATCCGGCCAGAAACGCCGTGGCTTCTTCAATATTAGCGAAGATCGATATGCGCTGGTTGAGTTTGGTCACTTTAAAAACCACCATGATCGAAGGTTTCGGGTTGATGATGACGATCCGGCCGCCGTTCTCGTTGACCTTCTGGTAGAGCATTATTATCGTGGAAAGCCCCATGGAATCGATGAAATCAAGCTTCGTGAAATCGAGGGCGAAAAATTTGTTGCCCTTTTCGATGAATGGAAGCAGGTATGCCTGAAATTCGGTTGAAGTGAGAAGATCTATCGTCCCGGTTATATTAACGAGTACGAAATTCATTTCGCCTTTAGGCCCGCCGTGTTTGGCGGAGGCTATTTTCCGGATCTCGGATTCGACCGAAAAGGAGCCTAAAGAGCTGCTTTTATGTTTCAATTCATTTGAGTTTAAATTCACGTCAAACATCTCCCGAAAGTTTATGTAACTAACTTCATAATACTTCAAAACCGCTTTATTGTCAAGCAAATTGTCTTATTATTATTTGCAGTGCAATGTTTTTACGCCGCCGTGAAAATCGATCACCAGTCTTTTTTTTCGGTGTCGCCGGCCGTATCGTCCTCTTCCTCGCCGTTGAGCTGTTTTTGAATATGTCTTTGCACTTCTTCGGGCGACATATTGAAAAGGTCGATATCCGAAGGTTTTTTCATGCGCTTTTTGTTCTGGTTGTAGAGCTGGTTTACGCGCGCCTCGTCGTTTTCAAGGTCCTTGAGAAACATCTTGACCCTGTTGGGATCGACCTGAAGGTTCTTATATTTTTCGATATTTTCTTTGTCCGCGAGATTTTTTACTTCCTGCTGTTCTTTTCCTTTTTCATCGCCCTCTTTAGCGGATTGGCCCTCGTCTTTTTTATCCTTTTCATCCTTGTTTTCAGCGGATTTTTTCTGGTCTCCGTCTTTTCCGTCCTGTTTCTGGTCCTGGCCCTTGTCGCCTTTTTCCTGTTTGTTTTCCTCGCCTTTTCCGTCTTTTTTATCGTCCTCGTTTTTATCGTCTTTTCCGTTCTCTTTGTTTTGCTGTTCCTGCTTTTTTTTCTGTTCTTCGAGTTTTTTTCTGGCGAGTTCAAGGTTGTGGCGGGTGTTCTCGTCGTCAGGTTTCACCTTAAGAGCTTCTTCGTAAGAATTAACGGCCTGCTGGTAGTCGTCGAGCCTGAAAAAAGAATTTCCGCGGTTATAATAAGGCTCGAATTGAGTTTTTTGAGGATCGGAAGATATCGCCTCGTTGAATGAATTTATGGCGTTCTTATAGTCGTTGTTTTTATATCTTGAGCAGCCGACGTTATAATTGGTCACGAAGTTTTTCGGGTCGAGTATCTTCGCGCCCTCGAAATCGGCTTCCGCTTTGTGGAAATCACCGAGGCGGTATCTCTGCATGCCGTCTTTGATGTGGCCGTCTATCTTTGAGGCCGTTTCGGATTCTTCGATCTTTATTTTATCGGGCGCTTTTGAAAGGGCGAGCGCCGGGGATTGCGCGAAGCAAGCGGTTAAGAAGACCGCTGCAAGAATTACGGCCTCTTTTTTTAAGACCCTTGAAGGTAAAAAAGCTTCAACCGAAAGAAAAATAAAAGCGGCGAGAGCGAAGTAAAAGAAAAGTTCTTCGCGTTTTCCGGCAGATGCCGCCCTGACGGCCCGCTTGCTCATTTTTTTCATGGCGCCGATCATTTTATCAAGGCTCGCCTGGTCGCTTACGTGATAGTAGGTTCCCTCGGCGGCGGCGGAAATGCTTTTTAGCATATCTTCGTTGAGTTTGGTGACTATCTCGCGCCCTTTGTATTTTTTATACTGGATATCGCCGAAAGGCCCGCGCGATATGGGGATCTGAACGCCGGAGGTTGAGCCGATACCCACGGTGTTTATTATGATGCCTTCCCTGTAAGCTTTTTTTGCGGCCTCAACCGGTTTTCCCTCGAGGCTTTCGCCGTCGGTGAATACTATTATGACCTTGGCGATGTCCTCTTCTTTCGTGAACCTGGCTCTGGCCATCTCTATAGCGTAATCGATGCGAGTGCCGCCTTTTTCGACGGTTGAAAAATCGAGAGCTCCGAGAAGGGTTTTGGCCGCGTTGTGGTCCATCGTAAGCGGGCAGATGCATGATGCGTCTCCGGCAAAAGCGATTATGCCGATGCGGTCGGTTTTAAGCGAATCGATGAGATGGGCCGTGACGGCTTTGGTTATTTCAAGGCGGCTGTCCGGGCCGAGGTCCTGGGCCCGCATCGAATCGGAGGCGTCTATGACGAAGCAAACGTCGATGGCCTGGGCCTGGTATTCTTCGAGTTTTTCAAGGCCCTGAGGGCGGGCGGCCGCGAATATGATGAAGGACATGGAAACCAGGAATAAAATTATTTTTATGATGCGGTAAGGCCGGTCCGTGAAATTGGAAAGAGCTTGATAATTACGGCTTGTAAAGAATTTTTCACGCCGCGCGGAAGAGATCTTCAGGATGAGCCTGAAATAGTAGACCAGAAGCGGTATGCAGAGAAATAAAAGCAGTAATTCGGCTTTCGCGAAATTCATATCATAATCACCACGACTTAATAACGCAGAGAAAAAGTAAAAGAGAATAGAGAATAGTTTCGGACTTACGCGTTTCACGCGTACTTATTCTTGAAAATGGCGGCTTTCGGCCGCGACCTCAACTATTCCCTTTTCTCTATTCTCTATTCGTTAAAATAATTGTTTCCATAAGAAATACAAAAGAGCCTGAAATTAGTTGCAGCGTTCCAGGTATTCGCCGGTCCTTGTATCCACTCTTAAAATTTCGTCCTGGTTTATGAAAAGAGGGACAAGTATCTCGAGGCCGGTCTCCATTTTAGCGGTCTTGGTGGCGCCCGAAACTGTGTTGCCTTTCATGCCGGGTTCGGTGTATTCGACCCTGAGATCGACCGTGATCGGAAGTATTACGCCGACCGGTTTGTCGTCGTAGTACTGGATCTGGCACTGCGAATTCTGGACCATGTAGAGCATCGTATCGCCGAGATCGCTGTCTTTTAAGACGACCTGTTCGTAAGAGGACGTGTCCATGAAGTGGAATTCGCCGTCGGAGCTGTAAAGATATTCCATCGTGCGGTGATCCAGATCAATGAGTTCAACCTTGTCGTGAGCTCTGAATCTGTTTTCGGCTATGGAGCCGGTCCTTAAATTTTTAAGTTTTGTCTGCATCATGGCGCGCCAGTTTCCCGGGGCCACATGCTGGTAAGATACGACCATTACGAGATCGTTGTTGAATTTGAAAATATTTCCTTTTCTTAACTGTGAAGCGTCGACTATCATTTTTAAACTTCCTCCGTTTATTTTTGTTTTATTTAATATTAAAATTCGTTACTTTTTAGGCGGATTTTTACCGTCCATCTGTTTGTTGAGGCCGCGAAGCTGGTCCATGACTATTTTTTTCTTCATTTCGGATGTCATTTTCGAGTCGGAAGCGCCCCCCGATCTCTGCTGCGGCAGCGAAGCCATCCCGTCATAGGGGTTTTCCTTCTTTTCCGAAAGGACCTTTTTGCGCTCGGTGTCGCTCGACTGCGCAAGCGCTATAAATTTTATTTCAGCGACATATTCGTAAAAATTATCGTCAAGCCCTTTAAAGTTTGATGAAATGATGTTGTCGTGGTCCTGATAGATCGTGACCGGGTCGCTGGTTGTTTTACGCTGACCCGGATTTTTCAATTTGTCAAAATCAGATGTTTCTTCGTCCTGTGCGGGTTTAGCGTCAAGAGCGAGATCCACCTGGGGAGCCCGCGCGGTTTTTTCAGCCGGAGCGGGCCGCGCCTGGGGCTTTGGATCGTCAGCCGGCGGCCTTGATTCGGGCTGAACTTCTTTTTTGGGTTCAGTCCTTTTTTCTGCGCTTTCGCGGGCGGGCTGCGCTTCCGGCGCTCGCTGCGCGTCTTTCATCACAGAGCGCATCTGGACGTTTGAAGTTTTAGTAGCATCCTTATTCTGCGCGCGGAAATCATCTATGAATTTAAGCGCCAAAGGGCTTCCTATCTTTAAAAGCGTCTGCATGGCGCGGTTGGATATGCTTTTATCGGCGTCGTTAAGAAGCGTTTTAAGCATGTTCACGGCTTCTTCGGTAGCTATATGTGAAAGAGCGAATATGGCCGAGTCGCGCATCCATAAATGGTCGGAGCGCATCATGGCGCCTACGACGCTGAGCGTTTCGACGCTCGAAAATTTAGCGAGCGCTTTTACGGCGTTGGCTTTTATACGGTTGTCAAGGTCATTCAAAAATGGCGCGATGAAAGGTATTATTTTTTCAGAGCCGATGAATTCAAGGCCTTCTATGGCATTCGCCCTTACGCGCAGATCGTCATGCGAAAGGAATTTGCGGATCGTATTTATCTGTTCGACGCCGCCGATCTTTCCAAGAAGTTTTACGATCGTCGCGATGACCCTTTCGTCTTTTTCGTCTTTAAGCCTTTCGGAGATAACGGGCAGGATCACCTGGGGCGGATTGTCATAAACATTTTTAAGCGCCTGCAGCCGCTTTTCCAGGTTAGGGTTCAAAAGCCATGCCTTAAAGTTCTCTATGTCGAACGCGGCTTCCGCGGAAGCCGCCGCTGCGTTGTCAGCGATCTCTTTCTGCGCCCCGTCCTTTATTTTTTTGATGGTTTTTTTCGCGAAATATCTTGTGGCCGGATCGCTTACATTGCATAATTTTTCAAGGTGCTCGATGAAAGCCGGGTCGCCGGTTTCGCCAGCGGCGATTATAGCGCTGTTTCTGACGGTTCCGTCGCCGGACTCGAGTTTTTTTAAGATGTCTTCTCTGGAAGTATTGTTAAATGCCAAATCAGCTCTCCCGGGGGGCGGCCCCTTCAAGTAATTTTTTTATGCTATCAAAATATAAAAAAAATGTCAAGTGATGATTTTAATAAAACGGCTTATTTCAAGAATAATTTTTTATTTCTTTTGACCTGAAAGTTATACCTGCAGGCCTTTTCCGCCATTTCGTTGAACTGTGAAGCTTTTTCGGGCTTTTTCATTTTATGGCAGCAGAACGCGAGGCGCGCGAGAACGTTGCAGTTGTCCGGACTCATCTCAAGGGCGGTTTTAAAGAATTTTTCCGCGCCTTCGAACTTGTTTAAAACCATGAATATCTTGCCGATGTTGTAATAAGTGCGCCAGTAGTCGGGTTTCATGGCGAGGATCTGTTCAAGTTCGTTTATCAGCATAAAGTCCATTTTAACTTCGGAATTTTTCATCAGTTCAAGGTTTTTCGAGTAAGCCGCGCCGTAAAAAAAAGACTCGAGCGCGGGGAATTCGGGTTCTATCTCAAGCGCTTTTTTGAAGGCGTATTCAAACTCGTTTTTCGCTTTTTTATTGTTATAGTTAAGCGCCATTTCTAAATAGGCCTGAGCGTATTGGGGGCAAAATCCCGCCGCCGCCTTGAGCATTTTGAAGAATTCGTCCTCGTTTCCCGAGGCGAGATGCAGGTTAGCTATAATGTCAAAATAGGTGGCTTTTATGAGTTCATTCTCAAAGGCGAATTTGAAGGGATATTTATCGGGGTCGAGCCCGGCGATATTTTTATATGCGGCCATGATCTCGGCGGTGCCGGCAGCTTCCGGTCTTAAAGCGAGTTCCATGGCCGCGATCACGCTGCCCGGTTCGGTTTTAAGGACGCTTTTTAAAATTTCAACCGGCGCGGTCCCGTCTTCGAGGTTCCGGCTCTGCGCTTCGGCAATTTTAAGCATGTTTTCGTAAGGCTTTTCGTAACCGGACGCTTTGCCGTCGGTGATGGTGATGTTTCTGGCGGAACTCATAAGAAGCTGAAGCGGAGCGGAGTCAGCTTCAAACTCATATTTTTCGGGCGTTTCGATGAAAGCCAGTTCCCTGTAAAAATAGAGTATCCAGGAAAATCCCCCGAAATTAGTGTAATGCCAGGATTCAAGGATCTTCGCGGAAACGGTTTTTCCGCGTTCGCCGTCCGGCGTGACCTCCACGCTTAATAAGGCGTGTTCGATCTGCCATTGTTTGGTGTCGAGCAGGGTCAGGCGCCAGCGTTTTTCGAAATCATCATATTCGTTCTTGTTGTGGTAGTATTGTTTTATGGCTTTCGGCCCTTCGGCGTTTAGAACTGAGTAATAAACCGTTAAAAATTTTGCCGCCTGCTCCTTCGCCGTCCCGATCTCTTTCGCCGTGCGCTCGTTTATGTCCCGTACCGCTTTTTCGGCGAGTTTCCCGAATCCGGATTCACGGTCGAATTTTATTGCGAGATTGAAAAAATTCAGCGCTTCGGTTGAATTTCCCAGATACTGATAGCATAAGCCGATGTCATAATAGAGTCTCGGGTTGTCTCCGGCGGTTTTGGCGGCCGTTTTAAATATTGAAATGGCTTCGCGGTAATTTTTTTCGGATATGCAGATCTCGCCTTCGAGTATTTTTAAAAGTTGATCGGCGGGTTTGATCTGTTTCAGTTTTACAAGAGCGAATCTGGCGTCGGAATTTTTTCCGCCGGCCAGAAGGGTTTCAAATTCGGCTACGGCTTTGCCGAACCTTTCGGAAAGCTGGACCTCATAAGCGTTGTAATCGGGTGACGGCCCGCCGCTTGTTCCTTGCCCGAAGTTTTTTTTAGAAGCGGGCTGCGAATATAAAAAGGCGATAGCGCATAACGCTATAACCGCGGCGGCGAGCAGCGAATATTTCAGGCCGCGGCCGGTAGAATTTATTTCCATCTCACTCTGGAATGGCTTTTCGGCTTGTTCAGCGCGGGTTTCGGTCCGGGGGGCCGGCGGTTTCGGCGCATCGGGCGGCCTTTCTTCACGCAGCTTTAATTTCATAGCTTCGAGCGCGAAACGGGCCGACTCCGCGAGCTGCTCGTCGCCGGATTCAAGCATGCCGATAATGTTGGTTTTTACGAGCTCCGGTTCGAATTTACAGAGAGCTTTCGCCACGTTCGCCCGTACCCTCGGACTTTCGTCGTTTATAAGAGGCAGAAGGAGAGGGATTATGGATGAGTCGTCAAGATTTTCAAGGCCTTCGACCGAGTTCGCGCGAACCCGCTCGTCGCCGTGCTTTAAAAAATCGGCGATGATATCGCGTGTTCCGGGAGATCCGCAGCGCCCTAAATTTATAACGATCGTCGCTATGACGAAAGGATGTTCTTCTTTAGAGAGCCGTTCTATGAGAAGCGTTTCTATCTTTTCGTCGCGCCCGTATTTGCCGCACGCCGAAACTACGCCCATACGGTTTTTGACCTCTTCGTCGTCCAGATATTTTTCAAGGATCTCATAATTGACCGCGCCGCTTTTGCTTTCGTTCTCTTCCCGGTTCATGAGTTTTTCGTAAAGCTCTGCGTTCATGGACTTTATATCGTTTTCGATAGACGCCAGAGCCTGTTTGATGTGTGATTTGAGGGGCGCGTTCCTCTGCTTCAAAAGATTTTTTAAAGGTTCATAAGCGTCAATATTCGAGGATTTCGCGAGTTCGTTTATCGCCCCGATCTTTACGGTTATGTCGTTTGAAGAAAGCAAAAACAGAATTTTGCTTATGTCCTGATTTGAAGGCATAATTTAAAAAAAATGAAGCGTTTCAATGAATTGAGGACTCGGCTTGGCGAAATAATAACCCTGGCCTAAATGGGCCCCGAGGGATTTTACCGTCTTATATTCGCCTTCGGTCTCGATTCCTTCGGCTACTACGATCGAGCCGGTTTTGTTGGCGAAATCGAGCAGCGTTTTTAAAAGTTCCTGTTTTATGAAGTCGCGGTCGATACCGCGCACGAGCACCATATCGAATTTCAGGAACTTCGGCCTGAGTTCGGCTATGGATTGAAGACTTGAATATCCCGCGCCGGCGTCGTCTATGGCGAAATTAAAGCCCATGAGCTTTAATTCGGAGATGGTGTCCTTGAATTTTGAAAAATCTTCAATGGCGCTTCTTTCGGTTATCTCGATAACGATGTTTTTGGGATTGATGTAATATTTATTGACCAGTTCCTTGAATTTAGCGACGACCACTTTTTCGTCGAGGAAGGTTTTCGGGTCCGTGTTCAGGAAAAGAAGCGGCTCGTTCTCCGACACGCCTTCCTGAGGGCCTTTTTTAAGAAAACTGAGGTTGAGGTTGAAGTTGATTATGGCTTTTATTATGCAGACCCATTCGAGCTCGGTCGAAACTCCGTAGTTATCCGCAAGGGAGAAAAGCACCATCGGCGACTCGTATTTCGTGGTCTGAGGGCCGCGAGTGAGTGCTTCATATCCCACTATCTCGAAATTCGAGATATTTACGATCGGCTGGAAAACGGTCCTTATCTCCTGCTGGGAGATGATCTTTCTGAGTTCTTCCGATATTTTCTGGCGTTCCTTGAGCTCGACGTTCATCGAGGTCATTTCGGCTTCATGGACCGCCTTGAAGAGCGCTCTTTCCGGGCATATCATGGGGCTGTCGCTGATGAGCGAGAAACCGCTGTTGAATTTGACGTATTCTTCGGGTATTTTAGAATATTTAGCGATCTCTGCGGAAAGGCTTTCGACTATTCTCGCCGAAATAACTTCTACGTTGGAAGCGTCAAGGCGCGCGTTATTTCTGGGCGCCGATAAAAAGATCAGGAAATGGTCCGAGCGCGGGAACATCACGGTGATAAGGTCGTTCTTGCGCAGAAGTTTTCCCTTCATGGATACCAGGTGCGCGGAAACGCTTTCGAGAAGTATGTCGTATTGTTTCCAGCCGTAGATCTGTTCGAGATTTACGACGGAATTGATGTTTATAAATATTACGGCCACGGAATAATTTTTAGTGTATATGGATTTAAGTTCGTCCAGAACGAAACTGAGCGTGGGCAATTTCGTGTTCGAATCGATCAGAAGCCGGTGCATCTTCTCATAGGCCGCGCCCTGTTCTTTGTTTAAATTGGCTGTTTCGTTGTTATCGTTTGACACTCTTTTTCCTCATTCTGTTATTTTAATGCTGGACGGCCTTGCTCATCTGAAGTATGGGCAGGAACATCGATATAACTATGGAGCCGACGACGCCGCCGAGAAAGACTATGAAAAGAGGCTCTATCAAGGACGTTATCGTATCGACGAGTATATCGATCTCTTCTTCGTAAAAGGCGGCAATATTCTCGAGCATGTTTTCAAGAGTACCCGTCTGATCGCCTATGGATATCATCTGAGAGACCATGTCGGGTATCGAAGGCGATTTAGACACCGCGTCGCCTATGCTCATTCCTGATTCGACGTTTATTTTCATTTGAGTAAGTTCGGCTTTTAATATAAGGTTTTCGACCGAGTCGTTGGTTATGTCGAGCGCCTTGGTGACCGAGACGCCCGATTTGAGAAGGACCGCGAGATTCGAGGCGAAGGTGTTGATGACGGATTTGACCGTAAGCGTCCCTATAAGAGGAAGCTTCAGCGATACTTTATCCCAGATCTGTCTTCCGACGGGCCATTTATAAAAAGCCTTGACGGCGTATATAAAACCCGCCACGCTCAGAATTTCTAAAACTATATTGCCTTTTACGAAGTCGGATATGGCTATAACGATCTGGGTCGGAAGAGGCAGGGTAGCTTTGAAGCTTTTGAACATCGCCGAGAAACGGGGGATAACGAACGCCATCAGGAATATGACGACGAGGCCGGCTACGATCATGATGACGGCTGGATAAGTGAGCGCCGATTTAACCTTGGATTTCATGGCGGCGGACTTTTTCAAAAAGCCGTTCAATTTTTCAAGCATGTCGAATAACATACCTGACTCCTCGCCTATTTTTAAAAGGCTGAGATACATCGGCGGAAAGGTGTCGTCGTGTTTACTGAACTGTTCGTAGAGGTTGGAACCCGCTTCTACGCCCATTCGAACTTTTTTGATCTTTTTTTTAAGCCTAAGATTATCGATCTGTTTTTCAAGTATGACGAGTGATTTCAAAATGGGGATACCCGCTTTGGTCAATACCGCGAAATATTTCGTGAACATCAAAATATCGCGCTGGTTGATAGAGCGGTTGTTTTTGGAGAAATATTCCTCCCACGTCATCTCCGCTTCTTTTTTCATTGAAGTGACGGAAAGATTCTGTGAGATAAGTTTTTCGCGCGCGGCCTGTTCGCTTGGCGCGTCAACGGTTCCTTTTACTTCGGTACCGGACGCGTTTATGGCCGTATATAAAAATTCAGGCATAAAATCACCCGTCAGTATTATAGCACATAACAGGTTGATTTAAAACAAAAATTTTCGCTAAAATTTTTTGTGAAAACGGGCAGTACGCCAAAACAGCCGGCAGATATTTTTGCCGGCTGTTTCAGATATAGTTCGCTGAAATTTAATTTTCGGGTTTATTTATTCGGGGACGAGCTGAAACTCGCGCTGGTGCCGCCTGTTGAGGATTTACCGTCGCCGGCGGAATTAGATTTGAATTCGTTCGACTTCGGAGCTTCGGGCGCGGCCTTTTTGTCTTTATCCTTGTCGCCGGTTTTTTTATCTTTAGGCTTGTCGGACGGCTGTTCCGGTTTTGAGGCTTGTATCCTGAAAGCGGGCTTTTTCTCGGTTATGTTGGATATGGCGATGTCGTCGTCGGTGATATCCTCGATCTGATACTCGATCTTATTGGTTTTTACCTGAGTGCCGTCGTGGCCGTCGACCATTATCGAGGCCGAAAGCTCTTCCGTTATTATGTCTCCGGGCTTAACCGTATATAATTTTTCGGCTCCGGTCTCCTGATCTTTTTTCGTAAGCATGGCCGTCTTTTCGTCGCCGAGCTGGTAGAAGCCTTTATAAAAAAGTTCTATGGAAGCTTTTCCTGTATTTCCTGTTTCAGTGTTGAGTTTAGGAATAGCTTCATAAGCCAGTTCCGCTGATTTTTCGGCTATGGCCTTGGCTTTGAAATAGTTCTGTTCCTTGAAGGCCGCTTCAGACTGTTTAAAGTTTTCATCGGCCTGTTTGTAGAGGGTTTCCGAATAAGATCCGGCCGGCATGGCCTTGACCTTTTCGACCATTTTTCTTGCTTGATCTATCGCGGCTTCCGCGTCTTTTCTGAGTTTCTGAGACGATTTGATGTCGCGGAAAATATTGCGTCTCGCCTTCGCTCCGTAGCTCAGGAAGGAGGTCACAAGGGCCGCTTCCTTCGTGTCGAATTCGATCTTTAAGAATCTGTCGTCCGGAACCGGTGCGGCTTTCGGCTGGAAGGCCTTTCCCTTGGCGTCTTTTCCGCCGGGGGCTCCCGGCGCTCCGGGCGCGGGCGCTGCCGCAGGTTTAGGCGCGGCGGGCGCGGCCGGCTGTTGAGGCGCTCCGGCGGGAGGAGCCGCGGGCACATTCTGGCGCGCGGCTTCCGGAGGCGCATCGCCGCCTTCAGCAGGCTGTTCGGCATTCTCGCCGTCGGCGGGCGCGTCTTCTTTTTTTCCGCCGCAGCCGGCGGTGAAAGTCACGAAAAGAGCCGCTATCAAAAAAATATAGAGCAGTTTATCTTTCATCATTATTGACCTCCTCTGAAAAACGTGGTCAGAGTAAGTTGAAGCTTCATAGTGTCGTTGGTGGTCATAAGGCTTTTTATTGAGAAACCGCCTTCGACGACCTTTATTATGGCCTTCCATACGGCGTTGCCTTCCTCTTTTTTCAGCTGTATGGAGTTTTCGAGGGTCCAGATATATTCGAGTATTTTGGAATATTCGCCCTCGATATCAAGCGTGAAATAAAATTCGGTGAAATCTTTTTTGATATTGCTTTTAAGGTCTTTGTTCTCGATTATGGTAAAACTTGTTATCGTTATTTTAAGATCGGTGGCGAGCATTTCGATCTTTTTGATGAGTTCGGGCCACACTTCTATGGGAGGGAGATTTACGAGCGTCCTGTTCAATATGTCGAGAGTGCCTTCGAATTCCTTTTGTTTTAATTCGTCTTCTTTCTTTTTGCGTTCGACGTCTTTTCGCAGCTGGTCTCTTTTAGAGGCTTTTTCAGATTCGGTGCGCCTCATTTCCTCGAGTTTGGCCTGCGTTTCCTGATATTTTTTTTCGGCCTCGTCGCGCTTTACGACGAAATCGGAATTCATTTTGAAATAAATTCCGCCTATCGTAACAAGGCACACGACTATAGCCGCGTAAATCGACATTTTTTCGACAAGAGAGGCTTTTCTGGTTCTCATCTATTCCACCTTAAATTATAACACATTACTTTATAATTTCAAAATTCATCGTCACTGAGAATTTTTTATCGAGCGACATTAATTTCAAAAACCCTTTTCCTTCCGCGAGAGCTTTAAGCGTTCCGTTTATGTCGTCAAAAGTCGCGTTTCCCGTGACATTGACGATCTCCGAAAGATAATTTCCC
>CAZKCG010000038.1:0-49398 GCA_964551445.1 uncultured bacterium | reverse complement strand
AAGTTAATATTCGTATTCGCTCGTGTCGGCCGCCGTGAAGCCGGTAAAACCGTAAAAAGCCGAAATATTTGTTATGAATTCGGTTCCGCCCTTGAACTTTTCAGGGTGAAGGAACAGTTCGCGGATCCGGCCGCGAGTTTCCGCGTCGAGATTGTTGTTTACAAGGACCGGGGCGTTTGGGATCCTCGGCGTACGGGCTATTATATTTATTTCACGGCTGTTCATGCCGGGCGCGAAATTCATCAGCTGTATCCCGATAGACGCAGCGTCGAATTTTTTATCATACACAAGCTGAAGAGCCCTGTCGTGAGAACCGACGAATTCAAATTTCGAGAAGAATTTCAGGGAAGATCTGCCCATATCGTTTATAAGCCTGTTTTGAAGGTAGAAGCCCGAAGCCGAATTTTCATCGACGAACGCCATGGTTTTGCCTTCGAGCTGCTTCAGATCGGTTATCCCGGAATCGGTTCTAACGACCACCGCGCCCTCGTAGAAAGGCGAATTCCGCTCTAAAAGCTTGAGCAGAAGGTTGTAGTTTATCTCGTTCTTTATATTGCGGTAGATCAGGGGAGCCGCCCATACGACCTCGACCTGTCCTATTTTTAAAAGGTCGATCAATGAATCGTAGTTTCTCAGAACTATTATCTTAACTTCCAGTCCGAGATTTTCCTCGAGAAATTTCTCGATCACTTTGCCCTTGGCGTATATCTTTTCGGGCAGCGAGTATGAGACGATGGAAAATCTGATGCGGCGGCTGTATTTAAAGTCTTTTTCATACGCGCTTTCGGCGGCCTTCTGGTCCTCGGGGGCGCCGGGCAGTAAATTACCGGCCGTTATGAATTCCAGGAGAGAATTCGAGGTCCGCCCGGCTTTCAAATAAAACACGGCGCCGAAAGTAAGAACCAGAAGAAGCAATATTATAAGTATTTTCGATCTGTCGTTCATTTTTTTCACCTTTATAAAAATATTTCGTAATTTTTCGGAAGGGCCGCCAGATATGGACTCCGCTCCTTTTTCAATCTTGTTATATTCGAATTTATGAATGCTTTCGAGTAATTATCCCACGCTTCGGCCGAGGAATAATTTTCAAGGGCCTCGGCTATTTTCGATGAAATTTCATGGTTTATGCTCGTTTCAATGAGTTCGACCGCGTAGGAAGCCATTTTGGGATCGCCTTCGAGAGCCACGTTGAACGCTGAAATAGAGCCCTGCCGGTCCGGCGTCGCGAGCGCTATCATATTTATTATGTGGTTTAGAAGGTTCTTTTCAAGTTCGGAAGAGGCGGCAAAGATCTCGCGGCCGCTTTCTGAATCAGCTGAATTTCTCGCCGCACGCGAAGATATGATGAAGAGGTCGATGAGAGAACCGAGATATGAAGCCGCGAACGGGCCGCTTTCAGATATGACGGAATCGTAGAGGTCGTAAAAATATTCGCGCGGTTTGAAACTCGCCGTTATGGCGGCTTTTTCGAATTCATCAAAATTAAACGGCGCGCGGCCGGTATTTTCAGATGTTTCGTTATGCGGCATGGACATTACCATGCCTGCGAACCCGAGGGCTTGCTTATCGGCATTATATCTGTTGAAATAGCGGGCTAATTTCAATCGCGTCTGCGCGTCTTTTGTCATAACGATACCAAGGATCGGCCCGGACATTTCTACCGGGTCCAGGGGCTTCAAAAGTTCGGTTATTTCGTCCCTTTCATCTTCCGCGAGCCCGGCGAGCGCCGAAGTTATCAGGCGGGCGCATTCGTTATCGGACATTTTAATGCTTTCTTCGATTATGGCTTTAAGCGTGGCGGACGATTCGACGGCGAGATGGCCGGAAAGTATCTGCCGCGCCCCGGCCGAGTTCAAATTTGAAAGCGATATTATGGCGTTTCGCCGGACCCTTTCGGAATCATTTTCAAGGCATGACGCGAGAGCGCCGGTGAAGACCCGGTGCCCGATAAGCCCCATGGCGGCGGTCCCGCTGGCCGTGAGCGGTTCGTTTTTTGAAAGCAGCATTCCGGCGAGGCTTTCCAGGGCGGCGTCGATGTTTTTCGCCGAATCGGAAAGGTTTAATATCGCGATCACGGCGTTCGCCCTTATGCGCGTATTCCCGTCTTCCAGGAATTTCAGAAGCCGCGTTTCGTCCATCCCCTTATCCTTAAGACTTCTGAGTTTTCCGAAACCTTCGATAACATTGGCGCGCACCCTCGCGTCAGGATGTTTCAGGAATTTATCGATGTCGCTTTCAAAATCAAAATCCTCATCGCGGGATAATATGGATATTATTGTGGCTATATTTTTAGGATCGTTCTCCGATTCGAGAAGTGAAAAAATTTTCGCGGTCGTTCCATCGAAGGACGAGATCTTTTTTATCGCGGCATAGCGCTCGTCCGGATCTTTCGATGAAAGAAGCGGAAGCAGCGAGTCGATTATACGGTCGCGAGGGACGAAAAGAACGTCGCTGATGGCTTTTATCCGCCGGCCCGCGCCGGAACTTTCAAGATTGTTCTTAAGCAGCGCGATGTATGAGTCCGAGAGTTTGGATGAAAAATAAATGTGCGCTAATGATAACCCGAAAACGACGAATACGAAAAATTTTACGCCGGCCGAAACTTTCAGGAAAAAAAGCGCCAGGCCGGCTATTATCTTGGCGGAATAAGATATGAACTCGAAAAAAAGCGCGGCCCGCGTCTTCATATCGCCCATCGGATTTGTGAGTATGCCGACAGCCGGCCTGTGAAAGCTTTTTATCGAGATCTCGTTGCAGAATTTGACCAGAAGCGCCGAGAAGAAAGTGAAGCTTATGATAGCTGCCGCGCCGGCAGGAATGAGAAGGATGGAGGTGGCCGCGACGGCGAAGGTGACCGAGAAATATTTGAGGAACGGCCTTAACGCGAATATCTGTATCAGCATTATGATAAGAAGATTCATAGCCCTGAAATTACCCGTGAAGGAAGCGATCTCATCGACAGTTCTGAACCGTTCGGTCAGCTTCGTCGAAAAAATATAATCGATGAGATTTTCGTTGAAATTGACGATGAAAATTATCGCCGCCATGTAATAGACAAGTCGTGTTCTGCCCAGATAATCCCTGATCTCCGCAAATCGCGAGGATATAATGGATATAACCCCTTTTTCGGCTTCAGCATCCGTTTCGATCCCGCTTTTGACGAAGCCGGCCTGCTGCCCGCCGCTTATCGCGTCCGCTTCATTTTCGCCGTCGTCATCGGTTTGCCCCGATCCGGCGCCGGATACGCCGTGATCATCGCCGCCGGAAGGTTCCGATCTTTCCGCCGCTTCGTGAAGGCTATTGAGATATCTCATAATCGCGACGCTTATTAAATTCATCGCGATTATTAAATTTATCATGTTTGAAAGGCCGAGCGCGGCTATAAGCGGCCCGAGCGTAAAACCGGAAATGACGCCTCCGAGAGAGCTCGCGCCATGGATATACGGAAGGCAGTTCTTCTGCATTCGAAGCGGCATTTTCTGGTTGAGATAGGCCAGATAGGCGAATATGCTCACCGAAACCAGTACGTTTCCAATGACCACGAATGAAAGATATGCCAGATAATGTTCGAATTTGAAAAACACGGCGTTACATAGAAGAAGGTAAATTACGGACGAGGCCATGCCCGCCATAAGTATCTTATATTCCGGGGCTTTTCTAACCGTCATCATGGCGAGCTGAAAAAAAAGAAGAATGGAGTTTGAAAGTATGAATGAAAGCGGAAGGCTCGCCGGCCCTACTTTTTTTAAGAAGAGAGAAAGGCTGAGCACGAGGATATACGACATGGCGGCGTACTGTATGAAATAAAAAGCCACGTTCCAGCCGAGTATCTTTTTAAAAAGGTCTCCGCGTTTTTTCGCCGGCGCCGTTTTTTTTGAAGGACCCATGTCGCCTAACGCTTCCACTTTTCGCTCCAGACGCTTTCTATTATTTTATTCCGCTGTAATTTTCCCGCGAGATTATTGAATGCGGTTATGGCGTCGCCCATCTCGTCCCCGCCCGCGGCGGATATTCTGTGGGACAGCGCGCCGTCCTCTATCTTATTAAGGCCGTTGACGAGCTGTTCTATGGGTTTCGCCAGGCGGTTCGAGAGCCAGACGCTTAAAAGAGCCGCCAGAAGGAGGCACGCGGCGCTTATCCACACGATATATCGGATGATGACTCGGATCCCGTTGAAGGCCAGATTGTAGGGCCGGCCTATTATAAGGGTGGTCCTTGATTCGGCGAGCGGCGAGGTGAAGATGATATCCTTGCGGCCGCCTATGAATGTCGTGCCGTTTGTGACGGCGGCGGAAGTTATGTCGACGGCCTTGCCGTTCTTATAAACGGGGAAGTCGAATTTGCCCATATCCTGCGGCAGCAGAGAGCCTTTCATCGTCATGACCTCCGACGATTCGTTTATTAAAAGCAGGTATTCGTCGTCATAAACTATTACGGGATCGAAAAATCGATGGAACGCGCTGTCGGAAACTTTCGCGGCGGCCGATAGAACGCCGATCACGCGGTCTTCATTGCCGAATTCGAAAACAGGGGCCGCGACGCAGAACATGGTTTCACCGAAACCGTTCTCGAAATATTGCGATACCATGGTCTTTTTCTTGTTAAGAGCGTTGTGGAAGGTTTCAGCCACCGTCCCCTGAGAATCTTTTATGTTCTTACTGCCTATCAGTTCTTCTTTTTTTCCGTCCGCTCCCGGATAGCAGATGTTTCGAAGGATCCCGGCGCTGTCGTAAATATATACGTTATAAAAAAAGGGGTTAAGCCTGAAAAAATCGTTTATAAGAGGGTTTTGGACGCCGGTGTCGAAGCTTTTTATTTCCTTGAGCGCGGCGAGGCATGAAAGCTGTTTTTTATAATTTTCGAATTGTCCTATAACTGAGGATCTGACCTGGGCAGCCATCTTGTTGTTCTCGTTTATGATGTTTTTTTCCAGCTCGCGGTAGATCTGATCCAGAACGAATACGCTTATTATAATTACCGGAACCAGGCTTGCCAGCGCGAAAAAAAACAGAGTGTTCCATTTTATTTTTTTGAATATGAACATTTTAACATTCTCCCGGATGATCGTTGATGTAAATGACGCGTAATAATGGCTCTTACTTAAATCGTGGGGGTAAAATCGGTTCATTTTAAGTTGATAGTTCAGAGTGGAGAACTAAAAAAATTACCCATACCAAACACGAAAGAACCGTAATAATTATCTAATTCCGAGCGCGGCCTTTATTTCAAGCGCGGTTCCGATCTCTAAAAGCGGGTCCTCGGTCAGGGAGACGCGGAAAGTATCGCCGATCCCCCTGTAAAGAAGGCTTCCGATGCCGGCGGCCGATCTTATTTCGCCCGTCTCGAGTATACCCGCTTCCGTTATGCCCAGATGAAGCGGATAGCAGCATTTTTCAGAAATTTTCAAGTACGCCTCGATGGTTTCAGACGGTGACGACGATTTCAGCGATATCGCGATGTCGAAAAACCCGAGTTCCTCGAGTATCTTTATCTCCCAGAGCGCCGCTTCGACGAGCGCGTCCGGCGTGGCGCGGCCGCCGTGCCTTGCCAGCGCGTCTTTAGGGACCGATCCGGAATTCACGCCGACGCGTATTGGAATGCCTGCCGATTTCGCCTTTGATACAACCATTTCAATATATTCGAGTTTTTTAATATTGCCCGGATTCAGCCTTAATTTATCGATCCCTTCGTCTATCGCTATAAGCGCCAGCCTGTGGTCGAAGTGGATGTCGGCGACGAGCGGGATATTTATGCCTTTTTTTATCTTTCCGAGGCATCTGGCGGCTTCTTCATTTAAAACGCCCACCCGCATTATGTCGCAGCCGGCGTCGGCCAGACGGTTGGTCTGATCTATTACGGCCCTGATATCGGTGGTTGGAAGATTCGACATCGATTGTACCGCTATCTTTTCGCCGCCGCCGATGAATATATTTCCGATCTTTAATCTGCGCGCGGGCCGTCTTCCGGCTATTGCCGCCGCTTGCGCACCAGAGCCTGAAGAGAGCTTTGTGTCTTCAGTGCGGAAATGCACATGCGGGTTGCGCTCTTCTGAGGCAGGGGAGACGACAGTTGCGTCGCGCATGCCGCAGACCGTGAATGCGGCGGTTCCGGCGGGCGTTACTGATGTCGGTGTCACCAGCGCATTGGCGGATGAGCTAAGCCTCTCCGCATCTGAAGATGAGGGATTCTCATTCGATTCGAGCGCGGATGTTTTTATGGCGTGGTGTTCCCTCGCATCCGGGCATTTCGGATGCTCCTGCGAATCCGCGCCCGAGGTCAAATGCCTGTTTATGCTTTCGATAACGGCGTCCTCGATCTTATCCGGCGGGACCTGTCCAGTAATTTTACCTTTTTCAAATAAAATTCCGCGTCCGAGTCCGCCCGCCACTCCGAGGTCCGCGTGCGAAGCTTCGCCCGGCCCGTTGACCTCGCAGCCCATCACTGCCACGCTCATCGTTCTTTCAATTTTTTGAACTTTTTCGTATATCGAATGCGCGAGGCTGATCACATTTATTCTTGTGCGCGTGCATGTGGGGCAGGCAATGAGAAAAACTCCGGGGACATTGGTATATCCCATGGAGCGCAATAATTCGAAAGTGAACCGGGTCACGAAATGATCTTTCTTTTTTAAGAGCGCCGCGAACGAAGATGTGCGTAAACCCGAAAAAGAATGAAGAATAGAGACGAGGATGGAGTTTTCAACGGGGCTTAACCCGGCGGGCGGTTCGATGTGCATTTGGCCCGATAGTTCCGGAAATTTTTCGAGAAGTCTTGCGGTTAGATCGATCTGGGCCATGACGCCGTCTTTTTGAACGCAGAATGATATGTTTTCATTTTTTAGGCCGGTCGCGAAAAGATCGCGGAAAAATTGGAAGATGAATTCATCGCCGGATCCGTTCAAAGAATGCACGGATCTATTCAAAGCAGGGGCGGAAGCGTTCAGATAAAGCCTGAGCGACCTGCTTTTTATGGATCTTAAACGCTGATATGTCACGGAAAGGTCCGCATCGCAGTCAATTCGAACCGAAATGTCGTCGTTTTCGATATTTAATGACGGGTTTTGGCTGAAAAATTTTTCCGATGAGTCGAAATTCAGGCGAAAATGGGGGATCTGATATTTTTCGGCCAGCCATTTTTCTTCGGGCCTGAACTGATAGGTGAAATTGCGGCAAGTGCCTTTAAAATTGTTGAAAAGATCCGCTAATTCTTTTTCGGTGACAGATAATTCAACGCTTTTAAAATTTATTTCGTTTTCATTTTTCATAGCGGCAACTTTATTTTTGATGATGAAGTTTTATATGTAGTTGATCAGGTAAGCTATCCTGAAGAAGAACAGAAAATAATTGAACGCGAAAAATATGAGGAAAAAATAATGGTTTATGGAGAAGATGGAGATGAGATTGACGAATAAAAGCGATGACAGCAGCGACATGTTGGCGACCGTGCGGAACTCGAAATAAGCCAGGCTTTGCGCGGCCAGACAGATGAAGGTCAGGCTTATGTAACAGGCGAAGGATTTTTCGTCGGGGACCATTCCGGTGCAGAAGTGGCCTTTCCAGAAAATGAGGAAATCTTTGGTGGCGATGGCGAAGAACGCGAGCCAGGATATGAGAAAAATTATAGCTGAGGCCTTGGCGCTTCCCGCGAAGATGAAGTATTTTAAAATATAGGCGGCAAGCCATACGCCGGCATAAGGCAGCAGGCGTTTGATGACCGCTTCTAAATATTTTGCGCTTTTCATAACAAAACCCTTTTAATTTTCTTTTTTATTTGCTATAATATAATTCAAATACTGGATTGATTTTATCAAAGTATTTGTGAAAAGTAAAGAGAAATAGCTTGTGTTTGAAAATTATTCGCGATAAAATGGATGAATAATTTTGGAACGGATTTTGCTTATTTATGATGATGAAATAAAAATGATTAGAAGGAAGGTGACCTATATGGTATTAAACATCAACAACAACCTTGGTCAGAATATCACGGCTATCGACATGAACACGCCCAAAAAACCAGTCGAACTCCACACCATTTTTTCAGCCGAAGTTATCGCCAACACCGAAAAAGCGTTTGAAAAAATGCTCAATCTGAAAATAATTGACACGCACGAATTCGAGAACGCGAAAACCACGATCGAAAAGATAAAAACCGACAAGAAAAATATCCCCGGCGCCGCGACCACGAATATAGCGTAATTTTTCTACGGAAGAAATGAGGTTCCCGGCGCGTAGGCCCAGACCTCGTTTCGGGCGTCAAACCCGAGAAGCGACCATCTGTGTTTGGCGTCGGCCGGAAGCATCAGGGCTTTAAAGAGCTCTACGTCTTTATTAAGAGTTATATCCGCGTATATAATAGAATTCGAATATGAAACCGCTCTCCAGTACAGGAGGGCGTTTTCATTTTTTTTGTCGACCTCTTCCGGCTGGTATTTAGTGTATTCGATGAAGCTCGGGCTGTCAAATACGCTTATCTGAAAACTTGTTATGCCGGTTATCTTATCCCATGAAAAAGCCGGTTTGACGCCGGTGCCGAGCGTGTTGTGCGCAGGCGTTCTTCCGGTTATGGGGCGCAGAAGCTTTAATTCGACGACGGTGGGACGATCATACGATATCTCGACGCGCGATCTTGCCGCGCTGTCAAAGCTTGTCGAATACGCGCCGCCTATCGGGTCGGTCCCGTATGTCACTTCAAGGTTTTTGTCAAGGTCTATGAATGCGCCGATGTAAAATATCTCGCCGCCCGAAAAGCCGCTCATCTCATAAGTTCCGTTTTTGTAAAGTCTGAACCGCTTGTAAGGCGAGCGCATATCCATGGTTTTGGACATGACGATCTCGCATAATTCGAGTTCGGCCGTGTCGCCGTATTTATTGCTTACTTTTATCGTGAGCGAAGGCGTGAAGCGTACGGCAGGGTTTTCCTCGATGATGCCGGCGGCTTCCTTTGAAACGCTGTTCAGACAGCCGGTTATCGTCATAATTAAAACGGATATGGCGAAAAATAAAAAAAGCCTGATCTTTTTCATATATATTTTATCGTTAAAATATTGAAAAAAATTAGGCCTTTTGAGTTTTTATCGGGATGACTTTTTTTCGCCGCCGGCGTTTTTCGTGATCTTTTTCAGGCCGGCTTGACGCATACGGTATTATTTCGTGTTTATAACGTCGATCCTTGAGGTGAAATCCTCGGGATTTATATTTTTCATGAGAGGAACGCCCGAGAACTTTTCTTTGGCCAGGTCGATCTTCTGTTTGTCGCCGGGAGCTTTGTTATCCATAATTTCGACCAGTTCGGATTCTTCCAGAATAACTTTTTTATCCGGGTGGTCCTTGTGATAAACTTCGACCTTTCCCTCGATGAGAACGACCTTAAGGCCGCCGTGTTTTCTGAAAACGCCCTTCGTGCCTTTTACGCCGGCGACGGCGACGGAAGTTTCCATCTGGAATTTGCTGTTCTCGCGCTTGGTGACGTCGAAGAATATGGCGCCGCTTACGATCTCCACGACTATGTCAAGCGTGCTTTTTTCATCGGGGCGGCTGAGGGTTTTAAGATTGAGCGTGGTTTGCTCTTCGAGGAACACTTTTGCGCCGTCGGTGAAATTAAGCTTGGCGGTTGATTTTTCGAGCGTTCTTATGGAGTCGGCCATTGAAAGTTCGGAGTTCGCGGATATTTTTTTCCAGGCCGGGTCGCCGCCCGTCTGGGCCTCGACCGTTCCGTTGACGAAGGCGACGCTCGCTTTTATGTCCGAGGCTTTTTTCGCGCTGCCGCAACCCGTCGTTATAATGCAGAACGCGGCCGCGAAGATCATCGTCACCGCCAGAATTTTAAGATTGGAAGCCGTAAAAACAGTTTTTGTCATGGCATGGCACCATCCCTTTCGCATTATTTTTAAAAATTCGTCCGGTTTAAGTTTAAAACTCATTTTAATATATCTGATTATAACATTATCGCTGAAATTTTTAAAGGCAAATCTTGATCTTGGAGATTAATTCCTGCGGCCGGGCCCATCGTCATTTCCGCCGCCGCCATTGCGGCCTCCGTTGTTATTACCACGGTTTCCGTCCTGGTTTCCGCCCCGGTCTCCGTCTCGATTTCCGCCGTTTCCGCCTCCGTTATTGTTACCATTACCGTTGCCCTGGTGGCCTCCGTTATTGTTACCATTACCATTACCTTTGCCCTGGCGGCCGTTGTTGTTGCCGCGGCCGTTATTATTTCCGCCGTTTCGTTCCTGTCGGCGCGCTCTGGCTTCACGCATCTGGCCGTTTCCCCCCCGGCCTCTTTCATTCATTTGTTTTTCAACTATGTTGGCGACTGCCGGATCGGAAGCGATCTTATCGGACAGCTTTTCTTCCAGCTGCTCGATCGTATCGACGTTTAAGATCGGCTCGGCGTCTCTGGGGGTCGTCCGGCGGACCGGCGCGTTATTCGCGGCCGGGCCGTTCTGGAGGGCGCTTGTGACCTGGCCGTTGAAATCCGGCGGTTTTACGCTGTCGTAAACCAGAACGGCCGGCATGGCGTTCTCTATGGAATTTCTGGAGCTGTTGTAAGTCGCGATAGGGAGCCCCGGAAGTCCGGAAAAAATAATGTGATTTGAAAGAGCCGAAAAGGGCTGTCCGGATTTTACGAGGTGGTTTCCGCATGCGGCGTAGATATCGCATGCGTCGCCGAAGGATTCTCTGAATAATTCGACGGTCATCGAATCCTCGTTCCAGAGCTTGGAATAAAGCGAGGCTGCCACGATCTGATCTATGGTCTCCATGACCGCGGACATTTCTCTGGCCTTATCGGCCTTTGATCCGGCGGTTATGAGCGTTTCGACCGAACCGGGTTCGGCCGGTATCTTTATCTGCTGCCCGAAAATATTCGAATATTTTTTATCGGAAGCGGGAGACATTGAGTTTTCCATGAAAAAGCGCCTTTCGCCTTCGATCACCGGGAGCAATATGCCGAGCATGTCTTTTGTGGTATTCTTTTTGCCGCCGGTTGATGAGATTTTTTCAAGTTCGTTTTCTTCGGCTACTCTGAAATAGACCATTTGCGAAGGAAAATTGCTGGCGGCGGGGGAAGCGTGCGCCGTGTCCGGAATGAAAAACGCCGCGGCCGGATAGTCTTCGAATAATTGAGGGAGCGTGAAATTACCGGTCAGAATGACCGGAGTAGTGGTCGCGGCCGGCATGCATAATGCCTGTACCATTACGGCTTTTGAAGTTCCTGAATACGAACCGACCGAAAGTATCGTGATCAGCGTCGAATTAGGCGTTTTTCTCGACATGGCCGTGTTGAAAGTTCCGCCGTCGAGGCTTCTTTCGGGAAGCGTGAGGCCGCTTTCGAAACAGATGCCGTAAGAGCGCAGGTACGCGGACGCGAGGTTGATCCCCGCTTCGGCGAGATAGGTCGCTTTCGTGCTTTTTTCAATAACGCTGATGGAAGTGACGCCGCCCTGCATGCGGAAAAGAAATGTCGCTCCGGCCATCATAAGTATGAATACTACGATCAGAACCATTCCGATGGCGAAACCGCTTCTGTTAAGTTTCATTTTTACCTCCAGCTGAACCTGTTTTTTAAAGGTTGCGCAAAAAAATATTCGACGAAATGTCGTATGTCTTTAATTTGTCAATACCTGACGGCCCTCTGGCCAATATTCCGAATTTTATATAAAGTTCGACCAGCCTGTTCTTGTTGCCCAGTGCCATAAATGAACATCCTTCGATGTTTTCGGCGAGAACTATTTCGCCGGTCGCCGTGCCGGTCACTTCGTCTATTAACGAGCGGCAGAGTTTTTTAGCCGAAGGTTTATAAAAATATAACACGACGTCGTCGGAATTATTGACGAACATTATATGGGCCGAAGGGACCGTCGAATTTAACGGTGATAGGACCTCCCGGCTTTCCTGAAGTTCACGGATGATCTTTGTCAGCGAATGGCGGGCGTTCTTGTGCAGATCGACGGAGCTTTCTATTTCGGACTCCGAGCGGGACCGGAAGTATAAAAGATCCATCATTCCGATCACGATAAGCATGAAAATGGCGCCCGCTATCATTATTTCAAGCACGGAAAATCCGCGCCGTTCTTTGTTCAAACCCATTTGGTTACCTCTTCTAATATCGTTTGTATATGTAAGTGGAAAGCGAGACCGACTTTGCGCTGCCGCGGTAGTTCCATTTTATCTTAACGCCGATCTTTTTCAGATCCGGCGGCGTTGAAAAGTTTTCCACTTCGATAACGCTTTTGAAATTTTTTATCTGCGCGTATAATTCGGGATAATTAATTTCCGACACCGGGTTTCCGGTCCTCATATAACTTTTCGTGTAGTAACCCGCTCCGGGTCCCGCGCAGGGCATTTCCGATTCCGGTGAGATTGCGTCGAAATTACCCGTTCCGCGGGCTATTATCCGTTCGAGTATGTAGCGGCCGATGTATAGCGCCTGTGTCTGGTCGGAAGTGCGCGTGATGCCGGAGGTCGAAGTGTTGATCATCTGAACGACAGGAATTACGGCAAGCATTAATATCACGATGGCTATCAAAACCTCGATCAGCGAGAATCCGGAAGCTTTCGGCCTCGAAAAAAATACCATATCGCCTCGTTTAAAACAATCATTTAGAGTAATTGACTCTTCTGATATAATTATAAAGCTTTTTGAAAAAATAGTCAAACGCGCGGCTGTTAATTTTTTTGACAAAAACTTTGAAAAGTGATAGAATAAGCATATTGAAAAGAGGTGTTCTTATGAAAAAAATAATTCCTGTTTTTATTTCTTTGGTTTTGACTGCCTATATCGGCTATCTTTCATACGGGCTTATTTCTAAAAATTCCGTCTCTGAAGAGAAAAACGCTCTGGAACAGAAAACGAAGCTCGCGGTTTCCGCCGCTAAAAAACCTGTTGACAAATCGAACCAGCCGGAACGGCCGGGTTCCGCCGCTGAAACCGCTCAGTTAACGGCTTCGGCGACGGCTGAAGTATCGGCGCCGGTTAAAAAACCTTTGCCGCCGCCCCAGCAGGTTAAAGATATCGACATTAAAAAATTCAAATATGCCGCCGTTAAAGGAATGGCGGTTAACGTTCGCTCCGAAAGCCGTATCGCTCCGAATAACGTTATTGAAAAAGTTAACAACGGCGAAGTTTTCGATATCGTTTCGATAGAAAAACCGTCAAGCGACAACCATAAATGGATAAAGGTCAGGCTTAAAAACGGCGCCATGGGCTTTATAAGAGATGATTTAATTGAACTTCGCGAAAAGAAATAAGGGCGCCGGGCGCGAAAAATGCGTTCCCGCGGATGTTTCAAGGATCGTAGGAACGGCCCTTGAGCTTCGGGAAACGCTTCGTGACGCGGGCGCTTACAGGCTCATCAATCTTCACGGCGACGGCCTCGCGGACGCCGCCGTCGATATCTACGGCGGATTCGCCGCCGTTTCATGGTATTCGAAAAACGCTATGGAACTTAAAAGTGCGCTCTGCGAAAGGCTGCTTCAGATCGGCCGCGTTCGCGGAGTTTATGATGTGGAGCGCTTCAATTCTTCTCAAAAAGCTCAAAATTACAGGCATATCGGCGGAGAGGCCAGCCCTGACTTTTTCGAGATAAACGAGGGCGGGCTTCGCTTTCTGTGCAGTTTCAGTCATGGCCAGAACGCCGGTTTTTTTATCGATAACCGCGGCAACCGCGAGTTCATAGCCAAATATTCAAAGGGCAGAAGCGTGCTCAATCTTTTTTCTTATACCGGCGCCTTATCCGTTGTGGCCGCCGCCTGCGGGGCATCTTCCGTCACGACGGTGGATCTTTCCAGGGCTTATAACGACTGGGCGCGCGAGAATTTAAAATTGAACGGTTTCGCGGAAGCGGCTGGAAAAGTGCTGGCCTTCGACGCGCTCGATTATATGCGATTCTGCCTGAAGAAGGGATATAAATTCGATTTCATAATACTCGATCCGCCGTCATTCGCCTTATCCCTTGATAAAAAACCTTTTTCCACGCTGAAAAATTATAATGATCTGCTTTTGGCGGCCTGCGCCATATTATCGCCGGGCGGCATTATAGCGGCTATCTGTAATACCGCGAGCTATAAACGGGCCGACTTTAAAAATATGATAGACGAAACTTTTCAAGGGCTTTCAACTCCCGGTTTTAAAATAATGGACGGCCCGAAAATGCCGCCCGACTTCAACCGCGGGCCGAACGACAGGGAACTCGATTATCTGAAGAATTTTTACGTAAAATTCAATGTAAAATAAGTTGATTTTTCCGTTTTACCGTAAGACCCGACGAAAAATTATCCGCTCGGGCGTGTCGCGTTATTGAAAATTTTCAACTTTATTTATTTTTCGAAAAATGATATAATAGATCCGCTCCGTTATCTTATTAATAAACGGAAGCGTTAAAAGAGGCCAAACGGCACTACATAAATTATACGGAGGAAGTAATGGAAAAAAATGTAACACCGACCAAAAAGAGCGCGGTAAAAAGAGTAACGGCAAAGAAGCCCGCGGTTAAGAAAACCGTCGTTAAAAAGACGGCTGCGGACGCTAAAAAAGCTATGGTTAAAAAAACAGCCGCTCCCAAAGCCGTTGCGGTAAAATCAGCCGCTCCGAAGACCGTATCCCTGAAAGATCGCGTTATAGCTGTTATAAAAGGCGGAGGCCGCTTTGCGTCCGTAGCTACGGTCGATTCGAAGAACAAACCGCATGTCCGCATAATGGCCGTTAAAAACGAAGGTCTCGATATCTTTTCGGCGTCGTTCACGAAAAGCGACAAGGTAGCTCAGATCAAAAATAATAACAGCGTTTCGATTACCATTCTTAAAGACTATTCTTCCATGATGTGCGATTATATCAGGATCGAGGCGACCGCGGCCGTTTATACCGACGCTAAAACGAAAAAGGATTTCTGGAGCGACGGTCTTGCTTATTATTTCAAAGGGCCCGACGACCCTAATTATTGCGTGATCAGATTCAAGCCCGCTTCAATACAGTTCAACGACGGCCAGACCTTCAAAACGGAAATTCTCAAACCAGGCCGGTAGTCTTTTTAATAATTTTTTCCGTCTTCAAGCGGGAAATCAATTACCAGATCGAGTTTCGCGCCGTTAAAAATTATCTTTCCGGCGGCGCGGAACCTCGTTCCCGGGTTTTTCATCTCTTCCGAATACCCTATGAAATGAGAACAGTTGCCGACGCTTTCCGATGGATCGAGAGGCGCCGCGTGTAATATGAAGGTCCGGGGGAGCTTTGAGCCTTCGATATAAGCTTTCATGTTTATGGTTTTATCCGGGATCGTAACCGGCTTAAGTATCCCTCTCCCGCCTGACAATATCCATATCTCGACCGTGCCTTCATCGACGATGATCTCCGTGTGGCCGATCCTGCATTCGCCTATCATCTGAAGCTCGCCGCCGTGGAGGGTTCTTTCGTGGCGCTCGGCGGCAAAGGCTATGGCGGATAACGACGATGCTGAAAATAAAAATAAAACTGCCAGGGCTGAAATAAACATCGTCGTTTTGGAACAAGCATTTTTTTTCATTAATTAAAACCCTCCCGTCATTTTTCATTATAAATATGATAAACTTTTTCGTGTTTTGAGTGGGTGGCGATGTTTCAGTGAATAGAGCGGAGAGAATAGTGAATAGTTGTGGACTGTGACCTCGCCGCGCTTGTTTTTACAAATAAAGAGAATGTTTGAAGTTGTTGAAATTATCAAAAAAGCCTTAACTATTCACTATTAATTTGTATCTATTACATATGATAACATACTTTCGCTTGGGTTTCAAACTTTAATAAATGTAAAACCCTCCGCTGGTTTATAAACGAACGGAGGGTTTTATTCAAGGTGTTTTTTATATTGCGCGAAATATTATTTATCGCTGAATAATTTCGACTATTTTCTGACGTGGTCCTTCATTTTTTTGCAGTGCTGGATCGTCTGCATGGCAACGGGAACAAGGCCGCCGGTCGGATTGAATTCAATAACGCGCGTGAATTCCTCGATAGCGTTGTCGTAGTGGCCCATATCTTTATAGACCATGGCGAGGTTGTTTCTTCCGAAAACATAGTTCGGGGCGAGTTCGAGCACGCGTTTGAAAACCGTTATCGCCTGATCGAAGTGGCCGGCTTCACGAAGGCAGAGGCCGTAGTTGTTCCAGGCTTCGAGATTTCCGCTGTCTATTTCGCAGACGAGCTTGAATTCCGAAACGGCGCTTTTCAGGTCGCCTTTGGTTTTGTAGGCGTTTCCTAGGTTGGTATGAGCTTCGATGTCGCGGGGGTCGATGGTGACGATCCTTAAAAACATCTCAATGGCGTTGTCGATAGTGCCTTTACGCAGAAAAACCTTTCCGAGATGTCTGTATGCGTTGATGTGGTTCGGCTCTATTTCAAGGGCCTTTTGAAATTCCGTAATGGCTTCATCGTATTTGCCTTTCTTCTTATAGTTGAGTCCTGATTCGATGAAGTAAGATACCCTTTCACTACTCATAACTGATCACACCTTTCCCAAAATGTAAGTAAATTTATATAGCATCGGTCCGTTAGCTGATTGTTAATGAAAAACAAATGAATACACAAAACGCCGCCTGAATTTCCTTCTCATTTCCGGAAGAACAGGGGCTTTGTATATTCGCGGTCAGATATGCTTTTGTTTGGCTGATAAATTGTTTTTCTTCATTTTATAATTTCATTATACCATAAAATCTTTACTTTTTCAAGGAATCCGGCGTTAAAATTCTTGTTTTTATTTATATTTTTATGTTATAATGAGCGCGAAATTTTATGAATAAACAAGCCGCGGACGGGTTAATATATCTCGATAACAATGCTACGACACCGCTTTTAGACGAAGCCGCATCGGTTTTGAACGATTGCGCGCGCTCGAACTATGGAAATCCGTCCTCTTATCACCGCGCCGGGATGGCGGCCGGGTATGCCGTCGAAAAAGCCAGAGCTTCCGTCGCGCGATTGATAGGCGCATCCGCGCCGGAGATAATTTTCACATCTTCCGGTACCGAAGCCAATAACATGGCTGTTTATGGCGTTATAACCCGTATCATGGGTTTTGGCGGTAAAAGCGGGCCGGCTAATATCGTTACGACGGCGGTCGAACATCATTCCGTGTCGAACGCCGTCAAAGCGGTCTGTTCGGACGGCGAAATCAGCGTGAAACAAGCCGCCGTTTCAAGTGAATGCCGGCTGGATGCCGCTGAATTCGAGAGACTTATAGATGAAAATACGATACTTGTCAGTGTAATGCTTGCCAATAACGAGACCGGAGCCATTTTTCCGGTCGCTGAAATCGGTAAGATCTGCGCCAGGCGCGGGGTTTTATTCCATGTCGACGCGGTTTGCGCCACCGGCAAGATAAGCTACAGCGTTAAAGACATAAATTGCGATCTTTTATCCATATCCGCGCACAAACTATACGGCCCGAAGGGCGCCGCCTGCCTTTATAAAAAGAGAGGAGTCGAGATAACTCCGATCTTTCGCGGCGGACATCAGGAAGCCGATCTTCGCGCCGGAACCGAGAACGTTCCCGCGATAGCCGGATTCGGCGCCGCCTGCGACTATTTTTTTGAAAATCTTGAAACTTCGGCCTCTCATTATTTGAAATTAAAAAAACTTTTTTCGGACGGAATAAAAAAAGAGATCCCGGGTGCGGTTCTAAACTGCGCTTTGGTTGAAACGCTTCCAAACACTATTTCCATGACGCTTGATCTCAGCGATATTCATGAGGTTAACGCATTTATGTTCAATCTGGACCTGGCAGGGGTCTGCGTTTCGCTCGGCGCGGCTTGTTCGTCCATGGCGAAGGAGCCGTCGGAGGTTTTAAAGGCTATGGGAATGAGCGATATTCGGGCCCATTCGACGGTGCGGGTATCGTTCGGCGTTCAAAACACCGAAGATGAGGTTTCAACCGCGATCCGTATAATGAAAGAATCGTACGAAAAAGTCATGATGGCTCGGAAACCGCGGGTGCAGGCATGAAAGAGAAAGTGATAATAGGACTTTCGGGCGGAGTTGATTCCGCGACCGCCGTTCATTTTTTAAATGAATCAGGCTATGAGGTCATCGGGATGACGCTTAAAATGCTTCCGGATAAGATCGAGGCGGTATGTTCGGCGGGCGAAGGTTTTCGCGTCTGCTGCTCGCGCGAGGCTGTTATGGAAGCGCGGATATGCGCGATGAAGCTCGGGATACCCCATTATGTCGTTAACTGCTCGGACGATTTTCAATCGGATATAATAGATTATTTCACCCGGTCGTATCTGGACGGGAAAACCCCGAATCCGTGCGTTTTTTGTAACCAGAAGATAAAATTTAAATTTATGATGAAGTACGCGGAGATGATGGGCGCTAAATTCGTCGCCACAGGCCATTACGCGGATACAGGATACTCTGAAAAATATTCGAGGACGCTTTTTCGTAAACCGGCCGATGAGGACCGCGACCAGTCGTATATGCTGTGTATGCTGCCTTTGGAATATATCGAAAAAATATTATTGCCGCTCGGAAGATATACCAAGCCTGAAACGCGTCAGGTTGCGGCCGGTCTTGGGCTTATTGTCGCGAATAAACCTGATTCCCAGGAAATATGCTTCATTCCCGACGGAGATTATAAAACTTTTATAAGAGACAATTCGAAGGCGGCTGAACACGCCATGAAGCCCGGTAAGATAGTGGATATGCGCGGAACGGTCCTTGGCAGGCATACCGGAATTATAAATTATACGGTAGGCCAGCGAAAGGGGCTCGGACTGACCTCGAAAGAGCCGCTTTATGTCGTGAAGATCGACGCGGAGAAGAACGAGGTCGTGGTCGGGCTTGAAAGCGAGGCCGGGATAACCCGGTTCACCGTCTCAGGCATGAACTGGTTCGCCGGGGCCATGCCGTCTGACGATGATGATTATATTGTCAAGATCAGATATAAACATAAAGGTTCGGCCGCGCGCCTTAAACGCATTGGTGGAACCGATTTCGAAGTCACTCTTCTTGTTCCCGAAAAAGGGGTCACGCCTGGCCAGATACTCGCCGTTTACGACGGTGAATGGCTTTTAGGCGGAGCGGTTATTTCTGCGTCAGTTCCTTCGGATCTTTTATTTTCGACATGGCCGTCGAATATGTTATAAGGCCCGACTGATATAGCGTTTTTATGCTGCGGTCCATCGTCTGCATGCCGATGTTCTGGCTCGTCTGCATCGTGGAAAAAATTCCCGATATCTTGTTTTCGCGGATCTGATGGCGCACCGACTGCGCGGCCAGAAGCACTTCGACGGACAGGATCCTTCCGCCGCCGACCTTCGGCATTAAAACCTGCGATATTACGCCCTGAAGCGATGAAGAAAGCTGGATGCGTGCCTGTTCCTGCTGGTGCGGCGGGAATACGTCGATGATGCGGCTTATGGTCTGGACCGCGTCGGACGTGTGAAGAGTGGCTATGACCAGATGTCCCGTTTCGGCGGCCATAAGGGTCGCACCGATAGTGTCGATGTCGCGCATTTCACCGACGCCTATCACGTCGGGGTTCTGTCTTAAAATGTGGATGAGAGCGGATGAGAAGCTTTTTACGTCGGAATAAACTTCCTGCTGGACGACTATCGATTTCTTGTGAGTGTGGACGTATTCTATAGGGTCTTCGACGGTTATGATCTTGGCGCGGCGTTCCTTGTTTATGAAATCGATGATGGCGTTGAATGTGGTTGTTTTGCCGGAACTTGTGGGGCCGGTTATGAGAATGAGCCCGTTGGGCCTTCTGGCAAGATCCATTACGATATCCGGAAGCTGGAGTTCTTCGAGCGTTTGAACGGTGCGCGGCACGAGCCTTATGGACGCTTCTACCGTGTTTTTCTGATAATAGACGGCCACCCTGAAACGGCCGACGCCGTCTAACGTTAATGAAAGGTTGAGCTGCCAGTCTTTTTCGAATTTCTCGACCTGCGTTTCATTAAGGATGCTGTAAATGAGAGATTTGGTGTCGTCGGCCGCGAGCGGCTGAGTTTCCATGAAAACTATGTCCCCGTCGATGCGAAGCACAGGCGGTTCGCCTTCGATCAAGTGAAGGTCGGACGCGTTGTGTTCCTGGGCGATCTTTAAAAGGCTTAGCATGGCCTGCTGCGCTGTTTTATTCGTCATTTTCGATCCTTTCTCATTCGAGCGTTCTTCGTCTGGGGAATGGATACGTTATTTTGGAGGCTACCCCTATTATGCGGTCGCGGCTTATGTTCTCAAGCTCGAAAAAGGCCCTTGTGCCGTACCGGCCGTTGAATCCGGTCAGATAAGAGTCTTTTTCCATCGTGAATTCGCCCTTTTCCATGAAACTCAAGGTTCCTATGCTGCTTAAAGGGTAAAATTTCCTGTCGAGTTTTTTGCCGTCAATGAATACGTCGCCCTTTTCGAAACTGACCTTTTCTCCGGGCAGGGCTATCACGCGTTCGAAGGAATTGCCAAGCGCCAGCATATTAGGCATGTTATTGCGGCGGATAAAACGCGGAGTATTGAAAAGTATTATATATCCGCGCTTTATGGGCTCGCCGGCCGCAAGCATCCTTATCAATATTCGGTCTTCGACCTCGAAAGTGGGTGAAAGCATCGAATCGCTCACCCTTATTATATTATTATAACGGCTTTCGTATATACTGAAGGCTGAATACAACGCGAACATCATTAGAACTATTGCCAGAAGGCTGGCGAAAAAAATGCTTTCACGGGAATTTCGGCTCGCGTTTATCCTGTATTTTGTTCTGTATATTGCAAGCGCGTTGATCGCGGAGTAGAAATAGATCGCGGCCGCGGCGCCCAGAAACGGCATATCGATGACGTAGGACCCGAAATAGGAATGTGCCATGAAAAGCGAAATTGCGAAGCCCGCCGCGAAGGCGGCGCCGGTTAAAAATTCTTTCAGAAGGATTATCTGAGCCAGACCGGGGAAAACAACGCTGAACATGGCCAGTTTTAAAAGATCCGTCATATCGGTTATTGAATATTTTTTTTTCTCTTCTTTTTCGCGTATATCTTTTTCTATTACGAACGCCGGCAGTTCGCGCCCGCAGTTTATGCAGGACGGCGAATTGGGGAGTATCTCGCTCTGGCAGTACGGGCAGTTCATAAAACTACTTTTTTCCCTCGATGCGCGTATCTATTCTGGGTTCCGGCTGGTAATATTCGGAGGTTTTAGACTCGCTTTTAACTTCGCCGACGATCTCTTTCAATATTTTTCCGATCTCGGTGCAGCCTTTGCCGGGGATGCCTTTGATGTGCGCTTTTACTTCGCCCGTTTCGGTTATCTCGATGTCAATCTCGTGTTTCGGTGTCATTTTTCTGGCCTCCTATGCTGAAAAATCTGGAAATTTTTCTGAACATTTTTATTAAGAATGCGTTCTGGTCGGCTACGCGTTTGACGCCTTCCTGTGAAGAACTGCAGGACGGGGACATTTCAAGCGCAAGACGGTAATAGAATTCGGCTTCCTCGAAAAATTCGAGTTTTTCGTTCACTGCGCCAAGTTTGTCGTATATAAAGAAAGTACAAAGACCGGCCTGTAAAACTTTTTTGAAATAAGATAAGGCCTGGGGAAATCTTTTCGCGCGGTAGAGCGCCATCGCGACCTCGAAATCGAAATATTTCGCCGTAGCTATATTTTTGAATTCGGAAGCGCTTTTAAAACAAACGAAGGCGGTGTTATAATTTCCGAAACGCAGAAGTATTTCGCCGCGTGAATACCAGACGAAGTAGTTGGGCGTGTTTTTGGCCACGGCGCCGTCGGAATAAGCCAGAGCGTTGTCGAGGCCGTTATTCAGAGCCGTGGAAAGTGCGAGAAGCCCCTGTATGCCGGATGACGATCCGAAGAATTCGAACGCGCGCTTCGCCCATGTGAGAGCGTCCTCGAACTTTTCAAGATGTATCTGGCTTATTATCTGGTAGGCCCAGGCCTCTTCGTCCTTGTTGTTTTCCGACAGGCATTTTGAAAAATTGAACATCGCTTTTTCAAAGTCGCCGGCGATATAATATTTGAAGGCTTCCTGTTTGAAATAACCGGCGTCGTAGACGCGGCCGTCGGCCTCGTTCGTTTTTCCGAACTTCGAGATGAGAGGATCGCCTGAAGCGCCGGTGGAATTTTCGCCTGATTTATCGAAAATGCCTGATTTCCGCCCGGGCTTTATATCTTTTTTTTCGTCGGCGTCACCGCTTTTGGCGGGATCGACCTCGAGCCATTTGAATCTTCCCAATTTTTTAGTCCTTAACCGTTATTTCCATTTTCTTACGGTCAGTTTTATAGTGTTGTTTTCGTTCGCTTCGTCCGTCACGATATTATAGCCTTTCTGCGAAAGTTCCGTCTTAAGCTTGTTGTAGACGTAAGTTTGCGTGACTTTATTTATCAGTTTTTTAGCTTCGGCTTCGAGCGTCTTTTTGGCGATATGTTTTCCGCCTGCGCCTTTAACTCTGCAGAAGCATGTGCCGCGCGGGTCCTTGACGAATGTAACCACGCAGCTGCCGTTGGTGAAACTCAAAGAGTCACCGTCCTTCATAGTTGCTACGATCTTTGAAGTTGATTCCACGGGTACTTCGCAGACCTCTTCGGTCTGGATATCAGAACTTTGAGATACCGTTTCAGAAGCGTTCAGATCGGTCAGGAGACGGTATCCCATGGAGACTGCCACGCCGGATACCAGGGTCGCGTAAGCAGGCCATGCTACACCCGTGACGATCGGGATCAAAAGTAATACAGTCGACATGCGAAGCCCTCCATTTTAAATAAATTTCAATTATAAATTCTTTTTATCGCGTTTTTATGAGAAAATCCATATCTGCGATTTAGAGGAATTTTCATAAAGTTTAAAATTCAAGATTTCTTTTCGGTTTGGCGCCCGAGTCGTACATGGCTTCCTGCGACGATGCAAGGACCGCCCTTGTCATGGCCCAGTTTCTAAGCGCGTCTATATCTTCCTTCATTGTTTTCGAAAGCGGCACGGTGTGATCGAGCGCGTTTATGACGTACTCACTCTTGAGGTTTTCATTCTTATAGAACGCCTCGAAGAGAGAGGCGACGACGGCCTGTTCGATCTCCGCTCCTGAAAATCCGTCGGATCTTTCCAGAAGGCTTTTTATTTCAAGCGTATCGGGCGTGACGCTGCGCCGTTTAAGGTGGATCTTTAATATTTCTTCGCGTTCCTTCGCGCTCGGAAGGTCGACGAAGAATATCTCGTCGAAGCGCCCCTTGCGCAGAAGTTCGGGCGGAAGCATTGAGATGTTGTTGGCGGTCGCGATTATGAAGACCGGCGCCTTTTTTTCCTGCATCCAGGTCAAAAAGGTTCCGAATACGCGGGAAGATGTCCCGGCGTCGGAGTTTCCGGAATTCATGCCGGAAAATCCCTTGTCTATTTCGTCTATCCATAGTATCGCCGGGGCTATCGATTCGGCCACGGCGGTGGCTTTTCTGATGTTCTCCTCGGAAGAACCGATGAGCGAAGAGAATATCTTGCCCATGTCGAGCCTTAAAAGCGGCAGCTGCCATAGCGCCGAGACGGCCTTTGCGCATAACGATTTGCCGCATCCCTGAACGCCGAGAAGAAGTATCCCTTTAGGGGATGGAAGGCCGAAATCACGCGCGCGCTGGGAGAATGCGAGTTTTCTGAGCATGAGCCAGTGTTTGAGGACCTCGAGGCCGCCCACGCTCGATATATCCTCGGTGGTGTTGTAATATTCAAGGATATTTGATTTTTTGATTATCTGTTCTTTTTCAGAAAGTATTATCGCTATGCTTTTTTCGTCGAGGCTCGCGTTCTGGACCAGGGCGCGGGCGATGACGTTCTCCGCTTCGTTGAGCGTCAGACCGAGAAGCGCCTGCAGTATCTTTTCGCGCGTCTCGTCGTTAATTTCGATTTTAATTTCCCGGTTGTCGGCTACGTCGGCCACCATGCGGTTCAAAAGCGCTGAAAGTTCGGGGATTTTAGGCAGCGGGAAATCGACCACCGTTATATCTTTTTCGAGTTCGCACGGGATCTTAAGTAATGGCGACACCAGCACGAGCGTTTTAAAGCTTTCCTTGATGGCTATTGAAACCTCCCGGAGTTTCCGGATGATCGTCGAATCGGAAAGGAACGGGTGGAAATCATGAAAAATGAATATGGCGGGTTCGTGGGAGCTTAGAACGTAATCGAGAGCGGCCACGGGGTCGTTGGAATTCTCCGATATGCTTTTTGCGTTCTGCGAATTCGCGCCGAGAGGCATCAGGCCTTTCGTCTGGGACCATGATATCACTTTTTTGCCGCGCGATCTGCCTATGCGGTTGAGATAATCGTCCACGCGCGCCTCTTCGAAGGTCGTGATATAAACGATAGGATAGCGGGCCCTTACTAAAATATCGAGTTCCTTGATCGTTTCGGTTGACATCTTTTATCCGCGCCCTCCCTCTTATTTTGAAACCTGTGTTTTGTCTTCTTTTTTCGCGCGTTCACGAAGAGTGTAGAGCCACTCCTTGAACTGTTCGAAGTGGCTTCCTATGATGTTGGTAAGGACGACCGAGTCATACCCGGAGTAGTGTTCGAGCACGAAATAGTTAAGCGCTATTGAGCTTCCCTCTTCCGTAAAGAATTCGCAAAGGTCGTTGAGCATGCGCCGCGCCTTGATCTTTTTTTCGTCCGTGACCGAGCACTGCGCCTTAGCCATAAGATTTCTATAGAAGGCGGTTTTGTTGAGCAGGATCTGCTCAAGGCATGTGTTGCCGCGCTGCTGCCGCGCCCATACGTATAAGACATCCAGCGCCGCGGCCATCCTGG
Source organism: uncultured bacterium (assembly GCA_964551445.1). GTDB lineage: Bacteria > Muiribacteriota > UBA9980 > UBA9980 > UBA9980 > DAOPXV01. The sequence goes on along the minus strand of CAZKCG010000038.1, from coordinate 24,648 downwards.
TGTTTTTGTCGGGCGAGGATATCAGCGGGATGATCTCGTTGAGGTCGCGCTTGCGGATAACGATACGCTGCGTGAATTTGCTGGTTCCTTCTATTACGCTCGCTACCGCGTCGGACCAGAATTTGGCCTGGACGATACTCGGGATCCCGAGCAGGTTTCCGACGGGCGAGAAGAGCGTCGCGAAGGGCCACGCGAAGACGCTCCTGAAAAAGTTCGCCTTTATGACCTTGTCGTCGAAGTTTCTTATCCTGTTATGCGTGACTATATAAACGCCGTTAGCTGTACAGATGAAAAAGAATTTAACGACCTCTTTTATGGTCGGAGAGAGTATGCCGAGCGCCGGCCAGCTTATTTCGAACCAGTTTTTGACCGCGTTTAGAACCGGGACCGAAAATCCGGTCCAGAAAAGCGATTGAAAAGCGTTGTCAAAATTCACGTCATGCCATCCCCAATCGCGGATATCGAAACCGTGGGCGGAAACAAGGTCGACGAGGATATTTCTGAAGAAGGTTATGAAGAACCAGAGGCACGCGTAAAAAACGCCGAAAGTAAGGTATGTCTGCTGGATATATTTCGGGGCGCCGGTCTCATTGCCGTAAAGCATCGCAAAGGTTAAAAATGCGGGTATGAAGCCGAAAATGACCCTGAAAACGTTTTTAATGTTGGGGTTTAAATATTTAAAGTATCTGCCGAGGCCGATGAATTCGACGCCGGTTTCGTCCCCGACGAGATTTTTGGCCCGCGAACCTGATTTTCCCATGAGCACGATGTGTTTTTCATCCTCGGCGAGCTTCTTCCATTCTTCCTCGGGGACGGGCCTTCCCTGGCCCATTATGAGGCTCGATATGGGTGATGGGAGCATGGAGTGTTTGCTAAGATACCATTTTCTGATAGGCGCCGGGACGGACCCGGATTTTATGAAGCCCATTCCGGGTATTTTTGGGTCGCGCCCGGTGGCGTCGCTTCCGCATTCGGGGAGAAGCGGCTTTTCGTGATAGTGGGCATGAGCCGATTCCACGAGTTTATCGTCGATATCGATGATGTCCCATTCGCTCAAAAACTTTTTAAGTTCGGAGATGGGCTTATTGTTCATGATCTCGATGAAGCGGTTGAAAAGTATGAGATCGTTGGGGTTTCTTTTCGAGGCGTCGGTGTTGTTGAAGGTTTCGGCGCGGGATATGAATTTGTGGTTTTTGATGATGGTGGTAACTGCGTTCTTAAGGCCGACCTCGAGCGGATGTATGAATTTGATGTCGCCGCCGGATTCAACGAGCGTCTGGAAAATTTCCGATTCATCTAAGAACGCTGAGTCGTAGTCTATTATGGCCTTATCTTCCAGGAACTTTTCGCGCAGGCGCTCCGGGCTCATTTCTTCGTAATATTTACGGACGGTCTCGTATTGATTCGTGATCTGGTCGAGCTCCCATTGAGATATGAAGCCCATGGCTTTTTTGGTTATGGCTACCTGATACTGGGTTTTCAGGTGAAGGACCCTTTTGTGCGTCACTTCGAAAAGTCTTGAAAAAAGAAGCTCGCCCAGGTGGATTCGCGAATACTGGCCGCTCATGACGACTTTTTTAAGATCTTCTATGGTCAGCGAAGGCAGGAAGAGAAGGTCGTCCTTTTTATAGCCTGAATTAAGCCTTATAAGGTGGGTCTCGTTGAAATGGGTGATCATCGATTCGATCGTGAGTTTGCGGTTCTCGGAATTTTTATGGAGACCCTGTAGAAAGGTTGAAAGTTTAGTTTCATTTTTTTTGAAGAAATCAAGGAACTGGTCGGCGGTGTTAAATTTGCCGGGGATGTAGGCATAGTGCCGTCTGATGCGGCTTTTGCCGACGCTGAATTCTATGGCGAGCTGCACGTCTATTCCGAGTATCCTGCCCGCGCCGTATGCCTCTCTGATTATCTGCGTGTCGTTAATGTCGTAATACATGAGACGCAGCCCCGACAGGCCTTTTACGAAAGCGTCCAGAAGGACCTGGGAAGGGGTTTTCCGGCCTTCAGACATGCTGTCGTGAACATGGCTGTCCCATCCGAGGTCAAGCTCTTTCATGGATTTACCGAGCTCGGGGACCTGTATCATATTTCTTTCGTTCAAAAGTTTTTTTATGACCGGCCACTGGCCGAAAGACGCTATCGTGAAGTCGGTTATAAGTTCGAGCTGCCTTCTGTAGTCGCCCTTTTTCTTTATGGCTTCTTTCATCAGGGATATCTGAACGCGCGCCGTGTTAAGCGGGAGAGATATGCTTTTTGCGTGAAGCGACAGCTGGGCGAGCGTTTTAAGCGAGCGAAGCCTTCCTTCGTAACGGTCGGATTCAAGTTCGTGAGCTATCGTTATGTACGCTTCGGCGATGGATATGCGCCTTTTGTATATTTCACGGATATAACCGCCAGGGTGGGAGTTTAAGTGGAAATAAACTTTGTCGGGGTTTTCAAGGCGCTTATTCAGCGCGTCAAGAGCTTTTCTGGTATCGGAGTTAAAGCTTGTAACGTCGACCAGATAGTTCAATAAAGTCAGGAATCTGTTGCTTCCGGGAATATACATTTCTTGTACTCACCACACTAAAAAATTAAGGAAAACCGGCGCGGTGCGTGAACGCTTCCAGGCTTGCGCCTGTAATCTTTGCCGCCGCATGTTTTCAAGAAAAAATAAACGGTATGATCGTTATATAGCGTAAATAACGATTATACCATAGAAAGCGTCATAAATACAATATGTTTTGTCTAAAAAATTATTTTTATTCGCCGTAGGGAAAAATATTCAGATCGGTCGCGGAAATGTAATTGCCTTTGAATAAATTGCAGTCGCCGGCGCGCCTGTCGATAATTAAAAGTTCTTTTCCGTTGTGGGTCTGATAAATTTCAAGCCTGGTCGAAAAGATCTGCGGCGCGCCCTCTTTTTTTTCAATCTGGACCTGGAAGTTATCGGCAAGTAATTGTTTGAATACGGCTTTATTGACCTCCGATTCGGATATTTTTTCAAGGACCGCCATCTTATGTTCCTGTTTATCGTACCAGAGATATTTTACGCTGTCTTTGCATTTCATTTCGTAGAGAAGATAGGATAAAACGGGGTTTGAATAGTTGTTGCGCGCCGTCACGAGGTGATCGGCGTGTTCGTATTCCACGACTGAATCATAAGGCATATAGACAATTTCGTCCCTATCGTGTATCGCCATAGAAAAATTCACTCCTTTTTTCAAAATGCAGGTTGTAGCGGTCGAACATTTTCTTTTGTTCATATTGTACGCACAGATCATGTAATTTGTCAACAGAAGGTTCAAAATCGGCGAGGCGGTCTATATCGATCGCGAGATCGCCCTCGAGCCTGATCCGGGCCAGATCAAGCGAAAGATAAGCCGATTCTCGGCCGGTTTCCAGAAGCTGCTGGCGCCTTCCGCCTATCGCCGGAAGATTTTCGTAGATGGTATCGAGGTCTTTATATTTAGCTAAAAGTTCTTCGGCGGCTTTAGGTCCGATGCCGCGCACGCCCGGAATATTGTCCGAAGGGTCTCCCACGAGCGCTTTATAAGGCACTATCTGTTCGGGAAGGACCCCCAGGTCGGCTTTCAGCGCTTCACGGTCGTATTCGATTATTTCGGAGATGCCTTTTTTCAGGCAGATAACCCTCGTTTTATCGGAGATGAGCTGGAAAAGGTCGCGGTCGGATGATATTATTTTGACGAAATACCCTTTTTCGTTGGCTTGTTTCGCGGCCATTCCAATGATATCGTCGGCTTCGAGCCCGGCTTTGTAAAGCCGTTTTATCGAGAGCGAGTCTATGAATTGAGATATTACATCAAATTGCGGGACCAGATCTGGCGGGCATTCGGGGCGGTTAGCCTTGTAATGCTCGTAAATTTCCTCGCGGAAGGTTTTTTCGCCGGTGTCCTGAACGCACGCGATATAGACCGGTTCGTAATCATTTAAAATCTTCAGAAGCATATTCATAAAACCGTATATTGCCGATACGTTCATTTTATAAGATGTTAAGAGCGGTTTTTGCGCGAACGAGAAGAAAGCCCTGAAGACGAGGTTATAAGTGTCGATGAGATAAACTGTTTTTTTATTGTCGAATTTTTCCATTTTTCACCATTTCCGGTTTGATTTTATAAATGTCGTTAAAGCGAGAAATTTTCGCCCAGATATATTTTTTTAGCTATTTCTGAATTGGCTATGTCGTCGGGTTTTCCGGCGATAAGTATCTTTCCGTTATTCATAACGTAAGCGCGGTCGGTTATCTGAAGCGTTTCGCGGACCGAGTGGTCAGTTATTAAAACTCCGAGGCCGCGCTGCTTAAGTTTTCTGACTATCTCCTGTATATCGAGGACCGCTATCGGGTCTACGCCCGCGAAGGGTTCGTCGAGCAGAATAAAGGACGGATCCGTCGTCAGCGACCTGGCGATCTCGACCCTGCGGCGCTCGCCGCCGGAAAGCGCGTAACCCGGGCTTTTCGCGATCCTTGTGATGTTCAAGTCCTCGAGAAGATGGTCGCATTTTTCTTTCTGTTCTTTTTTTGAAAGATTTGTAAATTCAAGGATGGCCATTATATTTTCCTCGACGGTGAGTTTTCTGAATATCGACGGCTCCTGCGCGAGATATCCGATGGACTGGCGCGCGCGCTTATACATGGGGTCGTAGGTTATGTCGTGGCCGCTCAAAAGAACGCGGCCTTCATCCGGGGTTATGAGCCCGACCACCATATAGAACGTGGTCGTTTTTCCCGCGCCGTTAGGGCCTAAAAGCCCGACTATCTCGCCTTTTAAAACTTCGAGCGATACGTTGTCGACGACCCTTCTGCGCGAGTATGCCTTTACTACGTTTACTACGGCTAAATTTTCCATTATTTATTTTTCACCTTTGCTTTGCCTGAAGGATCTATGGTTATTTTGACCTTGGGGTTCGCCGCGTTATTAACTGCCGGCATCCTGTTCGGAGTAGAAGCGCCTTTTGAAGGCTGGGTCTGAAACTCTGAAGGCATAACGGGAATAGGAGGCGTGCTCAAATCAGGCGTCGTTCCAGCGGGCAGGATCCCGCCGGGCGCATTTATCGGCGAAAGGGGAGGAATAACGTTGACCTCTCCGGTTTTTCCGATATTTACCTCTCCCGTCTTTCCGAGCGAAACTTCTTCCGTGCCGGTTTTTCTCTTCCTGAGGCGCACGGCTTTGGTGTCTTTTTCGATCTCGGGAAGCGGGGCCTCGTCCTTGCTGGTCTGGTAGAATTTGATTATCGGGCCCTTTACGAGGATGCGTTCCGTGGCCGAATAATAAGTTATCATCTCGCCCTTTACGTCGTTGTCCTCGAGGCCTTTTCCGCGTCTTTGAAGTGCGCGGGCGTTGCCTTCGATGTCGAGGCGGTCGAGTTTTTCGTAATATGTCGCCGTGTCGCCGTAAGCGGTTATATTTTTGGAGGTTAAAACGACGTCCTGTTTGGCTATCATCTTTCCTTCCTCAGTGAAAATGTCCATTATTTCGCTTTTTACGTCGGATGATATCTCTATGCCCTCGGTCGTCTCTTCGCCCAGATAAGGAAACTGCATCAGATGGGCTTTTCCGCGGGCGATTATGTGAGTGCTGTTGGCGAGCGATTCGATCTCGTCGGCCTCCAATATGGCTTTGTCCTTGTTGGATATTTTTTTCTTTTCTCCGGCCGCGACCTCGTCCGGAGCATTCGCTTTATTATTCGCGGCCTGATTATCGGCAGCGGTAGTCTGGCGCCTTTCAGGGTTCGAGGCGCTTGCGGATGACGCTGATTCGCCGACCGAAACTTCCGAAGTATCTTTTTCACGGCTCTTTTTGTCTATTATCTGCACGAGCCTCGGTTTTATATTGGAGATGGTGCGGTCTTCCTTGGCGATATGTTTGACGTGCCCCGCGGTGAGGGTATATTTATTCGTGTCCACTTTGACGTTGCCGAAAGCTTCCGTTACTTCGTTGGTCTCATCGAAAGTTCCCCGGTCTGCGTATAATATCATGTCTTTTTTTATGACGCGAAGATTATCGAGTACCTGGTAGGTGCCGTCCGGCAGTATCTCGAGCTTGTTTCCCGTTATGTGAGTGACGCTCCCTTTCGCGTCCTCATTTTTAGGCTGTATGAAAGCGGCCACGTTATTTAAGACCTCCGTCCGGTCCGTTTTCATGTAATAGACGATCCTGTCGCCGCGGACCTCGTTGGGCACCTTGTCATGGCTTTTAGCGACGGGGTTTCCTATGAGTATGAATTTTTCTTCTTTTTCATAATAAAAAGCCCTTTCGGACTGGGCCACGAATCTGTCGCCGTCGATGACCACGCCGCCGGAAAAAAGCGAATAATTCTCTTTCATGTGGGAATCGACGCGCTGGCATTTCATCTTGTATTTAGCGTCGACGATATCGACGTTCGTGAAAGCTCTCACGATCCCGTTTTTTTCGTTGTAAGTGCCGCGTTCGCAGGTAAGCACGCGCTTCTCCTGGACCACACGGACGTTGCCGGTCACGACGTAAGTACTGTCGGGTTCCATTTCGAGAAGATCGCCCGTTATCTCGACGGGCTGTTTGCGGGCCGGCGCGGGAACGGTCTCTGGTTTCGATGCAGCCTTGGCGTTAGGTTTATCCTTGGCCGTATTTTGCGAGAAAGCATTCGGAGCGTGTTCGAACGAGATCATGATGACCGCCGAAAATGCCAGCAGCAGGGAAAGTATTATGTTTTTTAAATTCAATGTGCTCCTCATATCAATCCTCATAAATTTTTATTTTAACGCTGCCGACTATCTTGCCGCGTTTTTCCTTGGTTTTGTGTTCGAGGCTGTTTCCGGTTATTTCCATCTTCGGTTTTACCAGTTTTACGGGCATTCGCGACAGAAGTATCTTGTGTTCATAATAATATTCGAGGGCGTCCGAGTAAAAATGATCCTCGCAATATTTTTTCGGCCTTCCACGCTCGAAAAATGTCAGGGGCACGGTTTCAAGAGACAGATTCGATACGCCGACGCCGGAAGGGAGAGAAGGCTCGATGATATTTTCGGAAGTGTCCGGATAAATTGAGCGGGCGTGAACATTTCCTGAAAAACTCATGAGTTTAAGGTTTCCGTCGTGCATAGCTTCATTCGACCGGATAAGCTGGACCGAATCGGACGAAGGATCCGTCTTGAAATCGACGTTTGTGAAATAATGCTTGTTGTATGCGTCGTCCTTTACCAGTTTGTCGGCGTTTAAGATCCATTCGACGCCGCTTGGCGTTTTTTTGATCATTTCCACCGAATAAAGCTCTATCGCCGTGATTTTTTTTTCCGAAAAAACACCGGCCGTGTTGTATACGTTAAAAAGCCATATTCCGAGAAAGAAAAGCGCTACGTAATAAAAATAATGACGCCTGTCCAGTACGAACTCAAAATATGGATAAAATCTGTGGTTTTTAAAGTCTATGCGGCCGAATCTTAAAAAAACTATTATTTTTACGATAAGATCGATCGCTTTTTTTACTCTATGAAGAAAAATTTTTCATTTACCTCGTGCTGCAGTACTTATCGATAGTGTCCTTCAAAACGCCGCGTTTTTCGAGGATATAGTTTATAGCGTCGCGGACGGCGCCTTTTCCGCCCTCGAATTCGGTTATGAAATCGGCCACGTCCTTGATCTCTTTTACGGCGTTGACCGTGGCTATTTTAAGGCCCACGCGCTGCATTATGCGAAGATCGTTGATATCGTCGCCGATGAAAGCGATCTGGTAGTCCTTTAATTTGAATTTTTCCGTGAGGATGTCTAAGACGTCTTCTTTGCTCATAACGTCCTGATAGACCTCGTTCACGCCGAGTTCTTTAGCCCGTTTAGCGACTATCGGGGATGAGCGGCCGGTTATTATGGCGGTCGTGAGCCCCGCTATATGTGCGAGTTTAATGCCTACGCCGTCGTGAACCGAGAATCCCTTTATTTCTTCGCCGTTAGACGTCAAAATTATTTCTCCGTTGGTGAGAACGCCGTCCACATCCATGGCTATGAGTTTGATATTTGTAAAAACTGACAAAACAGCACCTCCGTATGAACTTTAAATTCCGTGATTTTTATTTTTAATATATCTTGGCCTTTAAAAGGTCGTGCAGATGAATTATTCCGATAACGAGGCCGGCCTCATCCACAACCGGCAGCGTGGTTATTTTAAAGGTTTCCATGATATTTATGGCTTCTTCGCAAAGTTTTTCAGGACCTATTCTTTTAGGGTTCTTTACCATCAGTTCCGAGATCTTTGAATTTATGGCGGCGCCGCCGCGGCTGCAGAGTATGCGGCGCAGGTCTCCGTCGGTGATTATACCTTCAAGCTCTCCTTTATCGCCGGCGACTATAAGAGCGCCCAATCTTTTTGAGGACATTTCGGGAAGGGCCTCTATCAAGAGTTTATCTCCTGAAATAAGAGGCATTTCCGCGCCGGTGTGCATGAGGTCGGCTATTTTTATAAGAAGGCGCCGGCCGAGGGAACCGCCCGGATGAAGTTCGGCGAAATTGTGCGGTTCGAAATTTTTAAGCTTTGTAAGCGCGACCGCCAGGGCGTCGCCTATGGCAAGGCACATGGTCGTTGATGTGGTCGGCGCGAGATTGAAAGGGCAGGCCTCGTTTTCATATATGAGCGGAAGAACGGCGTCGGAGTTTTTGGCAAGCTCCGATGCGGCGTTATGCGTCATTGATATGATGCGCGCGCCTATCCTTTTGACGTAAGGTATCATTTCGATGATCTCGCGGGTCTGGCCGCTGTTGCTGATCATTAAAAGCACGTCCGCCGGTTTTATCATGCCGAGGTCGCCGTGAAGCGCTTCCGCGGCGTGAAGAAATACGGCCGGAGTTCCGAGCGAAGAGAAAGTGGCCGCTATCTTTCGTCCCACAAGGCCGGATTTACCCATGCCTACGACGACGAGCATGCCTTTAGAGCCGTGGATGAGTTTTACCGCGCCGAGATAATTATCGCCGATATGTCCGGTGAGCTCGGTAAGGGCCATGGCCTCTTCCGAAAGTATCTGGCGGATCTCCGATATAACGTCGACTATTATTGGTTCCAAAGTTTATTGTCGCCTTTCACTGTTTTTAAGCCGGCCGCGTTCAAAAATAAAAGCGTTTCCGGCGCCGGAGGTTAAATATGCTGATAAATTTTATCGCCTAAAGTTTTTATCTGTTCGAGAAGTTCTGAAAATAATTTGAAATCGAGCATGTTGGGCCCGTCGCAAAGCGCGCGGTCGGGGTCTTCGTGGACCTCGAGGAAAAGCCCGTCTATTCCCATCGCGTAAGCCGAACGGGCGTATGGAAGCACCAGTTCGCGCACGCCGCCTGAAGTTCCGCCGGTCGCTGACGGCATCTGTACCGAGTGAGTGGCGTCGAAAACAACCGGATAACCGGTCTTTCTCATGAGAAACAGAGCGCGGGGGTCGAACACGAGGTTGTTGTAGCCGAAGGAAAATCCGCGTTCCGTAAGAATTATATTGTCGTTTCCGGTTTCCTTTATTTTTTCGGTTATGTATTTTATGTCGCCGGGCGCCACGAACTGGCCTTTTTTGACGTTAACTACCCTGCCCGGCCGGGCGACGGCGGTTATGAAGTCGGTCTGGCGGCACAGGAATGCCGGGATTTGAAGGATATCGGCGACCTCGGCCGCGGGAAGTATCTGGCTTTCTTCGTGGACATCTACAAGGACGGGAACTTTGTAAGTTTTCTTGATCTCCGCGATCATTTCAAGGCCTTTTTTCAGGCCGGGTCCGCGGTAGGCGCCCGGCGAGGTCCGGTTGGCCTTGTCGTAGGAAGTTTTGAAAACATAAGAAAAGCCGGCCTTTTCGGTCGCGTTTTTCAGGAACGAGCAGGTTTTGTGGAGCATGTCGATGTTTTCGATCACGCATGGGCCGGCTATGATGACGAATTTTGAATTTCCGCCGATGGCGGTTTTATTGTCGATATTAACTGTTTTCGTATCTTTAAGCATGTTTACGCTCCGATAAAACTTTTGAACTTTTCTATGATTTTTAGAGATATTATTTTATCAGATTATCGCTTTAAAGACAATATATAATTTAAGATAAGGCTGTTTTTTTTATCAGGCCGCTCCGCGCATGGCGAGGCTTAAAAAAGTGGCCAGCTCCGCGTATTTTTCACACGGGATCTCTTCGGCGCGGGCAAGTTTCGAGATCCGGCATTTTTCGAACGCGGCGGCGAGGACCGTTTTGAACTCAGGCGCCGAGGTGAATGAAATAAATCCCTGCGGGTATGAATGTATCCCGGCGATCCGGGCGGCGTTATTGAATATGGCGTTTATCGCGACCTTTCTGCGCTGATTGAAAGCCGCCTTTAAAACTCCGAAAAACACGAATTCTTCGAAGTTCTCGAATTTTCTTCTTTCGAGCGGGATGAATTTTAAGATCGAAGATTCGATCTCGGGCTTCGGAAAAAAGCAATTTTTCCCTATGTTTTTAACCATCGATATTTCGGCAGCGAAGCTTGTGGCAACCGTAAGTATGCTGTAATCCTTGGTTTCAGGGACGGCGAGTATGCGCTCCGCAACGTCCGTCTGCATAAGAAGGTAGATCGCGGAAAATTCGACGCCGGAGTAAAGAAGTTTTTCTATTATGGGCGAGGTTATGTAGTAGGGAATATTTGAAACGACCTTGACCTTTTTCAGCGAGGGATCCTTAGCAAGAGCGTTATTAACGAGTTCGCCGAGATCGGCTTTTAAAAAATCAAGCTGATGAAATTCGGCGTTTCTGCCGCTGAAATATTTCGCGTATATAGGGAAAAAATTCCTGTCGGTCTCAAAAGCGATCACATGGCCGCCCGAATCGCACAATCTCGAAGTAAGGTTTCCGGGGCCGGATCCGATCTCGATTATTAATTCGTCCTTTGAAACGCCCGTTAAGACGGGTATCTGGTCGAGTATGTTGTTCTCTATTAGAAAGCACTGTCCGCGTTTTTTATCCGGCGCGAGCCCGAATTCGCCGACAAGGCTTATTATCGATGAAGGGTATGATAGATGCGTTCCGCTCATTTGAATTTCTCCGTATCTTTCGGCCTGAGCCGTTTTTTGCCGCATTATATTACACAATCAGGGGTTTGTCAAGATACATTGATAGTTATAAAAAAATGTGATAAAATGAGCGCATGGAAAAAGATAAAAATTCACACGACAAAATAGTATTATTAAAAATTTTCTCCGATTCTGAAACGCCGTGGGGAAAAGACGCTGCTCTATTCTGGAAAGGTCCCGGCAATGACCGTTTAACGATGAGATACGGAAAATGCGATTCGGGCGTCATGAGAAGATTCGTTATGCTTGACGGCAGCCCTATTTTAAAATGGCGTCAGCGCGGCGCTGCTGAAACGGCGGCGGAAAATTTCCTCTCGTCCGGCAAGTGCGTCGAAATGCACGAGAACGAAATTTTAAATATTCTAAGCCCTGAAACGGGTTTCGAATATGAAGGCGCCGCCTCGTTTAAAAAAATATCGGGATTTCTTGAAATGCTCGAGACCGGCCTTTATATCCTGACCGAATTCGATCATTTTCCCGCGGATCTCAACGGCCGTTTTTTCTGGAATTTCGCTCGCGAGAATAACGGCTACAGGCATATAGGCCATCAGACATCGCCCATGGCCGCTTATCCCGCTTTTTTATATCCGGCGTTTTCGGAGGCCATGTTCCGCGAAGAGAGGGTGAAACATTACCGCGAAAAGATATCTTCGGGCGCGAGACTTACGGCGCTGGCTTTTTATTTCGACGAATACGCGAGCATTCTTCTGGACGGCCATCACAGGGCCGCGGCCTCATTTATGGAAGGCGCTAAATTAAGCTGCACGACGGTCGTTCCCTGTTCGGGATATAAATTCGTCAACGATATAACGACCCATTTATGCTTCGCGGGAATGGCCGTTCCGGTTGACGCGGCGCGCCCGCACATGATCGATCAAAGTTCGATCTCGGGCGAGCGTTACAAACTGGATAAGTATGCCGTGTTAAAGTTAGACGCGATTGCTTCTTCAGAGACCTTGCGGGAAGGGCTCATCGGCGATCTCAAATCGGCGGCCGGCTTTTTTCCGCCTCTCGATATCGTCGAAGGCTCAGACATAATAGGAGATTTCAGCGACGAAAATATCCGCGTCATTATCGAGGGGGACGGGTCTGAAAAAATGATCCTGCAGGATATACTTTTCGATACTCTCGCCGGTTTTTCGGACCCGCGGACATTCACGATCGCGAAGGAACTCGCCTTATCCGAAAAACATTCACACATCTGGGAAAAGGTCTATCGCTACCTTTCGAACTTCAAAAACGGCGAGGTCGAGGATATATTCGTCGAATTCATGGTTAGAGACGACGGCGCGAGGCCTCATCTGGCGAAGATCGTGAATGATTATTTCGAGGAAAAATAAGCTCCGGCAATTTTATGAATTGGTTTTTTTCATAAGCCACGCCATATTCTGGCCGAGAACATACATCGTATGCATTCCTTCGGTATCCGCTTCGACCTCTCCCGGCATACGGCCTATCCCGATGTTCCAGTAGGACGAGCCTGCCACGATCATCTGGCTTATAAAGAAAAAGTGATTGATCGAATCGAAAACATGTATCGCGCCCGCGCGCCTTACCGCGACCACGGCAGCTCCGGCCTTGCGCTTGAAAAGGTCGCCGTTCGCGCGGCCTACCATTCCGGCCCGGTCTATGAGCGCTTTAAGTTCGGTGCTCATATTGGCGAAATATACCGGTGAACCCAGGATTATTCCATCGGCCTCTATCATTTTTTCGATACATTCGGAAGCCGCGTCTTTCACGACGCATTTCCGGTCTTTATTGTCATAGCATTTCATGCAAGCCGTGCAGCCTCTTATCTGTTTTCCGGCCAGCTGTATCATTTCGGTCTCCAGATTTTCTTTTTTCAGTTCGCCGAAAACCTGATTTATGAGTATGGCAGTGTTGCCGTCTTTTTTTGCGCTTCCGTTTATCGCGATAACTTTCATTTTTTTCCTCCGGAATAAATATCGTTGCGTTAAAGTCAGATAACAAATTATATTAAAAAGATATTTTTGTCAAGTGTCTTTCGATTTACGCTGCCGCTGAGTCTTCCCGCGCCTGGTCTTCGCCCAGCCTTTTAAGCGCCGCAAAAAGAAAAACCGCCGTGGTCAGGGCGGCTATGAGATCTGAAACGGGCGAAGCCAGCCAGATGCCGTCCAACCCCCAGTATTTAGGGAAAATAAGCAGGAACGGAATAAGAAGCAGGACCTGACGGAGAAGCGAAAGAAAGATCGACATCCTTGGCTTTCCGATCGCCTGAAAAAAATTCGTTCCGACCGCCTGGAAACCAAGAACGGGAATGAGAAACAGGAACGTCTGCATTCCCGGCGCTCCTATTTTAACGAGTTCCGCGCTGTTCTTATCGAATATCCTGATGATGAATTCCGGCGCTAAAAATACCGCGAGGAAACCGCCGCAGGATACGACGGAAGCGGCGGATATCGCCAGCAGCACGGTTTTTCTGACGCGCGCGAATTCCCTGGCGCCGTAGTTGAAGCCTATTATCGGCTGGGCGCCCTGGTTTATACCCATTATGGGAAGAAGGATGAACATCGCTATGGCGCTTATAACGCCCATGGCGCTTACGGCCGTATCGCCGCCGTAATGAAGAAGGCTTCTGTTGGCTATCACATTGACCAGGCTCGCCGCAAGCTGCATTGAAAATGGCGAAAGGCCTATCGCGAAAGCCGGCATCATCGTTCTTAGATTGATTTTTAAATTTATCAGCCTCAGCTTTAAGTTGCTTTTTCCATAGGTAAAATGAAACATTACCCAGGCCGACGTGACGATATTTGAGATGACCGTCGCCATGGCCGATCCGCGAACGCCCATATTGAAGCCGAATATGAATAAAGGGTTTAAGATCAGATTTAAAACGGCTCCTATAAGCATCGTTTTCATGGCTATCTTCGGATTTCCTTCCGCCCGGATGACGTTGTTCATGCCCATGGCTATGAAATTAAAGGTTACGCCCCAGAATATGACGTGCATGAAATCGCGGGCGTAAGGAAAGGTGTTCGCGCTCGCGCCGAAGGCGTAGAGTATGCGGTCTATATAGGTCAGGCCGATAAGGGTGCCCGACGCTCCTATAATTACGAGAAGGGAAAAAGCGTTTCCCGCGAGCTTTTCGGCGTCCCCGGTCTTTCCCTCGCCCATTCTTATCGATATAAGCGTGCCGGTGCCGATGCCGACGAGCATTCCGACCGCCATCAATATCATGAAGATGGGAAATGTGAGGCTGACGGCGCCTATGCCGACGCTTCCGACCGCGCGGCCTATGAATATCCTATCGACCACGCTATAGGTCGCGAATACGAGCATGCCGATGATGGTCGGCACCGAATATTCCAGAAGAAGCCTTCCGATGCTTTCGTCTCTGAGTTTAACGGGTTTTTCCACGTCGATCCCTCCAGCCGCCTATATCCGGCGACCGCCAATTTTACATCAAAATCCATTGAAAAAGCAATAACTTTCTTTACATTTAAAAATTGACAATACACATGATTTGAATTATAATTAAACCATGTGATCATATTTTTAAATTTATTTTTTAAGAAATTGAACCGGAGGTCTTCTGTATGAACTCTTTTAAAAAATTAGGGAACGGAGCTTTTCTTGTTTCCGTTCTGGCTTTATCCTTATCGCTTACTGGCGGATCGGCCGTCCTCGCACAGTCTTCGCTGGAAAGCGGAAACCGCCAGTTCGGTTTCGCGAGCGAAGAGGTTAAGATAGCCGGAGTGAAAAATTCCTCGGAAAACACCTACAATGATGAAAAAGTCAACGAAAGGCTCAGATCGTTCCTGGCGCTTCTGTTTGAGAAGAACTACGAGGGCGCAGCGGCTCTTATGGAAAATCGCCAGAAACAGGAAAAAACCGTATCCGCAATGGAAAAATGGCGCGAACGCTTCATGGCGCCATCTGATATAAAAATGCTCAACAAGAAGAAGAACGCCGACGGAAGCGTTACTGCCGTGGTCACTTTCCAATATAAGAACGCGAACGGCGTTTCGGATATCATGCGCGAAAAAATTACTCTGGTGAATTCGACCGCTGAATTAAAGGTCAGAAACTTCGATTCGCTCAACTCGATCATGATGTCTGCGTCTAAGCCGGTTTCACCCGCCGCCGGTGTCGTTCCCGTAACTATTCCGCAGAATAATTCCGGCGCATCTTCGAGTGACGCGTCCTCTGTCATAAATTCGCTTCTTTCAGGATCCCAGGGCGGAAGCGCACCCAATATAACGAGCCTGATATCGGCTATAGGTTCAAATAACAGCGCGGCCAGCATAGATCCGGGCGAACTTTTAGGCCTCATGACCGATATGGCTAATGATCCGGATGTTCTCGCGCTCGCCACGAACCCTAAAATAATGGCCATCGCCAGGGACCCGTCCATCATGAGCACGCTCATGTCGGGAAATACCGCCGCGGCTGAAGCGGATCCGCGTATCAAGGAACTTTTAAGCGATCCAGGCGTTCAAAAAATAATCGAAAAAATGAAATCGAAAAGATCCGGCGGCAACTCGGGTTCATCGCTTGAAAGCTCGCCTTCATCGGTCAGCGAATCTCAAATGGATGAAATTTTTGAATGACCCGGCACGATTCCTGCTTTGATTTTGAGCGTAATAATTTTAGTTTGGAAATGAAAGACGGCTTGATTTATTGCGCCGTTTCGAATTTATATTGAAAGGGGCCGTGCCTTTATGAATAACTTCAAACTTATGATCTTTATGTCTCTTCTGATAATGCTTTTCGTATTTATTGGAAAGGCAGTAGGCGGCCAGGGCGGCATGATGGCCGCACTTATCATCTCGCTTATGATGAATTTCGGCGCTTACTGGTTCTCCGATAAGATAGTTCTCTATAGTTACGGCGCAAGGCCCCTTCCGGTCGAGGCCGCGCCCGAGATACACGAGATCGTCGCCCGGCTTTCTGATCGCGCGCGCATACCCATGCCCAAGGTTTATATTGTTGAAAGCGGCGTCCCGAACGCTTTCGCCACCGGAAGAAACCCGGCCAACGCGGCCGTCGCGGTGACCGCGGGTCTTCTTAACACGCTCAATCTGCACGAGATCGAAGGCGTTCTGGCTCACGAGCTCGGTCATATAGTTAACCGCGATACCCTTATAATTACTATTGTGGCGAGTTTCGCCGGAGCCATATATACCGTCGCGGATATGATGAAATACGCGATGATATTCGGAAGCGTCCGTTCCGACCGCGACCGTGACGAGGGCGCCGGCGCTATCGGCTATCTTTTTATAATAATAGTCGCCCCGGTGGTCGCGCTGCTTCTTCAAATGGCGATATCGCGTTCGAGGGAATACGGCGCCGATTATTTCGCGGCTAAACTCGCCGGCGCATCCGACGGCCTTATGTCGGCCCTTATAAAACTCGATAACGCCAACCGCATGCCGCACAGACAATTCTCGTCCCCGGCCACGGCGGCGCTCTGCATAGTGAATCCATTTTCGGGAAGCGCTCTTTTCACGATATTCTCGACGCACCCGTCAACGGAAAGCAGGGTCGCGGAACTTGGCAAGGTCCGCTTTTAACGGCTGAAAGCAGGCCAAAAGAAAAGGCTTGAAATAAATAATATATTCTAAAATAAAAATATTGAGTAAGCGTTCAATCTGATAAAATAGTTCAAGGAGCAGTATTGGTGTATATTCCGGTGCCGGTGAAAGATCCTAAAAGAATAAAGGAGAAGATGATGGATAACAGAGAAGTAAGAAACGCGGAAGATGTTTTTGGAGACTTTAAAAAGTTGTTCGCCAAACCTGTCGGGGCTCACGTATCGCTTGGAGCGCCCATCAGAAGGGTGCTTTTCTGGATACCATTTCTGGGAGCGGCCGCCTATTTTTTCTCGAAGGCGGAATATCAGACGCCGGTTCATGTCGCGATCGCGCTTATCTCGGCCATTATCTGGCACGCGCTGGTCGGCACGCTGAGAATAGCCGCGCAGTGGGAACGCGGAATAGTGCTTCGTCTCGGCAGATTTCACGAGATAAAAGGGCCCGGTAATTTTTTCGTGGCGATGGTCGTGGATTACGTTCAGTTCGTCGATATGCGAATTCAGGCGCTCAATATTCCGAAACAGAAAGTTATAACCAAGGATAACGTTCCGGCCGAGATAGACGGCGTCCTCTTTTTTCTTGTGACCGACGTCGAAAAGGCCGTCGTGAAAGTTCAGGATTTCAGATTCGCTATTTCACAATACGCGCAGGCCATCCTTCGCGACGTGGTCGGCGGCATGACGCTCGACGAGCTTTTATCCGAACGCGAACAGATCCAGCAGCGCATAGGCACTATAGTCGAGGAGCGCATCAAGGACTGGGGTATTCACGTCGATTCAATAAGGCTTTTAGACGTGGAGCTTCCGGAGGATCTTAAAAAGATGATGTCGCGCCAGGCTTCTGCCGAACGCGAAAAGCGCGCGACGATAACGAAGGCCGAGGGCGATAAAATGGCGGCTTCAAGCCTCGTCGACGCGGCGACCATGATGCAGAAAAGCGCGGGCGCGATGCAGCTTAGGACGCTTCAGAGCATAGACGGCCTGGGTTCGAGCCCGTCGAATACTATTTTGCTGTTCCCGGTCGAACTTTTAGATACGCTGAAAAAGGTCGAGGGCCTTATCTCAAATAACAAGAATAATTAATTTTAAAATTATGCCGATAATTTATTCTGTATGTTAAATCTTATAGATAAAAGATCGGCGTTTTTATTTCTGGCGGCGTTTTCGCTGGCGGTCATTATTTTCACGGCCGGCTGCAATGATAAGAGCACGAGCGCTTCTCCTTCGAACTTCGTTTCGTATGAACGGTACGGAGCCCCGGAAGTAGTGGGCTATATCGATAAATATGGGTATGATTTCGAGACCGTCCAGTCGATAGAGAACGGGAAAGTGTATGAAACAATGACGTGGCGCAGCAAGGGCGCGTCCATAAAATATCTGCAGGAAACGGGTCAGGTCGTCAAAGAAGAAACTTTCAGCCCCTTTTCAACGCAAAGACAATACTAAACTTAAAGCATTTAAGACGGCTTAAGAATATGAAAAACCCGCCCTGGAATTCAGAGCGGGTTTTTAAATTTATAGAACGCCGAAAGATCCTACCTTGAATTTTTCGCCATCATCCCTGCGGGTTGTTTTGTGACCTGGGAGACGACGAGAACATTTTTTCCGGTATTTACTATTTTATGCCAGACGTTCTTCGGCGCGAGAACGGACTCGCCGGGCTTTAATTTAAAAACGGTTTCAGAGCCCGCGTCGAGATAGAAATCGCCGGTTCCCTGGACCGTTATGAATATCTGATCGCCGGTCGGATGTTTATGATAATCGAGTATCTGGCCGGGCAGGAAATAATAGGTGTCAAAGCTGAGTTCGTCCGTTTTTATATGCGCTATCTTTTTGGTCGCTTCGGCGGCTGTTTCAAGCGAATCGAATATATTGGCGCGGACCGGCCCGACGGGTTCCGATTCCTGAAGGTACGGCGCGAATTTTTCGTGTACGGCTTTACAGACCGGGCAGCGCTCCGGAGCTTCTTCGCCCTCGTGAATATAACCGCAAACAATACATTTCCACTTTCTGACGGTCCCGTTTTTTCCGGAGGAAGGTTTTTCCGGCGAATGTTCTTTAGGGGATTCCGTTATGTGAAGGACGAATTTTTCCATCAGCGCTTTACAGACGGGGCACTTTTCCGGCGGATTATCGCCTTCGTGTATGTAGCCGCAGACAACGCATTTCCATTGTTTGACGGAGTTTTGAGGGATCGGTTCGGCGTGCTGGACGAATTTATCACGGCCTGCCCTGCATACGGGACAGGAATCGGGCGGCGCGCTTCCTTCGTGAATAAAGCCGCAAACTGTGCATTTCCAGTGTTTCATATATATCGCTCCTTAAAGAATGCCCTGGTGAGTGTCGTGATCTTGGAACGCCATAAATTAACATAATTTTGAGGATGTGTCAAGATGGCAGGCCGTAAATATTTCTTGACATGCCGGTTTAAAATTAATATAATTCATTTAAAATAGCTATACTTAAAAAATCGATATCCGGGGAGTTTTATAAATGCTGAAAAATTACCGTTCGCGAACTTTTGCTTTAGCGGCCGCATCCGTTATAATTCTTTTTTTCTTCGGCGTATCTCACGCGCAGAATACTTTTGAAACCCAATTTTCGAAATATTTCGGGTTCTCTTCCATGGAAATTTACAAAGGATCGGCTATGGCGTCCTCGCTTAAGCACGGCGACGTCAACGGCGACGGCCGGCTCGATATAACATATATCGATCATGAAAAGTCGCAGATAGTTATAATGCTTGGCGGAATGGCGCCGGAAACGGCCGAGAACGAGATCAATTCCATAGGTTATGACAAAAATTTCCGGGCCGTATTCGTGCCCGTTGAGAAGAATATCTATGATTACGAATTTATAAAGCTCGCCGGCGATACCTGCGAATCGCTTCTATTCATAGCGGAACCTAGAACGCTTCTGCTGTACAGGCAGACGAAAAATATGCAATTTTCGGAATATTCAAGAGCGGCGCTTGAAGAATCGAATTTTTCCAACTCGGTCATGGCGCGCCGTGACATGAATTCTGATTCCAGCGAGGACATAGTTTTAATGTGTCCGGATTTTTTCGTGATATTATACAACAAAAAATTTACTGATTTTTTAAACGAACCGGTCGTGATCCCGATAACCGGCGAATACGGCAGCGCGCCTTCGGAATTCTCGCTTTACGATATAAACTCGGACGGGTTCGAGGACATCATTTATTCTTACCCGGGAAAAAACGGCAGTTTGAGAGTAAGATACGGCCGGGCGGACGGCGGCTTTCTGAATGAGGAATCTTTCGATCTTTTGAATTTCGGAAATATCGACTTTTATTCGGCGAAAGATCCCGGAAGTAATTCGCCGGGCGTTTTTATGGCCTGCGTTCTTGAAAACTCCAATAAATTATTCGTTTATCGGATCGGAAAAGATAAGGGGAACGGCGGGCGCGAAAAAATGAACGCTACCTATTTTTCGCGTGAGGACAGAAACGCCAGGCAGATCTTCACGAAGGGCGATCTTGACGGCGACGGGCTGGATGATCTTCTTATCGCAAATCCAAACCGGGGCAGAGCCGCGGTTTATTATTCGGGGGCGGACGGCCTTGTAAAGCGCATGGCCGATCATCCTTTTCCGGCTTCGGTGACAAGCGTTTTCGCGGTTGCCGATAGCGATGAAACTGCTTTATTCGCATGCGCTCCCGGAAAGCTTTTGCGCGGTTCGTTTGAAAAACGTGGCGGCAAATATAATTTTCTGTCGCAGATAGACGCCGCAGCCGGAACTATTTGTGCCGCGGCCGCCGATATCGGCGGCAAAAAAATCGTGGCTGCTCTCGTGCGGGAATCCGGCGAGGTTTTTCTAAAGCGATTCACGCCTGACGGACGGCCTGTCGCGGAGCCCGCCGTTAAGATCAATTCGGCCCTGGATAATCTGACATCCATGGATATTTTTTCATCCGGCAATGAGGGGATCGGGGCGTTTATCGTGTTTCCGAAGTACGATTCGCCACAGATACTCGTTAAAGGCAGAAACGGCCAGTTCTCACAGGCATTTTTTTCCGAGAAGGTCACCGCGTCTTCGCTTACGCGTAAAAATTGCTTTCCATGCGATACCGACCTTGACGGCACGAACGAGATAGTATGGGTCGATAAGAACCTCATTAGAATATTCAAAATCGACTGTTCGAACATGCTTATATCCCAGAAGGACCAGATAAATCTTATCCCGGATGATTTCGCGGCCGAATCCGCCGTGTGTGAAGGCGGCCGGATCTACGTCCTGGACGCATCCGGAAAGCGAATGATAAAAACCGATGTAAAGGACCGGAAAATATCGCTTATCGATCTCGTCAGAAAAAGTTCCGGCGCTTTCATTTTAAATATGAACGGCCGGCCCGCTTTCGTGGGCGAAAACGAATTCGCTTCTCTGTCGAGAAGACCGGGCGTCGAATTCGAGCCATATAACGTTGGGCGCTATGAGGAAATAAGCAAGGGCAAATATAATAATCTGAGAATGGCGGACGTGAACGGCGACAATATCCCGGATACCGTTATGACCTGCGGGGCGCAGAATTTTCTGGACATATTTACCCATCTTCCGGGCAGGATCAACCACGCCTTCAGGTTCAAAATATTCAATTCGAAACAATTCCACGGTTCGTCATATTCGAATGAGCCCCAGCAGCTTGACGTTTTTGACGCCGACGGCGACGGGCTCAGCGATATTATTATGCAGGCGCATGACCGGATCATAGTTTATTATTCGGAAGGCCCCGCCGGCAAAACGAAAAATATAAAATCGAAAAACGCGGAAGGTGTTAAATGAACAGGAACCACTCAAAAATAAAACACGGCTTGATTTTTATCGCGGCCGCCGCGCAGATATTTTTATGCGCCGCTCCGGATTTAATGTTTTCGGCCATCGCGGCCGACTCTGACGGCAAAAAAGGCGTTTCTTTCATATATTTGAACGACGGCAACGTTATTTCAGGAGAGTTATTGAAGAACAAGGCCGATTCGGTGGTCGTCGACAACGAAGCGTCGGTTTTCGTTATCCCGAAGGGAAAGATACAAAAAATAAAGGCGGCCATGGAACAGGAGAAGACGCAGTCTAAAGCGTTAGACGAAACAGGCCGTGAAAATTCGCGCGGGCTTTTCCGGAATGCTTCTTTATCAAAGTTTTTTCCGACGCGAAACTCATCGGTTTCGCCTATCGAAACGCTCGTTGAAAATTTCGAGGACGGTGTGGTTCAGGTTAAGACGCCTTCGGGAACAGGCTCCGGTTTTATAATTTCCGACGAGGGCCATCTTATCACCAACTGTCACGTTATAGAAAATGAAACGCAGATAAGCGTTACGCTTTTTGAAAAGACCGGCTCGGAATTCAATCAGATAAAGCTTAACAATATAAAGATCGTGGCTCTGAACCCTTTTTATGACCTGGCTCTCTTAAAAATAGAGGATAAAATGGAAAAGCCGCTTACCAAATGCTATTTTTCAAGGTCGATCGCGTGGAAAAAAGGCGAATCGGTTTTCGCGATAGGCAACCCGTACGGCCTTACCAGGTCGATATCGCAGGGAATAATATCGGATAAGGACAGATACGTCAACGGCCTGATATACATACAGACCACTGCTCCTATAAACGCCGGTAATTCGGGAGGTCCTCTGTTTGATATGAAAGGCGACGTTATTGGCGTTATCAATATGGCCTATTTCAGATCTGATGGAATAGGATTCGGCATTCCGTTGAATTATATATACGATTTTCTGACGAACGTGGAGGCTTATTCATTCGACAAGGATAACCCGAACTCCGGTTTCATGTACAACAGGCCTCCGCGCCGCAGGGCGTTCGATAATATCCCCGAATGACGCTGAAAAAATAAAAAAATAAATGAGAGGTAAATTTATGCCATGTGTTTCGAAAAAAAAGCTGTTATTAATGATGCTGGTTCCGGCCTTCTTTTTTCTGGCCCTGAGCGGTTCCTACGCGGCTGCGCCCCTGGACGGCCTGCTGAAGCGCGTCTGTCCCGGCGCGCAGATCGCCGTGTATATTCCGGATATAAGCGATTTTAAAAATTATTCGAAATGGTCCCCTATATATAACTACCTGGTCCGCGAAGATTATGGCGGTATCTATCTTACCAGAAGGGGCCTGGAATTTCTGGAAAAATTCGAGTCGGCGATCAAAATGCCTGCGCCGGATATTTTCTCGCTTTTTAAAAACGAGGTCGTTATATGGGCTGAGATCGATGAATTTTCAATGAAGGGGCTCAATATAGCCATAATGACAGCTCCGGCGAACTTGGAAAAATGGCTGTCCATCTTCGATTCGGTGTTTTTTAAAAATAAGGAGATAGCGGTATGCGAGAAGTTAGACGCCGGTCCTTGCGCCTATTCGGTCGCCTTAAGCATGCCTGATTTTTTCAGGCCGGAGTCTAAAAAAAAGATCGAATTGAACTTCGCGGTCGCCATATCTACCGATTCGGTTATAATTTCGACCGGAAAACAATATCTGCTTAAGGCCTTCGAATATTCGTCGATAAAGGCGACCGCGGCAGGTCCTGATAATAAAAACGGATTTGCAGAGTATTTCGGTTCCATAGGCGATAAAGCACCGGTCGCGGTTTACGCTGACCTTAAAAAGTTATACGCCATGGGATTGAAGGAACTTGAAAAAAAGATGGCGGCCCCTTCAAAAGACAGGCTGTCTAAAGAAAAGGCCGCGGGAGACAAGGACGCCGCCGGGGATTTCGAATCCGCGAAAGGCATCCTGGAAGAGCTTAATATCGGCGCCTTCGATAACCTGAAAATGAAATATGAGATGTTCGAAAAGGAGATCCTCGTAACCGGAAGGCTCGATGCGAAGAACCGCGACGGGCTTTTAAAAACTATGGGAGGCGAATTTAAATTCATGGAAGAAACGGCCCTTTGTCCCGCCGACGCTTCATCCGTCATGGTTATTTCGCTTAACGTTCCGGAAATATACAATTTACAGGAAAAGGTTATCGCCCGCCTTCCGTTCATGGCCCGGACCCAGTATTCTCTCGGTCAGGCCGCCGTCTCAGGCATGCTCGGAATGAAGATCCGGGAGGATGTTTTCGATATTTTCGCCGGCGTCATCGTCATAATTAACAAGATCGCGCGGGCGAAGACGGGCGGGGCCTGGATATCACTGCCTACGGTTGTTTTCAAGCTTAAGAATCAGAAGAATGCGGTTAAGATAATAGACAAGCTTATCGAAAATAAAATGCTTTCCGGCTTTGAGCAGAAAGAACTTCTCGGAATAAAATATTTTTCGCAAAAAATTCCAAACCTTGAAAATACTTTTTTATGTTTCGCGGTTTCGAACGACAATCTCGTCCTGTCGATAAATTTCGATCATTTTTCCGCGATACTCAGACACTTTTCAAAGCCTTCCGCCGGCATAACCGCCGATCAGAAATTCCGTGACGCGACGGCCGCGATACCTGAAAAACTACTATATTTCGCTTATTCCAAAGATGAGGACTTTTCGGAATATTACTACGGCATTCAGCGGGGCGGCGCGGGGCTCGAGAATGAAAAAAACAAGGACTCTCTCTTTGAACATTATGACGCGAAAAAGATCGACTGGGCGCGTCTGAAAGCTCATCAGGCACCGTCGGTCATGGGCGTGACCGATTCCGCCGGCGGGTATGATCTGTTCGTGCGCAGCGGCTTTAAACGCGAGGAATAATTCGGCATGGCCGGGGCGCGATAAAAAGTCATGATATATAAAAAAGTCCGCTAAGTTTTGAACTTAAGCGGACTTTTTTATATTAAATTTTACGATGCCTTCCGTGCCAGGGCTGCGCGGATATTACGCGGTGGCCGCAGCGAGCGCTATCGAAAGGAACTTTGATTCATGCGAATCGGCGCGGGAAGTAAGAATGATCGGCGCTTTCGCTCCGACTATTATAGCGGCTAGTTTCGCTTTTGAGAAGTAAACTATGCTCTTATAAAGAACGTTTCCGGCTTCGATGTCGGGAGTGACGAGGATATCCGCGTCTCCGGCTACGGGCGATTCTATGCCCTTTATTCTGGCGGCTTCCTTGGAAA
>CAZKCG010000037.1:0-50211 GCA_964551445.1 uncultured bacterium | reverse complement strand
TTCAAAATATGTTTACGCAAGCGCGGAAGGAACCGTCTGGACGGTAAACGCGATAAATATTTCAGGGGTATCGGCGGCCACTTCGGTCACATGTAAAACGGTCCTTGACGGGATCATTCGGGAAAATGAGACCTATACGACCGAGGGTATGAATTACCTGATAAAAGAAAACGGTAAGTGGCTGATCGCCGGCAGTCAGAAACAATGGTCGGTATTTGGTATTACCGCGCATTCTCCAGGTAAATATTTTGCGGAACTCTTCGTCAACGACCCTTCAAATAAAATCACGTCCATAGTCGTAAGCGGGCCGGGAGTCAGCTCATCGAACGCCGCGATGCTGCGCGGAGCCTATTCATGGATGCCGGCAAGATGGACCACGAACCCTGAATTCGGCGGTTCAAAACCGTCAACTAATCTGACATATAATTTTTCCATAAACGTATCGGGAACCATATACAACGAAACATTAGATATCGGAAGCGAATTTATCGACGAATTTCCCGTGCTGATATCTCCCGCCGAATCTTCAACGGTTTCCTCGAGTCCTACTTTTACATGGGCCCCCGCAAATTTTCCGAACGCGGTCTATCATGTTGAATTATCAGACATGAATTTCACCCGCATATGGGACGGCGCGGGCGACAGCGCGGCGACAAATTCCACATATACCGGCGTTCTCGCGCCCGGCAGCTATAGATGGTTGGTAGCCACAAAAAAACAGGGATCCAATGGTATTTCATTGACCAACTCGGTCACTTTTAAAGTTCAGTAATATTTTGAATTTCAGCCGGTTTGATACTTTTCAAACCGGCTTCTTGAAATAAAACTGAATTTGTGATAAAATTAAGATATAACATATCCGGACGATATCAGATATTTCATATCCTGTTTTTGTTTTTTTGATCTTTAAAAAGACGGAGGTGCGCTCATGGCCCTTAAAAAATATCTTTCGTACTGCCAGAACGGCGATTCTTTTGAAACAGGAAAAAAATTAATTGAAGATATTTTAAAAAAGAGCGAAGGCGAACTTCCGGATCTTCTTATTCTTTTCTGTACCGTCGAACATAAATACGATAAAATAATCGAAGGCATAAACAGTCTCATAAGCGGCGCGGTCAATTTGTGCGGATGCACAGGCACAGGCATAATAACCAGCCTCGGATGCGACGAAGCTATCCACTCGGCGGCTTTAATGGGATTATCTTCCAGAGATATCAGATTCACGCCGTTTCTTTTTTCGAATTTAACCGGCGATCCCGGGACTGTCGGAAACAGTATCGCTGATACGGTAAAGGAACTCGACCCCTTAAATCAAACCAGAAAATTAATAATAATGCTCCCTGACGGCCATAATTATAAAACCACGCATGTTCTGGATACGATCGAAACCCGGCTTGGATACCACATAGATTGCGTCGGCGGCAACGCCAGTAACGATATGAACCAGGACTCGACCTTTCAATTTTTAAATTCTGAAATAAAAAAAGATTCCGTAAGCGGCGTGATACTTTCCGGAAATTTCAACTACGCCATCAAGTTAAGCCATGGCTCAAAGGCTATCGGCCGCGTTATGACCGTCACCCGCTCAAAAGACAATATCGTTTATGAGATAGACGGCGAACCCGCTCTTGACGTCATAGCAAAGATCACCGGAAGAAGCGTGCTTCTGGATTTTTCTCACTGGAGTTCATTCAACGCCCTGAGCGAGGCGTTCGGCGAAAGAAACTATCCCGAGAACATAATCATAAAAGCGATCTTAAACGTCGATGAAAAAGAAAAAAGCCTCATACTGACCACGCCGCTGGTTCAGGGAACAGAGGTCCGTATGGCTTTCCGCGACAAGGAAGCTATACTTGACCGCACAAAAAAAATGGCTGAGGTCATAGTTTCAGAAATGAAAACGCCCGACCAGGCCGTTTACTTTTATTTTGACTGCGCCGCCCGCGGATCATATCTTTTCGGAGAGCCCTATCCCGACGTTGAAAGTTTCATGCAGGGGCTCGGACCGCGGGACATGATAGGGTTTTTCACTTTCGGCGAGATCGCGCCGGTAGCCGGAAAGAATCATTTTCATAACCATACCGGCGTAATTCTTGGAGTTGAATGATGGTTTTATATTCCGAAGAAGAAAATATAAAACTTTTAAAAATAATAAAAGGGCTTGAGGATGAAAACGCCTGTCTGCGCCGTCAGAACGAGGAAATGGCCGGCAGCCTTATCGGCGTTCAGAGTTCTTTCGTCGACTCCGAGATCCGCATAAAACGCCGTGAACGGATATTCCGCATAATGCAGGAACTTTACAATGACGTTATGCGCCAGAGCGGGATCGGGGACATATATGAGATCTCCGTGAGAACCCTTTGCGGCAAGCTGGGATATGAAAGATGCGTGATATTGAAATCCGTTGGCGGCATATATCATCCCGCCGCGCACGCCGGTTATGACGATTTCGAAAAATACCGGGCGAATTTTACCGGAGAGGCGTTTGATAAATTTTTAGAGAAAAAAGACGAAGGCCTTGTCGTTAACGCCTCGAACGCCTCGAAATTCGAACCCGATTTTTCATCCGTTTTCGGCGCGAAATATTTTATACTGGCGCCTTTCGGCGTCGACCGCGAATTTGTTTTCTTCATCGGGAACCGCGGCGAGGACCGGATCAAAAAACCGCGATTCACTCAATCCGATATAGAAATTTTCAGAATGCTCGGAAGCCTTATGGCCGGCGTCATAAAAAATATAGAGCTTTATAACGGCCTCGAACAGAAGGTCGCCGAAAGAACCAGCGAAATAAGCGAAAAAAATATACTCTTGAAAAACGAGATAATAGAGCGGGCAAAAGCCGAACAGGCCGCCGAATCGGCTCTGCGCGTTAAAAACGAGTTCCTTACGAACATGAGCCACGAAATTCGAACGCCCATGAACGCTATCGTCGTAATGACCGAACTTGCTTTAAGCTCGAACTGCGAGCCTGAAAAGATCCGCGAAAGCCTTATGACGATCAAAAGCGCCTCAGATTCGCTCCTTATGATCATCAACGACATACTCGACTTTTCAAAGATCGAAGCCGGGATGCTCAAACTCGAGTGCATAGAATTCGACCTTCACGATGTTTTGAAAAAGATCTACGATATTTTCTACTGCAAGGCTTTCACGAAAAAAATTAATTTTTGCGTGACGGCTGACAAAAAAGTGCCGGCCATACTCAAAGGAGACCCGCTGAGACTCGAACAGATCCTTGTAAACCTTGTTTCCAACGCCGTCAAATTCACTTCCGACGGCGAGGTCAGCCTGACGGCCACGGTTGAATACGATGATACTGCCTGCAACACGGCGGTTTTTTCATTCCGCGTAAAAGATACGGGCATAGGCATGGAAAAAAACGATATATCCAGGCTTTTCAATTCTTTTCATCAAATAGACAACTCCATCACGAGAAAATATGGAGGAACCGGGCTGGGCCTTGCCATCTGCAAAAAACTCTCAGAGCTTATGAACGGAGAGATATCGGTCGAATCGACACTGGGAAAAGGGACATCTTTTTATTTCAGGGTCCGTTTCAAAACGCCGGTTGAAAAAAATACCGGAGAAAGTTCCGGACTTGACCTTTCACGGCCGCAGACGGAGATCGGAAAAATTAAAAAACCTTCTTATGAAGAACGGCTGACGGATATTCTGGCGTCCGGCGAAAAAAAAGTGCTCATCGTCGAAGACAACCACATAAATCAGTATATCGCCCTTGCGCTATTTCAAAGCGCCGCGATACCGGCCGAAATAGCATGCAACGGGCTCGAAGCCGTCGAGGCCGTCAAAAAAAATAATTACGACGCGATCCTGATGGACATTCAAATGCCCATAATGGACGGATACACCGCCACCCGCCTTATAAGACAGAGCGAACGCGGGCGGTTCATTCCCATAATAGCGGTTACCGCTCACGCCATGAAAGAGGAACTGGACCGCTGCATAGAGGCCGGCATGAACGACTACGTTACCAAACCCATCGACACCGAGCTCCTGTTTGAAAAAATGGGCAGATGGATGTCCGATAAACGCATTCAGCGCAACGGCAATGGAAACGAAAGCTGCGATACTTGCGGCGGTTCTTCTCACGGTGAAATTTCAATACCCGGTATAGACGCGGTTGACGCCATAGCCAGAGCGGGCGGAAATAAAGATGTTTTCCTGCGGGTTTTGAAAACTTTCAGTGAAGATTATTCGCAAGTTTCGCAAAAGATCCGTTCCATGCTCGCTAAAGGCGAATTCGAAGCGGCCCACGATCTTTCTCACAGCATAAAAGGCGTTTCCGGAAATATTTCAGCCGCGAGACTTTACATGGCGTCACGGGCAGTCAATGAAATATTGAAAGGGACCGATCTGAGCCGCATGGAAGAATGCATGAAGGAATTCGAATCAGCCCTTTCGGAAGTTATCGAAGGCATAAGTTCCTGCGCGGCGGCAAGTTCTTCCGCCCCCCCGCAAAGCGATAAAGAAAGCGACGGAAATTTCATCGCCGCGGTCGCGCACATGGACATGCTTTTAAAAAACAACGACTTCGGCGCCGTCTCATACCTGGAACAATTCAAAAAAAGCGTCGGCGGAAAAGCCCCGGCGGCCGAAATATCAAAATTATCATCAAAACTCGAAAAATTAGATTTTAAGGGCTGCCGTCAGATACTGGAAAATATAGCCCGAAAATTAGGAATATCGATAGGAGCTGTTTAACCCTCTATGAAAAAAATTCTTATAGTCGATGACGACCCGGTGAACATAATGATCTTCGCGGAAGCCCTTGAAAGCGAAGGATATAAGGTGCTTGCGGCGACGAGCGGCGAAGAGGCCATCGAATGCGCTTCCCGTGAAGACAACAAACCCGATTTCGTGCTTTTAGACATAATCATGCCTGGGATCGACGGCTATGAGGTCTGCAAAATGATGAAATCGAACGAAAAGACCCGCGACATAACCGTCATGTTCATGACCGGCATCGAAATGCGAAGCCTTGAATACGTAAGATCGATAGGCGCCGTGGACTGCCTCATAAAACCCTTCGATTTCGACCTGCTGGCTAAAAAGGTCAAAAAATATCTCGAGGCTGAAACGGCTAAATAGCCATGCGCGAAAACTAACGCGAAAATATTTTTAATTGATTTTTAATTTTTTTTTTAGTAGTATAGGCCGTCGAAATAATTTTTCATGACTATAAAGCGGCTCAATATCATAGTTTCTCCCTTGAACAAAAAGCCGTTCGAGTCCGGTCTTCCCGTATTCAGGGACATTTATAGCCTCGGCGCAGCCCTTCACAAATAAAACGGCGCAGGCCGGGGCAGCGTAAATATCTTTAAAAAGAGTTTGTACGGGCTGTTTTATATTTATATTTTTTTAGAAAGAGTTTTTTTGTGGGCATCGATTTAAGATCAGCGTTAGGCGCAATAGCTTATAACTTTTTAGTATACATCGGTTTTTTATTTTACATCCCTCTGCTTATCTTTAAAATGGCCGCGACCGGCAAGTACAGGCACAGCTTTTTCGCGCGCCTCGGATTTTTCAAAAACGATTCCTCAATAAAAAAAGACGACCCCGTCATCTGGCTTCACGCCGTATCCGTAGGCGAAACGCTCGCCACGATCCAATTCCAGAAGCTTTTAAAGGAAAGATTTCCCGGATATAAACTCCTTTTCACCACCACCACCGAAACCGGCTATAAAATAGCGCGCGAAAAATGTTCTTCCGCCGACGCCATATTTTATTTCCCGCTCGATCTTCAATTCTCAATTTATTCCTTCATAAATAAATTCAATATAAAACTTCTCGTTCTGACCGAAACTGAAGTGTGGCCGAATCTTCTGAGAATATTAAAAAACAGGAATATTCCTTCAGCTATCATAAACGGACGCATCTCGGACAGATCTTTCAAGAGCTATCTTTCGTTTTCATTCATATTCAGGCCCGCGTTCCATCTTTTAGACCGCTGCCTTATGCAGAGCGGAGAGGACGCTTCAAGGATGGTCAAGATCGGCGCAAGGCCGGAAAAAGTCGTAATAGCAGGAAACCTGAAATACGACGAGATCAAAGTTTACATGGACGCGAAATTAAGCGAAATATACGCCCAGTTCAAATACGCCCCGGAAGACTTGATATTCGTGGCCGGATCCGTCCATCCGGAAGAGGACCGTATCGTCGTCGACGCCTATAAAAAATTCTGCGATGAATTGTCAAAAAGGCGAAATGTGAGGCCGGAAACCAATACTAAGGTCAAGCCTGAAAACAAAATTCCAAAAAATTCACCGAACGGGGCCGGCGATATCGCCGACAGCCAAACAAGCCTGACCGAAGACGGCACAGCGCGCGGGCCGGTTAAAATGATCATCGCGCCGCGCAAATTCGATAAGATAGACGGACTTTTTGCTTATCTGAACGAAAAAGGCATCAAGTACGAACTTCGAAGCGAGCTCATAAAATCGCAAAAACCATGTTCAGAAAATGTAATGGTTTTAGACACCGTGGGCGAACTCGTTAAGACCTATGCTATGGCAAGGCTCGTCTTCGTAGGCGGATCTCTCGTGAACACGGGCGGACACAACATTTTAGAAGCGGCCGTCTTTAAAAAACCCGTAATGTTCGGGCCTAATATGCATAATTTCAGGGAGATGTCCGAAAGTTTCCTGAGGTCCGGGGCCGGATTCATGGTCAGAGACGGCGCTGAGCTATTGAAAACAATGCTTTTTCTTTTCGATATGGATGAAGATTCATACCGGAACATATCAGAAATTTCTTTTAACGAGGTCACGGCAAGGACCGGAGCCGCTGAAAAAAATATTTTCCACTTGCAAAGTTTGACGACTTCTGATAAAATATTTTAAAATTCTTATATATATTCACTAATTTTTATAATACCGCGAAAAATCCCGGCACGAGGATGTTAAAATGAGCGAAAACATTAATCTTTCAAACAAATTTGCCATCGGAATAGATCTCGGCGGCACTTTTATAAAATTCGCATACGCGACGGCCGCGGGCGAGATAATTTTACGCGACAAGGTGCTCACGCGCGTTTCTCACGGGGCCGAGACGATCCTTTCAGACGTCTCGGACAAGATCAGCGAAATGATCAAAAAACAGGGCCATACCGCGGCTGATATATGCGGCATTGGCATAGGCTGCCCGGGCACGGTTGACGCGGGCTTTCGCGAGGTAATATTCGCCCCGAACCTTAAATGGAACAACGTGAACGTGAAAGACACGCTCGAAAAACAAACATCCATACCGGTTTATATCGACAACGACGCGAATCTCGCCGCCCTCGGTGAATACTGGCGCGGCTCGGGCGTCGGAATACGCGATTTTGTTTGCGTCACGCTCGGAACTGGCATAGGCGGAGGCGTCGTGGTCAACGGCCAGCTCTTGCGCGGCATAAACAATAACGGCGCCGAGATAGGCCACATGACGATAGATCTCAACGGCCCGCAGTGCGGATGCGGAAATTACGGCTGCTGGGAAAAATACGGTTCGGCTACCGCGCTGATCAGCCGTGTTTTAAATTTTCTGACGATAAATCAGAACCAGCGGTCAAAGATACCTTCGCTGATACTCGATCTGTGTTCGAACGATCTTAGTAAACTCAACTGCGAGATAATTTTCGAAGCCGCCGCGAAGGGCGATCAGATAGCCAAAAGTTCCGTTAATCAACAGATCGAATACATCGCGATCGGGCTTGTAAATCTAATTTATATTTTCAACCCTCAAAAAATAGTCATAACGGGCGGACTGACCGGAGCCGGCGATTCTCTCATGAAACCGCTGGTTGAAACGGTGTTTAAGAAAGCGCCAAAAGTTTCGCTTAAAAACCTCGAGGTATGTATCGGAAACCTCGGCGTTGACGCGGGAGTAATGGGCGCGATATACCTGGCTTTAAAGGAAAGGGGTCTTTTATAGCCTGCGGGTATCAATTGTTTTAAAAATATCGAAGCTTTAAAAAATATATAAAGAGCTCGATAAAGCACATTTAAGTATGAAGTCGGGGTAGATGAAGTTATGATCGAAAAAGAGTGTCAGATTAGGAATTCTTCGGGTATGCACGCAAGGCCGGCGACGCTTTTCGTGGAATGCGCGAACAAGTCGAAATGCCATATTTCCGTCAGAAAAAAAGAAGTGGAGATCAACGGCAAGAGTATTCTGGGCGTTATGATGCTCTGCGCGGGGCAGGGCGAGTCAATTTTAATAACCGCCAGGGGCGAATGCTTCGAGGACGAAGAAAAAATAATTAATGATTTGAGTAATTTAATCGATAATAAGTTCTATGAGGAATAAAATTTCCATTATTCCTGTACTTTTTACTTTTCGGCAGGGTATGGAGGAGGAAAAATGTTAAAATGTAAGACTTGCGGTGTTGCAAATGACGACAAAGCTGAAATTTGCGCGGAATGCAACTCACCGTTAAAGCCTAAAACATCAGGGGCTGACAGTGATCTGGATTTCGACAGCCTTCTTGATAAGCTAAAATCGGACGACGATCCTAAGGGGGCCAAGAAAAAACCGGCGGCTAAAAACTCCGGCGACGATCTCGGGCTCGACCTCAGTCTCGACGACGATCAGATATTTAAAGATCTTGGAGTTTCAAAACCGGCGGCGAAAGGGAAATCGGACGTCTTTCAGGACCTTTCCAAAGGTTCGGGTAAAGACTCGAAAGAAAAGGCTTCCGAAGCCGACGATATATTCGCAGAACTTAATATATCTTCCGGTCCGACTTCGAAAAAACCCGAAAATAAAGCAAAAGCCAACGACGATATATTCGCCGACCTCGATCTCGGCGAACCGGCTCCTAAAAAAAGCTCAGCCGCTTCTCCTCCTCCTAAAAGCGGCGGCAGCGAAGTTATCGACCTTGACGATTTTCAGCTTGACGTCATGGACGACACTTCAATGGAAAGCCTTATCACCGGAAGTAAAAAAGATAAAGCGCCGGCCAAGGGCGGCCACGACGACGCCCACGGCAAGAAGGAATCTAAAGACAAACCCGTCATTAATCCTGACGAAATAGACCTCGATATGAGCGATCT
This sequence comes from uncultured bacterium, assembly GCA_964551445.1. Lineage (GTDB taxonomy): Bacteria > Muiribacteriota > UBA9980 > UBA9980 > UBA9980 > DAOPXV01. The sequence continues at coordinate 41,158 of CAZKCG010000037.1, read as the reverse complement.
TTTAGGCGGCCTCGAAGGCGCCGACCCGCTCGCCGGTCTTAAATCAAAAGCGGCCGAAAAGCCGGCGGCAGCGAAAAAAGAAGCGAAAAAAGACGACGATATATTCGCCGACCTCGGCGGCGACAGTTCATTCAACCTCGATGAAAAAAACATAGATACGGTTGAAGACGATCTTCTCGCGGAACTCGTCGGCGGCGGCAAGAAAAAAACCGACGCGCCGAAAGCCGAAGCGAAAACCGCGGCTAAAAAAGAAGCGAAAAGCGATATGGATTTCGACCTCGGCGATCTCATGCTTGACGACGCGCCCAAAAAACCCGCGGCGGCGCCGAAAGCCGAAGCTAAACCTGCTGCTAAAAAAGAAGAAAAAAGCGATATGGACTTCGATCTCGGCGATCTTATGCTCGACGACGCGCCCAAAAAACCCGCGCCGCCGAAAGCCGAAACAAAAGCCGCCTCCAAGCCGTCCGAACAATTTGACGACCTCGACATGGAAAGCCTTTTGAGCGGCGGAGACAAACCAGCGGCTAAGCCTGCCGCTAAAGCCGTTTCAGAAGACGACGATCCTTTCGCCGGCCTTCTCATGACGGAAACTAAAAAACCCGAACCTCCGAAAGCGAAAAAAGAAGAAACAAAGGCCTCCGCTAAAGCCGCGCCGGCTGACGATATAGACGATCTGGTCGGCGATCTTATGATGGAAGAGACGAAACCTAAAGCCGCGCCGCCGAAAGCGGATGCTAAACCTGCCGCTAAACACGCGCCGCCCGCCGATGATTTCGACCTTGGCGACCTGATGCTGCCGTCAGAACCGCCTGCCGCTAAAAAGGCCGCGGAAAAACCGAAGTCGGCGCCGGCCATGGAAGATTTCAGCCTCGACAGCCTTATAGGGCCTGAAACTAAAGGACCGACTCCTAAAAAAGCCGCGGCCGAAGCGGCGGATTCCGACTTCGATATTTCACTTGATCTCGGAAAAGTAGAAGACGCTAACGAAGACCTGCTTTCCGAACTTATCGAACAGAGCGAAAAACCAAAAGAAGTTAAAAAAGAAAAGAAAACGATATCCGGAGGAATAAAAGACGTTACCGATATTTTCGGCGGAGACGACACAAGCCTTGATTCCCTGCTTCCTCCTATTTCCACCGGAAAACCAAAAGCCGACGCTGCGCCTCAGAAAAAAGACGCTGCGCCGATGGAAAATTTTTCACTGGACAGTCTTCTTGGCGACACGATAAAACCGCCGGCAGCAAAAGAACCTCAGAAAAAAGACGCTTTCACTCTTGACACGAACGCCGGGGTCGATCTTTCATCGCTCGACGGACTTTTAGAAGTTCCTCAGGCAAAAGCGCCGGAACAGAAAAAACCGGCGGCGCAGCCGCAGCCCGAAATTTCTTTTGAACTTCTTCAGAGTAAACCAGTTCAACAGACGGCGCAGCCGCAGAAACAGGCCGTGGAACAACAGCCCGTTTCTCAAAGATCGGCGTATGAAGAACCCGCTGGCTTCGTTCTGGAAATTCCTAAACAGGAATACACCGTAAAAGAAGAAATGCCGTCGACAGGCTCCATTTCCATGGAAGCTCAGGCGCATCCGCCGGTGACCCAGGTCGCGCCTGAACCGCCGCGCGCAGCGCAGCAGGAACAGGTCAAAGCTAAAAGGTCTCTCATCGACGATCTCGTCGAAGATGAACCGGAAGCGCGCGAATCGGCCAGAACGGAGATCCGCTTTGAGGCCGACGTCGCCAGAGAGATCGAAAAACAGGGCATCGAAGAGAAAAAACTCACGGTCGAAGAATTGATAGGCATGCTCGACCGCGCCGAGGACGAATCCGAGAAACATGAAATAATCGGAAAACTCGGCGAAATGAGCGATGAAAAAGCGGTAACGCCTCTCATCGAACTCATATCCCATTCAAGCAAAGATCTTAAAGAAACCGTAATAGAAGCTCTCGGCGCCATAAAGAGCCCGCTCGCGGTCGAACCGCTCATCCGCGCTCTCACCATGGAGACCGACGATCTCGACATTTGCTACAACATCGTCAAATGCCTCGGTCAGATAGGATCGACGCAGGCCGTGGACATACTCGTCAAGCTTTTAAAGCATAAGGACGAAGACCTCGTTTACTGTTCCTGCGAAGCGCTAGGAAAGATCGGCGGATCGAAATCCGTTCAGCCTCTGGTAAAAATATTGAACCATGATTCAGAGGATCTCCGCTTCATCGCCGCTAAAAGCCTTGGCGAAATAGGCGAATCGTCCTCGCTGGACGCGCTTATATCCGCTCTGCGCGATCTTTCGCCCCAGGTGCGCCTCGCGGCGACCGAATCGCTCGGCAAGCTCTCGAACGAGGACGCCAACGATTACCTCGTCGATATGCTCAAAGACCCTGAAATAAACATCAGAATTGCAGCCGCCATGGCGCTTTCAAAAATGCATTCCGAGAACGCGGTCGACGCGCTCATCGAACAGCTCGAATCGGAATATGAAGAATTACAGAAAGTTTCGGTTTACGCGTTAGGCGAAACGGGATCTTCCAAATCCGTGGAAAGCCTCTGCCGCCTGATATCGTCACCGAGCCCCGAAGTGAAAGCGGAGGTAATAGACGCCCTCGGAAAGATCAGAAGTCCGCTTTCAATAGAATATCTGACCATAGAAGCCAATAACCCGCTCGACGAAATAAGGCTCAAGATAGTGACCGCGTTCGGCGATATAGCCGATGAAGCTTCAGTCCCGACGCTCGTTAAAATGCTTATGGACAAGAACGAGGACGTCCGCGAAAAAGCGGTATGGGCCCTCGGAAAGATAAAATCTGCGTCAGCCGTCGAATCGCTCATAAACGTTCTGAACGATCCGAATGAAAAGGTCAGAATAGGCGCCGTCGAGGCCCTCGGAAGGTTCAACGACCTGCAGTCGATAGAGCCTTTGATCGAAAGCCTCAGCGACACCAACGGCAACGTCTCTGAAAAGGCGCTGTGGGCGCTCATCGAGATAGGCGACATGGCTGTACCAAACCTTTTGAAAATGCTCGATATATATGACGATATAAGAGACAAGGACGACACCGAGCTTCAGATGAAGATCATAAGGATACTCGGAAAGATCGGAAACTGCAAAGCCATAATGCCCCTGGTCAAACTCATAGATAACTCTTCAAAACAGGCTTCGATCGCGCGGGTCGTCATGGACGCTTTAACCGGCATCGACGCCCACATCTGCAAGGTCTCCGAAGAGGACATAATATTGAAAGAAGCCATGAGCTGGAACAGGTTCGCTATCGCGAGAACGCTCTATGTCTATAAAGACAGGCGCGCTTCCGAACATCTCGTCTCGATATTAATAAACACGCTCACCGACCGTGACGTTAAAAACCTCGATCCCGAATCGCCAAAGAGCCAGATCGTATTCGAGATATTCCCGTCGCTCGCCAAGAACTGCTGCGAACTGATGGGGGTCATCGGCGACGAGGCCACGGTGGACGAACTTATGAACGCTTACAGGGTCGCGGACGAACGCACCAAACGCTTCATAGTTTACGCCCTCGGAAAGATCGGAATTTCTAAAGCCACCGGATTTTTAATAGAAATGCTCCGCGAACAGGCCGGAACCGTCAATTATAAAGATGTCGCCTTCGCCCTGAAACAGGTAAAGGACGAAAAAGTTTCGACGAGCCTTCAAAAGCTTCTGGCCGAAAGTTCGCCCAACATAAAAGAAGCGGCCGCGTATTCGCTCGGCGTCATAGCCGACCAGAAAGCCGTGAACCCGCTCGTCACTCAGATAAACGACGCCAATGAGACCGTTAGAAAGACGGTCATAGAGGCCCTCGGAAGGATAGGCTCGGATTCCATCGTCGATCCGCTCGCTAAAATGCTTCGCGATTCGGCCGAATCAGTAAGAGACACGGCCGTTAAAATACTCGGCGGGCTCCGTTCGCCAAGAGCGCTCGAACCGCTCACGCAGGCTTTGAAGGACGCTTCTGAAACGGTAAGGATCAGCGCTATACACGCCCTCGGCAAACTCAAGGACGAGCGCGTCCCGATCCATCTTTTAAGGCTTCTGAAAGACGGCTTTGAAAAGGTCCGCGAAGCGGCTATATTCACCCTCGGTAATATAAACGATCAGCGCGCGGCTGATTCGCTCGTTGAAGCCCTCGGCGACGCTTCCGAAAATGTCCGCCGCCAGGCCGTTGAAGCCCTCGGCAAACTCGGATCGCTCAATTCGGTCGTTCCGCTTTTAAACGTTTTGAACGACGCCAACTCGCTGATCCGCAACAAGGCTTTCGAAAGCCTCAAGGTATTCGGCGAAAGGTCCGTCGCTCATCTCATAGAGGCCTTGAAGAACGAGGAAGAAAACATAAGAACGCAGGCTACCACTGTTCTTTCAAGATTCAAATACAGGGCGGCCGAACAGCCTCTCACGATGTGCCTGGCCGACCACAACCGCTACATGAGGGAGAATGCTTCAGAGATCCTCGGGGTCATGAGATCGCGCATGGCGGTCGAACCTCTGATAATGCTTCTTCGCGACAAGAACCGCACCGTGCGTGAAAAAGCCGCGGTAGCGTTAGGCGAAATAGGTGACGTCCGCGCGATAATACCGCTGAAAATGTCGCAGATGGACCAGCATAAATCGGTCCGTTCCACAGCTACGACGGCTCTGGAAAAGATCACGGCCAAAAACCCGATCCGTTTCCCCGCGATGTGATACCGGCGTAAAATTGCGCCAATTGGCTTAATTGATGCAGGATAATAAAATAATACACATAATACACCCTAAGATATGGTCTTATAAAAATTTTTATAAGACCATATCGAATTTTTCGCTGATATTGATAGCGCTCGTCACGCTTTCGATCCTGGGCGGTACCTATTTCGGCGTGATAAAAGTACTGGAGCGCATAAACGGGCTGTATCTAATCGCCGAACCGCTCAAGGGATACCTTTTAAAAATGGCGTGCTTCTCGTTTTTTTCGATGCTCGTCTTAAGTTCCATGATATCGTTCATGTCAACGTTCTTCACGGCCCGCGACCTTCCGCTTCTATTTTCGATGCCGCTTTCGTACCGCAAGATATTCGCGGCCAAATTCGCCGAGATGAGCTTTTTTTCGGTCACGAGCGCATATCTGATCTTCGTCGCGATGCTTTTAGCGTTCACCCATTCTTACGGCCGGCCGTTCTGGGTTTTTCTGCTCAGTTTAGCCCTTGCCACGCCTTTTTTCTACATCCTTCCGGTCTCCATCGGAAGCATACTCTCGCTTTTCATCGCTAAATATTTCCCCGTCAACCAGGCTAAAAAAATAATGTATTATCTGATAATTTTCATAATCGCCTTTCTGGTAGTGCTTTTCAGGGCGCTCGAGCCGGAAAAACTCATATCCGTCGAAAAATTCGAGGCGTTCGCCAACTATCTGATGGATCTTAATTCAAGCACCGTGACGGTCGATTACATCCCGTCCTCCTGGATAGCGAACGTTCTTCATTCTCTTTTTTCGGCCTCCTTGAACGCAAACTTTTATTTCAATCTCGCCGCGGCTTACCTTTCCACCATCGCCGCATTCGCCGCTTGCATGCTGGCCGGCAAATTGATGTACCGCGAATGTTATCTTAAATATCAGGAAGAACAGGAAGTTTTGACCGGCGCGGAAGCCGTGATATTCGGAGCGGTCATAAACCCGTTCATCCGCTTTCTTAATTTTTTCTATGAAATTTTATTGAAAAGCCTGCCGCCTGACCTCGCGGTCGTTCTGGACAAGGACGTGAAAACTTTTGTCCGGACGCAGGTTTTGATGGTACAAAGCCTTATGATGATCGTCGTGACGGTTTTCTATCTTTACAACATAACGCTTCTGCCTGTCGCAACTAAAGCCCTGCCGGCGGACATAGTCGATATGTTCGGTTTTTTAAATATTGGCATGATCGCGCTTATTGTCGCATCTTACGCCATAAGATTCGTTTTCCCGGTTTTTTCAATGGAAGGAAAGGCTTTTTATATCGTAAAGACCTCATCCATCGATATGCGTAAATATCTGCGGCTTAAATTTTTATCCAATTTTATACCGATGATCATATTTTCAACGATCTTATGTTATATCTCCTGTAAATTCATGACGGTGCGGCCGCTGATAGTTTTCATCTCTTTCATTGACGTCGCCATCCTCACTTTTTTTATATGCCATCTGAATTTATATCTGGGTATAATCTTCCCCGTGCTGGACGCGTCCATTTCCGAGATCCCGGCGAGTTTCGGCGGCATGGTGACGATGATACTCTGCGTCGCGTACACTTCGATACTGCTCGGCTTCGAGGTCGTGATAGCCTATTTCGAATTTTTCTCCAGATACACGGTAAGTTTCAACATCTGGGAATACCTTATGTTGATAATAGCCACGGCGCTTTTGATCGCATCGACGGTCATCGGTTATTATTATCCGAAAAAGCTGGCCGCTGAAAAAATGATAAATTTTTATGAAGAGGTAAGGGTATAAATGCTTAGCGTCAGCAGCGTAACTAAAAAATACGGCTCGTTCACCGCCGTCGACGACATCTCGTTCGACGTAAAAAAAGGCGAGATATTCGGGTTTTTAGGCCCTAACGGCGCGGGAAAAACAACGACGATAAAGATGCTGACCGGACTTTTAAAGCCTTCGAGCGGCTCCATCTCTATCGGCGGCGTGAACATCCTCGAAAGCGAGGAAAACTTCAGAAGGGTTCGGCGCGTGATGGGTTACGTTCCCGACTCGCCTCATGTCTACGAAAAACTGAGCGGCTGGGAGTTCTTGAAATTCGTCTCGAATATTTTCTGTTTCGACTGGAACACGGCCAGGGAGCGCGCCAGTGAATACCTTCGCCGTTTCGGCATATTAAAGAACGCCGATTCGATGATCGAGACCTATTCGCACGGCATGCGGCAGAAGCTCGTCTTCACTTCCGCCCTCATTCACGACCCTGAATTTATAATAGTGGATGAACCCATGATAGGGCTCGACCCGAAGAACGTAAAAGTGGTCAAAGAGATATTCCGCGAGATAGCGGCCCGCGGCGGCACCGTGTTTTTATCGACGCATACTCTTAGCGTGGCCGAAGAATTATGTTCGCGCGTCGCCATAATATTTCACGGAAAGATAATAGCTCTCGACAGCGTCGATAATCTTAAAAACAACATAGAGACCCACTTCAAAAACAACGCCGCCGGAAAGACGCTCGAAGAAGTGTTTTTAACCATCACGGAAGAAAGCGACGATGGAGATATAATAGTGAATAACGAATAGAGAAAAGATAATAAATGAGGAATAAAAAAGGCGACGCATGCGCCGCCTTTTTTATTGTGCGGGCTTAAAGCCCGCATTCCATAACTATTCTCTTTTATCTTTTCTCTATTATCTAATTTTCAGTTAATGTCAGATTACATTGGATCCGTTTTTCTTACATAAACTGACTTTATTAAATATGCCTACTCGGCCTTCGGTTCCTTCTGATTTCCGGTAGTGACCATCGAGACTAAAATTACGGTCAGAAAGCTCAGCGGTATCGAAATGAGGCCGGGGTTACTGAACGGAACGGGAGCCGTGGCGCCGTCAAAACCGTAAAACTTATACATATCGGGTGAAAAGAGTATAAGGCCAAGCGCTGAAATGGTTCCGACCAGGATCGACGCTACGATACCCTGCGAAGTGGTCCTTGACCAGAACAGAAGCATTATGATAGCGGGCAGGTTGGCGGAAGCGGCCACCGAAAACGCCCAGCCGACGAGGAAAGACACGTTCATGCCCTGAAACCATATACCGAGCGCTATGGCGATGATGCCGACGACGAAGGCCGATATCTTTCCGGCAGCGACCTTGCTTTTTTCAGTAAGGTTCATGCCCATGTAACGGTCCATCAGATCGTGAGCGACGGCTCCTGAAGCGGCAATAATAAGGCCGCTGACGGTGCCGAGAACGGTCGCGAACGCGAGCGCTGAAATAAGCGAAAAGAGGAAAGGACCGAATGATTTAGCGAGAAGCGGGGCCGACATATTATTATCCATGACATTGACTACGCCGTGCGTCATTGCGCCGATACCCATGAAGAGAGTGAGAATATAGAAGAACCCGATGGATGCGATGGCGACTATCGTTGATTTACGCGCCGCCGCGGGGCTCGGAACGGTGTAATAACGGATGAGGATGTGCGGAAGCGCCGCGGTGCCGCAGAAGAGGGCCAGCATAAGCGAAACGAAGTCGAATTTTTCCCAGAAAGTGCCCTCGACCTTGAATTTCAAACCCGGACGCATAATGCGGTTACCGGGAGTGATATAAGAATAAAATACTTTTACCTTGTCGGCGCCGTCGTCAAATGCGGCGTCTTTCCAGAGCCTTATCAAACTATCAGGGCTTCCGACCTGCGCCAGATATTCCATCGGGCCTAAAGCTCCGGTTTTAGCCTCGGGTCCTTTTTTGCCTTTTATTACTTCCATGTTGCCTATCGCCCTTAATTTTCCGCCGTCAGCTGCGGTAAGACCGTTGACGATCTTGACGCCGTCAGCCTTCGTCGTGGCGAACTGCGCTTCGCGGAGGTTGATCTCGGCCGTCGAAGCTCCGGCTTCTTTTACCCACCAGCTGTCCTTTCCGTCTTTGGTGAGTTTAACGAATTTCGTGCCTTTAACGTCCTTAAGCGACGCGAATTTATATGAGGCGTCGGAAGGCGTTATGGCCGCGCCGCTATCTACGGCCGCGATCACCTTGTATTCATAGAAAGGAACGGCGCCGCCCTGATCGGGCGTCGTCGATAAACCGCGCGTGCACATGTAACCGACGAGAACCGTCGAACATATAACGAGCATGCCGCCTTTTAAGAACTGAACATAGGTGGTGGAAGTCATTCCGGCGGTGGAAACGATGATGATAACGATGATGCCGACGAGCATAACGCCGACATAATGAGGAAAGCCGAGCAGAGGCTGTATGAGAACGCCGGCGCCGACCATCTGAGGTATCAGATAGAAAAGCGATACGACAAGCGTGCTTATGGCGGACGCGAGCTGTATGCCCTTGGAATTGAACCTCGCGTCAAGCGCGTCCGTAAAGGTATATTTACCGAGGCGTTTCATAGGTTCCGCGACGACAAAAAGCGCGACCATCCAGCCGGCGAGATAACCGATCGAATATAAAAAGCCGTCATATCCGGCGGTCGCGATCATGCCGCATATACCGAGGAACGAAGCCGCCGAAAGATAATCTCCGGCGAAAGCTATGCCGTTGACGAACCAGTGCACGGTGCCGCCGGCGGCGTAATATCCGCTGGCCGATTTTGCCTGACGGGCGAAATGAAAAGAAAGTCCCAGAACGAGAGCGACGAAAAATACAAATAATACTACGGGCATTGCTTCCATGTTATTTCGCCTCCCCTTCGACGGCCGCTTTTGCGAGCTCCGCTTCTTTCGCGTTACATGCGTAATCATAAACAAGGGCCTGTATCAGGGCGACGATTATAAGCCCGAACCCATAGACAACGGCAAGATTAAGATCCATCACTACTATCTTTTCCATTGAAAGAGGAGATAGAATGTTGACAGCGATGAAACCGGCGTAAAATATGGTATAGAACAGAAACATCCAGACTCCGAGCCTCATTTTATAAGGCGTTGCGGGATCGTGTTTAGACGCCGCCGCTGGTTGGTGAAGCATGATTTACAACCTCCATAAAAATTGTTTTTTGAGATAATTTTCACATATTATCATATATGAGTAAAATATTCAAGAATAATAAAATCCGGCCAGGCGTACGATCACGGAAAATATCATAAATCATTGATATTTAAACATTAATTTTTTAGAATATATTATTTCAGAGAAAAAAATGCAGACAAGACCGGTTATCATAACTTTCCAAACCATCTTTTCCAGAAGGACTCATGTGTTCTTTCAACGGGATTTTCAAAGGTCGTAAAAGAGCCGTCATCTTCAAGGATCCCGAACCCGTTCCAGCTTTCCGGAAGCCCGTGAAATGAAGTGTTTTCGATCTTTTTGGCGAACCATTTATGGTGATGCCCGAAGATCCACAACAGCGGATCATAATGAGCCATAAGTTCCCCGCCCCGCTCGATCCCGGGCGAACCGTAGAATTCGAGGCCCGGGGTATTAGGAACGCCTATCCCCGAAGGACAGTCATGCGAAAGTATTATTTTCACAAAATCTTTAGCGTTAGACAGGCAGCGGTTTATGTCGTTATCTGTTATTTCCGAATGCATAGGAGTGTTAACAAGATCCATATATCTTGCGCCGCCAAGGCATAGAAAAGAGTGTCCGTCAATGCTTTGAACGGTGCCGCGCGAAAGATGGGTGAAATTTTTCTCATATCTTTTTATAAGAACATCGAACGCGTTGAAATCTTCGTGATTGCCTTCGATGAAATAAAGCGGCCTTTTAAAACTCTTTTTATCGCGGACAAAAAAGCGCTTCAGGTTAACCTCGAACAGCCCGAAATCTCCAAGCACTATAACCGAAGAAACTTCTTTTTTAAGAACGCCCTCGATAAAATCTATCTGTTCGTTGATGACGTCGAACTGGCCGTGCACGTCGCTTATGATAAGTATCATATCTGTTCGCTCATCCCCGTAAAATCATAGCTGAGCCGGACCTGAAAATGTTTGATCTGGGCGAATATCTCCTTGAGCATCTTCTGGTCTATCGAAGTTAGCGAGTATGGGTCTATGCTATTATCCGCGGCGCCCGTGTCGCTGTATTTTTTTACCTGATTCGAAAGTCTTAAATACATCAGATACGAATAAGCCTGGACCATTTCGTCATAACTCGCGGCTTTTAATATGCCCTTTTCCTGAAGCGCAGTAAGGCGGTCTATCGAATTGGTCTCGGAAAGAGATGATTTAAGCGCGTAGATCCTCGCGAAATCAACGATAAAGGTCATTACGGCCTTTATGTCGATATCGCCGCCTGAACCGGAAGCCTGCGTAAAATTCCCGAAAAGCCCTACGGGAGACTCAAACCGAAGAACATCCCTGGCGAGCAGAAAGAAGAATCTCGTGGTGCTTTCAATGCTTTCCCGAAGCGAGGCGCGCAGTTCGGAGGCAAGCTCGCTTTTACCCCATGCCCTTCGAAAATCGAAGAATATCTTGGTCTTTAAAAGATCTTCGGATTCGGACTTCATTATCCACTCCGAGAAGTAATTCTTCCAGACGGACATCGGCTGGCACCATTTGGGATTAGAAGCCATAACGCCGCCGGCGCAGTTGGAATATCCCGATTCCGCAAGCCATCCGCAGACGATGTTTCCGAGCTCGCCGAAATATTTTTCGACTGCGGCATGTTTTTCGGCCGGAACATCCTCATACAATATCGCGTTATCCTGATCGGTCTTTAATGTCTGTTCAAAGCGGCCCTCGCTTCCCATGACCAGAAACACAAATGGAACCGGCTCGGGCCCGAGTTTTTCAATGGCGAAACGGATAAGCCGCTCGAGTATGGCGTCGGCGGTCTGAGTTATGAAATGATTTATATTGAAAGCTTTTACGCCGTTAGTAACCAGTATCTTCACAAGCTCCGGAAGGCGGCGGCTTATCTTTTGTATGTCTTCCGGCGATCCGGCCATCGCTATCTCGCGCAAAAACACCGCCGGAGAATAGTTCTGGATCATCAGAAGATGCCCTTTTTCAAGCACTCCCGAAGGTTTTCCATCGGGGCCCGTGATCAATAACGGCCTGAAACCGTTTTCCTCAAGTTTGCGCGACGCCTCGAAAGCCATAGTGGATGAACTTATGAAAGCCGGCGCAAAAAGACCGTCAAATTTGGATACCGGTGAATCATTCGCGAGAAGGCCTATCAATTTTTCGTCGAATAAATCTTCGCAGCTTAATATTCCGGCGATCGCGCCGTCTTCTTTTTTTATTATCGCCGAGCTCCGTTTAAGATAGCGCATCTTTTTCATGACCGACGGCAAAGATTCACTCTCCTGACAGAAAACAGGCGTCTTTTCACAGATATTCCAGACGGGCTGGCTGAAGCTCATGAACGCGCTCTGAAGCTCGTTTATAACTTTTTCCTGCGCGATATCCTTCTTCCTGCTTTTCGTTATATCGGTCGCGATGGCGATGAAGCCGCTTTTATCGGGCATATCGACGCCCGCCACGGAAAGCATGACCGCGGCCTCCGTGCCGTCCTTCGCTTTAAGGCGTGAAGCGTATCTTCTCGGGGCGACGCCGCCCTTCATCAGCTTTTTGTAATATGGCCCGCCGGACGAGGCTTCTTCTTCAGTAACGGCTATAACATCGTCGACGGAAAGTTTTGAGAATTCCTCGGCGCTATATCCGAGTTTCTGCAAAATATTGGCGTTGGCGTAGAGCTGTTCGCCGGAAATAGCCATGATTATGCCTTCGCCGGCCGATTCGACGAGCGTGCGGTATTTTTCCTCGGACGCCGCGAGCGCCTTTTCGCTCCTGACGCGGCCGTATTCGGCTTTGAAATGTTCGATGAGAAGATAGAAAAGAATGAACGCCGCCGCGACTATAATTATAAGCGAAACGATGATGATGTTCTGTTTTAAGTTCTTTATCTCGCTCTCGACATCGTCGAGATATACGCCGGTCCCGATGATCCAGCCCCATGGCGAGAATCCCTTGACATATGATAATTTCGGCACTATGCGCGTCGGGTCGTCCTTGCGCTGCCACATGTAGTCGACGTAGCCCGCGCCGTCCTTTTTAACGAGCTCAGTCATCTCGACGAACAGGCGTTTGCCGCGCGGATCTTTAAAATCCGACAGATCGCGGCCGTTGAGGTCGATCCTGTAAGGGTGAATGACCATGACCGGACGGGTGTCGTTTATCCAGAAGTAGTCCTTCATCTCGCTTCCGTAATGGAGGTTCTGGATCTGCGATATGACCGCCTTCTGAGCGTTCTCGCGCGTCATAACGCCGGCGCGTTCGTCATTCTCGAATTTCGCCATGATGTTCCAGGCCGAATTCGTAAGCTCGCGGATCATCTCTCTTTTCTGTTCGAGGATATTGCGTTCAAAAGCCGGAACGATGACGCCGAAGACGGACGCCGAAAAAAGCGCGATAATGACAATGGTCGGCAGAACGCCGCGTATGAAAAGGCTTTTAAACAATCAAAGTCACCCTGTAATCGCTAAAACGCGACGATTTTACTATTTCAGAAGCATTCCTTTGAGCAGAAGGTCCGTCAGAGTGGCGCAGTATTCTTCGTAAGTCTTGTCCTTCAATTGTTTTTTAAATGGCCCTTCCTTGAAAAGGACGAACATGAATATGGAATTTAAAAGAGTGAACGTGGCATTCTCCACGTCGAATTTTCGAAATTTCGCGCTTTTCTGAAGCCTGGAGAATACCTCGCCGATATCGCGCAATCCTTCTTCCATCCCGTTCGTATAAAGAAACTCGCCAAGCTTGTTGTTATTCATGGACTCATTGAGAAACATCATGAACTGCTTGAAGTTTCTCGACAGAAATTTCAAGTGGGACAGACACAGATCCCTCAATATTTCTTCAGGCGCCGCTTCCTCGTTTTTTTCAAAAACTTCCTTCGGAAAACCGCTGTTGATCCTTACGAATATCTCTTTTAATATATCGTCCTTGCTCTTGAAATAAAAATAGATCAGGCCAAGCGATACGCCCGCCTTTTGAGCGATCTCGCGCATCGTGGATTCCGGGAATCCTTTTTTGGAGAATACCGCGAGACTCGCCTTTAATATCTTCTCTTTTTTACTGGGCTCTTCTATTTTAACCAGATCCTGCAAATTAATCACTGCCTTTCGCCGTTCAAACGGTATAAATATTAACATTTATGCCGGCGGATTGTCAATAGGACCGGAGTTTTTTATGAACGAATGTTCAAAAAATATGCTGCGTTCATCAATTTTTCTTGAAATGCTCGTCGATGAGCTGCGGTATGTAAGACCCGGTTATTTCGGTCATCGCCGAAAGAAGCATCGGCCTGAACGAGCTTGTTTTAGGAAGCCTTTTGAATTCCTTTATAAAAGCCGGGATCGAGTTGGCGTTGCCGAGAAGCCCGAGCGCCTTTATGATGTTCGCCTTCACCATCGAATCGGATTCGTCGCGCATAAGTTCTTCAAGGATGAGACGGGCGTCCTCTAAGAGCTTGAACCTGTCTTCGTTTAAAATGAAGTCTTCGTTGGTGAGGTATATGAATATGTTCTTCGCCGCCCGTTTCGAGGCTATCTGACCTATTCCGTAGGCGCCTGAGGCGCGCATAAGACCGGAGTTCTTGTCGCGGCACATTTCGATGAGAGTCGTAAGCCCGCGCAGGTCGCCTATCTGGTAAAGGGTTATTGCCGCGTTCGCGCGCGAGCGGTTATTCGAATCATTGAGTTTTTTGCCGAGAAGGTCCTTTAAAAGAGGACTGTTATTCACGCGGCTTATGACCTCGATGGCGTTCGCCCGGACGCGCTCGTTCTCGTGGTCTAAAAACGGCACGAGCCTTATCTTATCGTCGTCGCTGCCGAGCATTCCGATGTCTTTTATGAATGTCGCCATTACCTGCGGGTCTTTTTCGACCTCGAGGACCTTGCAGAATTTTTCGACGACCTCGCTCACCGGCCTTAAAAGGTTTTTAAGCGCCATACCCGAACTTATACGGATCTTCGGCGATTCATCCCAGAGATATTTCAATATGGCGTCCACCATGCCGACGTTACCCGAAAGACCTATCAGATCTATAGCGCGGACCTTCTCATCCTCGCTCTTGCGGTCTATTTCGTCTAATATACGCTCGGAGGTCTTTATGCCTATTATTTCGAACATTTTGACCTGGGCGGTCTTCCCCTTTACCTTGTCCTCTTCCATGAGGCTTATATCGAACACATGGCATATACGGTCATAAACGCTTTCGGAAATAACTATTTTAGTGTATTTACCAAGCTTGGACATGCCCTCTAATCGTGACGCGACATTGACCGTATCGCCGATAACGGTATAATCGAGACGGCCTGATTTCGAGCCTATCATGCCGACTATCGCGGGGCCTGTATTAACTCCAATGCCGATGTCTATGGTAAAAAGTTCGTTGGCCCTGCGCTTGATATTGAACCGCTTGAGTTCTTCCATCATCTGCATTCCGGCCATGACCGCGCGCGTGGTGTCGTCGCCCTGTTCGCCGGGATAAAAAACGGCCATGATGGCGTCGCCGATGAATTTATCCACGACGCCGTTCTCCGATTTTATGACGTTGGTCATGCGTTCGAGATATTCATTTAACATCTCGACGATCTCTCTCGGCGGATGCGTTTCAGACAAGGTCGTAAACCCGCGGATATCGGCGAAAAGGACCGTAACGCTCTTTTCATGGCCGCCGAGCTCGAGCGTGCCGTTGTCGCTTATGGCGTCGAGAACGCTTTCGGGAACGAACCTGGCCAGGTGCATGCGTTCCTGAAGGCCGTATAGCATGGTGTTGAACTGGTCGGCGATCAAGCCGATCTCATCGCCCGATTTTATGTCAAGTCTGTGCGCCAGGTCTCCGCCGGAAACTATCTTGATGCTTTTCATGAGTTTATTAAGATTCGAAGTTATCATGCCGGATAAAAGAAAAGCCGCGGATAAAGCCGCGAGTATGGCGCCGATTATCAGGGCGACGAACCATTTGCGGTTCTCGGCGCGGGACCTTTCGAGCGGTTCGCACGATATCTTATGTATCACCATTCCGTAATATATGGCGTCCTGTTCGATCGGCATAAAATATTCGATGGACAGGCCGTCCGCGCTTTCGAGCCTTGTAACGGACGGCGAATATGGATATTTAAGCCGTTCGTCAGCCGACATAGTATCGCCGATCTTCGTCTTCATGGTTTTTCTTTCGCGGTTGGCGATATATCTATAGTTTCTGTCGAGTATGGATATTTCTTCGACGAACCGGCTGTTTTTAACGGCGCTTTCAACGAACTCAAAGATATCGTCGTAACCTTTGCGCGTTATAAGTTCCGGAGTGAAGCGTGCGACTGCCGAACATAAAAGCGCGCCGGCCGTGTTTAAATTTTCCTTGACCATATTCTCCATACGGATCGCGTAAACATACGAAACGGCCATAATAATAAATACGGCGAGCGTTACGGTGCATAGAAATATTTTAAATTTAAGGCTGTATCTTACCAAATGCCCGTTCTTATCCTTCATTAAAAATTTAAAAACTTCATTATTTCACGGATCGAATCATAGTCGCCGTCGGACGCCTTCATAAATTTAGGATTGCCGTTCTCCGTAAGCCTTAAGAACGCGTCAGTTACGCGTCCCCTTAATTCAACCGGAAACGAGTCCGTGCAGGTTATGGGTTCGGTCGATATTTCCCTGGTGGTCGCGATGACCTTTATTCCTTCTATTTTAGCCGGGTCCAATAATACGTTCTGGGCCCCTAAATAGCACGCGCCGGCGTCAACTTCGCCCAGAAGGACGTTTAAAACTACGGCTGTGTGGCTTCCGACGAAATCGGTTTCGGCCAGGTCACGGTCCGAATCGATGCCGGATTCGCGCATTAAAGCCTTGGCCATCATATAGCCGGATGTCGAATTTTTATCGACCCACGCCATTTTTTTTCCGCGCAGATCCGATATTGTTTTAATATCGCCGCCGCTTCTGGCTATTATGGCGCTTCTATAAAAGGTCGCGCCGTTGACTATGGGTTTGACCAGCGGTATAAGTTTATTTTTTTCAGTTCCGCGCACGAATGATATCGCGCCTAACCATGAAATGTCGGTTTCATGATTGAGCAGCTGTTTCAGGGCCTGTTCGTAATCGCGCGCAAGCACTATCTCGACCGCGCGCACGCCGAGCTCTGATTTCAGGTAAGCCGCGAGTTCACCGCGTTTTTTCAACATTTCGGCGGCGCTCGCGACCGCGTTTGCGCCAAATCTTATAGTAACGTCCTTATATTTCTGATCGGCGGCGAATATGGTCGATCTTTTTAAAGCCGGCCCGGACGCGGTATCCGCGGCAGGCTGAACGCTTGCGCCGCAGGCGGAGAAAACCGCTGCGGCAGCAAGCGCCATAAAAATATATGCAAGCTTGTTTTTATAAAGTGCCATAAAAAACCGCCAAACCCTTTTGTTATACCACGAGCGTCTTTTTCAGTTCGTGCAGTTCCACCGCGTATCCGATGAGCGTGTCAACGAGATCGCTGTATTTGACGCCGCTTTTTTCGAACATTTTCGGGAACATCGATATAGCGGTGAAACCCGGGATCGTATTTATTTCATTGACATAGACCATGTCCGTGCCTTTTTCAAGGAACAGATCGACGCGCGCGAAGCCTTTGGCGCCGACCGATTCATAGGCAGTAACGGCCATCTCTTTTATCTCTTCGATCTTTTCTTTCGGAAGTTTCGCGGGTATGACGAATTTTGTCTTTCCGTTCTTGTATTTATCGTCGTAATCGTAGAAATCAGCGTTGGGGATCACTTCGCCCGGTTCGGCCGCTATGAAATCGAAATTGCCGATAACGCCGACCTCGATCTCGCGGGCGTTTATGCCTTCTTCGACGATGATCTTATAATCGTATTTCAGGGCTTTTTCGATGGCTTTGGTGAGCCCGGCGAATTTTTCGACCTTCGATATACCGACCGATGAGCCTAAATTAGCCGGTTTTACAAAAAACGGAGGTTTTATGGCCGCTCTTATCGTGTCAAGGATCGTGCTTTTGCTGTGCTCGAAATCGAACTTCGTGAAATACGCGTAGTTCGCCGTGGGAAGATTATGATTCGTGAAAAGGTTCTTCATTATAGCCTTGTCCATTCCGCAGGCGGAGCCTAAAACGTCGGATCCGACGTAAGGGATATTCGCCATTTCAAAAAGGCCCTGTATCTTTCCGTCTTCGCCGTATGGGCCGTGAAGCACCGGAAAAGCTATGTCGATATTAAAAGCGTCAACGACGGCGTTCTCTTCGTTGTCAAGTATCCACAGGTTATAGTTGATATTCGGCTGAGCGACGAAAAGCGCAGGTTTTCCGTGGTTTATTATCTCGGACGGTTCCATCGAGCCTTCTAGATAGAAGAAATTACCGTTCTTGTTTATACCGACCGGTATAATATTGTATTTTTTTCTGTCGATCGCGTCAATTATGGATTTGGCCGAAATGAGCGATACTTCATGTTCGGACGAACGGCCGCCGAAGAATATGCCTATGTTTGTTTTCGCGTGAACGTGTTTTTTGGCGGCGTTTTTCTTCGCGGGAGATTTTACGGCGGATCTTTTCGCTGTTGTCTTTTCAGCGGCGGATCTTCCGGCGTCGGTTTTTTTTACATCGGGTTTCTTTGCAACCGGTTTTACTTTCTTTTCAGCAGTTTTTTTAACTGTCATTTTTATTATCTCCATTAATTTTATTTTGCCCGAAAATGAAAATATCAAGGACGGATCGAAACCCTGCCTTGATATTTTCGCCTGGTCAATATATTAGCACATTTTAGGACATTACCTCTATCGCCTGCTGGACGCCTTCGTAAGCCTCGATGATGTTATCGACTTTCGTCGTTTTCAAGACCTTTTTAACGAAGTCTTTTACCTGGCAGAGACAGATATCGCCTGAGTATTTGCGGAATTTTATGAGCGCCGCGAGTATGACGCCGAGCCCGACCGATGAAATAACGTTGGTCTTCTCAAGGTTTAATACGACCTTGATCTTGTTGGACTGAAAGAGTTTTTCGAGGGCTTCCTTCAGTTTCATCGAGTCTTCGGCGAATATGTCGCCTTCGACGTTCACGACCGTTACGCTTCCGATATTTTCAAGTTTTATTTCCATTAAAGGTTGACCCTCCAATGAGATTTAGATATTCCGCGTTGATTATTTTACAAGGTCCATTAACAGGTCTATGTTTACTTTCGTAACGATAGGCTCTGTTTTGCCTTCGATAACCTGATTGGTTACTGAACCGAAAGTTCCGATAACGGCGTTCTTAACGATTTTGCCTTCTTTGTGAGCGAACCATATCGTTCCATCGGCGTTAACGTCGAGCTGTGAAACTACGCCGGGTTTTGAAGCTTCGGAAACGACTTTCGATTTGATCACTATGCAGTCCATGCCCTGAACTTTTTCGAACTTGTCGACCGTGTATTTCATCTTGAGAGTGGTCGGGATCTGTTCGGAAGCGGTAAGAGTATTTGTCCAGCTTTCGCCTACGTCAACCGGTTTGTCCGGGAAAGCGAGCTGCATCTGCTGCATCGATATCTCTGATTTCAAACCCTGCGTGTCGAGGATCTTGCCGCTTGGTTCCATGTGCATGGTGAATACCTGTTCGGCGGTTTTGTTTGATTTTTCGTCAACGGGAGTTCCGTTAACTATCGTTTTTACGCCTTCGATAGCCGTAAGAACGTACATCGTGTTTTTTTCGTCTCTGTCGATAACTCTCTGGTTAAGGGTCATTTCAGTTTCGGTGTCCATTTTTTCAACTTTTCCGAGTGCGCCGATAGAAGTGGTGCTCTTCATTTTCATTCTATATTTAGCCGTGTCGCCTTTTTTGAGGTCGTACTGCAGTTTAACGCCGGCCGCCATTGAATCGCTGACGCATGAGAATAAGAACATTAGAGCTACGCTTACCAATACTAATCTTTTGAACATAAAAATAAACTCCTCCTTAAGAAGTTGATATTTTCTAAGATAGTGTAATGATACATAATTAAGATTGAAATGTCAATGTTTTTTTATGAAGCCGGCGGCAGCGATATTTATGCGAAAAAACTAATATTTCCTTTTATTGTTTTTCTTTTCGCGGCGGGCCCTGAAAACAAAATAAAAGTAAAGTAATATAACGAAAAGAAGAGGAAAGTTGCTTTTAAAAATGTTGAAAAGCTTGATCATATTGCCGTAAGAAGCTATGAAAAAATTATCGTAGAAAGTCGAAAAGAAGATCGAAACGGTTATGACGCCCTCCATCGAGGGGCCGGTGAACGAAAGTTCCTGCTTTCCCGTATCGATACTTCCCGCGTATTCCATTTTCTCGTTTTTTTCGTTCACGATCTCGACCTTTGCGGCGGCAAATGTAACATTGCCGAGAGTGAATTTGAGCGGAGAACATAGAGAACCGCGCATCTTGAACACCTTTCCGTTCGTCCCGGCGAGTTCGACGCCCAGAACTTTTCCGGTAAAGGACCTCAGATACATAGCGGAAGGCTCTTTATCCACTATATCTATTTCGCCGCTGGTAATATCGCCGAGCGTTATATATTTAGAACCGTTGATGACGTTATATCCCATGATCCCGCGGCCGGGATCCACGAGCGGAAATCCTTCGTGGTCCCATCTGAAATTATCAAGCTTTCCGGTGTTTTTAAATGAAAACGAATAAAGCGATTTAACCTTGCCTGACTGTCTGTAGTAATTAAGGCGGGCATCGCCGTGTTCGAATTTTTTCAATTCGCTCTTTATATAGATCTCGCAGGACATAACGCCGCGAAGTCTCTCTATCCATTCGGAAACATTCACGAAAGAAGGATATTCTGATAAAACATACTCGAAAACGCTTTTAAGCGAGCTCAACCCTTCAAGGCGCGTCGCGATATAGTAGTGGAAATAAATATCGATCGGAGTTAAAAGCTTTGGGCTGCCGGTCCTTTTGAAACCTTCTATCGCTTTTATATAGCCGTCGTAGGGCTCGCTCCACTTATCGGTAAGTATGAACTCGTTAACGTATCTGGCGCTATAGCGGTAATGGTCCTCATACGCTCCATAGTGTGAAGACAGATTTGAATATGAATCAAATTCCGCGTCGTACCTGGTGTCGCCGCCGTTTATATTATAGATCCCCATCTTTTCGCATAATTCAAGCGCGGACGGCGTCGGATTGCATTTTCCGGTCCAGAAAAAAACTCTGCATTTTTTACCGGTGAGCCCTGATATATATTCCACGGAATTTTTTATCTCGTTCTCGAGGCTCATCTGTTTGGCTTTCCAGGCCGGGTTGAACGTTTTCAGATCTTCGATCTGATCGTTCTCTTCGGTATCCGCCGTGAGGTCCTCCATTTTACCTTCCTGGACCTTTTCCCAGTCGAAAGGATGATACCAGCTGTGCGACCCAACTTCGACGTAGGGTGAGTTCAGAAGTTTTTTCGCCTTGTTTAAAATATCGGCGCTTCCGAAATCCGCCGGATTTACTTCAGCGACTATAAGCGAGGCGCTTACCGGCACTTTGTAACGGTTTATTATTTCGTCGGTTATTATTTCTCCGCTGAAACGCCGGTCTTTGTAATACGCCTTATAATTGAAACCGTCGCCGTCGATATGGACCATCGCCACTCTGCTGCCAGATCTTACGCAAGGATCGGCTATTATGCATTTTTCTTCTCCCAGTATGGCCCTGGCGAGAACATAGGGATCTATCATCCATTTGCGGACGTAATTCTTTTCCGATATGAGTTTATCGATGAACACGATAGCGCCGTTTTTCGAGGTCCCGGCTATGACGGTCTCGAAAGTATCCGCCACCGCTTTTATAATGGCCTTCGCGTCCTCGCGGTCCTTCTTTTTTTCGAGAAGGTAATAATCCCCGCTGGCGCTAAGCTGGTAAGGCGTTTCACCCGAAGAGAGAGAAGGGTCTACATCCACCTTTTTGATAAGTTCCCGCGCGGCGAATCTGTCGTCCGTTCGAAACCCGATACGCTCGATAAGAAAGACCTGTTTGGCGGGAGAGCCCGGAAGCCCGAGCAGAACTACGCGCTTATCTTTTGCCGCCGGCATTAGAAAATCGCAAAGAGCGTTCCCGTTGGGATGCTGCCACTGGTAATGGCATACCACATAAACATCGGCCCAGCTGCGAAGCGCTTCGCTTCCAATTCCCTGGTCCAGATCGGTGAAACGAACGCTTACGCCGTAATAATCGAAAAATATTCCGAACAGCTCCGAAACCGAATTGGAATTGAAATCATTGCCGTCCGTTTTCGAATAATAGACCAGAACGTTGCGTTTCGCCTTTTCATCCGCGGCGAAAACGGCAGCGAAAAAATACGCCTGCGATAAAACGCCCGTAAGTATCAAAACTGACGCCAAAAGCTTTAGCGTATAACGTTTGAGGTTGTTTTTTTTCAGAGTATCGTTACAGCTCAATTAAAGTTGTTCCTTCCTGTTTTGCTGACATGTCGGAAAGCGGAGAATAGAGAGTGTTTAAACAAAGACATTTACTTAAAATTTATGCAGATATCTCAGATAGATCTCCCGGCCGATATACTGAGAATTCGTCGCCTGGTCGGATATTGGATTTATATCGCTCTTCGCGCCGTAAACGCTCAGGTCGAAGCTCGAGCCTTCTCTTACCGGAAAATTAAGCGTCGCGGAAAAATTTTTAAATTTCGAATCAGGCCCGGCGTTCCTTGATTCCTTTCCGTAAATAACGGCGGCCGCGCTCAGATTGAATTTGTTGAAGGAACGGGCGTAATCGACGCCTATGGCCCTGCTTGAAACGCCGTCCGGGGCGTAATAAACTTCGAACGGAGCGAAATATGTGGCATCGCCGGCATATTCGTGGTCCATATTATCTTTGGTGAATATCAGTTTCAAACCGGTATATTTATGGACCTTATAACCCGCGCTTCCGACCCAGTCAAGGCGGGAATTGCCGTCGGACAATTTATGCGTCTGGACCAGAAGCGTCGAATAAAATTTATTTTTAGAATAATTAGCGACGAATTCGACGATCCTTTCAAAAAGCCCCAGTTCAAGAGCGAGAGGAGTATCCTCCAGAAAGCGCCTGTAGTATATCAGGGAATAATTAAACGGTTCTCCGGTGGTAAAAACCTTAAGATACTGAAAGAACTTTTCCTGCGGGCTCAAATAGTTCTTTTCGACGGAGCTTCTGATGAGCCTTGCCTCGACATTGAATTTTTCAAGAGGCATGGCGAAACCGATGAACATACTTTTAAAAGAGGTCGTCAGATCGAGCGCGCCGCGAAACATTTTTTCCTTTGAGATCCTTGTCGTATCGGTTCCGGCGAGGATATTATATCCGTCCGAAAGCATTGTATATACTATTGATTTATTGATCTTCGTCTGGCCGCCCGAATCGTTGACGTAATAATACCCGGGATTCACGGTTGGTTTCGCCTTTTTCTTTTCCGCATCTATCTGTTTTTGGAGATATTCCTTTTCTCCGCCGTTATCAACGGCTTCACGGAATTTTTTTACGGCCGCCATGCGTTTGTTTTCCGCGGAAAGTTTCAATCCGTCGAACGCCGGCACAACCGGCGATCCCGGATCTATCTCCGCCAGCCTTTTAAGGCATTCTTCCGCCAGCGCCTTGTCCTTATCCCAGTAATTTGAATATATCAAAAGCTTGAGCGGCTCTTTTTCATACATTTTAAGTTCCAGAAGTTTTTTCGCGATCTCATCCGTCTTTTCGGCGTTCGCGGAAAAAACGCTGTATTCATAAGCTTTGATCAAGGTTTTTCTGGTTTTTTCACGGTCGTTCGCGCAATATTGAAGTGAATCAAGCGTATATTCAAGCGCTTGAGCGATGTCTCCGATACCCATGTAAAGCCCGGCTTTCATTTCAAGCATCGAATACAGGTTCGCGTCATTTTTTTCAACGAGGGCCGCAGCGTCGACCATTTCAACTTTTTTTCCGACCTCCGCCGCTATCATTTTTTTCGTTTCGGCTTCTATCATATCCGAAATATCTTTGTTTTTGAGCCTTACTTCGTATTCGACCGCGGTATAGATATTCGTCGCCATGGTCAGGTTGTCATAATTCTTAGGCATATCGCCGGAGAGGAATTCACGGAGCAGTCCGAGAGCTTTTCCGGTTCCCGTACTGTTTTTCGAGTGAACGAATGCGTCTAAAAGCATTACCGTATCAGGAAACTTTCCGCTCTTTTTCAGCTTGTTAGAATAATCCGATATTTCCGATATATCGGCATAACACTTCAAAAGCTTGTCGGATAAGGAAAAACCGAACCATTCGTCTCCGTTCGCAAGCCTGGCAGTAATCCTGACCGAATTTTTACGGGAAATTTCGTCTTTTAAAAGCTCATAAACGGAGGCTTTTTCAAGTTCCGCCTCGGCCCTGTTCTGTCCCAGGCCCTGAGCTTTTTCAAGAAGCTTTATACATTTTTTCAAAACGGTCTCGGAACTTTTATTTTCTTCCATTAAAAAATAAGCCAGGCGCATGGAAGCGTATTCGTTATTTAAAACGCTCTCGGCGGCGGTCATCATTTTAATAGCTTTTTCCCTCCTGTCCAGACCCCACAGCGCGTCCGCGATCTTTATCCTCACGGGATTGGTCGATTCGTTTTTAAGTTCAAGGTTTTTTTGATAATTTTTCAGCGCCTTTTCAAGGTTCGCGCGCGATATCCTTTTTTCAAAGGACATTTTTGAAGCGTCAAAATAATTTTCCTCGGTCTCGAGGGCGTTCAATCTTACGCCGCGGTCGCCCATAGCATCGTAATATTCATTCGCCAGGCGGGTGTTCTTCACTTTTGAAAAATAACTTCCGGCCTTTTTAAGATCGCCGGTCTCCATATAGCAATATCCGAGCCCCAGATCGATATTAGGCAATAGTTCTATTTCGGCCGTTTTCAATTTCGCTCTGGCTTCATGTAAAACGCCGGCCGCTTCCTTATATTTAGACTGTGCCCTGAGGCATTCGGAATATTGAAAGAGGAACGCACCGCTTCTTTCGCCGCCGCTCTTGAAAAACTTTTGATAGCCGGCCCCGGCGGCTTTGGCGTCGCCGCTCCACAGAAGCGACTGGCATAACATTAAAAGGATCTCGCTGTCGTTCGGAAAAAGCTTCAGGTGTTTTTTCGCGAACATCGCGGCTTCTTTAAAATTGGCGGTCTGAAAAGACGTAAGGACGGCATGTCTTGTGTCGAGGTCGAACTTCTGTTCATTCAGCTTCATTAGTTCGCGGAACTTTTCAAACATTTCCGCCTGAGCGAAAAGCGGACCGGCGGCAAAAAAAACAAGGGCCGTTGAAACGATAAATGAGCATATTATTTTATTTTTCGAGATCATCGAGATCTACTCCTTCAAAATTCTCGTTTTTCAAAACATTCGACCGCCCTATGGATTCCATGAATTTAAAGGAGTCGAAAACCGCCTTTTCACCCTGATTCGGGATCAGCGGCTGCCCGGCGAAAGTATAGTATATCAGATGCTTCAGGTGCCTTCTGAATATTATGAAAGCTATGAAGAATGAAAGCATCGACGAAACCATATAACCCCACGCCAGGTTCTTTCCGGCCGACATTCCGACCCATGTGAGAACGCCGTTGGAAACTAAAAAGAAAACCGTTGTCATCCAGAGCATTCCGTAATATTCAAAGTACATCATGAATATTGTCTTAAAAAGAAAGAGGATATGGAAAAAAACGCCTACGATGGCGTATCTGAAAATGGCCACGGATATCTCGCGGTTGGCGAAGAAACTCATGAACGAATCGGCGTATATATAACACAAAAGCGTTATGGCGCCCTGTATCTTTATCAGTTCAAGCACGGAGGAATCGACGGCGTAAACGATGCGGTCGCGGGATTCCTCTATTTTTTCCAGCGGATTCTTGTTCATGATCCTGGTGAAGTAATTTCTATAAAGATCGTAAAAATTGGTCTCCAGCCTGACCATGAAATAGGCCAGCGCCGGAATTATCGTCAGATACGCCGCGAAGATGCTGACGTCATAGACTCCGCAAATGTTCAGATTGCCGAGATATCTCTCACGCCACACGGGACTGTTCCAGATGATAAGCTTGTCGATCCATATAGCCAGGTTATAAGCGAAGCCGGCGACTATCAATGTAGCATATTTCTTGAAATATTTCAAGAAATAGTATGTGGCGCCCTTGTCGTTATAAAATTCACGGACGGTCTCGGCGATAAGCCCGGATAAAATATAGAGCTGTCCTAGAAAATACCCCAGAACGTAACCGTTGACGCCGAAATACGATTTAAAAACAACCGACAGAACAATGGAAGCCACGGACCCGCTGAAAAAAACAAAGATAATGAATTTATAATCCTTGATCGCCGAGAGAAATATCATGCCGTCCCATATCAGCGTGATCGTAAGAAAAAGCGCCATAAAAAGTATCTTATATACGAAACCGCCGGTGTTATACCATAGAAACACCGTGCCGACGATAAGGGCCAAGAACGAGAAAAGAAACAGCGTTCCGATAAACGTGGAAAGAATCTCGCCGCGGTCTTTTTCATATATGCGGTCGGCGATATAGCGCGTGATCGGATACTGAAAAGTGCCGACGACGAGAAGGCTCATAGCGTAGATATAGGTGAGCGTGGCGCGAAAAACTATAAGCGTATCGCCTTTTATTTCCGGCGGCGCGATGGAGTTGAGAACGGCTATGACGATCATCGTCATTATCCACGGGCCGGCCGAAAAAATAGCGGAATAAACATATCCGCGTATGGCTCCGAGATAGCTGCCGTCCGAGACCATTTCCCTGAATTTGAATCCTATTCCAGCCATATTATTTTATAAATCCTTTGTAAATATCGCGATATTTCGTCATAAGGTCCTCTTTTTTATAATAACTTAAAACCCGCTTAACGCCGGTCGCGCCCATTTTATTGTTGAGGTCACGGTTGGAAAGAAGTTTCACTATCTCTTCGGCGAGGGCCTGTGGCGACTTGACCGGCACGACTATGCCCGAGGGACCGAGTTTCACGTCATCCTCGTCTATGCCGTATAAAAGCTCACGGACGGCGCCTACATCGGTCGAAACAACGGGCACCGCGCAAAGATTGGCTTCAAGCAGAGAAAGCGGCTGAGCTTCGGAGACCGAGGACAGCACAAGAACGTCCAGGTCCTTATAAAATCCTGAAACGTCCGAAGGCCCGGTAAAAAAAACGTTCTGATCCAGGCCCAGGAGGCTCACCAGGATCCTGCATTCCTCATAATAAGCCTTGTCCTCGTCGTAGGGCCCCTTGAGATCGAATTTGGCGCCGGGAAGCCTGTCCACGACGAAACGCGCCGCGTGCAGAAGCGATTTGACGTCTTTTATAGGAACTATTCTTCCGACGAAACCGACCTTGTACTCAGGGCCTTCGGAAGCCGAACCACGCTTTTGGCCGAATTTCTGTATGTCTATGCCGTTTGGTATGATGCTGCATTTTTTTATGTCGGCTCCGTGTTTTATCTGAAGCTGCTGATTTCCTCGGTAAAGGGTTATTATCTTATCGCTGTTGTGATAGGTAACGCTGCTTATTATCATGAAAAGATTTATCCAGAATTGTTTAAGCGGCGACAATTCCTTCATCGCATCCATCTCGTCCTGATTTTCGTCGTATATCCATCTGGCGTCGACTATTTCCAGAAGCCTTTCATTGGCGTATATACCGTGTTCCGTCAGGATAAGGCCTTTGTCCGTCGTCATTTTAAAAAGGCTGCCGAGAAGCCCCGCGTAACCTGTCGATACGGGATGATAGCAATGGCATTCAGGCGCTTCGGCGCGCATGATGTTTAGAAGCGGAACCAGCACGAAACGCATCGTCCAGAAAAAATCTATGAATGAAAGGGTTTTATCGAAAGAATTATATATTTTCACGAAAAAATCCCAGCCCTCGGCCGACTTCATGAAATCGGATACCGACGGCGAATATGTCCTGAAAAGTTCCTGTACGGCGCGCGCGGCTTCATAATTACCGTTTTTAACCTCTACCAGCACGTCGTAAAGTTTTCGAAAGAAGACGGCGCGCGAAAAATATCCCGCTCCGGACGCGAACCTCTCGCCGAGATCGTTCAAATATATATTTTTTATGGAATATACGTTAGGCGGCATCTTGTATTTATATTCGCGCGTGTAACCGCGCGAAGGAACGATCGCGATCAGGTCGAACGTCACGTCCTTAAGGTCCGTTATTATGTCGTGCACCCAGCCTGAAACGCCGCCGGTGACGTACGGATAGGTCCCCTCGAGTATAAGCCCTACGTCGGCCATGTCATTTCACGCTCCTTCGCCCCGCTGCATCATCGGTATGCGCCATACCGCCGGCCGCGTTCCCGGCGGATCCGCCGGAGATAAATCCTGAAATAAATTCCATCGAGGCTTCGTCGCCTGAAGGAGCGACAAATTCATCCCTGAAATGGACGAAATCGTCTTTTCTGAAACGCGAGAACATCTCAAAAAATCTTTTTTCCTCATATTTTCCGGATATCAATAATTTTTTCGCATAGCGCAGGATATCATCTTTTCCTACATAGGTAAAGTAATTATTTACCGCCATGTTCCGCTGCGGGTCCCGGAATTCATGTTTAAGTATCAAATCCATAGCCTCGGGGCGCTTATGATCGCACAGTTCGTCGACGATCAGATCGCGAAGCTCTCTTTCGCCCTCGACCGCGTAATGAGCGATTATCTTCCCGAAAGCTTTATCGTCTGAGGTAGTGACAAGCGTTTTAACGGCCTCTGCACGGACGCGAGGCGACGAATTTTTAAGGCACTTGACGACGGTTTCCGGCACGGTAGTAATTTCGCAATCCCTGAGGGCTTTCAGCGCCCCTATCACTACATTTTCGTCGCCGTCCCAGAGCGCGTCCTCGACGCCTTTTATGGAAGCGTCGTCGCGGATCTCGGCGAGGGCCGCTACGGCCTCGTTTTTAACCGCCGCTTCGACCCTTGCAGAGCGGGCAATTCTATTGAGCAGAGGAACGGCGTTCTTCACTCTCTGCATTCCGAGGAATTTTATGGCTATGAGCTTTATCTCCAGAAAATCATGCGATAAAAGGTCCAGGAATATCTCGTTTCTGAGCGGAAGTTCCGATGAAGCCAGAACGTCCGCCGCCAGAAGATTTAACAGCTTATCCTTTTCATACAGGAACCTTTTAAGCCCCCATACGAGCTCGGGGTCCGACTTTCCGCGGATCATTTTCAGATACATTATCTTAGCCGTCATTCCCCGCGATTGAATAAGGTCAAAAACGCTCGCGAGCATATACGAATTCATCGCGCCTTTTATCTTCGCGAAAATTATATCGAAATCAAGTGATTCGCTTTTATCAAAAAGATTTACGCAATCGGAAAGTTTGGATATCGAATAAATATCTCCGGATTCGGCCTCCTCGGTTTCGCCGCTCTCCATCATGCGCTTCAATAATTTGCCGCCCTTCACCTGATCGGTCTTCACCTTTGAAACCAGATCGCGCAGTTGCTCATGCCTTTTAAGCTCGAAAAGGCATTGAGCCAGTTCGTCCACGCCGTCATCGTTGAGCAGCTGAAAATTATCGCGAAGGTGCCTGTGGGCCTCCGCCGCCTTTCCGGAAAGACGAAGCGCCCGGGCGAGCCCCGCTACGCTGCTGGATATGAAATACTGATGTTCCATAAGTATTTTAAAAACGGCGGCGGACCTGTCAAAATAAAGTTTGGCGATCTCCGGAAACAAAAGCCCGCTGTGGGCGAATTTAAGAAGCATTACCGCGTATTGAAAAAGCAGCTCGGGCTGACTGCCAGTCACGCGAAGAACGGTTTTATACCAGTCAAGCTCGTTGACGAATTCGTCTTCGAGCGCGGTAAGTTTATTTATGGCGAAAAATCTTATCTCGAATTCAGGGTCGCGCGCGATATTTTTAAGCGCCGCTATGGATTTGGGCGTTTTCATCTTGTATAAAAGCTCGATCGCGCTGCGTTTTTTCTGAATATTTCCGTATTTCAGAGAATCTATGACCGGTTCCTTGTGCATCTGTTTTTTGAATTCGGAAGTTATATCGATAAGCGAATATTGATCGTCCACAACATCCGAAAATTCGACATACTTGAGGTAATCCAGAAATTTGCCGCGCGCGCGGTCGTTTATGGCTATGAGTATGTAGATAAGCGGAAAAAAGCCGAAAGGTCCGAAGACGAGCAGAAAAAAAAGCGTCAGGTCTTTTTTCAGCAGATTATGTTTGCTGTGAATGTTGAATTCTTTGTTGTAGCAGTAGTCGTAATTGATAAGGAAAAAAAGCGCGCCGATCGAATTGAATATCACGAAATATCTGAAGAACTGTATGAAATCCATTCCGGCGAAAGCCGCGGGAAGAGTGAACGATATCAAAATGACGAACCATATCAGAAGCGAAGAAACATAAGTATTTTGGTTTTTATTGATCATAACATATCGTTCATATCTTTAAATTTTCATTTCTTTCAGTATGGTCGCGTAAGCGTTCTCGGTCTCTTCACGAAGTTTTTCGAAAGGTATCGAGTTTATCTTCTTTTCGGGTATTATATCGAAGAGCGAATAACAGCCTGCCGAAACCTGCAATTCCTGTTCTTCGTTTTCGTACGGCTTTATTTTAAAGTTACCAAGCTCATTTGTCAACCTCGAAATTAAAATATTTGAGCCTTTCGAATCGGTGACCGGCAAAATTATTACAAAACAGCCGTTTTCCATACATGCGCCGTAAAAATCAATATCCCTCACGCAGTTTTTAACTATATAACCTATCGTGAAATAAACCGAACGGCGCATTTTTTCCGTGAGCTTATCATGATCGGCGATCGCCACCTTGCAGACCGAAAGCTGCAGCCTGTAGCGGACGGCTTTGGCGACCTCTATCCTTATCATCTTTTTGAGGTGATCGACCTTATAGCAGTTTATTTCCTGATCGATAGGAACTTCCGCTTCGATCTTCGAGAAATTATCGATCTTATTGATACACATGGCGACCCAGTCGGCTATCATAGAGATTATTCTTATGGTCGCGTCCGTAAAGTTCTCAAAAGATATTTTTTCAATAACTACGACGCCGTTGACGGTTTCATTGAGCATTATAGGCGCGACTATGAGATGGCCGCCGCATTCGTCTGAATAGTATTCCTTCGAAAGATCGAATATATCTTCGCGCTGGGATACGGTTTTGCGGTTTTTAATGGCGTTAAATATCATTTTATCGGAATCGGGCTTGAGCGCCTCGGCGAATACCACTTCTCCCTTCGAACCTAAATGCGCCTTAAGGTATAAAATTCCGTCCTTCAATATGTAAACGGCGGCCGTTTTAACGCTGGTATGGCTTTCCAGAAGTTCAAGCGCGGAAGGAAAAAGCTTGTCGATACTTAATGTTTCAAGCTTCTGGGCCGCCTCGTAAACCGTTGAAAGCGATTGAAAGCGCGTGACGATCTTCTGCGTCAGTTCTTTGTTGGCGTCGGTCAACATCAAATAGTTCAGAGTGCATTTTTGAAAATCCAGAGAAAGCTTGTCGTAACGGTCTCTTAAAAAGAAGATCTCGTCGTTCTGGTAATCTGAAAGCTGTCCGGCGACATGAGAAGTTAGAAGAACGGAAAGAACGAAATAAAGAGTCTGGGTGTCGAAAAGTTTGTCAGCCTGGCTGTTGAAAAACGCGTTGCCGCCGCCGATGGAAATAATAATGAGAAAAGAGATAAAACCCCTGACCGATCCGTATCTTATCGCCATAAAAAGCGAAAGGACCTGGTAAGGATTCACAGTATCGCCTATGAACATGAACGAAAGCGGGTAATAGGCGCAGTTTATTATGCAAATTATTGTCGAAAACAATACAGATTCTATTAAATACATATTTTTTCCCGTCAGAAAGAAGCGTAAAAAAGGTTGATTTCTTAAAAAACTTTTAATTGCCTGTTTAAAAATGTAAAAAATTCAATCTGAAAATATCGCGCTGCCGAAGTTTTTTTCAAAACGTTCACGATATAAGGAGTAACCGGAGTTACTGATCAGATTGAATTTTATGTTATAATGTTTCAGTTTTTTAATTTAACAACATATATAAATTTAAGATTCTTTAAGTTCAGTATAACACTTCATAGCTGAAAAAACAAGTGCAAACGCCTTGCAATTAACTTGCATTTTGATTGCAAGGCGTTTGCGTATCTTTACAGTTAAGGTTACACGGCAGTCGATCGGAGTCCGTCTTAAAACGCCGGGGAATTTTCAACCTCCGGTCCGGCCTTCTCCTCGCCTGCGCGCTTCGTAAAAAAGCCTGCGATACCATCGAAGAGGCTATATATAACAGGCACTACGACAAGCGTGAGCGCGGTGGACGTCAAAAGTCCGCCGATAACGCAAAGAGCCATCGGACCGCGCGTTTCAGATCCGGCGCCGGTCCCGAGCGCGATCGGGAGCATGCCGAATATCATCGCCGCGGTCGTCATAAGTATCGGCTTTAAGCGCGTGATGCCGGCATTTGCCACAGCGTCATCGCAATCCATTCCGCGCGCCCTTAAAGTGAGAGTGTAATCGATCAAAAGTATCGCGTTTTTAGTGACGAGGCCCATAAGCATTATAATTCCGATAAGACTGAACACGCTCATCGTCTTTCCGAACACTAAAAGCGCGCCGAGAGCGCCCACGACGGACAGCGGAAGCGATATCATGATCGTAACCGGATGAATGAAGCTTTCAAACTGCGAAGCGAGTATCATATAGACCATGACAACGGCCAGAGCCATCGCGAAGAATATGCTTTCGAATGATTCATTCATCATCGCGGAGTTGCCTGAAAATTTCGTCGAATATTCAGCCGGCATTTTAAGGTCTTCCGCTATTTTCGCTATTTTAGACATAGCCTCGCTCATGGCTATTTTATTATCCAGATTCGCCATTACGGTCACCTGGCGCTGTCTGTTCGTTCGATTGATCTGCGTGGGCCCTTCGCCTTCAGTAAGTTTTGCGACGGCCTTAAAATCTATCGCCGATCCGTTCAGCGAGCGCACGTAAATGTTCTCGAGTTTTCCGACGGAATCGCGCTCGTTTATATCGAGCCGCACGTTAATATCGTACTGGTTCCTGCCGTCTTTAAATTTTGAGACGTTTTCCCCGCCGATGAGCGTTCTGACCGTCGTCGCGATGGACGACACCGGCACCATCAATTTTGAGGCGCTCGCCCGGTCGACAAAAACCCTGGCTTCCGGCTTTCCTTCCTTGAAACTCGTGTCTATATCGACTATACCCGAAATTTTAGCCATTTCAGACATAATTGTTTTAGAATAACCGCTGAGTTTTTGAAGTTCGGGCCCCTGAATGGCGAACTGTATCTGGCTGTTCCTGCCGCCGCTCGAACCGAAATCGGACACGGCCTGGACCGAAACGACGCCGTGCTCAAAATCTTTTAATTTCTCGCGATATCCGGCCATTATTAAACTCTGCGGCCTTTCCGGACGGTCTTTTTTAGGCTTGAGTTCGACGCGGATATTGCCGAAATTCGAGCGTTCCTGAGAATCGGCGCCTATGGTCGAAAACACGGTAACTATATCGGTGTCTTTTGCCAGCATATTTTCGATATATGCCATGATTTTTTGCGTAAGCCCTATTGAAGACCCGGTTTTCGTCTCGAGCGTAACGGAGAACTGGTCGCGGTCTTCCGAAGGAATAAATTCGCTTTTGATAAGCGGTATCATGGCGTAACTGAAATAAAGCAGGCCCATCGATAAGACGACTACGGCGGCCCTATATTTCAAACTCGCCCGCACGATAGCCGAATACGCCTTTTCGATGAGGTTTAAAACCCATTCGATCATTTTATAAATTATATTATTAGATTCCGAATTCTTCATATACCGCGAGCAGAGCATCGGCGTCATCGTAAATGAAATGAAAAGCGATATCAGAACGGCGAAAGTGACGGTCATTCCGAACTCGTAAAAAAAGCGCCCGATGAGCCCTTTCATGAAAGCCACCGGAACGAAGACGGCCACTATCGAAAAAGTGGTCGCTAAAACCGCGAGCCCGATCTCGGAAGTACCTTCAAGAGCCGCGTCGAAAACGCTTTTCTTTTCCTCGACGTTATGTCTGTGGATATTTTCGATGACGACTATCGCGTCGTCGATAAGCATTCCTATCGAGATCGTAAGCCCGAGCATCGTGAGGTTATTGAAAGTGAAATTCATATATTTCATGAAAGCGAAGGTGCCGATGACCGAAGACGGAATAGCGACGGCCGAGATAAGCGTCATTCTAATGTTTCTCAAAAACACGAAAACGATAAAAATCGCGAGACCGCCGCCGTATATAAGGTGAAAGAAAACTTCCTCTATCGAAACTTTTATGAATTTCGAAGTGTCAGAAATAACCTCGACCTTCGCGCCTTCGGGAAGCATTTTATTTATCCTTCCAATTCCGGCTTTTATGGCGTCGGCGACCTTGACGGTATTTGTGCCGCTCTGTTTTTTAACTTCCAGAACGACTGCCGGCTTTCCGTTTATGCGCGCGAAATTTTTCCTGTCCTCTAATCCATCCTCGATCCGGGCGACGTCGCCGAGTTTTACGGCGTAACCGTTTTTATTGGCGATAAAAAGATCCTTGAAATCATCGAATTTTTCTATCTCGCCCTTGACCTTCACGACTATGTCGCGGCCGTCCGCTTCGACCTTTCCGCCCGGAACTTCGATGTTCTCCATCTTAAGGGCTCTTACGAGCTCGTCCACGGTGATATTATATTGGAGCATTTTCTCGTTCTGGAGCCATATCCGGATCTGGCGCTCGAGGCCGCCTATTATCTTGATGGAGCCCACGCCGTCTATCTTTTGAAGCTGTTCCTTAACTGTGTCTTTGGCTATTTTCGTGGTCTGGCGCACGTCAAGGTTAGACGACAAAGCCATTGAAATTATAGCGGAAGCATTTATGTCGACCTTTTCGATAATGGGCGCGTCTATCTCGGCCGGAAGATCGTTTCTTACCGCCGACACCTTGTCGCGAACGTCGGTGGCCGCTATGTCGATATTTTTATTGAGCTCGAATTCTATAACGACGATGCTCACATTCTCAAGCGAGGTTGAGTTTATCTCTTTTATGCCGCTTATCGTATTAACGGCTTCTTCAATTTTATCGCTGACCTTCAATTCGACGGTTTCCGGCGACGCGCCTTTTAATACCGTCATAACGGTGACCATTGGAATATCGGTATTTGGGTAGAGATTCACACCGATCATGTTGTAACAGATCAGCCCGAATATTATCAGGGCCGCCGTGACCATCGTTATAAAAACAGGCCTTTTAATGCTTATCTCAGAAAGTATCATAATTTCGCCTCCGGCAAGTTTATTTTTTCATTATTTTGTGTAAATGAATCAGTTCACTAAAAACAGCGTAAGCAAAAAAGAGAATAGAGGTCAGATGATAGTGAATAGATGTGGATCGGCGAGTTACGCGCGTTCTTTAATTTCAGAATACGAAGCATAGTGCCAGACAATAAAGCGAGAGCATAAATAACTGGGTAAAGCTATTTTAAAGTGGCGGCCAAAGGCCGAGGCATCAACTATTCTCTATTCCCTGTTCTCTTTTCGCTGATATATTTACATCGAGCTTTTTTCTTTATTTCCGGTGCTTACGATATTTTTTATCTTATCGCCGGCGGGCGCGACCTTCATCTTTCCTTTTAAGAACATTCCTGGTTTTATTTCGTGGTTAGTGTTATCTATTAAAGCCAGAATATTGAACGAATGAGTAGCGGCGTCGCCGACGGGTATCACGGAGCAGATCCTGCCGGAAAATTTCTTTTCACCGCAGCCGTCGGTTGTAACCTCGATGACCTCACCCGTTTTTATACTATTTATAAATTGTTCCGGTATCTTCATATTCGCTTTTATAACATCGATATTTAAAACCTCGACGATCGGCTTTCCCTTATCTATGAATTCGCCCGCTTCGCAATAACGCACGGATATGGTCCCGTCGATCGGGGAGAATATCCTGGTTTCGTTCAACGCCCTGTCGGCTATTTTTACCTGCGTGCCCGTAAGGTTTAAATTAGCCCGGCTTATCTGGTTCGCGTACGATACGTTGTCGCGGTTCTGGGCGGTCGTCGCGTTAGCCTCATAAAGTTTTGAGATCCTGTTGTTTTCATTTCCGGCCTGGTTATTTGATATCTCGGCCACCCTGAGCTGATTTCTGGCAAGTTCAGTACGCAGCTCATAATCCGCGCGGTCTACGGCAAGGATGACCTCGCCCGATCTGATCTCCGTCCCTTCCATAGGCGGGGCCGTTTCGATAACTCCGGCGGACCTGGCGGGGACGCTGACCTTTTTAAAGGGCGCGGCGGTTCCATAAATGTTTATCTCATGCGCGTCCGCGACGGTCTTCGAGACCGCTTCCGGCAAGGGTCCGTTAACCGGCTCACCAAAGGCCGTGACGGTAAAAGATGCCGAAAAAAGAAAAACGGCGGATATTAAAACACCCTGGAAAAAATTTGAAACTTTGAGGCAAGACTCCATGTTAAAACACCTTCTTTTTGAACGATAGTTCAATTATTTTTATACTTGATTTTATGAACACATATTCACTTTAATTTCATTTTACTAATTTTTAATAGCTTTGTCAAGATTATTTTGAACATTTGTTCAATTTTTTATTTTTATATCGGCAGAAAGTTTTTTAAAATTAGCGGAAAATTCCGGACGGCGGGAAATTCCAAAGCGGAGATCTCGTATTCGACGTATTCAACGCCAATGAAACGGAATTTAATATATTGATTCCTGGAAACACCCGGTCAACAGGTATACGACTTACGAAGTTAAAATCTATCGTTCGTCAAAAGAAAAGCAAAAAAGCAATAACACGGATACACGGGAGGCGATGATCGAAATAGCGATCTAGCTGTTTAATTTTTAACGGTTTTATAATAAACTTCGACATCGTCCAGATTATAACGGGCCGACTTTTTTTCACCATAAGCGTGCAATCCGTCCGGCCCCTTCGAATAAACCTTCCCTGATATATGATCGTGCTCATAGCGGTTACCCCACGGATCCTTTAGCTCTTCAATATTTTTAACGTATCGCGCTTTAAGTTCCGCCATATAAATATCTCTCGCCGGCACAGCCTCAAACGAATTATATTTTAACACCGCGCAAGCGAGCGTGTCACAATCCTGTTTCGCGTGTGTTTTTCTGGGAACGCAGCACTTTCCGCCTATATTTTCAAATTCGGGCAATGCCGCCGCGATAACGATCCCGGATATCGCGACAACAATCATCAGTTCAATCAAAGTAAAAGCACCGGCCGCGGTTGAATGTTTCATAATATCGCCTCCATTATCATCATTTATAACCATTGATGCAACGATCATGCCGCGGTTTTATCTTTGCCGGCTTTGAATAAACACGACGATCGGCGCATTTTAACCCTACCGCTTATAGATACGGTGCCCATACGGTTGAATTATGCTACAAAATATTGTATAATGCATCATACGATCGAAAAATCTTTAAAAATACATTACAGGCGGAATTGAAATGGAAGAAAAGCTCGATAACGCGGCGCAGGACGCTGAAAAAAAAGACAACGGCGGCGAGAAAACTTTAACCGGCGAGACGCCGGCTCCCCGAAAAAGCGGCTTCAGCTTAAGCGAGCTCACCATAGCAGCGGTCATATTCAGCTTGATCATGTACTTTTTTTCGACCCTTTTCATACATACTAAATATGGCCCGCCGCCGGTTCCGTACAACAAAAAGGTCATGGATGATAATAAATGATCAAACCGCGAACGATAATATGAACAAAAACTACACCGAAATACCGCTCAAAAAACGCATAGCGCTTGAAGCTTTCAGATATTACAAAAAAGCGGAGACGAAAAAACACAGATTGCGATATCTTTTCTGGGAATGTACTCTCAGATGCCCGCTCGAATGCCTTCACTGCGGAAGCGATTGCCGGCGCCAGAGCGGCGCGGCGGATATGCCGTACCGTGATTTTTTGAGGATCGCCGACGAGGTAGCTTCGGAGTACGACCCTAACGAAGTTTTCATCGCGATAACCGGAGGCGAGCCGCTTTTACGAAACGACCTGGAAGAATGCGGGATCGAACTTTACAAGCGCGGTTTCGCGTGGGGCATCGTGACCGGCGCGCTGCCGCTTACGAACGAGAGGTTCGAGAGCCTCGTCAATTCCGGAATGCATTCGATCAGCATCAGCCTGGACGGGCTTGAAAAAAGCCACAACTGGCTGAGACAAAACGATAATTCATTCAAGGCGGCCGTCAACGCGTTAAGGTACGGGACCCGTTTCAGCCGGATAGCGCTTGAAGCGATAACCTGCGTCACGCAGAAAAACATCGCCGAACTCGATCAGATCAAAAAACTTTTAATAAGCCTCGGAATAAGGCGATGGCGCGTTTTCGACGTCTTCATGAAGGGCCGCGCACGCGGAACGGATCTATTGCGGATAACTTCGAACCAGTTCAAATATCTTATGGATTTCATCGTTTCGACGAAAGGGGAAGGCGTGATCGATACTCAATACGGCTGCGACGGTTTTCTCGGCGCGCTCGAAAAAAGGGCCAGAAAAGGTTATATGTTCTGCCGGGCCGGCATAAGCGTAGCGTCGGTCCTGGCGGACGGATCCATATCGGCGTGCCCGAGCCTTCGCGCCGATTATATCCAGGGCAATATTTACAGGGACGGTTTTTTAGACCGATGGCATAACGGGTTTGAAGTTATGCGAAACAGGTCATGGACGAAGACCGGAAAATGCGCGTCATGCGAAGTTTATAATTTTTGCGAGGGGAACGGGCTCCATCTGCGCGACGAGAAAAGCGGCGAATTATTGATATGTCAGCACGAAATGCTGAAATAAACGGGATTTAATCACACAGAGAAAATAAATGAAAAAAAAGAAGAAAGACGGAAAGGTTTCGAAAATCGCGGACAGTACCGGAAATAAAAAAGGCGGCAGCGGGACCATTTTGAATAAAACCGGAACGGACGATATAGCCGTCGACGACGAAAACGGCTATAAGCCCGGAATGCCGGTCATGATCAAGGTCGATCTTGAAACGGCGTTCGAAAAGGGGTTGCTGTACGCGCTCTTAATATCGGCGACAATCGCCATCTTTATGCTGGTCATAGCTTACAATGACCCCAAGGCGCGAGACCTTCTTATATATTTTCCGATACCGGCCGGCTTGTCCGTTCTGGCTATTTACTGCAGGCGCAACACCGACAATTATTACCTGATCGACGCGCTGCGCAAAAAAATATACTTCATAAGTAATTTTTTCGGCAAGGAATATGTTTCCTTATTCGCGCGTTCCGAAGATATATCGGCGTTCGGGGCCAGCGGCGAAAAGCAAAGCAACAAACACTCGTCATGGATCGAATACCGGCTCGTCGCCATTGACAGATACGGATATATAACCGCCTTAAGCGACGCTCAGAGGTCCGGACGCGCTAAATACAACGAAAAAGCCGACGAATACTCAAAGATCATGGGATGTTCTTCCTTTAAATGCCCCAATAAATGCCGCATGCTGACGCGCAGAACGCCGGATGGCTCATACGAGATATACTTCGACGAGATACATGACGCCGATTGACCGTTATGACCGAATCATCGTATTTTGCATAACGAAATAACGATTCACGGGGAATACGCTTACATTTATATACTTTCCGAAATTATAAGTCATGGCCCGGCCATTTCAACTCATAATCAGAAAACTGCCGACACCGGAACGAAAGGACATTATATTCTTGCTTCCGATCCGACGGCCCGCAAGCTGCAACTTTTTTACGCCGGCCTATTATCGAAAAACTCTTTCAAGCTATATGAAACAAGTTTTCAAGATAAAAACCGTTATGTTTCATAGATCAAATTAATATTGAAATTTTCAGGCATATCATATAAAATAAAACTCGCATTTTTATTTCGACGCTGTTTTCAATGCGTCTTTTTTATATAAAATAAATCTGGAGGCTTTATGAAAAACACGGGAACGGACAAATTTCTAAAATTAACCAAAACGGCGGGAACGCTATTTTTGGCGCTGCTTCTGACATTACTCATCGCTTCGGGATGCGCGATGTTGAACGGCGATGACGCGGTCGTAACCACTGCGCCTACATACACTATAAGCGGAACTGTGATAAGCCCCGTTACGAAAGCACCCGCGGCCGGAGTCACATGCTCGCTCTCGCTCGACGGAACGGCGGCGGTATCGGCAGCGGCGGATGTTTCAAAAACCGCAACGACGGACCAGAATGGCGTCTATACATTCACGGGCGTGCCGTCAGGAAAATATAAGATCAAAAGCGCCGGAAACGGTTTGATCGCAATGACGACAAAATTCAGCGTCAATTCAAACACCGAGCATACCATCATGCAGCCGGCCGCGAGCGAATGGACGAAACTCGCCGGAGACGCGAATCCTTACGATCAATCAAAAGCTTATTTAACGGTCCACTCCGACGCATATCCTCAGCGCTCCATCGGAACCGAGGACGCAGGCGTCATCGTCGAACTGAAAAAAACCGGCGCCACTTCTGAAAATCAACTTGTCGCATATGAGGCCAAAGGCCATTTCAACTCAAACGGGTCCGTTGACTGGACGGCGACCCAAACTTACGACAACGGCATGACCATATTTAAAGGCGTCACGCCGAATCAGGCCCATACGGTCACCGCTCAAAAGGCCGGCTTCACATTCGCGAGCGTGACCGACGCGGCAGCGGCGCCGGGCGAAATAACAAATCTTATATTAGCGGGCGCTCCCGTGCCCGAAGTCAAAGGATTTCCGGTCACGATCATAAATAATTCAGGCTATAAGACCGAAGAAGTGTATCTCGCGATAATAGGTCAGGATAAGTCCGGAAACCATTATTATTTCGACAAGGGCGCCAACGAAATGAAAATAATAACCGGCGACCCTACAGGCTCTAAATTCAATTTCTCGTTTAGCACCCTCAAAGCCATTGATACCAAAACATTTCAATATACTCATCCGTTCGACAGGACCATCGGATGCAAGGTATATCTTTCGTTTAAAAATCCCGCAAAGACCTCGGGCGGGCTCACTTTCGGCGTAAATAACAATAACGCCGTAAGCGGACTGGCTGAACCCTCCGCCGCAAACGAAAACTATGATAAATACACCATTTTCGATAAATTCGAATTAACCTGCAACGGTACTTCGGTCATTTTTAACACCACGACGGTCGATTTTATCGCCATCGGCATAAAATTCAAGTTCAACATCGACAATATCGAAAAAGGATTCAACATAACTTCCAACCAGGAACTTTTCGATCCATTTTTAGCGCGCAAAGACGGCTGGGAAAAAGCCGTGGTAAAAGATGCGAAAGGCAATATCATGAGAGTGCTCGCGCCGAATCAGGCTGAAAACAGTAAAAATGAATTCGGGTCCCTCGAATAAGCCATAGCCAACGGGTGGGAATCCTATTCAACCAACGAACTCAACATCTTGCACGCCGTATGGAAATTTAAAACCCAAGTAAACACATAGGAAGTTTCGGCCGGTTAATTAAACGAACTTTTAC
>CAZKCG010000036.1:0-50331 GCA_964551445.1 uncultured bacterium | reverse complement strand
TGAAAAAGCAGGCTCCTAGATTCAGCGCGTCTATTACGTTCTCGGTGGTCGCGAGCCCGGACATCATTATAACGGTCATATTTGGCTGGCTGCTTCGCGCGAGCCGTAAAAGTTCTATGCCGTCAAGATTTGGCATGCTTACATCGGTGAGCATAAGGTCGAAATTATCATTTTTGATCTTGTTGAAGGCCTGTATCCCGTCATGGGCCGATTCAACTTGATAATCAGTCTCAAGAAGCTCTGAAAGCAGCTGCGTTATGTATTTTTCGTCATCGACGATTATTATCTTCTTCCTGGAACTTTCCGGCATGTTATTTTCCTTTTTTAATAGTTCTGAATAAAAATTTCGATCCTTAAAAGCGCGTAATTAGAGGTAACGCTCGGCGCGGTCTGAAAAAGGATCTGATTGAAACCGTAATGAAGACACTCAGTTATATCGAACTGATAGGGCCTGAAATCGGTGGCAAGCCTGAAAGCTCCGTTTATCGCTTCAACGTCGTTGACTTTGAGCGTCAGAGGAAAAACAAAATTATTGTCGTCGGCGAATATTTTCTGAGTGATGAGAAGTATGGCCCTTTTCGGCTTGCAGTCAAGTCTTACCGCGGCAAGCGCCATCGAATCTTTTTCGGCGTCGAACCATACGTAATTTCCGAAAATGTCTGAATTTTTCACTTCGGTGTTCAATCCAAGATTGAAGATGATATTTCCGACCGGCTGTCCGCCGGCGAACGAACAGGTAAATATCTGGGTTTTCACGCGCGGTTTATAGTTTTTTCCGGGATTGGTCCTTTGAAATTTGATCGCGTCGGCTTTTTTCTTTTTAAGCGTCACAAGCTCGTTATCAAGTTTAGCGGTTTCGGCGTTGCGCCGTTTTTCAAGCTCTGCAAGTGCTTCGTCCCGCCGGGGATCCGCATCCGGTTTTTTTCCTTTTTTATCAGTGTCGGGATCGCTTATATTCTGTGATCTCATAGTATTTATAACCATTTCAAGCGCGAGGATATAAACGTCGTTCTTGGGTTCAAGCGCGAGGGCCTTATCGAAATTCTGTTTGGCTTCGACATATTTTTTTTCGTTAAAAAGATCGGTGCCGCTTTTAAAATGTTCTTCCGCCTTGGGGTTAGTGGCGGCGGAAGAGCCGATAACTTCGAAGGTCTCATCCGGGATGAGTTTGGATAAAAGATCGCTCTCGGTGTCTTGGCCGCGCGTAACGTCGGCCCCGGCCGGAAGCGAATTTTTCACGGCGGCCACGCCGGCGTCCGGCGGTTTAGAGCCCGGATGGAAAGGGGCGGGCCGGGCCGGCGGCTGAGAAGGCAGCGTTTGAGCCGCGGGCTGGTCTGACGGTTTCTTTTTATCGAAAAACGGTTTGTTTTCACGAGGTTCGGGAATCGATTCCGCTGCCGCGGGCGGAGCGGGAGGCACGCCGACCGATACTTCGCTTGTGACAAGGTTGAGTTTACCGAAATTCTGAGTATTAATAAGATCTAATGAATCGGAAACGTCATCGGTTATGCGTTCCGTAGCGAGCGCATAACCGAATGAGGCCGTTATTATAAAATAAATCGCCAGCAGGTAGAAAGCCCTTAAAAAAAGCCTCCGCCTGCTGGCATGTAAACCTGAGTTATCTTTCATTATTTAACATTCGCGTTTATGTAGTCTATTATTTCCGAAAGATTAGCGAGTTTCGTTTTGAGTTCGGCCATCGTCGGAACTGAAACGGGGTTCTCTGAGTGCGAGATTATCGTTACGAGATTCTGTTTAACCGTGTTGGCTACGTTAAGTATTCCGGCGACCGCGGGGGTAAGAGGTTTGAAGTCGTTGAGATATTTAACGAATACGTCGAATCTGTCGTATATTCCGCGGTTCATTTCATAAACTATGAAGTTTTCGAGGAGAACGCAGAGGTTCTTTTCGCTTTTCTGGCACACGGCGAAGCGGGCTTTGTATTCGTCCTGTTTTTCAGCGTCGATCCCGCCGGCGATAAGAACCGCGAGGTCGCGGCGAATTTCGGCGACGGCGCGTATTTTTTCAAGCAGAACTACGGTGTCTATGCCGAGAGCGTATATTCTGTCGTAGTTGGGGTTCAATTCTTTGGGAGCGATCTCCATTACAAGATTTTTAACGGTTTTCTTTCTTCTTATCATGTGGATGAATCTGACGGGTTTTCTGGCGCTTGTCATGTAGAGGGCTTTCATATAATAATTAACCGCGTCAACGGGTTTTCCGAGTTTTTCGAGGCAAACGCCGGCCATGTAGTAGCAATAGAAAGATTTGTTAAGTTCTTCGCGGCCTTCTTCGAGCTGTTTCTTTTCGGCTTCCTTCATGCAGAGATAATGATCGTCCTTATCGGTCGCGGTCACATTTTTTTCGCATCTTTTAGCGTAAGCGTCGAAATGCGTGAAAGCCATTTTGTAGCTTTTAACTTTGAAAAAACCGTTAGCCGTAGTGACGCATGCGTCAAAAGCCAGGGCGGCCGTTGTGAATGATAATACCATAACGAAGACAAGAATAGAGACCAGGAAATTCCTTGAGAGCATTTTTTCCTCCGATAAATTTTAGGGAATAATAGTTGGGATACTTCATGCTTGCATAATTACTTTCGAAACAATTATAAAAAAAATAACAGGTTGTGTCAAGGAAATAGAAAAAATAAATTAAAAAAAGCTTTTTTTACCAGAGGACCGGAAACATTGAAACGCGTTCTAAACTAAAAAAGAATTCAATATCAACTAATAAAAGCCTTGAAAAATTGACGGCAGCCTGTTTATTTCGTATAATTATAAGTAGAATGGTTTATAATTTATCACGAGGAGGTGATATTTATGGAAAAGAAAACTGGAATCGATCAATTCACTCTTGAACAGGACGGTTCTGAGACCAAAGTAAATATCGTCAACGACGGCAATGAAACGACGGACCTGATGGCGGGCTTTTCCGACTGGTTCCGCAGAAATAATCCTTTTTATCTTATAAGCGTTCTATTGATGTTCTGCGGATTATATCTTGCGAGCATGGACAGCAAAGTTAAAGGCGCCGACGCCCTTGAAACTCTTATTTCTTTTTATGTCATTCAAAACATTTATGAGATCGCGATCCTTGCGATGGCGCTTTATCTTCTCAAAAACAGGATCAACCAGCGGCACGGAAACATTCTTCTGTTCTTCCTCGTCATGTTCTTAAGCGAAGCGACAATGTATCAAAGCGCAATAACCAGCGTCTGCTCTAAGGAAATATTATGGATCAGCTTTCTGGTATCATTTATTTATTTTTTCCTTGCGGCGGCAAAAG
This sequence comes from uncultured bacterium, assembly GCA_964551445.1. Taxonomy (GTDB): domain Bacteria; phylum Muiribacteriota; class UBA9980; order UBA9980; family UBA9980; genus DAOPXV01. The sequence goes on along the minus strand of CAZKCG010000036.1, from coordinate 47,046 downwards.
TTTTCGCGGTGATACACTATCTCAAACTCAGGATACGGCCAGCAGCGGTCTTTTTCGCGCTATCGGCCTTTCTTCTCATCTATCTGTCCCCTCAGTACATGAACGCTTTATTAGTGTCAAAACGAAGCGGGGCCGATCTTCTGACGGCAGGCAGCTGGGAGATCTATTATATCTGGCTCGCGGCCGCGCTCATCCAGCTTCCCTTCATAATCAGTTCATGGAAAAAAACTCCGATCGCCGGATTTTTAGACAACGCCTATGTCGGCTGTGAAAACAAGCTTTACCGCACGCTCGTATTGATCCCCTTCATCGTTCTGCCGGTTCAGCTGGTGCTTAACCTCCATCCCGACATGCACTCGTTAAATCCTAATATCGTTGATTTTTGTTACTGTACCGCGCTTTATATCTACTTCGGTTCGTTCTTCATCGAAGCTCTTTACCGTCAATTCATCGAAGACGCCGTCGGCGTGAATTACTATAACTTCGCCTGCGGGATCTTCATTTTAATGTTCATCTTCATCACGCGGCCGGTCGATCTTTCGGTGTTTGGAAACTACATGATTTACCCTCACCGCATTAACGTGTTTATCATCGCTCTCGCGCTTACGGCGGTCTCTATCACACGGGAAAACCGCATGTGCGCCGGCCTTTTATTCTCCATAATGCTCTACTACGCGAAAAACCTTTTCATATTCACGATCTGGCAGACCTACGATTACGCGGTCTACAGGTCAACGCCCATCGTACGGGCCGCTATGATAATAACCCTTTCATTCTTAACTCTCGGCGCCGGCTTCGCCCTCAGCGTCTCCGGAAATAAAAAAAGCGAAAAACTTTAACTGTTTGTAACCGTAAATTTTGCTGAAGATCTTTTTCAGCGTCATAAACTTTTTCAAAATATTAAAAACCCTTCCGGCATTTATCGCTGGAAGGGTTTTTATTTAGTTAATAGTGAAAAGATAATAAAGAATAGTTTTCGGATAAGGTTAAGCCATTACAAAATAAATGCCTACGCCGAGAATGAGAACGGCAGCGATATGTTTTAAAACTTTATTGGCGTAAGCCAGCTTTTGCGAAGCCAGGAGGCCCTGGGCCGCGCCGAAGGAAGTTCCGGCTATGACTATTAGCACTGAATGACCGACGGCATAAGAGAAAAGCAGAAGCCCGCCGTAGGCCATGCTTCCGCCCTTGGCCATATACGCGAGGATAAGCGCGAGAACCGGAACGGCGCAGGGAGCCGAGACGATGCCGAAGAGCATGCCGAGTAATATCGCGCCTAACGATCCTTTACAGGTGACCTTCGATGTCAGTTCACCGAGCCGTCCGCCGCCGAAGTGAATAAAACCCCACAGGTGAAGCGCCATAACGAGGCATATCGCGAATATGATATAGTTCCAGTGGCGTCCGACGCCGCCGAAAAGTTTGCCGAAAGCGGCGGCGAATATTCCCATTGCGGTGAAAGTGATCCCTATGCCGATAACGAAAAGGAACGAAAAGGCCATCGATTTTTTAAAGCCTTTCAATTCGTCATAGCCGCCGACAAACCCGAGCATTAAAGGTACCATCGCCAGAACGCACGGATTCGAGGCGGTCATAACGCCGCCGATAAAAGCGGCGAAAACGGCAAGGGCAGGGTTGGTCGTAATATAACCGCCCATGTTTTGTATGAAGCCTTCGAGTCCTTCCATCATAACCTGGCACCTATCTCCTTAAGTTTTGAAAGTATCTCTTCCTTCGAGAAAAAACCTTCGTGCCTGAAAACTTCTTTGCCGTCGCCGTCAAGAAAAACCTGGCACGGTATGAGCATTATCTTGAATTTTTCGGTCATTTCGGCGTCGGCTTGAATGTCAAACGGCTTAACTTCGACTTTGCCCTTGAGTTCGGTTTGAAGTTCTTCGATTATCGGCTTCATCTGTTTGCACTGCGCGCATTTTCCGGCGCCGAATTCATATAATGAAAAAGGTTTCCGTGAAACGGCCGCTTCATTCGTCGAATTTGCCCCGATTACATTGGTTTCAGAAGTAGCGCTCACGCCGGTTAATTTGGTTTCCGAAACCGCTTTAACACCGGGAGTTTTTGTTTCAGCCGCGGCATTAGTATCGTTTGTTTTTGCAGGTCCGACAGGGTTGGCCGCCGTCGCATTTGCAGCTGCCGCCATATTTTTGTCGTCGATCTTATCTGTCTTTACCTCTTCGGCTGCGCAAACTACGCATTCGCCGTTGTAATTTGATTGAAAAGCATAAGAAACGAGTAATAACAGCGTAAAAATGATTAAAAAACGAAATTTCATAAGTATTTATTTTCCTTCCTTTTGTCCTGCTTTTATTTTATTTAAGCATTTGTGCGATCTCATCGGGCGTGAGAAGTTTCCCGGTTGATTTAACTTTTCCGTCGATAACGAGAGCGGGCGTCGTCATAACGCCATAGCTCATTATTTTAGGCAGTTCCGTGACTTTGGCGACTTCGGCTTCCATATTCATTTTTTTCAGCGCCTCTTTAACGTTAGCTTCAAGGGCGTGACATTTCGGGCAACCCATTCCAAGCACTTCGATCTTCATAAAGTTCCTCCAGTAATTAAATAACTTTGCCGTTAAGTAAAGCAATTTTTATGCCAGTACATACAATTGGTACCGGGAGAAAAAATTAAAAAGCACGCAGCTTGATATTTCAAATTTTTTTATCGGCCCCGCCGGCTTGAAACTCGCTTTTTTTCTATGTGCCAGAAGGGTTTCTTTCACTTTCAATTTTTAAAAAATGCCGGAAGATTTTGCGCGGGCCGTTAAATCAAAACCTGATATAATTTCATAAATTTCAATAAATTTTTATTTCCGCACCAAATCCATCATAAGCACTGTGCAACGAACAAAAATAGTGCACATTTATAAAATTTGTGTTATAATGGGTCCGCGTCGTTTTATCGTAAACTCACACTTCAAATAAAATGGCGCCGCCATTTTATTTGATCGCCGCATATCCGCAAAGTAAGCAAGCGCAGCGAGCGCTTTGCGGATATAAGAAACCGGAGCAAAAATCAGAACTCAGAAATAAAAAGAGAGAAAGAAGAAAATAAAAAGATGAGATAAGAAAAAAGAAGAAAGAAAAAAAGCCGCCCAATTAGGCATCACCAACAAAGCGCCAGGCAAAAAAGGGATAGATAGGGGTTTATAAGGGGGAAGAAAGGGGCGCGCTCCTTTCTTTCCCCTTATCCGGAAACCGTTGCTGATAACAAACCAACTTTTAAATAAGCGCGTTAAATTATATGAAAAGCCAACAAAAAGGAGAGGCAATGATGGACGAAAAGATCATCGTCGAATCGAAAAGTTTTTTAAAGGTCTTAGATATGGCGAAAGCGGCGGCCGGATCGGACGCGCCGGTTTTAATATACGGCGAATCGGGCACGGGCAAGGAAGTGGTAGCGGATTTTATACACGACAACAGTTCGCGCTCGGGTGAAAAAATAATTAAGATAAACTGCGTAGCTCTGCCGGAAACACTCTTTGAAAGTGAGCTTTTTGGATACGAGGCGCACGCGTTCACCGGGGCTCAGAAACAGAGAAAAGGAATATTCGAATCGGCTGATAAAGGAACGATACTGCTCGACGAGATAGGCGAGGTGCCGCTTTCGCTCCAGCCGAAGCTTTTAAGGGTTCTGCAGGAAAAAGAAATATTACGAATAGGCGGCCACATCCCGATAAAAGTAGATTTCAGGATCATTTCAGCCTCGAACAAGAATTTGAAAACGCTCGTTCACAAAGGATTGTTCCGTGAAGATCTTTACTACAGGCTGAACGTGGTCGAGATAAACGTACCGCCGCTGCGCGAAAGACGCGAGGATATAAAACCGCTGCTGGATTTTTTTCTCGGGATGTATGTAAAAAAATACGCCAAAAAGATCAGGGGCTTTGAAAAGGGCGCGCTTGAATGTCTTCAAAACTATCCGTGGCACGGCAACGTTCGCGAGCTGAAGAATTTGATGGAGCGGCTGGTTATATTTGAAACCGGCGAACAGATCGGCACAGAGTTTTTTCCGGACGACCTTTGCGTCAAGGCGCGCACCTGCCAGAATAAAGGGTGCAAAAACGATCTATCCGGCCTAAACGAAGGCGAGCCCAAAGTTATGGATAATATCGAAAAGCAGCTGATAGAAAACGCGCTGACCGAAACAGGCTGCAATCAGAGGCTGGCGGCCGAAAAACTTCAAATGCACAGAAATACGATCAGACGAAAGATAGCGGAATATAGAATAAATTTGAATGAGATAAAAATCAGAAATTTAAAATAGAATATCGGCGGCGATCGATCATTCGCAAATACTGCCGGACATATAGTTGTAACGATCTTAATTACAAGACTTTTCCCCGGAACGACGTTTTAGTAATGCAGCCTGTAAAACATAAAAAAATCCGGTTTGAACTGTTTATGCTTCAGTCCAAATCGGATTATTCTTATAATGTATTATCGTTTCGGCTCATTGAAGCTTATTTTAAATTTTCCGTAACCTTCGAGATTAAAAGTCAATTCGCCTTTTTCGTAAAACTGAGAATAGATGCACTTGTCTTCGACGAAAATATCAAAATTATCTTCCCGGCTTATATAATGGACAAATTTTAACGGCCATGTATCCATGCCGGGCAGGGGCGCTTCCGGAGGGGTTGAAAAGCCGCACGGGCCTTTATATGCGCTTCATCACCCCACTATGGCGATGGTCTGTACGACATAGAACTTTTTATCTCTTTCGCGGATGAATTCCCTGAGCCAATCGGATTTTATATAAACCTTTTGAACCGGTTCACTCATTTGCGGCCGCCTCCTTATTGCGCTTTATTTCAAAAATGGTTTTATGGAAATATTATATAATTTTTATCTGAAATTTTCAATCAGCCACGCCCGGATCTCTTCGCGTGTTTTTCTGAACGCGGCCGCGATCTCTTCGCAAGTGCCGGAAACATTCGACGGATCGATAAAAGAATGGTGTATCATTTTTTTAGCGCCGGGAATATATGGACAGACATCCCGGGCGTGATCACATACCGTAACGACGAAATCAAAATCAGACGCCTTGAATTCCGCGATATTTTTTGAACGATGGCCTGAAATATCAATGCCTATCTCGGCAAGAGTTTTTATAGCGTTCTGATTAACCTTTGAAGTTATGGCCCCCGCGCTTGACGCTTCATATTTATCGTTAAGAATGGCATTCATAAGGCCCTCGGCGATCTGCGAGCGGCAGGAATTGTGGGTGCAGACGAAAAGCACTTTTTGTTTCATTTTTCACCTCGCGAATTTTATTGCGTGGATTTTCATTTGATTGCATTTCAAAATTTCATGCTAAAAACTATCATACTATTGAGTTTTATAAATCAAATTTTTATATTTACTGATCCGAGAGCTTGATTGTTTGTTTTTGCGCCAGTCTTTTCGTATGTTAAGTATGAAAAATCATGGATTTAATGCTTGGATCAGTAATTCAAACAGAACGATTCATTTGCCGCCTGAATTTAAACTAACAGTTACATTTATTGATCTCAGCCGCGACATCGCGTTTGAAATATTTTTTCCCGAACCAGAAAGCCACATTGACAAGCGCTATCATGACAGGCACTTCGACGAGAGGGCCTATTACGGCCGCGAACGCCGCGCCATGTTTGATGCCGAAAACGCCGACCGCGACGGCTATTGCAAGTTCAAAATTATTGCTCGCGGCCGTGAAAGAAAGCGTTGTAGACTGCTCGTAGGTGGCGTTGAATTTCATGCTCAGGAAAAAACTCATCATGAACATGAAAACGAAATAGATCAGAAGCGGGATCGCGATCAAAACCACGTCCATCGGTTGAGAAATTATCTTCTGACCCTGTATTGAAAACATAACGACTATCGTAAACAAAAGCGATATAAGCGTGAGCGGGCTGATCTTAGGAATAAAGGATTTTTCATACCATTCTTTATTTACGGCTTTAATAAGCGTATAGCGCGTTATCATCCCCGCGATAAAAGGGATGCCAAGATAAATGAAAACGCTTGTCGCGATGTCTTTTATCGAAATATTGACGTACTCGCCCTTCATGCCGAAATACGGCGGTAATACTGTTACGAAGATATACGCAAACAATGAATAGAACAATACCTGAAATATAGAATTGAAAGCCACCAGACCGGCGGCGTATTCGGTATCGCCTTTAGCCAGATCGTTCCAGACGATGACCATTGCGATGCAGCGGGCGAGGCCGATCAATATAAGCCCGATCATGTATTCCGGATAACCTTTCAAAAATATCACGGCCAGAAGAAACATTAAAACCGGTCCGATTACCCAGTTTTGAACGAGCGACAGAAAAAGTATCTTATAATTTTTGAATACTTCCGAAAGTTCCTCGTATTTTACTTTCGCAAGCGGCGGATACATCATCAAAATCAGACCGGCGGCAATAGGAATTGAAGTCGTGCCTATTGAAAATTTCATCAATATATCGTTGATCTGCGGAAAAAGATAGCCCCCGCCTATTCCGAGCGCCATCGCCAGAAATATCCATAAGGTTAAATACCTGTCTAAAAAAGATAATTTTGAAGAAACGCTTTCATTACTCATCGGGTTTAAACTCCTTATAAATTTTTTAAATCACTTAACTTTCGCACATCAAAGTCATTGTAAACACGTTGTTTAGCTTTCAAATTAATGCTTGTATTTCGGCGGCAATCATGAGTATACAACAAATACAATTTGGTTCTTAACATTTACCGCCGCATGAGCATTTAAAAATGAATTTTTGCGCGGTCACGGTTATGCTCGAAGCGGAACCGGCCAGCTCATTTTTAGCTTCTCCCGTGATCGGGTCGTTTCCAACCTGGGTAACGTTATAAACGCTGTCGCTCAATATTTTGATGTTTTTAAATCCCGCGTTTTCTATACATTTTAAATATTGGTCGCGCAGAAGCGCCCCTGAAACGCAGCTTGAATAAAGCGAATCGGAATTTTTCATTTCAGGCGGAAGCTCTTTGTTCAATACTATGTCAGACACTATCAAATTCCCGCCATTTTTAAGCGCGCGGTATATCTCATTGAAAACAGCCTGTTTGTCGGTCGAAAGATTAATTACGCAGTTGGAGATAACGGCATCCGCTATATCATTTTCAACCGGAAGTTTTTCAATATATCCTTCGCGGAATTCGACATTATCAAGGCCGGTCCTTGCCTTGAATTTTTCGGCGTTCTTCCTTGCCAGTTCGAGCATTTCGCTGGTCATATCGACACCTATCGAGCGGCCATCGCGGCCAACTATCTCGGCCGCGAGAAAAACGTCTTTTCCGCCGCCGGCGCCAAGATCGATGACGGTGTCGCCTTTTTTTATCATTGAAAATGCCAGCGGATTTCCGCAGGATAACCCCATTTCCGATTCCGGGATCACATGGTCTTCGATAACGTATGCCTTATCGGTGCCGCAACAGGACTTGCCCGACGAAGACGAACAGCAGGACATGTTTTTCTTCGCGACTTCGCCGTAAGCTTTTTTAACCATTTCGTGAGTATTGTTTTGAGTATTATTTTTGGTATCCATTAGATTCTCCTTTTAATTATTTAGATTTTTTACATTTCTTAATTTCTTTACAATTTTCAAAATTATCCAGTTCTTCAAGTTTTTTCAGGTCTTTTTTCGCCTGTGATGTCCCCGTTATGAAATCCGCTACGGAGTCGATCAGACCGCGGCAGCCGGGGCTCATTTTAGGGTTGAGTTTGTAATACATCCACTGGCCTTTTCTTTGCGATTCAACGATCCTTACGCGTTTTAAATAAGCCAGATGGCGGCTGGCCATGGAATTGGTCGATTTCAAAACTTCGGATAATTTGCAGACGCATACCTCCCGCCCGTCTATCAGCATGCCGAGAACCCTTAATCTGAAGGTTTCGGAAAGGGCTTTGAAAACATCTGAAATTTCTTTCAATTTGAACCTCCTGAACCCGATTTAATATTTTTGTATAACCGTTTAAGCAAAAATATATTTTCATTATATACTAAAATTTCCGGGAAGTCAACCTGCTTCTGTTTATAAAAACCGTGGCATTAAAGAATCGTAATTGTTTAATGCACAGTGCACGGAACAAAAAAAGTGCAGGCGCGAAAGAAGAACGATAACCGCGGACCGTTTCCGGAAAAAATTTGCTTTTACCCGCCCGGAAATGATAAAATATATATCATATTTTTTTAGACGGTGATCAAATGACTTGTATTTTCGATGAACTGGCGGATATAACGGCGCGGATCAAAGACGGGCAGAGAGGCGTGGATTTTCTCGTCGTGATAGACGATCCGCTCGGGTATGAAGCGAACGCGCAGGCCGAAAAATGATGCTGCGGGCGGTCGAACCTGTTCTTAAATGCGCAGATGAAAGGTTAGCCGGCATCGCCAGAGAGATAATCTCGTTAATAATCAGGAAAAGCCTTTAACGGCCGGACAGTCCCGATAATAGACCGCCGAACAAAGACGCGGCAGGAATCATTATCCATGGTGCCGCGCTTTTCTTGAGCGTCCCTTTTATTGAAATCAACATCAGACGATCATCCGTTTTTTTATTTTGATATGATACAATTCAGGCCTTTAAAAAGTGGCACGATAATTGCATTATAATTTTATGTGTTCGGGAATAGCATTATGATGAACACGGAATTAAATTTTATAACGGTCAATTAACAGACCGGGGAGTAAAATCATGAGTGAACAAATAGAAAACGCGATCTCAACCGGACCGGACGCTAAACCCTTTTCAAATATAAAGATCATTTTATTCAGGATGGTCGCCGGTATCGTAATATGGTATTTTTTTTACGCCAATCTCGATCCTATTGCTAAATATATCACATATTCGATCTTCGGACTCGCGCAAGGAACGCATATGGCCAGCGCGATCGAATTTTTTGTTTTCGAGGTCCCGAAAGTTATACTTCTTCTGGTCCTGGTTATTTTCTTCGTCGGCATCATCCGCTCGTTTTTCACGGCGGAACGCACGCGCGCGATGCTCGCCGGCAAAAGCCTTTTTGTAGGAAACGTCATGGCGGCAACGCTTGGAATAGTGACCCCGTTCTGCACATGTTCCGCCATACCTTTATTTATAGGCTTTGTCGAGGCCGGCGTTCCGCTGGGCGTAACTTTTTCATTTCTGATATCGGCTCCGATGATAAACGAGGTGGCGCTCGTCATGCTCTACGGCATGTTCGGAATGAAGGTCGCCGGACTCTATCTTGGAACGGGCCTTATCATAGCCATATCGGCCGGATATATAATCGGAAGACTCAAACTCGAAAAATACGTCGAGGAGTGGGTATATGAAGTCAAAATGGGAGCAGGCGGAGCCGAAGACGCCCCGATGACATTCGAAGACCGCGTTAATTACGGCCTGAGCGCCGTAAAAGATATAGTTTTAAAAGTTTGGCCATATATAACTATCGGCATAGCCGTCGGCGCCGGCATACACGGATACGTTCCGGAGAATCAGATGGCGTCCTTCATGGGAAAAGACTCATGGTGGGCCGTTCCTCTCGCCGTCGTCCTTGGCGTTCCGATGTATTCGAACGCGGCAGGTATAATCCCCGTCGTCCAGGCGCTTATGGGAAAAGGCGCGGCGCTGGGTACCGTTCTGGCCTTCATGATGGCTGTCATAGGATTATCGCTTCCGGAGGTCATAATACTTAAAAAAGTCCTGAAATGGCAGCTGATATCAGTTTTTGTCGGCGTGGTCGCGGCCGGGATAATTATCGTCGGATATCTTTTCAATTTCCTGATCTAGTATATTCCCAAACATGAATTTTCAGTGTTCCCTTTATAAATGATCATTACGAAGAAGGAAAAATATTTATAATAATATTTTTGTCTTTACTCATGCTCTGCCGCGCGGGCGTTTTTTAATTAACCGTTCCTCACAATGCGACGGCCAAACCCGAACGAAATTTAGATATGATCAGGAAGCGAAACGATCTTTTAAATTTCATTCCGTTGACGCAAGTCAATTACAAAACCATTAAAATGTGTTACAATGTCAATAAAATATATCGAAAAATAATTCAAAAAGGGGTGTCAGTATTTCAAAATCAATTAAACTCTTATTAATCTTTTTGATAATAGCGGGACTTGCGTTTTTTATTAAAAATAACATGATGATTAAAAAAGTGACGGTTTTCAAAGCCGTTTCGATGCCGCTTAAAGAAACCGTGTTCGGCGTTGGTTATGTCGGCGCCGAGATCGTGTCGGACGTATCGACGCAGGTTTCGGGAAAAATACAAAGAACGCCCGTTGCGGAAGGAAGTATTGTCAGATCCGGCGAAGTTTTGATCGTGATCGACGATTCCGAATTTAAAAATTCCCTTGACGCCGCCCGAATAAATCTTCAAAAAACCCAGGCGCAGCTCGAACTGGTAAGGACCAACATCTCGCAGATCAGGGAAAACATCGCGATCGCGCAATCGAACAAGGAAAAAAGCGGCGCCGTCATGGAATATAACAGGAAAGAAACCGGAAGATATAAAACGCTTCTTGATTCCAGCCAGGTGGCGCAAAAAGCTTATGACGAAAAACAAATGTCCTATACCGTTTCGGACAGGGAATATAACAACGCCTTAACTACTCTTAGAATCCTTGAGATCGATAAGGAAAAACAAACCGCGGCTGAAAAATCGGCCGCGGCTGACGTCGAAAACTCAAAAATAGCGATCAAACAGGCCGAATTGAAATGCGAATATTCCTCGATCCGCGCTCCTTTTGACGCCGTTATAATCAGGCGTTTCGCCGAGGAAGGCATGGTCGTTAATTCCGGAAGCCCGGTAATGCGTCTTGTAAAAAGAGGCAGTTACTGGGTTTCGTCTTTTATCGACATCAGCCGGATGCAAAACATCAAAATCGGACAAAGCGCCGAAATAACTTTGAACCGCCAGCCGGACGTTAAATATTCCGGAACCGTTTACAGGATCGAGCAGGAAGGCGATAAGATCACGGAAGAACTGAAAGCTGATATATTATTTGATTCGAATATTCAAAATTTATATCTGGATGAAAAAGCGGAAGTGCATATTGAAACGTCGAATAAAAAAGCTTCGGCCATACCCGCTAAATGTATAGTATCGAAAAACGGCGCGAGCGGCGTTTTCATTTTAAATGATTCAAGGGCCGTTTTCAAAAAAATCAAAACCGGGATCGCGGATAAAAGCGGATTCACGGAGGTCGTTGAAGGCGTAACGGATAAGGACGCGATAGTTTATTTTGAAGAAATGCAAAAATTAACTGAAAATGAAAGCGTGGTTTTAAAAAAGGAAGGTTTATAATTATGAACCTTGCCGTAAAAGACATGCTGCATAATAAACTAAGATTTATAATGACGTCATTCGGGCTCGGACTTTTATTGACCGTTGTAATGGCCATGAGCGGAATATACGCCGGGCTTGTTTTTGAAGCGGGCGTGCTGGTCGAGACTTTAGGCGCGGACCTGTGGATCGTGCAAAAAGATACTTTCGGCCCCTTCGCCGACGCGTCGAAAATTTCCGAAATATATGGAAGCGTTCTGGGAGCCATAAACGGCGTCACGGAATATAATATGGTCTCATTTCAAACCCTGCAGGCCGCCGTCGGCGACAATAAAAAGCGCCTGACCATAGTCGGCCTCAAGAAAGAACCGGCGGCGTTCTCAAATAAAATAATAGCCGGAAACTATATCCAAAGCAGCCATTACGAGATCGTCGCGGATGTCTCGCTCGGGCTGAAATTAAATGAAATCATTAAACTCGGCTATGATAATTTCAAGGTCGTGGGCTTGACGAACGGCGTGGTTAATTCTTCAGGAGAAGCCGTCGTTTTCATGGCGCTGCAGGACGCTCAAAAGATCCAGTTCCAGAAAAACAACGAAGCGATAAGAAACGATAAGGTCCAGCTGAAAAACTCGCTGAATGTAAATGAAAATTCAAAAGCCGATAAAACAAAGCTTGAAAAGATATATAACAACCATATTATCAACGCGATAATTTTATCGACCGAAAAAACACAAACAGCGGCGGTCGCGCGCGCGATAAAGCGCTGGAATTATTTTAACGTTTTTACTTCAGACGAAGAAATAGATATATTGTCTAAAAATGTTATAGAAAAACCGAAAAAACAGCTGGGCCTTTTTAAAATGATACTTTTAATGGCCGCGACCGCGATAGTAATGCTTATTATTTACACGCTGACGCAGGATAAAATAAAGGACATAGCGACGCTGAAACTTATCGGAACGCCCGTCGGTATGATAATCGGCCTGATTTTAAACCAGGCGATAGCGATGGGGCTGATCGGTTACGCGGTAGGATTTACGATCATTTATAATACATATCATCTTTTCCCGCGCCGCGTTAAAATTCTCAGCTTCGATATGGCCACATTATTTTTGATAGTCGTCGGAATGTGCGTGATAGCAAGCCTGCTCGGAATAAAAAAAGCCCTGAGCACCGATATAAATCACGCGCTTGGAGGTTAATCATGCCTGTGGTAACAGTTAAAAATCTCAGCAAAATATACGGAAGCGGCGATACCGAGATCACGGCCCTTAAAAACGCCGATATTTCGGTCGAAAAAGGCCAGCTTGTGGCGCTCCTTGGTCCGTCGGGTTCCGGAAAAACAACGCTTCTCACCGGGATCGGTTTGATAAATGAACCGACCGGCGGCTATATTGAAATAGCGGGCCGGCCGGTATATGAAAATGGCTGGGCCGACATGGACCTTGCCGCGTTTCGAAGAAAAAACATCGGATTCATCTTTCAGCATCACAACCTGCTGCCTTTCTTAAGCGCTTATGATAACGTTAATTTAATGCTTTATATAAATGGCATATCCGGAAAAGAAGCCCGGGAAAAGATCGGCGCGATGTTTGAATATCTCGAACTCGGCAACCGTACGAATAATTTCCCTTATATGCTTTCCGGCGGTGAAAATCAAAGGGTCGCTATCGCAAGGGCGGTAATTTCAAACCCGGAAATAATACTCGCCGACGAGCCTACCGCCGCTCTCGATACGGAGCGGGGAATAAAAGTAATGTCGATGCTTAAAAAGATCGCCCGCGAGAAAAACACGGGCGTGATAGTCGTAACACATGATAAGCGGATGATCGAAGGGTTCGACGTTATATACAGCCTTAAAGACGGCGTGATAACTTAACGGCGGCGATTTAGTCTCAAGCCGTCATAATTGCCGCTTTAGTGATATCGCTAAATAACTTCGAAAAGAAAATACTTCAGATAGAGCGTTTCAGGCATCGAGGTAAGCATGGGGTGATCGCGCTCGTCCTGAAAACCGCATGAGATAGTATAAGCCGTGGCGCGCGCGTCGGAGAACGCGTCGCACTGAGATCGGTAAAAATCATCGATGCCGACATGAAAGGAACAGCTGCAGGATAAAATTTTGCCGGGTTTTTTTACGATCTCGGCGGCTCTGAGCATGAGTTCTTTGTAACCCGCCAGCGCCTTTGGCAGCGCCGCTTTTGATTTAGTGAAAGTGGGCGGGTCTAAGACGATGAAATCAAATTTATCCTCGGGGCGCAGGCCGCCTTTTTTTGAGGCATAGTAATTTTCTTTCAGGTAGTCGAAGGCGTTGGCCACGACGAATTCGCACTTGTCAAAGCATCCGTTCAATTTAGCGGTTTCTTTGGCCAGAGCTATGGCGTCAGCCGAAATGTCTACGAGCACGGCCGATTTAGCTCCGTGTTTGAAAGCGTTCATCGAGAATGCGCCGCTGTAACTGCAGCAATCAAGGAAGCGGCCGCCGGTAACGTTATGCGCAAGAAGATCGTAGGCGCGGCGCTGATCGGCGAAAAATCCGGTCTTTTGACCGCCTGAAAAATCGATAAGATAGTGTATGCCGTCTGACGTGATCTTTTGAGGCCCGTTAAGCGCTTTGCCTTCCCAGGTGCAGTATGATTCAAGGCCTTCGAGACGCCTTACGCCGGCGTCGTTTTTAATGAAAACGGATTGCGGTTTTAATTCTTTTTGAAGGCAGGCGACCGCGTCCTTTAAAAAGCGCTCGGCTCCAGCCGAAAGCGACTGAACGACGATGGCGTCGCCGAACATGTCGGCGATAAAACCGGGAAGCAGGTCGGCTTCGGAATGGACAAGCCTTAATATTCTGGTCTTATTAAAGTCGAAATGGCGTTTGCGTTTGGCGATGGCGGCCATAACGCGCTTTTGTATAAAAATAGAGTCGATGTTCTCGTCCCTGACATAGGAGAGAACGCGAAGAGATATTTGAGACTTGCCGTTAAAATAACCGCGGGCGAGGAATTTTCCCTGCCCGTCGGTTATATCGACTATGGATCCGTCTTTTAATCCGTCGTATTTCGCGGCGTCCGGAATATCGCTTTTATATACCCAGAGATTCCCCGACTGCAGGCGTTTTTGCGCTCTTTGGCTTACCGCTACCGATGCTTTCAATGGATGACTTTCCTTTCGTTTCTTTGACCTGATAATTGGTCTTTATGTAATCGGTTATATAGTTCATTACTTCAGAGATGACCTTGTTGAGTTCGCCGACGACCGTTGCGCCTGACGCGCGAAGATGGCCGCCGCCGCCAAAGTGGGTCGCTACCTTGTTAACGTCGATTATCGACTTCGAACGGAAATCAAGAACGACCTTGTTATCGGGTTGTTCGTGAAATACGACGGCGACCTCGACGCCTCTGATACTAAGCATCTGATTGACCACGCCGAAGGAATCGCCGGGCCCGCCATTGGCTTCTTTTATTGTCTTTTGTTCAACCTTGCTCCAGCAAACCATTCCGTCGTTCATAAAACTCAGCGTCGAAAGCGTCTTTCCGGATATGACGACGCTCGCGAGCGATTTGTTCTGGAAGATCTCGCGCGACGTAACGTTGGGGCTTGCGCCTAACGCTACCAGGTGAGCCGCCATTTTAAAAACGCTTTCGTTGGTGGCCGCCGTCTGAAAGCCGACCGTGTCGGTCATGAGGCCGCAATAGAGGCAGGCCGCGACATCGGCGTCGAGCCTGAGCCGCGCTTTTTTTATGAGTTCGTAAACGATCTGTACGGTCGAGCTGTAATCGGTGTAAACGATGTTGAGAGCGCCGAAATTATCGTTGGAAACATGGTGATCGATATCTATAACGAAATCGGAATATTGAGAAAGATCTTTAGCGCCGGTCCGCTCGACGGAAGATGAGTCGAGGACGACGAGAAGATCGTATTTTTCATTGATATCCGCGAGCTTTTTAATTTTATCGGAGTTCGGAAGATATGAAAAACTTCTCGGCACCGGGTCATGATTGGCGGCCGTGACGTTATATCCGGAAGCCTTTAACGAATTATAGAGCCCGAGAAGCGAACCTATATTGTCGCCGTCAGGCATTACATGTGATAATAAAAGTGTTTTACCTGATGTTTTGATCTTTTTAATAACCTGCTTGACTGTTTCCTGCATTAAGATCTCCTACCCCTTAAAAAATATATATATTCAAAAAAGAATATTGAATTTCGTTATTCTTCGATCGCCAGAACTTCGTCCATCTCTTTTGCGGCGTCATTTAAGACCTTGACCGGATCAAGCTTGCTGGCTATGCCTTCAGTTGCCTTTGAAAGGATACCGCGGCATTCGAACCATGAAGGAACCTGCGGCTCGAATTGAATGTCGTCGAGAATCGTAAGAGCGACTTTCATGTTCGGGTCCTTTTTTATCGTTTCTTTTACTATGGCTGTTTCATAAGCCGATTTCCGAACCGGCATATAAGTTGTCTCAACGCCCCATTTGGCAGTGCGTTCCGTAGATGTGAACCATCTGAGAAATTTCCAGGACGCCATTATCTCTTCCGGGCTGAAACAAGAATAGATAGCGACATTCGTTCCGGAAAGCACCGAAGTATCGACCTTTTTATAAGGAAGTTTCGCCATTCCAAAAGCAAAGCGGATATCGTTCTGCATGAATACTTTCGAAACTATCGTGCCTTCTATCATGCCGACGCGGCCGGAAATGAATTCGTTCTGGTGCTCGCGGCCGGAGGTTCTTTCGGCAAAACCGTGTTTCTCGAGTTTGTCGATTATATACTGGGCCGCTTCTATAGCTTCCGGCGAATTTATAAGCGCTTTTTTACCGTCGTCGCTGATTATTTTTCCGCCGTTCTGAAAGATATAATTTTCAAAGGACCACGGGTCAGGCATGAATTTATTTCCCCATACAATGTTGAAACCGGTTCCGGACTTTTTAGGAAAAGACCCTTTCCCGTTGATCTTCTCATATTCGTCACGGGTGGTATAGTAATTATAAAAGAGGCCCTTTTTTTCGTACATCATGAGTTTTTTGCCGTAGTCGATGTATTCATCCCATGTAACCGGCGGTTTTTCGGGATCAAGGCCGGCGGCCGCGAAAAGGTTCTTGTTGTAGTATAAAACCGGTATGCTTTTATTAAAGGGCATCGAATATACTTTTCCACCGCTTGTGACGTTCTTCAAAAGTGCCGGCACTATGTCGGTCCTATCGATTCGCACTTCGGAACTTTCATGATCTATGAAAGGATCGAGACAGACTATGGCGTTCTCGTCTTTAAGCTGCAGCGCCCATGTTTCATATACCTGAGACATGTGCGGCGGTATCTCCGCGAAAACGGCGGCGGCGATCTTCTGATTGAGAGTGCCGTATTCGCCTATAAATTCGCTTTTAACGAAAATATCGTCTTTATTGGTGTCATTAAACTCGGTTATCATCTTATTGAGGATCTCGCCGAGCTTTCCGGCCATCGAATGCCAGAACGTGATCTTAAGCTTCTTTTTTCCATCTTTTCCCATTACGAATTGAGGGCCTTTACGGTTTCCGCCGCAGGCGCAGCCGGAAAATAAAAGCGCCGAAAGCAGCGCGAATAGAGTTAAAATTAAAACCGCGGTTTTAGTTCTTTTCATATTTTTATCTTCATTCAAATTATTTTTCATTAAAGAAAATACCCGCCTTCTGTTTTTTATGATTAAGATATATTCAAGCCTTTGACGTTATTCTTTTGAACCGGTATGCGCGATGCCCTGAATGAATTGTTTCTGTGCGATAAAGAACATTATCAGAAGCGGCAGCGTGCAAAATGTCGAGGCGGCCATAAGAAGATGCCATTCGGTGCCTTCCGACTGGTTGAAGTTTGAAAGGCCGACCTGAATTGTATAAAAAGCCTGATCATTGGTTACGAACAACGGCCACAGGAATGAGTTCCAGTTTCCGACGAACGTAAAGATAGCGATGGTCGTAAGAGGCGCGGTCGAAAGCGGAAGCAATATCTTGAAAAAGAATTTCAACCGCGAACACCCGTCGATCCTGGCCGCGTCCCACAGATCCTTCGGTAGCGTCATAAAGAACTGCCGCAACAGGAAGATGCCGAAGAAACCGGCCGACCATGGAACTATAAGGGCGAGATATGAATTCAGCCAGCCGAGCTGTTTAAGGATGAAATAATCCGGAACTAAAAGCACCTGCTGCGGTATCATCATCGTCCCCATCAGAAGCGCGAAAAGCCAGTCCCTGCCGAAAAAATTCATGTGCGAGAACGCGTATGCCGCAAGCGACGAGGTCATGACCTGACAGACAGTGCAAACAACGGCCACGAACAGCGTGTTTATGAAATACTGCATGAACGGCGCCTTATACCAGGCAGTCGAAAAGTTGCTCCACATGAACTTGGTCGGAAGTATGACGGTGGAATCAAGAGATTCCATCTTAGTTTTGAACGCGGTGAGTATCATCCACAAAAACGGCGCGAGCATGGTTATCGCGCCTGAAATAAGCACGACGTGTATGACCGCCCGTATCAACTGTTCTTCTCTTTTTACAGACTTAAGCAAATTTAAAACCCCTTCTAAAAATGTTTTAAACTAAAACCAATAATAGACCGCGGCCGTTTAAGAATAATGGACCTTTTTAGCGGCGATCCGCTTCTGGATCATAGTAACGGCGAATATTATCAGGAACAATATGAACGCCAGAGCGGAAGCCTTGCCCATCTTATGTTCAACGTAAGCAAGCTGATATAAATAATAAATGACGACCGTAGTTGATTCCTGCGGGCCGCCGCCCGTCATCATGTAAACCTGAGCGAAAACCTGAAATGAGGATATAGTTGACATGATGAAAACGAAAAATGTGGTCGGCGATATCATAGGCCACGTTACGTTCCAGAAGGTAGTCCAGCGGCCGGCGCCGTCAATTTTAGCGGCGTCGTATAACGACGGCGGAACGTTTTGAAGCCCGGCAAGAAATATTATCACGTTATAGCCGAGGCCCTTCCACACGGACATAATTATAATGGCCGGCATCGCCCAGTTGGGGTCCAGAAGCCAGTTCGGGCCGGGCATGCCGGTAACAAGACCTATCACCGAATTGAAAATGCCGTCTTTTCTATAAATGTAGTTCCATACTATAGATATGGCGTTTATCGAGGTAACGACCGGCAGAAAGTAGATAACGCGGTAGCCCTCGAGACCTTTGAGTTTATGATTTAAGAGTATGGCGATAAAAAGAGCGAAAAATATCTGCGCGGGAACGCTGCCTAAAACGTAATAAAGAGTGTTCCACATCGAGGTCCAGAAATGTCTGTTGGTGATAATATATTTGTAGTTGTCGAACCATACGAATTTCCTGAAATAATCGGTCATTCCGCCGTTATGCATGGAGATCACAAGCGCGTATAAAACGGGCAGCATGTGAAAAGTAGCTATTATAGTCAGAGCCGGCAGAAGATATCCGTAGGCGCCCCAGTCATATTTTTTGAAAAAAGATTTTTTATTGCTCATTTGATCTTTGTTTTTGTCATTTCCCTTTCTAATTCTTCAGTAATTTTTGAGGCCGCGGATTTTCCGTCCGTTTCCTTTAATTTCGGCGTCGCCCATTTCTTGGCTCCGCCGCCCATGTGCGCGGTTCTGGTTAAGCTTGTGAGAAGTTCGAGCGCAAGGGAGTGAGCGTATGTCCCTTTGTCCGCCGCGACTTCTTCCAGGTAAGGTTTTATTTCGTCTCCCATGTTTTCAATAATAGTGAAGGCATTCATTTTTACCATGTCATCGCTCTTATGAATGCTGTATAAAAGCGGCTTGATGATCTTGACGCCGGCTTTCGTAAGAGCCGCGTTGGCTTTTTCACGAATGACGAAGTTGGATGATCCGAGATGTTTCGTCATCGCGGCTACGGCGTGTTCATATGCTTCGGGATGATCCAAAAGTCTTATGAAAGCATCGGCGATAGGCTCCTCGATGAATTTTATGAGGACCTGAATGATCCATTTGATGGTCGTAACGCTCGCGTTCTCAAATTCTTTTATGAGCATGTCGCGTTTTATAGGCGAATCGCAGATGGTCTCGAGTATCTGAAGTATCATCGGCTGCATCGTTTCGGGCGCGTCTTCGAGCGATAGAACAAGACCCATCATGATGTTCGTGGATTCGATCTCCTTGAATATTTCAAAGACCATTTTGCGGTTATGCTCTTCTTCGTTGTTGATGGCGTCGAGAAGAGGAATAATGGAGTTCGGAGATCCGAGCTTTCCGAGAAGCTTGAAAACTTCGAATCTGACCATTGATTCCGGATCTTTTATTATCTTTAAAAGATAAGGGACGATACTTAACCCCTGGCCTATTTCGCCTATCGATTTAACGGCCTGTGTGCGCACGCTGGGTTCTTTATCCTGCATCGCAAACCATAAAGCCTTCATTATGTCCTCGCCTTCGTAACCCGCGAGAAGCCTGCAGGATGTCACGCGGATAGCGTCGTCCGGATGTTTGAGGGCCTTGAAATAAACCGCCTTTCCAGTATCCTTGACGGTCGCCAGGATCTGCGAGATCCATGTGATAAGGTTGGCGTCATCGCTCGTAGCCAGCGTTTCAAGAAGGTAAGTTATAAGAGCCGGATTCTTAAGGTCGTTCAATGCTTCGACGATGGTCTCGCATTCTTCGACGATGCCTGCCGAAAGTATTTCCATAAGAGGTTTTATGGAGTTGCTCGTTCCGATCTTGCCGAGCGCCTTTATGGTGTACTGTCTGTATTTGTCGTTTTTGTCCTGAAGACTGTTGATGAGGGTCTGAACGGCTTTGTCGCCGAAGTTCTGAAGGACCTTCTGCGCCCAGAAGCTTATATCGGTGCTGTCCGAACCGATAGCCTTGATGAGAGGCCTTATGGCGTATTCGCCGACCCTTTCGAGATTTTCGGCCGCGGCCGTTCTGGCGGGCCATGAATTATCGCCGAGCGAATTTATCAAAGGCTCTATAATATCAGAACTCTGAAGGTTTCCAAGGGCCTTGATGGCGAACAGGCGCATCCTCTTATCGGGGTGGGTACGGAGTTTCAGAAGCGTTTCCATTGCCTCGCCGCCGATCATGCCGAGCGCCTGGACCGACCAGTAACGGATATCCTCGGACTCGTTCATTATCGCCGCAGAAATTATCGGGATCGCGCGGAATTTCATGCGGGCCACCATTTCAGCCGCTTTCTGGCGGATCTGCCAGTAGTTATCCTTGAAACATTCAAGAAGCGTCGGAATGGCCCTGGTATCGTCAGTTTCGCCAAGAGCGGTTATGATGAAATAGCGGATCTCCTTCTGCGGAGTATTGAGCATTTTCTTTAAAATTTCAACTGAATTGCCTTTTAATATTTTAGCAAGAAGCCTGACGGCCCAGTATTTAACGTCATCGTTTCCCTGAAAGAAGGCCTGTTTGAGTTTGTTGACCGCCGGTTCGCCGATAACTTCGAGCATTTCGAACGCGTGGCGGCGCACGAGCCATGAGGTATCGGAAAGCGCGTTTATAAGCGGATCCACGGCCTCGTCACAGCGCGTTTCACCCAGGCCGCCGACGGCGTAATAGCGGATATTTTTATCTTCGTGGCGCAATAGCGATATGAAGGCTCCGACGGCTTCTTTGCCGAGGATCTGGCCGAGGACCTTGATGGCCCAGTAACAGATATCGTCGTTTCCCATGGCGTTCAAATTATCCTGGAACGCCTTCTGAAGTCTTGGCACCGCGAACGCGCCGACCTTTTTAAGGCCTTCGGCCGCGTGTTTGCGGACAGACCAGTCTGAATCGCCGAGCGCTACGAGAAGCGGTTCGGTTATGCTGTTATCGGTTGAAAGGCAAAGGCTTTTGATCACATGAAGGCGAAGGTCGCGGTCGGGATTGTCCAGAAGTTTTATTATCGTCGGAACCGCCCTGCCGGCAAGGGACGAGAGTATTTTTATGCTCCAGTACCTGATGTCCTCGTTCTCACTGTCGACGACCGACAAAAGCGGGTCGATCGACAGATCGCCTATCTCGATAAGAGAGTTGGCGGCCGCCGCGCGGTTATTCCAGACGGGATCTTTAAGGCTGTTGATAAGAAGATTTACGACGCGCTTATTCTTGACCTGTGAAAGCGCTGTTATCGCTTCAAGGCGGATCTTCGGGTCGCTGCTTTTAAGGTTGACGAGTATCTTTTCGCCTGAAACCGTATTGGATTGTTGCGGTTCCAGCTCCTGAGGAGTTTCGTCTCTTTCTTCGTCGATCATATCAATTTACGCTCAAAAATTAATATTTTTAATTGTTAATAAATAAACATACAACACAAAATCTACTGATTATATCAACTCGAAATCAATTTGTCAATATCTTTATGGTTAAAAACATGAAATTTGAAAACAAAAAGCGGGAGAATTTGATCATCCCGCTTTTTGAAGCCGATTAATATTGTTTTATTATTCTAAAATCGCATGTTAATTATGCCTTGGCCGCGCTCACCGATTTTTTTATGTCTTCGGATGTGTGGTAGTCTTCAACGGCCACGCGCGGAACGTTCCAAATCTCGGAAGCGTATTCGGCGATGGTGCGGTCGCTTGAGAATTTACCCATGCGCGAGACATTTCTTATCGACATTTCAAGCCATTTTTCACGATCCTTAAAGGTTTCGGAAACGCGGTCCTGACAGGCGACGTAGCTTTCAAAATCCGCCATTACAAGGAAAGGATCACTGTTTTGAAGAATGTCGAGAAGCGGTTTCAAAGCCGCCGGGTTTTCAGGAGTAAAGAATCCAACCTCGATAAGATGCAGCAGTTCCTTGAGTTCGGGATTGCGTTCGATATAATTGCGCGGATCGTAACCGCCGTGCTTCAGAGCTGAAACCTCGTTCTCCTTAAGGCCGAATATGAATATATTCTCGTCGCCTACCTCTTCTTTTATCTCGATATTGGCGCCGTCGAGCGTTCCTATGGTCAGAGCGCCGTTGAGAGCGAATTTCATATTGCCGGTGCCCGAAGCTTCGGTGCCGGCGGTCGATATCTGTTCCGAAAGATCGCATGCGGGGAATATCTTTTCCGCAAGCGACACTCCGTAATTTTCAAGGAATATGACCTTGAGTTTATCGCCGATATCCGGATCATTGTTCACTACGGCCGATATGCTGTTTATAAGTTTTATTATGAGCTTCGCCGTGAAATAACCGGGAGCCGCTTTTCCGCCGAATATTATCGTGCGCGGAACGAAAGCCGCTTTCGGGTTCTTCTTTATGCGGTTATAAAGAAGGATGCAGTAGAGCGCGAGCATTGTCTGACGCTTGTATTCGTGTATCCTTTTTATCTGTATGTCGAACATGGACTCGAGATTGACGCGCACGCCGTTCTTTTTCATTATTATATCCGCGAGGCGCATCTTGTTCTTCATTTTAGCCTCGGCCCAGAGTTTCTGAAAACCGCTGTCTTTAGCCAATTTCTCGATCTTTTTCAGGTCGAACAGATTCGTTATCCAGCCGTCGCCGATCTTCGAAGATATAAGCTGGGCCAGCGGGTGATTGGCTTTTCTGAGCCATCTGCGCTGCGTAACGCCGTTTGTCTTGTTGTTGAAACGGCCGGGCATGAATTCATAGAAATCGCGAAATATGGTCTTTTTAAGTATTTCGGTATGAAGCGCCGCCACGCCGTTGGTCGAATGGCTTCCGACGATCGCCAGATGCGTCATTCTAACGCGCTTTTCGCCATCCTCGTGGATTATCGACATTCTGGAGAGTTTGTCCATATCGCCGGGATATTTGAAAGCCACTTCGCGCAGAAAGCGGAAGTTTATATCGTATATGATCTGTATGTGACGCGGCAGAAGTTTTTCAAGCATCGAAACAGGCCATGTTTCAAGCGCTTCAGGAAGAACGGTATGGTTGGTGTACGCGAAAGTTTTAACGCATATATCCCACGCGTCATTCCAGCTGAGTTTTTCTTCATCCAGAAAAATGCGCATAAGTTCGGCGATGGCAAGCGACGGATGCGTGTCGTTGAGCTGAATGGCGACCTTGTCGGAAAAATCTCTGAAATCAGGATTATGCGCCTTATAGCGTCTTATGATGTCCTGGATCGAAGCTGAAACGAAGAAATACTGCTGTTTCAGACGGAGCTCTTTGCCCTCATAGTTGTTATCGTTAGGGTATAGTATCTTGGATATATTTTCCGTCATTACCTTTTTTTCGACGGCGCGGATATAGCTGCCCTGGTTGAAAAGATCCAGCTCGAAATCCTCGGACGCCTTGGCGGCCCACAACCTGAGAGTATTCACGGTATTATTTCCGAAACCCGGGACCGGCACGTCATAGGGCCATGCGAGAACTTCTTCGGCGCCGACCCATTTCGGCAGCGGTTTTCCATGTTCGTGGCCGTTCTCAATATGACCGAAAAATTTCACTTTCATGGCGTATTCGGGCCGTGATATTTCCCACGGATTTCCATTGATGAGCCATTCGTCAGGCTTTTCAGCCTGATATCCGTCTATTATCTTCTGATTGAATATGCCGTATTCGTAGCGGATGCCATAGCCGTGAGCCGGTATCTGAAGAGTGGCCATCGAATCTAAAAAGCATGCCGCGAGACGCCCGAGGCCGCCGTTTCCAAGGCCGGCATCCCTTTCATAGTCGCGCAGATCTTCAAGTTTATAGCCGAGTTCCTCGAGCGCTCCCTTGCACTGGTCATAAATTCCGAGATTTATAAGACTGTTGCCGAGGGTCCTGCCCATGAGGAATTCAAGGGATAAGTAATATACCCTTTTAACGTTTTTCTTGTGGTAAGCCTGCTGCGTGTGAACCCAGCCGTCGATCAGGCGCGAGCGGATGGTATATGCGAGACTGTGGTACCTGTCAAGATTGGTCGCGGTATATTCGTCCTTCGCGAGAAAATATTCGAGATTATAAAGAAACGCCTTTTTCAGCGACTCCTTATCGATCTGTGTGTCAAGGTCCTGGTTACATGAGCGGTCATTATTTGACATCGTGTTATCTCCTTATGCTGGCATTATATTCCCGGTTAAAATTTTACGCTATTATAATTAATTTCAGCCCGTTTGTCAATTCAAAATTATGGAAGTCACGCCTGACGGTGTGTTTTGTAAAGGCTAACTTATTTTTCTTTACAAAATAAAAACTTTTCTGATATAATGATATTTACAGTAAAACAAGGTATTGCTTATTAAATTCCAAATAAATAAAGTAAGGACTATTCAGAAAGATATCGGGCGCAAAAGATCAAAGGAGTTTATAGAATGAAAATGACAAGGTTTCTCATTACGGCAGTACTGTTTCTATTTTCAATGCTTTTTTTCGCATCCGGCGCAACTTTGAACTTCGCCATAGCTCAATCTGATGACGAAAATGTAAAGACACCCGTAGACAAAGATCTATTCAACGAGTTCTATAAAATATGCGAAACCTTTTCGACCGGCTGTACTTACTCCGGAAAGACCTCTTTCAAACTCAACGGCGCCGACGTATCAGCGAAATACACCATGTTCGCCAAAGATATGGAAAACAAAAGGATCGATATAGAAGTTTCCGGCGATAAACTGACCTATTTCATAAGGCCGGACGAGGTCCTCACCTACTTTGAAAAAGAGAACATCGCCTATTCTACCCGCGAAAACCGCAAGCTCGTCAAGTACAATATGAAAAAAGGCCTGGGCATCGTCAGCGAAAACGGAAAAATAACCAAAAAGGTCAAGGGCGGAGACGCCGTCTACACTCTCTGGGATTACACGCACGACATAAAAAGCACTTATACTGTCGACATCAATACCAACCGCATGAGTGTTTCAACCATCAAAGACAATTCAAGCGGCGACATCATCGAAACCACCTACCAGGGCTGGGAATCTAAAAAACTCGATTCAGACATCTTTAAGATCCCGTCGAACGCGACGATTAAAAACGCCGACAACTATTAACTTTCCGAATTTAAACAGGGCAGTCCTGCCCCGATGAAGAGCATTCAATCAAAGGCTTCTGTAAACTGAAACAACGAGAATCACCAACCTGTAACCACGAACCCGACGGTTTTATAATATTTTTGAAAATTCAAGATCTATGGAGGGATACGCAGTGAAAAAAAATCTGTTCCGCGCTTTATTATTGTTATCCGTCATCCTCTTATCCGCATCTCAGGCGCTTGCCGACGGCATGCTTATAATAGACTATCCGCCCGATTTCCCGCCGCAGCGGCGCGTCGTGCGTGAGATACCTCCGGCTTCAGTCAAATTTCACAAAGTAACCGTGGAAGTCAACGAACAGGTCTCCAAAACTTCCGTAGATCAGGTTTTTATAAATGAGTTCAACCAGGAAATGGAAGGGACATATATTTTTCCTATCCCTGAAACCGCCACAATATCTGATTTCGCGATGTTCATCGACGGCAAGCGCCAGAGCGCCGAACTCATGGACAAGGATAAGGCCAGAAACATTTACGAGGATATAGTCAGGCGCAAACAGGATCCGGCCCTTCTCGAATATATGGGAACCAATCTTTTCAAGGCGCGCGTCTACCCCATTCCGGCTAACGGCGAAAAGCGCATACAGCTCGAGTATCAGGAAGTTTTAAAACAGGACGCCGGCATAGTAAAATACGTTTATCCCTTAAACACCGAAAAGTTCTCGTCAAAACCGCTGCAGACTGTCTCGGTCATGGCTATTGTAAAGTCAAAGACCGCCATCAAGAATGTTTACTCACCGTCTCATAAAATAGACATAAAAAAAGTTTCGGACAACGAAGTAAAGGTCTCCTTCGAAGAATCGAACGTAAAACCGGATAAAAACTTTATTCTCTACTATACCCTGTCGGACAAGGATCTCGGCATAAGCGTCATATCGCACAAACCCGCCCGCGAAGACGGCTATTTCATGCTTCTGGCGTCGCCGCGCGTCGAACTGGAGAAAAAAGAAAAACTCGCCAAGAACATCTGTTTCGTCATCGATACGTCAGGCTCCATGAGCGGCGATAAAATAAAACAGGTTAAAAACGCACTCAAATTCTGCCTTAACAACCTCGAGCGCGAAGACTGTTTCAATGTGATAAGTTTCGCCACCGAACCCAAACTTTTCGAAAAAGACCTGGTCGGCGCGAAAAAAGAGAACGTCGATGATGCCCTTAAATACGTTGAAGAGATGCGCGCCATCGGCGGCACCAATATAAACGAAGCTCTCACGCGGGCGCTTCGCATGCACTACGAAAAAAACATGCCTTCATTCATAGTATTTTTGACCGACGGCATTCCGACCGTCGACATTACCGACGTATCTGAAATAATCAAAAACGTCGAAAAAGAAAATATCAACGGCGTGAAAATTTTCTGCTTCGGCGCAGGAACCGATCTTAATACGACGCTTTTAGACAAGCTGGCCGCAGCTAATCACGGCGCTTCGGAATACGTTTCCGAGAACGAGGACATCGAGTTAAAGATATCGAACTTCTTCACCAAGATCGCCTCACCGGTGCTTACCGACATAGCGGTCGATTTCGGAAAGATAAAGACCGACCTTATCTATCCTAAGATAATTCCGGATCTTTTCAAGGGCTCTCAGATCGTGCTCCTCGGAAGATACCGCGAAGGCGGGAACACCGCGGTCACTCTTTCCGGCAATGTCGGCGACAAGAATCAGAAATACGCCAACGACGCGACGCTCACGGAAAAATCGGATGAGAACAACTTCCTGCCCCGCCTCTGGGCTCAGCGCAGGATAGGCTTTCTGCTCGAAGAGATAAGGCTTCGCGGCGACAATAAAGAATTGAAGGACGAGATAGTCGAACTTTCTAAAAAGCACGGCATAATGACCCCTTACACTTCGTTCCTCGTTCTAGAGGACGACGCCCAGGTCATAGGCGGCAGAAATACAGGCAACAGGCGTGGAAATATAACGCTTCGTTCCGAAGACAAGGCGCGCCTGCAGTCAAGCAGCGCTCCCGCCGCCGCTCAGGAGGCATACGAACAGGTCAACGTTTTCGGCGCGTCTAAAGCCGCCGATTCAATGAAATCCGAATCGGGCGCAAGCGCCGTGCACATGAGCCGCGCCGTCAAAAAGATCCAGGCCGCCGAAAGGTCCGTCGATTACAGCCAGCTCGCGCCGGACGTAATAAAATACGTGAGCGATAAAACCTTCCTGAAAAAAGGCGAAGAATGGCAGATCTCTTCGTTCGACGAAGCTAAGCACGAAAAAGATCTCGCGACGGTCAAATTCGGATCCGACCTCTATTTCGCCTTACTTTCAAAATACCCAGCCGCCGGAAAATTCATGGCCGTCGGGCATAACGTTATTTTCGAGATCGACGGAAAATTCATAAGAATTTCCAATTCCAGAGGCGAAGAAAAAACGGAAAAATTAAATTCCATTTTAAAATAAAAAACGGAGGGATACCAGAATGCAGCGGGCAAACGATAACGAATCAAACGCGGCGATAGCGGCGATAAGACATGTAACCTCGGCGGCGCTTCACAACGTCAATAATCTCCTCTCGCCTATGCTTTTAAGCGTTTCAAAGGTCGAGATGTTTCTTGAAAGCGGCCGCATCGAGCAGCTGAAAGCTGAAATGCCCAAGATCATTTCAAACGTGGAGAACCACGTTACCGCTATAACCGAAACTCTCCGGTTCTTAAACGAGGTCGTCATGTCCGATACTTCAAAAATGGTTCAATGGAGAGATATAGACGTAAAATCGGAACTGAAAAAAAAGACAGATCCGCTGATAAACAAATAGGCGAAATTCCATATTGTTAAAAAAGCCCGCGCGATGACAAACTCACCGGCGGGCTTTTTTTATAATTATATTATTATAACTTTTTTGTATTTTATAAGGATATTATATATTTCAGTGAATAAAGAACAGAGAATAGTGAATAGTTGCGGACCCGCTCGCGGAGCGAGCGTTAATTATTTAAACAGAGTAATGACGATACTATTTAAAATGGCGGCCGGCCAAAGGCCGCGACCTTAACTATTCTCTATTCTTTCATCTCTTTTCTCTATTTTAAAGGGCTATTCGTTGCTCCTTAAGTGCTTGAACTGTGAGCTTCCGCGGAAATCACAGCCTACGCAGTCATCTGACGCGCCCGATCCCCTGATCGGAATATAGCCGTCGGACGCGCCGCCCCGGCTTGAATTATAGCTGCCGCTCTTTGAAGATGATCCGGGCGACATATAAAGCACCTGATCGTGACCGAGCATATCGCCTATGGTAGCTTCGATCTCGACGAGTCTTGCCGCCATATCGCGGTCCTGGCAGGGAGTCGCGAAAACGAGCTTGTAATAGGTCTTGAAGCTCTGCAGAACCTGTTTGAAAAGTCTTGAATATTCATAGGGCGAAGGGGAATAATAATAGGTCCCTTCCGTTTCATTGGCGATGGATGAAAGCACGTTCTCGTTGAAATCGTGCCCGATGCCTATTACGTAGATGGGAACGCCGACCTGTTTGGCGTGAGCGATTATTTCCTCGAGCGTGTGGCGCGAAAAAGGTTTCGAGCCGGAATAACTTTCGTCTTTACCATCTGTAAGAACGACTATGGCTTTTTTACCTTCCACGAGCGCGCATTTATTTATGGCCTGGAAAATGGAGTCATATAAAAGCGTGCCGCCGCGGGCGCGCATCTGAAAAAGAGCGTTCGATATAGCGTATTTGTCGTTTGTAAAATCCTGAAGCACGGACACTTTGTTGTTAAAAGTTATCACGGAGCATTTATCCGTCGGATCGAGACCTTTAACGAATGTGAACGCGGCGCGCTGAAGCTCGGGCAGAGTTTTTTTCATCGACGCTGAATTATCGAGACATAATACCACGTGCATATTTTTAAGCGAGGATTCCACGACGAAAGAATCGAGCTTGAAGCGATTTTCAGCGACCGCGAAACTTTGTTCCGTAAGATTCCTATAATAGGCGCCGTCGCGGTCGGTGACCGTAACATAAGCCTGAATGACGGGAAAATGCGAGGCGTCGAGCGATTTGACCTTGACGTCAAGCTTGAGGTCCTCGCGGGCGTAAGATGTGCCAAATGACGCCGCCATCAATACCAGTAAAACCAATACAAAAAATCTTGAATAGCCCCTGTTCATAATTCTTCTCCTCAGAAAATTTATTTTTTATTGAAAAAACGAAATTACTCAAGATAATATATCGGTTTTAAAAAACAAAAAATTACAGCAAAGGCGTTATTATTTTAAGCCGCCGCCGAATCGGCTTCGGGCGCAGGCCTTTTTCTGTTTTTAAAGAAGAAAAGAGTCGTCAGCGCGGCAGTGAAAGCGGCGCTCAATTTGAGCGAAAGACCGTATTCGAGAGATAACCCGTCGGGAGTAAAAATTATATAAAGAGAACATATGAGCGTCATGAACATCGCCGGAATGGTAGCTATCCAGTGGAACTTATTGTTTTTAATAAGATATGAGGCGCAGGCCCACAAAGAAATGACGGCGAGCGTCTGGTTGGCCCAGGCGAAATAACGCCATATCACGCCAAAATCAACCTTTGTAAGAGCGTATCCGACGACAAAAAGAGGTAAACTTATTACCAGACGGCTGGATATCTTTTCCTGGCCGTAACCTAACATATCCGCGATCGTAAGCCTGGCGCTTCTGAAAGCCGTGTCACCAGATGTTATGGGGGCGGCGACGACGCCTAAAAGCGCTAACATGCCGCCAAGTCTTCCGAGCAGAGTGTTTGATATATGACTTACCACCCACGCGGCGTCATTTCCATGTTCCACCATTACGGCGTTTAATTTTTCAACTCCCCCGAAAAATGAAAGAGCGGTATAGGTCCATATAATGGCCACGACGCCTTCGGTTATCATCGAGCCGAAAAATATTTGGCGGCCGAGTTTTTCGCTTTTCATGCACCGGGCCATCATAGGCGACTGCGTCGCATGAAAACCGGAAACGGCTCCGCATGCGATCGTTATAAAAAGGAACGGGAAAATTGGAAGAACGTCCGCCTTATTGTGATGATTCGCGATATCGAAAGCTGGAACGGGATACCCCTGATAAAATATGGCCGCCGTTATTCCGACCGCCATGAAAAGGAGCGCGAACCCGAAGACCGGATATATGCGGCCTATCAGCTGATCTATCGGGAGAATGGTCGCGAGTATGTAGTAAATAAAAATGATGATCGACCAGTGAGTATAGGTGGGGCCGAGGTTCAAGCTCGCCATTATCTTAGCGGGCCCCATTATAAAAACCGCTCCGACGAGTAAAAGCAGAATTATTGAAAAAACGCGCATGAACTGTTTGACGCCATATCCAAGATATCTGCCGACTATCTCCGACAGGCTTTCACCGTCGTTTTTAATTGAAAGCATGCCCGAAACGTAATCATGGACCGAGCCGACGAAAACGCATCCGATGATTATCCACAAAAAGGCCGAAGCGCCCCACATAGCTCCGGCGACCGCGCCGAATATAGGCCCGAGGCCGGCGATATTAAGGAACTGAATAAGAAATATGCGCCAGGATTCCATGGGCACGTAATCTACTCCGTCCTTAAGCCTGTAGGCAGGAGTTTCAACATTGGGATCTATCCCGACGATCTTTTCGACGATCGGAGCGTATATAAAATAACCCAGAACAAGAAACAAGACGCATGGCACGAATATGAACATATCAACTTCACCTTTCCATCGATAAAAAATTCAGACATCTCTTTTGAAAAAGAATTATACATAAAAGCGCGGCCGGTTGTAAAGCATAATTTAACATTCGAGCTTTTATATTTGACAATATTTCATGGATATGCTAAAATCAAAACTTGAATTTAACCAAAATTTCATCATAAGGAGTTAAAATGAAAAATTTATCACTATCCGACAAACAATATGAAACGCTTTTAAAAATGGTTCATCTGGGGAAATACATGGTCGACAACGCGGCCATGGAAGAACCGATCGACTTCGACAAGGCTTATCAGCACATGCTTTCGTTCGCGCCTGAATTCAACCTTGAAAAAGCCGTCCTTGTAGACGTCAAGAAAAAAACCTACAGCATAAACCCTAAATATTTCGAAGAAAAAACAAATCAGGTCAACGATATAATCGACGCTTTTGAGAACGTGGTTCTATTCGAAGACCTCGCCGACGAATTCGCCGCGCGCGAGATACGCGCGAAATACAGCGCTAAGATCGACAAAATGAAGGACGAGGAATTAGCGGAGATCATCGGAAAAGCGTCGGAAAAATACCTTGACGAATTCGAGGAGAACGGCCTTAAAAACGTGAAACTGGACATTAAATAATTTTCAAACTCAAAAACAGCGCAATAAAGAACGGGGCCGTTAATTCGCGGTCCCGTTTTTTTTCTTGAATTTATTTTTAAAATGATGTAAAATCACATCCACTTATTTTAATATTGAAAGAGTGTGATCTTTGATGAACGCTATTATAAAATTCTTCGAAGTCGACGCGCGCGGAAGCAGCGTTTCAACTGAAATTCGGGCCGGCATAACCATCTATCTTACCATGGCATATATCCTTTTCGTGAACCCGATGATACTCAAAAGCGCGGGCGTGCCTTTCAACGCGTGCCTTGTCGGAACGGCCGTAGCGGCAGGCGTCTCATGTATATTGATGGGACTTTTCACTAATTTTCCGCTGGCGCTGGCTTCCGGAATGGGCTTAAACAGCATGCTCGCATACAACGCAATATTAAAATACGGCATTTCGTGGCAGGCCGGCATGGGGCTTATCTTTCTGGACGGACTTGTGGTATTGGTCCTTGTGGTCCTTGGACTGCGCGAAGCAGTAATGAACGCGATCCCGGAAGAATTGAAACACGCTATAGCCGTCGGAATAGGGCTTTTCCTGGCCTTCATAGGATTTCTGAACGGCGGCATAGTCTTATTAAATAAAGAAGCCAATATTTTAATGGCCGGAAATTTCGCAAAGCCCGAGGTCGCTGTCACTCTCGCCGGACTTTTAGTGATATCGGTCCTTGTCAGCCTCCGCGTAAGAGGCGGCATATTGATCGGCATCGTTTTGAACACCGCCATAGCGACGCTGCTCGGGGTCGTTAAGATCCCGGAAACATTCATCTCCACCCCAGATTTCTCAACTATAGGCGCGCTGGATATCGCCGGAGCCCTCAAATTTTCCCTCATCCCGGTCATGATAAGTTTTATCATAGTCGACTTTTTCGACACGCTCGGAACCGTCACCGCCATAGGCTATCAGGCTAAACTCACCGGGCCGGACGGGAAAATCAAAAACATAAGCCGCATTCTAGGTATCGACGCAATAGCGGCCATGCTCGGCGGCGTATGCGGCGCAAGTTCCGTCACGACGTATATCGAATCAGCCGCCGGCGTTTCGGAAGGCGGAAGGACCGGGCTGACAGCCATAACGACCGGTATACTCTTTCTAATGAGCGTTTTTATAGCCCCGCTCGCCGGCATCGTCCCCAAGGAAGCCACGGCCCCGGCGCTTATAATTATAGGGTTCATGATGATGGAAAATATCGCCAGGATCAAATTCGACGACTACGAAACCGCCATACCAGCGTTCATAATGTTTATGGCGATGCCTTTCACTTACTCGATATCGCACGGCATCGGAATGGGATTTATAACTTACTGCACGCTTAAATTATTCGCGGGACGCGCCGCGGAAGTGCACCCCCTGCTGTATTTAACTTCAGCCGTTTTCGCGGTTTCTTTCGCTTTTTTTAACTGATTTTTTTATTTTTATTAAAAATCAGTTTGAATAATCATAAAACTGTGATAAAATATAACGCCGTACCATAGTGAAAACTATTACAGAGGACATCATGATAATCGAACGCGAAACAGAACTTATAAAATACCTTCAAAATCTGCGCTCTAAAAAGATCGCGCGCCTTGCCCTCGACCTCGAAGGCGACCAGGGCTCATTCCGCTATAAATACTCGGTGGCTATTTTCCAGTGTTTTGACGGAGACGAAGCGGTCATAATCGACGTGCTCAAACTCGGCGCGTCCGAAACGCTGAAAGAACTTCTCACCTGCCCCGACATACTCAAGGTCATGTTCTCCTGCAACAACGATCTTTTCATAACTCAGAACGTGCTGGGCAACTCGATCTTCCCGGTCAGGGACATCGCCATCGCCCAGAAGCTGCTCGGAAAAAAAGCCGAGATCGCAAGCTACATCGGAATAGAAAAAAAGGAAAAAGACGCGTTCCAGCGCGCCAACTGGCTTAAAAGACCTTTAAAACAGGACCTTATCGACTACGCTATAAAAGACGTTCTCGACCTTTTAAGGATCGAGGAAACCCTGGCCGCCGAACTTGCCGCGAAAAAACTCGTTCCGAAATATATCGAAGAATGCGAAAGGTTATGCGCCACGGACTACCGCGTGAACCAGCTCAAACAATACGCCGACAAATTTCCGGGCTACAGAAAACTCAAATCCGACAAGAAAAAACTTGCCCGCGCGATCTGGATATTCCGCGAACTGCTCGGCGAACGCTTCGACTGCCCGGTAGGCTACGTGCTTTCAAAAGGTTCCATGATAAACATAGTTAAGAACGGAAACACCATAGAAAGCATCATCGCCGAATTGAACCGCGAAAGGCGCGAGCACAAAAAGATCGACCACCAGCTGATCGAAATGCTTTATCAGAAAGCCGAAGAAATGTCACAAAATTCTTTTTAAGGTCCTTTTCGCCTGCAACAATCAGTTCACCCGATTCATTTAAATTCCGCATTCCCTGATTGCCGGATGCGGTTTCGCTTAAATTCCGCTCTTCTCTTGACAAAAAGCCGATTTTATCTTAAAATTAAACGATCGATCAAAAAATGATAAATAAGGATGGCGTCACATGAGCGAAAATTATTCCATGATAGTAAAATACTGGGGCGTCCGCGGCAGTATCGCCTCTCCTCTTACGGCCGAACAGGTCGTGGAAAAGGAAATGGAGCTTTTAAAGCGGATAGCTCTCGACGGCGGAGCGGAAAAACTTTTCGGCAACCCGCCCGACGCGGCCAGAATGAAACAATATCTTGAATCGCTTCCCGCCTCGCTTGCCGGAACCTATGGCGGCGACACGACTTGTTTCGAGGTCCAGGCGAAAAACGCTCCGCTGATAATGATAGACGCCGGCACCGGCGCCAGAAACCTGGGCAAAACAATTCTCGGCCGCCTTTTTTCAGGCCAGAACATAAATCCCTTAAGCGCCGACGAAGCGACGAAAAAAGATATCCATCTCTTCTTCACTCACTATCACTGGGACCACCTGCAGGGTTTTCCGTTCTTCGCTCCCGGTTTCATCCCCGGAAATATGCGCGTCAACCTTCATTTTTACGGTAAGAGCAATACCCGCCAGCACCTTTCAGAAGTGCTCGCGGGCCAGCAGGAATATCCTAATTTCCCGGTCGTCTGGGATGACATGCCCTGTTCCAAAACATGCCTTGAACTCGGAAGGCTCGAACCGCGGGCGATAAAGCTCGGCGAAGCCACGGTCCTCTATCAGGAACTCACCCATCCCGACTCGGTCTTCGCCTACCTCGTGGAAGCTGGCGGCAAAAAATTCGTATGCGCGACCGACACCGAACACAAGGACATCCCGGATCCGCGCCTCATAAAAATAGCGAAGGACGCCGACGTCCTCTATTACGACTCACAGTACATGCCCAATGAATACAAGGGAGACGCGAAATCGCTCACGGGCGCCCTGAATAAATTTGACTGGGGCCACAGCACCTACGAATGGGCGATAAAAAACGCGCTTGCGGCTAACGTTAAAACCGTCGTTCTCGGCCATCACGAACCTGCCCGCGACGATTTCCACATAGAAAAAATGACCGATAACGCTCTTAAATACCGTGACGAAATGTTAAAACTCGATGAAAACGCCGGAAAAAAACTCGAAGTATTGATGGCGCGCCAGGGCATGGAACACAAATTGTGATCCTGCCCGGATACCGGGTGTTTTTATAATTCGAGCCCTTCACGGCCCGCCAGAAGCAAAAAAGAGAGCCCGCATCCGAATGATGAAAGCTCTCTTTTTTTTATTAAAATCATGGTGGAAAACCGTCTATTTAAGGCTGACCACGATAACCCTGAACCGCATATCATAGCCTCCGGCCTGGTCCGAAACTATTTCCTCGACGAGGAATTCAAGGCAGCTTGGTTCGGCTTCGATAGTAGTTATAAAACGGGAGATCTCGTCGAAGTTTTTCAGCGATATCGTGAATACTTTTTCATATACCTTTTTTTCCTTGGCGGGCGAGAAATAGTAAGATCCGCCGATTATCTTGGACGTAGGCCCGGCGATAACGTGATGGGCCCTCATTACTATTGTGTCGATGGACTTTTTATCTACTTTGCTCGGCTTCATGCGTTTGAAATGGACCGCGTTCGAAAAATAATAGGTGCTCTGGACCTTGAACGCGAAGTAATTGGAGAATTTTTCTACCTTGGCGTCCTGGATAGGCTTATACTGGCGCATCCTTGTGGAGAATGTCTGCGTATCGCCAAAGTTTGACGTCATAAGCTCGCCTTCTATATCATGATTGAGACCGGACATGTTCGGGCCGCCGATAACGCTTGTGGCGGTGAGCTTTCTAAGCGTAAGACGGCAGGTCGAAAGCGCGTCGAAGAATTGTTTGTAAAATTCGGAAGTGCCGACGAATTTTTTATCGGGGTCATAGTAGGTTCCGCCCTTCTTCGTAAATGAAACGAGTCTGGTGACATCGTCCGTTCCGGATGAATCCGGCGGAACGCCCGCGAACATCTTTCGGCCCCATGATAATATGGACGGTATGGCCTTCGAAAAATACGCGGTCATAAGCGTCATTACTATCATTAAAACTATGAATATTTCTACGGTTTTACGGGAAATAGGAAGGCCGTCCATGATCCGCCAGATATCCTCGTTCATAAAATTTTTCGCGTTAAGTATGAACATGGAGATAGCTTTTTTCTCGGATTCAGGCAGAAGAAGATAAGCGTCAACTATGCCAAGCGCTATTATCACGACAAGATAGAGCAGCAGCGGATTGAAAATGCCGGCCACTAAAAGCACGCAATCTAAAAGCGCAAGTATTATCGCCATCGCGTAGCCTATCATTCTTATAGTGTAGAGAGCGTCCTTTACGACGAGCGGCCGGCCGGCCTCATCGATACCCATGGCGGCGCGGGCTTCAGGCGTCATTTCCTGGATCTTGTCGAACCGGTCAAGGCCCTGCATGGCCGCCTCGAGCTCTTCGGAGAAGGTAAAGTAATTCTCCTGCGAGAAAACTTTTGTAAAAGCCCTGTGTTCTATTTTAATGTAGCCGTTTTCCTGAAGCCATATAAAACCTATGCTCGACATGCTCTTAGGTGAGATAACGCCGGGCGGACCCTTTAATTTTTCAGGTTTTATGGTTTGTTTCGCGACACGGATAAAGTTGACGAGTCCGGTAAATTCCTCGCGCGTCATTTTAAATTCGTTTCCGTAACTGATGTATATGGTTTGATTATCGAGATAATCAAGATAGAAAGCCAGCTTTAAATTGTCGCGAAAGCCTATTAAAAGGGCTTTTGGATTCATAGCCATAATAGTGGCAGATTATAACACAAATAAGATATAAAATCAAACCCATGTTAAAAATCTTCGAAAAAATTACCAGACCGTGTGAAAAATATTTGAAATTTGACATTTCCGGGCAGTTTGTGATAAAATTTCCAAAAATATTCAGACGGCAATAAAGAAGGGGCGCATGAAAAATATTTCTTTTGAAAAAACAAGGATCTCAAAAATAAAATTCGGAACTGACGGTTTTCGAGCAATAATAGCAAAGGATTTCACTTTTTATGAAATTGACGCGGTCATTCACGCGGTCGCCGAATATATTTACTCGGAAAAATTAAACCCGCTCGTCAACGTCTGTTACGACAGACGGTTCATGTCCGATATTTTCGCGGCGCGCGCGTGCGAAACCATAAACGGACTCGGTATTTCGGCGGCGCTTTCAAAAACCCCCGTCCCGACGCCGGCGCTGTCATGCCTCATGAGAAATTCGCGGGCCGGGCTCGGAATAATGATCACCGCGTCGCATAACTCGTATGAATATAACGGAATAAAAATTAAAACGCGCGACGGCGCTTCGGCTCCCGGGAATATCATCGAAAAAATACAAAAGATCATAGACGGATACGCTGAAACCGGATTTGAAACTTCTGATATCAGAAAAAAACACGGCGTATCAAACTGCGGAACCCGCATTGAAATAGATCCGGTCCCGGAATATCTCGAGAACATAAAAAGATCGGTCGACATGGATAAAATAATAGTTCTTACAAAAAAAATACTCGTAAATCCGATGCATGGCTCGCAGGCCGGACTTTTCAGCCGCCTTGCGCTTCAGGCCGGAGCCGGCCTCGGGATCGAAGAAATTTTCGGCGGCCACAATCCGCTTTTTCCGGGTTTTAATCCCGAACCGATACTTCCAAATCTTTTACAGATGTCGTCATACATGAAAGAGGCGCCTTCAAATTCGCCTTTTTACGCCGGGTTCGCTTTCGACGGCGACGGCGACCGAATAGCCGCCATGACATCTGACGGCGGTTTCGTTTCGCCGCAATCCGTTTTTTCAATATTGCTATATCATCTTGCTAAAAATAAAGGCATAAAAGGCGGTGTCGCCAAAACCGTTTCGGTCACTTCTCTCGTCACCGCTATCGCCGAAAGATACGGGCTTAAGATCAGCGAAACGCCGATCGGCTTTAAATACATCGCCGATCTGATGCTTTCCCCCGAGCATGACATCGCTATCGGCGGCGAGGAAAGCGGCGGCATAGGTCTTTCGCATTATATGCCGGAACGCGACGGGCTTTTTCTCGCGCTGATGCTTCTGGAAGTTATGGCCTATGAAAATAAATCGCTGGAAGAGCTTCTGGCGCTGCTCGAAAAAGAGTTTGGCGCCTTTCATTACGACCGCGACGATTACCGCATGAGCGAAAAAAAATTCGACGGGATCCGTCAAAAACTCGCGGCCGAAAAATTCACCTGTATTCTAAACAAAAAAGTATCAAGTACTGTCGATACCGACGGATATAAATATTTTCTTTCGGACGGTTCCTGGATATTATTCCGTTTTTCCGGCACGGAGCCGGTTTTAAGAATTTATGCCGAAAGCCGCGAAAAGTCCTTCACAAAAGAGCTTTTAAATTTCGCGAAAGAAGAATTCGAACTTTAAGCGAACACAGGCCCGGGTCAATAAGGCGCAGCCGGGCGTTTGATCTGATCGTGTATCGCTTTTATGGGAACTTTAATGTAATATATGAATTAAATACTGAACAGCGAATCAGATTTAGTATACAGGAGGGCGGAGAATTTGAACTATAGACCGAAATCATTACATTTGACCGTGTGTTTTTTATTAATGTCATGCTTTTTCATGAACTTTTTTTATATTTTTACACGGCCCGCGCTGGCGCTGGAAACCCAACCGCTTTTCGAAGCGGCGATCGGAGACGACTCGTCTGAAAAACTCGGGAAAACGCCTGATGAAAATGAGATAAAAGATTACGACAGATACTATACGCCTTCATCCTTCAGCGTTTTTGAAGATCTTAACCTCGTGCTGGTGCTGGATTCGATAAAGAACAGAGTATGCAGATTTAATATGAAAGGCGAATTCCTCGGTGAATTCAAACTCTTATCAGCCGGCCTTCCTCTTGACTTTGCATGGTTCCCATCAACCGGCAACGCTTTTTTTATATTCCAGGATACGAGCGAAATGACGATGATAAATTTCAATTTTGCGACCGGATCGGGTCTGAGCGCCCTTAAAAGCTTTAACATCCTTGACGCCGCCGGAAAGAGCGGATGCAAAGATTTCGAAGTCCGCAAAATATGGCCGGCCAGTACATCAGATACCTTGGAAAACAGCTTTATCTTAAACATAAACTCCGATTTTGGAACAACCCTGGCGTTCTCGTACAAGAGCGGAAACCTTTCCAAATTAAAAGATATCGAAGAAATATTCACGCTTTCGGCTTCCATACCGCAAAAAGCCCTTTTGTTCAACGCGGTTTCCGACGAAACCGGAGCGAAGATACTCGAAAAAAACATTTATACGGGCGAAACTTCAAGCGTCGCGATATCGCCGGAACTCATGATGCAGAAGGGTTTCGGAGCCAAGAAGTTAAGGCCCGCCGGTTCGGATTCCAATAATAACCTTTACCTGGAGGCCGGTTTCGGCGAAACCGAAGACGCCATAACGCAGAACTTCATTTACAGATATGACGCGAATGGCCGATTTTCAGGGCGCGTCGAAATTTTTACCGAGCCCGGAATGCCTTCCAACCGGTTTTTAACGATCGGTTCCGGAGGCGGCATTTTTTATATGAAAAAAGGCGCCGAAAACAACAAGATCCAATTTTATAAATTTGAAATAATTGGAACAAAATAGTTATCTTATTAGTAAAATAGTCATAGAAAGTCTGATTTCACGCGCTTTGAAATACCGCCGGAATTTTTGAAAAATATATAATTTTTTTCAAGGGGTTTCCTTGACAAGCCTCAAATTTTTTTGTATAATTAAAATAACTTGATAAACGCATAATGACTCTAAAACAGTTGAAAAAACTGATTCTCTAATGTGTATTTGAAATGTGAAAGGAAAGTGAACTCGAGACGCGGACGGGCAGGTCCGCAAGCAGTAAAAGGTAAAACAAAATTTTAGAGGAGGAATTACTATGTTTAACATAATCTCAAGAAAATTCGCGGTCCAGTTCCTTACGATAGTTCTTCTCGTTACGTTCTCAACAACAAGTTTCTTCATGGGCGAAGCTCAGGCCAATATTAAACACCTCGTTCTCGGCGGAGCTATCGGCGCAGGCGCGGTTCTCGCATGGCCCACAATATCGGCGGCTCTTGGATGCGCAGCTGGCGCAGTTGGTTCAGTAGCTTGCGGTATCGGCAGCGCGGTAGTCGGCGCAGTTGGCGCAGCAGGCGCAGCAGTAGCAACCGGCGGCGCGGCTGTCGGCGGCGCAATCGCAGGCGCAGGCGCAGTTGCTGGTTCAGCAGTTACAGCCGGTTTCGGCGCAATCGGCGGCGCAGTTGCCGCTATCACAGCTTCTCCGCTCTTCATTCCCGCTCTTTTGATCGCCGGCGCGGTTATAATCGGTTACATAATCTACAAGAAAAAATTCGCTAATAAACCTGCTCTCTCAAGCACAGTTAATCCTTTCGCATCGAGCAGCTCATCATCGTCAGCTCCTATGGTATCAGCTAACCAGGCAGCTCCCGCTTCAGCTCCGAACCCTTCGATCCCGACATCGATCAATCCTAACATGGCGGCAGTAGGCAATAACTCAGCTTCCTCGGTAGCTCCTACGAACAACTCGACCCCTACATCACTTAGCCTTAACGAAGGCGCTTCGGCTGAAAGAAAACCCAACATGGACGCTTCAAACGCAAGTCTTACAGCTGCTCCTGCCGAATCAGGCAACGCTTCAGTTAACGCCGCTCACGAAAAATACGTAAGCGCTTACAAAAACTACATCAACCTTCTCTCTTCAGGCAAATCATCAGAAGACACAGAAGTTCAGAAAGCTCTCGCAGATTACAAAGCCGCTTTCGACCAGTACCAGAGCCTTACAAAAGCTGCTTCAAACAATTAATATAAACCCTGAAGCTAAAAAAAGCTAGATAGAATTGGGAGGTAGAAATACCTCCCAATTTTCAAAAAAGAAAGATGATTTTAAAAATAAAAACACCGTTTACTAAGAGAGGTGAGCCACATGTTCTCAATGACGAAAAAAAATAAACTCAATACTTCCATATTGATGGCCTGCATCATTTCGTTCGCATTCGTCGGAATGTTCTATGAAACAGCCCAGGCCTCCATCAAACATCTCGTGGTCGGCGGACTGTTAGGCGCAGGCGCCGTCCTTGCGTGGCCGACGATAACCGGCGCTGTCGCGGCAATGGCCGGCGGAGTAATGGCCGCGGGCACCGCTGTAGCAGGCGCTGTCGCGACGGGCGGAGCATTAGCCGGCGGAGCGATAGCCGGAACGGGCGCCGCTGTAGGCGGAGCCGTAACGGCAGGATTCGGCGCCATAGGCGGAGCGATAGCCGCAATAACCGCGTCGCCGCTTTTTATTCCCGCGTTGATCATCGGCGCGGTAGCTATAACGGGTTATTTCGTTTACAAACACTTCAAAAATAAAGCGGCCGATCCCGCAGCCAAGGCCGCTGAAAATCCATTTGAAAACGCTCCTGCGACAGGGCGCATAACCGATACCGCGCCTGCCGTTTCAGACAATAAAAACGTAACGCCAGCCACCGCGACACCGGATTTCAAAAACGACGCCGGCGTGAAACCTGAAAATCAGGCGGTCGATCAAAACTCAGCGGCAAAATCGGTTAAAGACAAATACACGGCATCCTATCAAAATTATATAAGGCTTCTCCAGACCGACTCGTCGAATGGAACTTCACCTGAAATAATGCAGGCTTTCCAACAGCTCAAACAATCCCAGGACGAATATAGAACTTATCTCGACGCGCACCCCGAAGCCGCTTCCAAATAAGATACGCGCTTACAATAAATAATAATATAAAAAAGCAGGGAACAAAACAAGTTTCCTGCTTTTTTATTGCGCGCGTTCATTTTTTCCATTTTTTTACCGATACTAAATAAAAATTTATGAGGGAGGAAGATCAAACCGATGCTTGAATTAAAATGTCCCAAATGCAGCGTTGGCTTTTTTACCGAGTCCGTTGCGGGAATATCGATCCAGACATGCAGGAAATGTTCAGCAGTGTTCATTGACGGCATTGAAATATTCAGACTTCGTGAAGGCCCCGCCGAGGTCGATCCGAAAAAACTCGAGCTTAAAAACATCAAGGACACAAATTTCACGGCCGAAAAATGTCCACGCTGCGAACAAAACTTTCACAGCGAAGAATACATAAGGGATTCCGACATCCATTTTAAACTTTGCACGAAATGCTCATCGATAATGTTCGATCAGAGCGAACTGTCCAAGTTGAAAAATTTTCAGATATCCCCGATGATGAAGGTCTATGATGAATTTGAAGACCTTTTCCCGGTCATGAAAAGGGTTATCTGTAAATAAGTACCCGTTCGTAAACACAAAAGCTCAAAATAAAAAAACACGGAATATCCGTGTTTTTTTATTTATATGATGTTTTTATATCGCGAGGATCGAATTAAAGTTATGCGAAATAGCTTCTTAAAGCTTCATATATTCGTCGATATGCGCCTCGACGATCTTAAGGCTGTCGGACCAGAATTTCGGTTTCGATATGTCGATGCCGAATTTTTTCGTGAGTTCTAGAGCGCGCGCCTGGCCGGTAGAACGAAGCAGCTCGTTATATTTCGGAACGAATTTCGCGCCTTCTTTCTGGAAGATCTTGTAGAGGCCGAGAGCGAAAAGCAGGCCGAACGCGTAAGGATAATTGTAGAACGCGAGCCCCGGCGTATAATAATGAGGCTTTAACGCCCACATGTATTTATGCATATGTTTCGCGTCAAGACCGTCGCCGTAGGTCGCTTTCTGCGCGCGGGTCATTATGTCGCAGAAGTCTTCCGCAGAAAGTTCGCATTTTTCGCGTCTTTCAAAAACTTCCTTTTCGAAGAGGAAGCGCGAATAGATATCGACGATGACCTGGCTTTCGCCGATGAGCTGGGTTTCGAGTATCGCGAGTTTCTCTGCTTTCGAGGCTTTTTTGATAGCGGCGTTGATTATTATCGTCTCGCAGAAAATAGAAGCCGTTTCGGCGAGCGCCATGGGCGTGCTCTTCTGCATCATCGTAAGGCCCTTCTGGCAATGAGTATGATAAGCGTGCCCGAGTTCGTGAGCGATCGTCGTGACCTGCTCGAACGAGCCGTCGAAATTACAGAGTATGCGTGACTCCTCGGCGCACGGAATTTCCATGCAGAATGCCCCGCCACGTTTTCCGTCGCGCGGATAAACGTCGATCCAGTTGTTGTCGAACGCGTGTTTCGCGAAATCCCCGAGCTCTTTCGAGAACGAGTTGAAATTTTCAATTATGAACTCACGGGCTTCGTCATAGGTAAAACGCATGTCTATCTTTCCGGCAGGCGCGAAAAGGTTCCACCACGGAAGCGCTTTATGTCCCGACCTTGAAGCTTTTTTCTTGAAATATTTCCTGAACGCCGGAAAGGCCGCTTTCATGGCGGCCATCATGGCTTCGAGAGCTTTCCTGTCGATGCGGTTCATATCGAGCGAAGGATGAAGCGCGTCCTTTCTTTTTCTATGGATGTTAAGAGTTATATTATGACCCTTAACTCCGTTCAAAGCCGCGGCTATCGGTTCTTCGACGCTTTCCCAGCCGGCGATTTCGGCTTCATAGGCGCTCTTTCTGACCTTCTCGTCGGATTCGTAAGCGAGATTTCTGACGCTCGCTATCGGCATTACCTCCGATTTTCCCTTGATAGTGACCGGAACCTTAAGCTGCGATGAAACGACGCCCTGAAGCTTCGAAAATGCCTGACCGCCGCTTAAAGCCAATTCCGACGCCAGGGTTTCCTCGGCTTCGCTCATCAGATATTTGCTCTGATCGTATGTTTCATCGAGTGAAAATTCGTGTTCTTTCAAATTTTCGTCCATTTTAATAACCGCGGCAAGGCCCGATCCGATGGAGCCGATGAATCCGCTGAACGCGACCCCTAGATTCTGAAGCGGCACCGACATTTTTTCAAGTTCGGAGGTCGTTTTAGCCGCGAGTTTATCATAGGAATCGGTCGTATAATATGAGGACGCGAACGCGTCGAGCGTTCCGTAGAGTTCGTACGCCGTATTTAATAATTCAACCGCGTGGCTGGCCTTTTCGGCTGTTTTTTTGTCGGCTTTTATTACCTTTTCAGTTTTTTTGATGCCGTTATCGGAAAAATATCTCTCAGCGCCCGCTATAAGGTTTTCGAGCCTCTTACAATCCTTTTTAAAATCGGCTGAATCCAACCCCTTATAAATATTCGACAGGTCCCAGCGCACGTCTTTTTGAGCGCAACTTTTTTTTTTCATTACCATACCCTCCGGTTCATTAGATATCTGAAATTATTTTTATTCATTATACAATAAATTTGATTTTTTTTAAATAAAAAAATTAAACTTTTAATTTGACATAGGGCTTTTTCTGTGTTATAATTTTTTCAAGTTTTAATGGCCTTATTGAGTAAAAAAATGAGCGCAAGCTCAGACTCAGTATTCTAAGATGACATGTAATTATTGAAATATTAATAAATCACATAAGAGGTGTATAATAATGAACATCGTAATTAATGGAAAACACGTTGAACTTACGGAGGCTTTAACCACCTACGTACGCGAGAAATTTTCAAAACTCTCAACTTATTTCGAACACATAATCGAAACCGACGTAACTCTTTCCGTGGAACAGGCCAAAAACAAGGAAGACCGTCAGACGGTCGAAGTTACCATCTGGGCCAGCGGCGCGGTTTTAAGGGCGTCCGAATCATCGTTCGACATGTACGCCGCCGTGGATCTCGTTCTCGATAAGCTCGAAAGACAGATCGTAAAATACAAAGAAAAACTCAAAAGCGTTCCGCGCCGCGAAGCTCACCACAAAAGAGAGCAGGAAGCCACGCACACGATATTCACGTTAGCCGAAAAAGAGACGGACCATAATTCACCGAAAGTTATCCGCA
This sequence comes from uncultured bacterium, assembly GCA_964551445.1. Taxonomy (GTDB): domain Bacteria; phylum Muiribacteriota; class UBA9980; order UBA9980; family UBA9980; genus DAOPXV01. The sequence goes on along the minus strand of CAZKCG010000036.1, from coordinate 2,153 downwards.
CGAAGAAATTCGCTCTGAAGCCAATGTTTTCGGACGAAGCCGCAATGCAGCTCGAACTTCTCGGCCAGGATTTCGTAGTTTTCTCGAACGCGCAGACGAGCGAGGTCAATGTCGTCTATCGTAGAAACGACGGAAATATAGGTTTGATCGAGCCCCATTTCTAAACGCGCAAATAAAATAGTAGCTCCGCCTGCTATACGGCTGGATATTTTTCCGCCCGGCAAGCACTTTCAGAAACCCGGCTAAAGGTGGTATTTATATGGATATGAGACTCACAAGTTTAATAAATGAAGACCTTATCGAGCTCGAGCTTAAATCCTCTAAAAAAGAGGACGTAATACTCGAAATGGTCAATCTGCTCGAAAAAGCTAAAAAAGTGACGGACAAGGACATATACTTCAAGTCCGTCATCGAAAGAGAGAACCTCGGCTCGACCGGGATCGGAAAAGGGATCGCCATCCCTCACGGCAAATCGGACGTAATAACCGAGGTCGCGGTGGCTTTCGGGCGTTCCGCGCGCGGCATCGATTTCGATTCTCTTGACGACAAGCCAGTAAACCTGGTATTTTTGTTAGCCGCGCCCAAGAACGTGGGCGGCGTTTATTTAAAAGCGCTCGCCCAGCTTTCAAGACTTTTAAGACAGCAGGAATTCAGAGAAAGCCTGCTGAATTCCAGGACCAAGTCCGAAGTGCTTGAAATTCTTTCAAAGGCTGATCAGGCCGAACAATAATATCCGGCTATATAAAAAAAGAAAATACCTGAGAGCATCGGTTGTGGCCTGGTTTGGGTTATTAGCTGATGCTCTTTGCATAGTAAGGATTGATTAGAAAATGTTTGAACCCTTAATTAAATTAATGAGGTACCTCTTTAATAAAAGCGACCGCGAGGTCCGCCGCTGCCGCGTCACGGCCGTCAGGATCAACGAAATGGAACCGGAAATATCGAAGCTTTCCGACGCCGAGCTCAAGGCTAAAACCCCTTATTTCAAAGAACAGCTGGCGAACGGCGCGACGCTCGACGACATACTCATAGAGGCTTTCGCGGTCGTTCGCGAAACTTCAAAACGCGTCCTTAACATGCGCCATTTCGATTCCCAGCTCATCGGCGGAATGATCCTGCACGAAGGCCGCATCGCCGAAATGAAGACCGGCGAAGGCAAAACGTTAGTCGCAACACTCCCTCTTTATCTTAACGCGCTCGAGGGAAAAGGCGCCCACCTGGTCACCGTTAACGATTACCTCGCGCGGCGCGACTCCGAATGGATGGGTAAGATCTATGGTTTTCTCGGACTTTCGGTCGGCCTCATATTGAACCAGATGACCCCGTCCGAGCGCCTGGAAGGCTATGGAGCCGACATAACTTACGGAACGAACAACGAGTTCGGTTTCGATTACCTGCGCGACAACATGGCGGTCGCGGCCGAAGACCTCGTTCAACGGCCTTTTCATTACGCCATAGTCGACGAGGTCGATTCCATTTTGATCGACGAAGCGAGAACTCCTCTTATAATCTCTGGTCCCGCGGAGAATGCCACCAGCAGATATTATGAAATAGCCACCATCGTCAAACAACTCAGACGCGAAGTCGATTATAACGTCGACGAAAAGTCAAGGACCGTAGCCATTACCGAGGAAGGAGTGGCGCGCGTGGAACGCCTGTGCAACGTATCCAACTGGTACGATTCCTCGAACATAAAAAACGTTCATCTTTTAAATCAGGCTTTAAAAGCGCTCAATTTATTCAAGCTCGATCGCGACTATGTAGTAAAGGAAGGCGAAGTAATAATCGTCGATGAATTCACCGGCCGTCTGATGATCGGGCGGCGTTATTCGGAAGGGCTTCATCAGTCGATAGAGGCCAAGGAAGGCGTCAAGATACTCCGAGAGAACCAGACGCTCGCCACCATAACGCTTCAGAACTACTTCAGAATGTACAAAAAGCTCGCCGGCATGACCGGCACCGCCTAAACCGAAGCCCGTGAATTCGAGGAGATCTACAAGCTTCAGACGGTCGTTATACCGACGAACCGCGACATGGTCAGACAGGACGCCCCTGATGTGATTTTCAAGAACGAAAAATCCAAATTCAAAGCCGTGTGCGATGAGATCGAAGCCGTTTTCGGCTGCGTATAGGGCTGTGCGCTCGAAACGCAT
>CAZKCG010000035.1:0-50920 GCA_964551445.1 uncultured bacterium | reverse complement strand
GCTTAACGTAAGGCCCGCGATATCGGGCGGGGAACTCGGCGCGCTTTTAGAGACGCGCGACACTACGATACCTAAGTACCTTGATAAAATGGGAGAATTCATACGCGTTTTTTCATCGGAGATAAATAAACTTCACAGCGAAGGTTTTGACTTGAAAGGCGAGGGCGGAAGGAATTTCTTCAATCAGATAAACTACGACTCGGAGACGTCCGGGCAGTCGATCTTAAGCCAATTTGCGGTCAACGAAGAACTTAAAAAAGATCCATCTAAACTTGCGGCAGCAGCAATGGACGAAGAACTATACATGCAGACCGGCCAGATCCGCTCTAAAGGCCCAGGAGACAATACCAACGCTTTAAAGTACAGCGAGATAAAGACCAAGAGGATATTCGCGGACGGTACAAACACTATTGAAAAATATGGCGAGGTGCTCGCATCCATCGGCGACGTCCTTGACACGGCCCAAAAAACCGGTTCGACGCAAAAGATAATACTTAATAATATCGAGCTGAAAAGAGAATCGATATCGGGCGTCTCCATCGACGAGGAAGTCGCGAATATGCTTAAATATCAGCATGCTTACAATGCTTCGGCGAAGGTAATGAACGTGATAGACGGAATGATAGATACCATTATAAATAAGCTGATAAGGTAGGGGGGAGAATATGAGAGTCACAAGCAACATGAAGATACAGACGTCTATTAATAACATAGGCGCGCAGAATGAGAGACTGGCAAAACTTCAGGAACAGGCTTCGACCGGAAAAAAGATAAACCGGCCTTCCGACGATCCTATCGGTATGATGAATTCCATAAGATTAAATACGGCAAAGACCAGTCTTGAAGTTTATAACAATAATCTTACTCAGGCAAAGGCGATAGTTAACGATTCGGATACTATGGTCGCCGATACCAGCAGAATTTTGACCCGTTTCAAAGAACTTTCCGTCAGAGGCGTGAACGGAACTCTTTCGCAGGGCGACCGCGATATTATCGCTCAGGAAATGAACTCTCTTATCGAACAGCTTGCTTCAAACGCGAACTATAAGAACAGCGAAGGTTTCGTTTTCGCGGGTTCTAAAAATACCGACAAACCTTTCGAGGTGCAGATGGGAAGCGCGCGGCAGGTGGGCGCGGACGGCAGAATGATAACGGCGGCAAGCGTCATCAGAGTGGATTATAAGGGCGATCGAGCGGACATTTTAAGAAACGACAGCGAAACGACCAGATTGAAGGTCAACATGGACGGAGAATCGGCCTTTATGGACGTAACGGGTCAGGCTGTTTACAGCACATCCCTTTCAAAAGACCCTGATTATTCACCTCTGGACAGTAACCTCAAACCGGGTTATTTCACGATCAAAGGAAGAGATTCGGAAGAGATAGTGAAGGTCAACGGCGACGAAAGTCTTCAATCGCTCGCGGACAGGATCAATAAAACCTCGAAAATAGCCGGCGCAAGGGTGGTTACGGAGTCGAAGGGCTCGAGGATAGTCCTGGAAGCCCGCGAAAAGGGCCAGACGAACCAGTTCGCGCTCATCGAAGGCGCGACGAAATTTCCGAGAAACACGACGAACGTATTGGAAGTTTTAGGACTTACATCCAGACTGCAGACCATAAACGGCGTAAGCGACGTCAACCAGCCGCTTACGACGCAGTTCAAAGATATGCGCGGCGGAGGTTTCAGAATAAACGGCCAATATATAGACGTTAACGCCGGCAAAGATTCCTTGACCGACGTAGTCGAAAAAATAAACGCGAACGTAAAGAACGTGAACGTAAAACTTGTGGACAAGATAGATGCTTCAGGAAAAGTGATCGGCCAGAATATATCGATAGAAGGAACCGGAACGCTTACGATAGATAATACCACTACAAACCTGTTCGAAAAACTCGGCGTGCCGGTCGCCAGAAAAATATCGACGGCGAAAATAGCCGACGCTCAGATGAAAGAACAGCCGCTCGCTAAAAATGAATGGGTGAAAAACGGCAGCTTTATAATAAACGATACGAGCATAGGGATCACTGACGCTCAGTCGGAAACGCTTTATACGCTCAAAGATAAAATTAACGGCATGAATCCGAATTTGGGCGCCACCGCAAGCGTTTCGAATGACGGCCGGTTCACCGTCACTTCGGGATCTCCGGCGAACAACACCAGCGTAATGAGCAAAATAATTGACGGCACGAGCGAATTTTTGAAAAGTTTTGAATTTTCATATCAAAGTTCGGTATTGAACGTAACGCCGGATACTAACGTTACTACGGCCCTTGGCATAACGGCCGGAAGTCAGTTCGAGATAAATGGAAAGACCTTTACCGTGAACAGCCAGGATACGCTCAGATCTCTGATGGAAAAAATAAATTTTGAAAATCTCGGCGCTCGCGCCAGCATAGTTACTGACGGAGCAGGCGTGAGATTCGACCTGTCGCCGTCCGGCGTCAAGGACGATATGCATCTGGCTAATTTTAAGGACACCGGTAGCGGCGATTTTTTTTCGAAGATACTCATGGGCAACCAGATCGCTTCAAAGCCGTCAGTTACGGCGCCTCTTATACAGAACACCCTTTCTTCGATAGGTATTTCGGGAAATTCATTCACCGTCAACGGGATCGCGATCAACTATGACCCGAATACGGATAATATGACCGATGTTATAGACCTGATAAATAAAAACGTCAGCGGCGTCCGGGCGTCCGTGAATTCAAACAACCAGCTTGTAATAGATTCGACGGGGACCTTGAATATAGTCGACGGAGCTAATTCAAATTTTTCACAAAAAATATCTATCGGCGATGAAAAAATTGCCGATAAGTACGGTAATGTGGCGGTAACGCGCTCTTCAGAGAACGCGCAGTCCCTTTTTGACATATTGATGGAGATCCGTGATAACTTATACGGCGGAAATACTCAGGCGATATCCAATAATATCGATGACCTTTATTCCGCGGATAAAGAGTTCATGGGCGGCCTCGCTAAACTCGATGAAGGCGTGAATCATGCCACCGAATTAAGAGAAGTATTCGGCAGCACGCTCAATCAGATCGACCGTACGGCGCAGCGCAACGGCGACGTGGAACTGTATCTGGCTAAACTTATAGCGGCTAACGATGAGATAGATTTTGAAAAATTGATCGTTGAATATAACACGGCGGACCTTGTGTATAAAACATCGCTTCAGATAGGCGCCAAGGTCAATCAGCCCACACTGCTTGATTTTTTGGGATAAAAACATAAATTATAAAATAGATTTTTTAAAATATAAAATAAAAAGGAGAGATCGTTATGAAAATCGGAACTAAATTTTTCGGAGAGGTCGAAATCGATGAAACCAGGATCGCGACTCTTGTTGACGGGATACTCGGATTCGAGGAATATCATGATTACGTTCTGATCCCGCATCCTAAAGATGCCATGTTCTGCTGGTTTCAGTCGACGGAAAAACCAGAGATATGTTTTTTAATGGCTGAACCGGTGCAGTTCATGTTCAATTACTCGGTCGACGTACCTGATGAAATAGTTGAACAACTGCAGATCGAAAGGGCTGAAACGGTAGCGACCTACGCACTTGTCGTAGTGCCCGAAGACCCCCTCAGAATTTCAGCGAACCTTGCGGGCCCCATCATCATTAACACCAAGTCACGCCTGGGCGCTCAGGTTATCTCGATGGACAAGGCTCACTCGGTTAAACATTACATAGTAGAAGAACTCAAAGCTAACGCTTCGTTCCTTGTTTCAAATTTCGTATCCGCGGTTTCAGGCATACGCGATATGGAAATGGATGTCGCGAAAGAACCGGAAAGTGAAGTCTTTTCAGATGCCATGGCGGCCACGACCGCCGAAGCTCTGCTTCAGGCATACGGTTCGTAATTAAAATAAATATGAAAACGGTTTTATGACTAAAATAGAAATCCGTCCCGAATATGGCGGATTTTTATTTTTAAAAAAGTTCATTCGTTGACAAAGCGGCACGAGGTGTTGTATAATTAAAGGATATTTTATGCAGATGGCGAATAATCAATTTAAAGTAATAAATAAGGAGCGCGATTTCAGATGAAAGTCCAAACCAAATTTTTCGGAGAAATCGAAGTAAACGAAGAAAAGATAATCAATTTGAGCGAGGGCATGCTCGGTTTTGAAAAAAACAAAAAATTCGTTCTTATTCCGCATCAGAAAGACAATATGTTCAAATGGTTCCAGTCGATCGAAGATCCTCTTATCTGCTTTTTAGTAATAGAACCGGTGCTTTTCATGTTCAACTATTCTCTTGAGATCTCCGACGATACGGTTTCCAAACTTAAAATACAGACCGCCGAAGAAGCCATTATTTACGCTCTCGTGGTCATTCCTGAAGATCCGATGAAAATATCGGCCAACCTTGCCGGCCCGATAGTCATAAACACCAGGAACAGGAACGGCGTTCAGGTCGTTTCCAATAATCCTGACCATCAGATCAAACATTATATCATTGAAGAACTCAAAACCAACGCGGCGAAACTCATGACCAATTTCGCGGCGGCCATATCAGGTAAAGTGGCTGCTTCCGTTGAAACTCTGACGACGAACGCGCCTGAAAATAAATAGTAAAACCATTGCCTTGGGAGGGAAATAGATTGTTAGTCCTCACACGAAAAAATAATCAAAGCATAATGATCGGCGATCAGATCGAAATAATCGTCGTTGAGGTCAGGGGCGACCAGGTAAAACTTGGTATCAAGGCCCCGAAATCCGTTTCGATCTACCGTTCCGAGATCTACAACGAAATAACAGCTGAAAACAGGCTCGCTACGGAAGCCGGCGTCGATAAGCTCGGCGAGATCGAAAAGCTCATAAACATAAAACCTCAATAGAACAATATTTCACAATATATCTTTTTTGTAAAAATCCGCTTAACAGCGGATTTTTGCGTTTTAAGCGGGTTTTACGCCGGGGCCGCGCATTGAAAACAAGTCATATTTTTACATATATTTTAGCGCTTCGTCCGTTGACAAAGGTTATTTCGTATTGTATAATTGATGTATAAATAAAATGAACCATAAGTTTTCGCAGTACTTTTGTTAATGTTTTCAATTTTTTTAATAAATAAGGATGGTGAGTCATTATGACGAAATTCTCGAAAAATCTTACGGTTGTAGTTGCGTTGGCTCTCGCGACTGTTTTTTCGGCTGTTCCGGCTCATTCAAAATCATTTTTAGATTCGATAAATGACGCTCTCGATTCTGCTGATAAGGCTCTGGATAAAGCTCAAAAAGACGTAAATAAAGCTCTCGACTCGGTCAACGACGGTCTCAGGACGGCGTCCGGAAATGTTTCAGGCGCTCCGGCTATAGCCACGCCTCCGATAATTCCGGCGAATTCGGGAAACGGCGGAAATGATTCGATAAATAAAGCGGTGGAATCCGTTAACACTTCGATAAATAAAGTTCTCGGCGACGCCGACAAGACCGTTAATAAAACCGTGAATGACGTCACGAAAACTCTCGATCAGGTAAATAACACGATCGCGAATATCGGTAAAACTCTCAATAAAGGCGCAACCAGTGTTCCAAAAACCGGGAACGATACGATAGACAAAACCGTAAATAATACCGTGAATACCGTAAATAACACTATCAACACGATCACGAATATTTTCAAGCCCACTCAAAAGGGACTTCCTTTAAGCGACGCTATAACGCAGAAAGCACTTGAAGTAATGGCCGCGACCGGCGACGCATGGGCTAAATTGAAGCTTACCGAGATCAACGCCAAAAACAAGGCCGAAGAAGCGAATAATAAATATAAGGCCATATCCTGGTTCAATATATTCGAAAAGATAAAAGCGCTTTCGGCGAATAAAGACGCCAAGAAGGAATACGCTGACGCTTCAGGAAAGCTTCTTGATTATGAAAAAGCAAATCCGAAGGCCGGAAAATTCGTGAAAGGCATAGACCAGATAAATGAAACCCTTCTTCAGTTCCAGGCGATGCTCGGCGATAAAAAAGCCAAGGCGCAGCTTGAAATGGTCAAAGTGAAAAAAGATCTCGATGCGTTCCAGCTGAAATATGACGCTGCGGGCTTTTTCGAAAAATTCAAACTCAGAAAAGAACTGGCCGTGAAAAAACAGGCCTATGAAAAAGCGCTTGAAACTTTTAAAGCGGCGGGCGGAAATACTGCGGCGGTCCAGAACGTCGTTTCGCAGCCGGTACCCCAGGTAAGCGTTCCCAAGGTTCCGACGACGGGCCGCATCGACGAGAACGCCGGCCAGGGAAGCGATAACAATGACATTCAGGCAGCGGTCGAGAACGCATCGGATCAGGTTAAGGCGGTCATTAACGAAACGACGGCCGTTATAAATGATACCGCAGGCGACGTCAAAACCCTCAAAGAAAAAGCGGAAGCCGCTTATCAGAAATACGTCAAACAGCTTGGATCGGGAGATCTTAACGGCCAGACGCTTGAAAAGCTTCAGAAAGAATATACCGACGTTTTAAATGAATATAAAAAAGCTGCCGGCGTGAGATAATTTAAGATCGGTTAATTAAAAAAACAATAAATAAGAACGGGGCGGAGAAATATTCCGCTCCGTTTTTTATTTTTGGATATTAAAAACATGGGCCTTGAAAATTAAATAAATTCAAATTATGCCCGATAAATCTAACATGAAAAACTATATTTATAAGATTTTAATTTTTAATAAGGCTGATTACAAAACAGCGGATAACATAAGCCGGTACAAACTCGAGAACTACCCTGAAGGCCAGAAAAGCGTTCTGAAGAGAGCACTTTTGACGCTCGTATTCATAGCGAGCATAATGACGCTGATGAACATAAGCTGCGTAAGCTCGAAGTCGAACAAGGCAGAAGGCATAATAACGCCGACGAATCTCGCACGGGTCGCCATGGCCAAAAATTCGGCCGATCTGGAATGGACCATAAATTACGACGAGGATTTTCTGCAGTATAAGGTCTATCGGGGAACGAAGTCTAACGTTGCGATCAATTCCGAGTATAAGATGGTTTTTCAGTCGGACCAGAAATATTCGACCAAATGTACTGACTGGGGCCTGGAAGCCGGGACCAAATATTATTATAAGGTCTTCGTTTATAATCAGAGCGGAAGTTACGCCGCTTCAAACGAGGTAATGGGGGAAACGCCTATGTCGGCGACCGTGGAAGCAAACGGCGACATTATTAAAGATACGGTCTGGAAAAAGGAAATGAGCCCCGTGACGGTAAAGGGCGATGTCGTAGTTCCGGCGGGTGTCAAACTCACTATCGAGCCTGGTGTTTCAGTGCGTTTTTCGGCGCATGATCTTCAGGGCGGCGGCGCGTATATTCAAAAAACCGAATTGATAGTGCGCGGCACGCTTGTGGCCGAGGGGACCGTTTTCGACCCGATAAGCTTTATATCCAACGAGCGGTATTACGCGGCCGGCGACTGGGGCGGGATCCGTTTTGAAAGTTCCGGCGGCGCGTCGAATAACAGGATGAAATATTGTAAGATAATGCACGCATCGACCGCTATAATGGCGGCCAACACACCAGTAATACTTGAAAGCCTTCAGATATCGCATATATTAAATTACGGCATAGTGACCTCGGCCTCGTCGGCCGCGATAAAAAATTGTCAGATAAACGATATCGGCCAGGACCAGTCGGAAGCGGCCATGATATATATGAAAACCGCTCCGAATCCTTACGTATTTAATTGCGTGCTTTCTTTCTGCAACGGGAACGGGATATTCATCGAGAGCGGGACGGCCGTTATCGATCACAATATTATAGCCGAGTGCGACCAGAGCGGCGTATATTGTAAATATGAGGCGCTGGAAAGCATCACGAATAACGCTATTATAAATAACAGGGTAGGCATAAAAAATTCGACCGCTCAAAACACTGATATAAAGCCTGATTTTAATAACGTTTATAATACTAGCGAATTTTCATACGGCGTAAAATATTCTGGCTGTTCCGCGGGAATTAATTCGGTTTCGGGAGAACCGAAATTCATATCGGCGAATTATAAAATGCCGGAGCTTGGAGATTTCGGGATCGAGGCGGCCTCTATAATGCTTAAAAAAGGCCAGAGCGGAAGCGACATCGGCCTTCAAAACCAGCTGAAATATGGCGTTAAATATTGACCCGCCTTTTTTCGCGTAATTAAACGCTGACGCGTTATGACCGGCCGTAAAAATATAACTAGCGGAGATACAAATGGCAAAAAATATTAAAAGCGATACTTTCCGGATAAGCGATATAAAAGAAAAAGAATATTTAAAAATGCTCGCGGGCTTTAAAAAAATAAAAGTGGCGGTCGTAGGCGATATAATCGCGGACGAATACATTTACGGCAGCTGTGAACGAATATCGCGCGAGGCGCCAGTACTGATCCTGCGTCACGCGAGTTCCAAAACCACTCCCGGCGGGGCCGGGAACGCGGCCGCCAACGTGGCGTCGTTAGGCGCAAGAGTATATTCGATAGGCGTCGTGGACCACGGGGCGGGAGCCGCCGACGTAATGAGATATTATGAGGAAAGCGGCATAAACACCGATTATATAATAAAAAGCAAAAAATATGAGACGTGCGTAAAGACGAGGATCATGTCGGGATCGCTTCATACTACGCTTCAGCAGGTTATAAGGATCGACCGGGGCGGTGAAACGCCGGTCTCCGAACGGGACTCCGGCGCTCTTCTCGAAAAATTCGAGAAGGCGGTCAAAAACGTCGATACCGTTCTGATATCAGATTATAACTGCGGCCTTTTTACGGACAGTTTCACTAAAGGCCTTCAAAGTATATTGAAAGAGGAATATTCAAGGCGGGAAATATTCGTCATAGTCGATTCGCGGCACAGGCTCTTCGACTTTAAACACGCGTACACCGCGACGCCCAATGAATCGGAAGCTTATGAAGCTTCGGGCGTGAAGATCATCGATCATGAAAGCCTTATGAAATGCGGCCGGATATTAAGGGATAAAACCGGCAACAAAACCATTCTGATAACCCGCGGATCCAGGGGAATGGCTTTTTTTGATGAATCGGGAAGGCTTTTCGAGGTCCCGATCACGAGGCACGACGAGATCGCCGACGTCACCGGAGCCGGCGATACCGTCGCCGCGACGCTTTCCGCTTCGTTCCCGCTGGTAAAAAAAACGCCGGTTCTCGCGGTTGAACTCGCGAATATCGCGGGTGGCGCAAAGGTCATGAAACGAGGAACGGCGCAGGTTTCAGCCGGTGAAATAGCCGCCGAGATAGCGCGTATAAAAAAAAATTAAAATTTATCTTTACAAAAAAATTAATTTGTGGTAACATAAAAAACATCAAACGCGAGGATGGTGGAATTGGCAGACACGTACGTTTGAGGGGCGTATGGCTCACGCTGTGCGGGTTCAAGTCCCGCTCCTCGCATATAAGGAACCCTGGAACCGTAATAGGTTTCGGGGTTCTTTCTTTTTACACGTGCATGAAACGTGCGTGAAGGCGTGCGCCGCCGTTGACTGACAAAGGATTATAAAATTCTGAAAAAGGCCTTGAAATTTAATGAAAGCAGGAAGTGATCTGCCGCGCGGCATCGAACTTTATTTTTTCAACGTTCACGCGAACAAATTCAGCGTGGCTTATCTTCTGGCGATCCTCGAACAGGAAGGCATGAAGGATGATTTCGGCATCTCTTTTTTTGAAGGATATGAAGACTTTGAAAAGATAGCGGCGGAAGAAAATTTCGGCAGGACGGCAAGCGTTTTTATATTTTCTTTTATGACGCCTCTTTTACCCCGGCTTGTCGAAGTTATAAATAGAATCAAAGAAAATCCCGCTTACTATAAAAATGAGAAAAGGGTGATCATGATCGCCGGCGGCCCTCATCCGTCGGGCGATCCGGTATCGACGGCCGCCATGGGATTCGATATTGTGTTTTCTGGCGAAGCCGAATACATGTGGCCGGAATTTCTCCGGAAAATAATCGGTGAAGGCGGCTCGCCGAAATTTCGTGAAAATATAACCGGCGTATATCCATCGTCCGTTATACGCGATGAACGCGAGGCGCCGCTCGATCTTTATCTGCCTTTTGGCTCACTTACCGCCCACATTCCGCCTCTCGAAATTATGCGCGGCTGTTATTACAACTGCCGCTTCTGCCAGACCGCGTGCTCTAAAGTGCGCTTTAGAAGCGTCGAATCGGCGAAGCTGTATTTCTGGGAGTATAAGAGGCGCGGATATAAAAAGATCTCTTTCGTATGCCCCTCGGCCTTTCATTATATGTCGGCGAACGTCAGGGAAGTTAACTTCGACGCCGTTGAGAACCTTCTCTCCTCGGCTCGTGAAATCGGATCCGACCATGTCGCGTTCGGTCTTTTTCCTTCTGAAACAAGGCCTGAAACCGTTACGGCGAGGTCGGTGGCGCTCGTGGATAAATATTGCGGCAACAAAAAAATGTCCGTCGGCGTTCAGAGCGGCGACGAATCGCGCATGAGGACGATCGGACGAGGGCACGGGCTGGACGCCGTGTATGAAGCGTGCGCCGTCATCAGCTCGTTCGGAATCACTCCGATAACGGATTTTATATTCGGTTTTCCTGATGAAACGGAGGACGAACAGATAAGAACGTTAGACGTCATACGCCATCTCCACTCGAAATACGGCGCACTCGTCCAGACCCATTTTTTCATGCCGCTGCCCGGAACGCCCTTATATAACAAGCGTTTCTCGAAAATCGGGCCGCGGTCGCTTGCGATCCTTGAAAAATTCGAGAAGGACGGGATATGCCACAACTGTTATGAAAGCGGCATAAAACTTTCTGAAACGGTATGCGCCATACTTGACGGCCTTGTAAACAAAACTCTTTTTTAAGCTTTATTATGTTTAAGCAGGTCGCGGATCTCCGCAAGCAGTATTTCCTGTTTCGTGGGTTCGGCCGGCGCCTGTTCCGCTGCTTTTTCCTCGACGAGCCTTTTCTTTAAGCTGTTTAACGCTTTCACAAGTAAAAAAACCGCGAACGCGACTATCGTGAAATCGACGACCGCCTGAAGAAAACTTCCGAGATTTATAGTGACGGGCTGCGTGATGACCTTTCCCGCCGCGTCGACGGCCGCGTCCTTAAGCTTGAGTTTTATATCCGTGAAATTAACTCCGCCGGTCAGCATTCCGATGGGCGGCATAATAACGTCAGCGACGACGGAGGTCACTATCTTTCCGAATGCTCCTCCGATTATAACGCCGACGGCCATGTCGACCACGTTTCCTTTTACCGCGAATTCGCGAAATTCCTGAAGCATTCCCATGTACAATCCCCCGTTTAATATATTTTTAAGTTAACTGTTTTGAAGACAGCGTACGTCTTTCGTAAGCGTAAAATCATGCCCTGAGGCATGAAAATCCTTTTTCGCCTTTTTGAATTTTCGCGGCGAAAATTTCCGGTTCGTGTTCAAATATGGCGCAGGTTCCCTTCGCGGCCATTTCATCGAACATCTTTTTCTTTTCATCTATTATGACCAGGGGCTGAAGGTCGTATCCCATTATGAATGGGATCGGAACATGGGACGCCGTCGGCGCCAGATCGCTTAGATAACAGACCGAAGCTCCTTCGCTTTCGATCCAGACCGCCTGCATGCCGGGCGTATGGCCGTTAAAAACGCGCAGAAAAACGCCTTCGAAAAGTTCGCAGTTGCCGTCGATGATCTTAAGGCGCGGCGAGCTCAGAATGGGCTCGATATTGTCTTTTATGAATGACGCCCTGTCACGGTCGGTTGGCGACACTGCCGCCGCGTGATGGACCTTCTGGACATACATGCCGGCGTTTTTGAATATGAGTTCGGAAACGCCGGAGGCGTTGTATTTAGTGAAACCGCCGCAATGATCGAAGTGCAGGTGAGTGATTATAATGTCCGTAACGTCATCAGGCCCGACCCCGAGAGACCGAAGCGCTTCTTCAATGCTTTTTCCGGAATTTTCAATTCCGTACATCTGGCTGTGCTTCGGCGCGAATTTATCGCCTATGCCTGAATCGACCAGAATTGTTCTGCCGCCGCCTTTTATAAGGATGGGACGCAGCCCGAGAGTTATTCTGTTCAATTCGTCTGCCGGGTTGGTTTTATTCCAGATGGTTTTGGGGACCACCCCGAACATGGCGCCGCCGTCGAGTTTGAAGACGCCGCAATCTAATATGCTTATTTCATATTTTCCTGTTTTAAGGTTCACTTTGTTTAAATCCTCCGTGTTATGAAAAACTTTTTACCACTGATCTTCCATGTTGTAAGGGATCATCTCTATCGCGGAATTCGAGCTGCGCGGTTCGTGCGAGTGCATCTCTATATCTATCATCTGCATGTGGCCGGCTTCTTCCGCCGCGAGCAGATTGAAAAGCTTTTTCATTCCGGCGCAAGTAGCTCTTTTTGCGGCTGCGGTATATAGCGCGTTGGCTTCTTTTTCGGCTTCCATCGAATAGTTGAGCACGTCTTTGAGCGGGAGATTTGAGATGTCCTTGGCGAAGTTGGTGTGGCAAAAAAGATTGCTGTTGGTGTAAACCAGGCCTTTTGTCATCTGTTTAAGCGCCGTCTGGCAGAACGTTATGTGGTCGCGTTCGTTGGCGGCCAGAAACATGAATTTCGAGCTGAGGCTTTCGTTCCTGGAGTTTCTCGCCATTACGCCGTAGAAAACGTTTGCGGTTATCTCTTTTCTGATGGCTATCTTCAATGCGGCCGAAGGCGTTATCTCTTTGGTAAGTTCGGCTTTCGTGAAATGGTGGTCCTCCTCCGTCAAAGCCCATAATATGGCGTGGTTGAAGGTTTCAAGATCGTCAGGCGTTCTGGCGGTTATTATTTTATCGTCCTGAAGCGTCGCTTCGTCGCTGTATACGGCTCCGGCGAATCTGAGGTCGTCGCGGATGCCGATATAGCTCGTCAGGTGGCGGCCGGTCATAAGGCCCGTGGATATGAGCACCTGAGGCCCGTGGCAGATGGCGGCGACCAGTTTGTCGTTATTTATGAAGTGTTTTACGAAATCAAGGACCTTTTCCTCGATCCTTAAAATTTCAGGTGCGGCTCCGCCGGGGATTATAACGCCGTCGTAATCTCCCGCCGAAACATCCTCGAAAGTTTTAGAGATCTTTACTTTTTCGCGGCCGTATTTTCCTTTGCATTCGCCTTTTTTTAATCCTATATATTCAACTTTTATTTTATTCTCCGTCAAAAATTTATAAGGCGAAACGCCTTCTTCGTCCTGGAAATTCTGAGCAATAATAAAAGCAACCTTTTTCGTCGTCATAACTTCCTCCTGAATTTGATTTGATGGCAATATTATATCACATCAGCCGGGTTTTTTTAAACAGTTTTTTATTTTAACAAAGTTTAAATAGTTTTTTATTGACAAATTTAAATTAAAATCGTAGAATAAATTCGTTTAATTTACTATAGGTTTAAGGTGATGTATGAGGTTTACTTTCTGGGGAGTGAGAGGTTCCATACCCGCGCCGGGAAAATCGACCGTAAAATATGGCGGAAACACTTCCTGCATTGAAATATACGTTAAGGACCGCGACCAGGTAGTGATACTTGACGCCGGCACCGGGATCCGCGAGCTGGGAAACGATCTTCTCACAAGGTTCAAGCTGGGTTCCCTTTCCTGCAACATATTTCTGACGCATACGCACTGGGACCACGTCCAGGGTTTTCCTTTTTTCGCGCCGGCATTCATCGAAGGCAATAACTTCAACATATACGGCCCGACGACCGTTATGGGAAACGGCGGGCAGAAGGCGAACCTTCAGCTTAAGGACCTTTTCATTGAACAGATGCGCTATCAGTACTTTCCCGTAAAGCTCGACGAAATGAAAGCTAAATCGCAGTTTTTCGAGATCAAGGAAGGAAAATACGACATAGACGGCCTTTCAATAACCGTTAAAAATCTTAACCATCCCATACTTTGCCTGGGTTACCGCTTTTCGTTCGGAAGCCAGGGAGACCTTACTTATTGCACGGACTCCGAGCCTTATATGAACTATTTCCTCTCTAACGTCAACGATATTCCTGAGGATATGTTCGACCCTTCCGTATATGAAAAACTTAAATCGAGAATAAACGATCCAATAAGCATAGAAAAATTAAATCTCTGCCTTCAGGAAAACATGAATATCATTAATTTCTGCAAGGGCAGCCGCGCGCTCGTTTACGATTCCCAGTATATGCGCGACGAATACATAAAAAAAATGAGCTGGGGCCATTCCCGGGTTGATGACGCCGTTTCAATAGCTTGTAAAGCGGGCGTTGAGCAGCTTTATCTTTTTCACCACGACCCGACCCGCTCGGACGGGGCGGTCGAGGATATGCTCGCTTATGCGAGAGAAATAGCCGTTTCGCGCTTTAAAAACCGCGAAATAAAAATTGAGGCGGCGGCGGAAGGCACAGCCGTAGAGTTTTAAGATGAATTTAAACAGGCGCGGCGGCATAGACAACCTTGCCCTTACGATAATCCTTTCTATAATCCTCATACTTATTTTCACTTTTGCCTATAAAGCATACCTGGGTTTCAGCGGAAATTCATATTCGCAATGCGGAATATTTCTGGCCAGGGGCGGCGGGGGCGACAAGGGATTCAACGACCTTGTCATAAAAGGGCTTCAGCGCGTTCAGAACGAGCTCAAGGTCGAGCTCAACTTCAAGTCCTATCAGAGCGACGACCAGAACACAAAAGACGCTGATTATCTTCTTAAAAAAGAAAAATATGACCTTTTGATAGGGGTCGGGTTCGAACACGAAGAATTATTCTCGAAGCTGTCAAAGAACTTCAAAAAAGCCGTTTTTATTTTAATAGATTCCCACCTTCCCGGAAAGAACGTGGCTTCGCTGATCTTTAATGAGCATGAAGGCGGTTTTCTCGCCGGCGCTTTTGCGGCCATGGTTTCAAAAGGCAAGCCCATCGGGTTTATAGGCGGAATGATGATACCGCCGGTAGAAAGATTTTGCGACGGATACGTGGAAGGCGCTAAATACATAGTTCCGTCCATAAACGTTATCGTCGAATATGTCGGAACCGACCCTTCCGCATTCGGCAACAAGGTTCAGGGTAAAAAACTGGCTCTGGCGATGTATAAGAAAGGCATCTCCATAATATTCCAGGCGGCCGGCGGCGCCGGTCTCGGCGTTATAGAGGCCGCCGTGGAAGCCAACAAATACGTTATAGGCGTCGATTCGGACCAGTCTTCGATAGCGCCGGCGAACGTTATAACTTCGGTTGAAAAGCGCCTTGACATAGTGGTATTTGAGTTTATGAAATCTATGATAGCCGACGGTTTCAAGGGCGGGAAAAAATATTTCGGCGTAAAGGAAAAAGCCATCAAGCTTTCGCCCTTTGATTACGCCAGATTCAAATTCATTAACCCCGAATTCGAAACCAGGATACAAAAGATAGAAAAAGACATAATAAACGATAAAATAAAAACCCTTAGAAACATTAAAAACCTTTATGACTGAGCCGGATAAAATAGCCGTCAACCCGAGCGTTTCAAAAATACTGAAAAAGCTTTTCTTATCATCGCGAATAAGTCTTGCGGCATGGCTTACTCTCTGTTTTTTTTTATGCGCGCCTTTTGTCTTAACGGCGGCCGGCGGCGAATCGCCGGTTCCGGCCATCAAGCCGGTTAAGGCTTTAAACTATAAGCTCTCTCTTTTTTTATACCCGGAAAAACACACGATATCAGGCGAGGTTGAGATCAAAATATCGTTTTCGCCTGATTTTACCGGTGAAGTGACGATGAACCTCAACCGCGATATGGAAGCCCGTTTCGTGAAACTGCTTCCGGGCGGCCGCGGCGTTAACTTTAAAAAAAACGGCGACACTCTTTTTTTCGAAACCCGCGATACTTTCGAATCCATCCTGGTCTCTTTTTACGGCGACCCTTCGGTATACATAACCGAGAAAAATTCGTTCACTTATATCGGAAAAGAAGGATGTTATTTCGATGATCTGTGCTTTTACTTTCCCCGTTTCGGGATAGAGGACAGATCTCTTTTTGAACTTTCGGCGGCGGTCCCGAATGATTGGGTGATCGTGACGCAGGGAAATTTAATATCAAAAGAAGCATGTTCCGAAAATTCTTTATACACGGTCTATAAATTTAAAAATGACAGGCAGGCAAGATGCCATACCCTGGCGGCCGGACCTTATATCGAAAGAAGGGCCGGAGGAATTCAAAAGACTGTTTCGTCCGGTTTTTCGGGTGAAGTGATATTGAGCGTGACCGATGAAAAAGTGCCGGTCGTAAATGAAGCTGATTTTGATATACGCGCGTTTTTTTTCAGCGATGACAGGTCTTACGCTGATGCATACTGCGACGAAGCTTCCAGGATCCTGAAATTTTATAGAATGAATTACGGCGCTATCGAAACTAAAAAGCTGAACATAGTCGAGATAGAAAAGGTCTTTCCCGGCGGTTACGGTCCCGAGGAAGTTATTTATATAACGGCCGCGGCCGTGAACGGCGGCCGTTCCGGCGGAAAAACGCCGGTGGATTCGGAATTGCTTTCGCATGAGATAGCCCACCAATGGTTCGGAAATTTTGTCAGCGCTGAATTTCCGCGCTCGAATTTTTTGAACGAGGCTTTCGCGACATATGCTTCGATGCAGTACCTTAAATCGAAAAGCAATAACGCTTTTCGCAGGCAGTCGGAAGAATATATTCGAAGATATCAGATCTACCGTATCTTTTCGGGCACCGGTGAAATATCCATAGCGGACGCCTGCGCGCTTGGAAGGGTGCCGGCGTATCAGGAAATAGTTTATTACCGCGGGGCTTTCGTTTTAAGCCTGATACTTGAAAAAATATCGGGCTTATCAAAGATCTCGCCGGCCAGAATAATTGAGAAATACGTTGAAAAATATAAAAATAAAACCGTTACGGTCGAAGAATTCAAGGCGTTCGCGCTTAACGTTAATAAGGGCCTTTACGACTTTACTCCCGAAGAATCCGACCTGAAAAAGATCGCCGCGGTCTTCGACAATTATTATAACGGCACCGCGGCCGTAGAGGTTTCATTCAAAAAAGCCGAATTGATAGATGATCCTTTAGACGCGTCAGGAACGGTATGCCGCGTGACGCTGGACCGGACCGGCGAGATGACCGGCGAGACGGCCGTCAGCGTTGCTCTTTTGGAAAAAGGCGCCGTTAAAAAATATAAGCTTGATATAGCCCGCGGCGAAAAAACCTATGACATAAAATGCGATTCTAAGCCTTCTTCATTGTCGATCGACCCGGACCGCGAAGGAATTGTGCTGACCCCCGTCCCCGCGCTTAAGGCTATGTCGCATAAGGATGGCGCGGTGGTTATATACGGCAGTTCGAGCATGAGCGCGAAGGTGAATTCTTTCATGAGAGAATACGCCGGAACTATTTCAGCCTCCCCTTTTATGGATTGCGCCATCGACGAAAAGGACGCCCTGGAACATTCCAATTTAATAATTATAGGAACCCCCGGAAATAACAGCATACTCAAGAAACTCTCGGGCCGGCTTCCCTTCAAATACCTCAAATATTCAGTGTCATCGCCCGGCATCCGTTCTTTTTACGATGAAAATTACTCTCTCGCCTACGTCATTTCAAACCCTTTTTATGAAAACGGCACGATAACAGTTATTTCATTTGAAACGGATATTTCCTTAAATCACGTCAGCAAGCTTAACAGGAATTTAAATGATTACGCTATCTATCTTCCTTCGCAAAATCTTTTAATGACGGATAATTTTCCGCAAACGGGCTTATATCCAGTCAGCGTTAAAAAAAGCGACGGCGATAAAGAAAATTCCGGCTTGAAATTGATCTCCGCTTCGGTCGGATTTGAAAACACTGTAATAGACAACAAGATAAACGCCCTTTTTCTAGGCGTGCAAGGCCATCATTTGGAAACGGCAAGCGTCAGCCTTGTCGTATCCGCCTCGCAATCGCTCGCCGACCGCGAAAGGCCGCTTATGAAAAAGACCGTCGTCATCCCGCCTAAAGCGCTTACTGAACTTGAATTTTCCTTCTTTTTGAAGGCCGGTCAAGGGAAGCAGCTTTTCGTTGATCTTTTAGACGAAAAGGGCGCGGTCATATCCTCAACGGTTCTTCAGTATAAAAGCGTTTATTCAAGTTATATTTATCTCATGCCGTTATCCGATGGTAATTCCAATCCGGAAATGGTGATGTCGACGTTAGGCGACATATTCGCTAAACGCCAGAGCCAGTTCGAGATGATCCGTTTTAATTTCAACCGCCTGCCATCTGACCCGGATGCTTTGGCCTCTATCTCGGGAATAATACTCAATAACTTTAATTTTGAATCTTCCAGGAGCGCTAAATTAAAACAATCCCTCATAAATTATGCCATGAACGGCGGAAAAGTGATAATTTCAGGCTATGATTTCAGCTCTGGCGGAACCGGTCTGGTAGACGCCGGGCTCATGGAAAAAATATTCGCGCACAAAATTTCAGCTTCCACGAATTATAATTTCGGCAATGATGATCAGGCCGGCTTTCAAAATTTATCCGCCGCGCGGCCGCCTGCGCCCGTTATTATTCACGGCCAATCGCCGAAAACCGTTCCCGGCGAACTTAAAAACTCTCTGCGCGGCCGCGTGGAAAGGATATTTGACGATTCGCTGGTGCGTTCGTTCATCGGCAAGGGTTTCTTTTATTATATCCCTTACGATTTTACCGCGCCGCGGATCAGAAGATCCGAACTCAACGAAAAGGTCATGACCAGCGTTTTTATATCAAAATCGAAATGGCGCGAGCCGCTTATCGACTGGCAGAGACTATCTCCCGGGTTCGTTTTTAAAGAGGGCGACAACATAACCGGCATCCGGATCGAGTTTTTTATCGTTTTCATGCTTGTCTACATTATATGCCTCGGCCCCGTCCTTCTGGCCGTCCTGAAAGAAAAATTTTCGACGGACAATTATTTCATCGGTATGGGAGCCGTTACGATGATATTCACTTTTATAATAATATCGTGGGGATTGAGCATGACGCGCGTATTCACTTCAGTGAGCCTTGTAACGATAGCCGAAATACCGGCTAATTATTTCGGAAAGGTCACATGTAATAATTTTTTCAGGGTGGCGGCTGGCAGCGTTTCGGAGGTGGAACTTTATATTCCCGAAACGGATATTTCCGCGTCGAACACTCCTCAGCAATATAAAACGAAAATATCGCTCGATGACGAACCCGGCAATAAGCGGATCAAAGTGAAAATAACCAACCCGATGCGCTTTGTGGCCAATACTTTTTCGTTTTCCGAGAACAACTCGAAGATCGACGAACAGAAATCCATCTCCATAGAGGCGCTTCTTGAGACGGCCGAAGTTTCTGTCAAAATTTCCGCTCCGTGTATCGCCGAGTCCGCCGAGAACGGCAAGTTCGTTTCCATATTAAGGCTTCCCGGCGGTCATCGTCTTTTTGAGGCTTCCGGTCCCGGCATAGCAGCCCGTATAGAATACGGCGCCATGCCCGTAAATTCGAAGATATCCTCGACCCTTGATTCGTGCGGTTTTTTGAACGCCGCCGACCGCGATTCGGTAAGCCAGATATTTAAATACATAGATGAGAACGAGAAATATGCCGCTTCATGCGTGCTGGTTTCGGTTTATCATGACGCCGTTTCGATCACGGTCGGCGGAAGCGAAAAAAAGATCCCGAGAACAAGAATAACATTGAGCCCTTTCTCGCTTTCGATAAAACCCGGATCCGTGATACCTTCTCAGGCTATATTCAGATATGAGCGGAGCTATTACGCTGATAAATACACTGACTTCACCGTGGATCTGAGTGATTATAAACGCTATCTTTCCACGGGTGCGTATAAAGGACTGACCGCGGTTTTTAAACTCAAGCAACGGAGCGGTATTCTGCCGCAGGGAATAAACCTGCTGCAGAAACAATTCGTCGATTCCGTCCACGTAAGCCTCAATGACCTCGACCTGCGCGCCGCTCAGTCTCAGCTTACCGCGACCATAAAAAATTTCAATAAATATCTTAACATCGATACTGCCGACGATTATCTTACCCGCTTCTCACTTCCCGTTTTTAAACCGCCGTTTAATTTATTGGAGTCCGAGGTCTCTATAATATGCGAGTGATCGAAATGAAGAAAAATAAATATTTGAAAACGGCAGCGAGCCTGCTATGCCTGCTTATCGCCGTTTCAGTTTCAGCCGTCCTTGCCGCCGGCGCTTCAGCGCAGTCGGTTTCTTCCAGAAAAAAAGCGGCGGCCGATCTGAAGAAGCAGTATCAGAACGAGATAACTCTGGAAGGTTCCGTAGGCATAGACAATTCATTCTTTGAAGACAGCCTTGCGCCGCTTGAGATCAAGATCAATAACGGCACCGATAAAAATTTCGAAGGCGAGATAATAGTCGAAACCCGCTACAACAGCCGTTATCGGATCCTCAACGCGCTGGCCGGCCCCCGTTCTTCGCGCGTTTATACGATATATATAAAGACCGGGCGTTACGTTTCCGACATCAAATATTCGCTTATCGATTCAGCCAATACGGAAATATATTCAGGGAAAATAACGGCCGTTAAAAACAGCAAATACGAATATTATATATTGTGCGCTTCTGAAAGCGCCTCGTTTTATAACGAGATAAAGAATCAGCCGATCGAACAGAAAAAAAAGCAGGGGAAAAACGATTATGACTATAGCTACAAGGAAGGCGATCCCGGAAGGATAAATATAGTTTCAGTAAAACCCGAAGAGCTTTATAAAAATCACGCATGCTATGAACCATATTCGCTTATAATATTAAACGACGCCGACGTTTCCGTCATGACGCGCGAACAGGAAACCGCCATAACCGATTTCATAAATAGCGGCGGAAACATCCTGATAAGCTACGGCGGATTCGTTTCAAAAATATCGAATTCGCCGCTCGCTCAAATGCTTCCCGTGAAAATAACCGGCACGGAGGTTTTAGATGGAAGCGAGTTCTATCAGGCGGCCTCGATGAAGATCGAACGGGACCCTCAGATCGAAAGCTACGCGGGGACAAGCGTGCCGGTAACCGTTTCCGAGCCGCTTGAAAACGCTTCCGTAACTCTCGGCATGAATAAAAAAGGCGAAAAAATACCGATCATAGCCTATCGTAATTTCGGTAAAGGGATGGTTTATTTCGCGGCTTTTGATATATCCCAGACGGATCTTTCTCAGATAAAGTACATAAAGGAAAATATAACCGGGTTGTTAAAAAAGTCTTCAAACGCCGGTGGAACTTCCACCAATGCTATATCGTCTAACTTTTCCTCCTTTACTCAGACTTTCAATAATTTTATGGTCAACCCGCCCGCGCCTGAGGGCGTTATATTCATACTCGTGCTTTTTCTCATATTCATAGGCCCGGTATTTTACGCGATGATAAGAAACAGGGTCACCATGGCCAGGCTTATCTGGATACCTTCCGCCGCGTCCATCCTGGTTTTTTTATCTTTCGGCGTGCTGGATTTCGATTTCATGATAACCAAAACCGAGGTCTTTGAATTCGGTTTTCAATGGATAGATAACCAGAATTCAAAGGCCAGATCCTTTACGGCCGTTTCCATTTTACAGCCTCCGCTTTCAAAAGGCCGATATGACGTTGATCTTTCGACTACCAATATATATGACGAAGACAAGGGCTATTCCGGTTCCGACAGGGAGATCTACATAGAAGATGAAATGGCTCAGCTGGCTAACGCCCAGCTTGGCGTGAATCTTTCAAAATACGTGCTTACGAAAAACATGAGTATGTCCGGGAAATTCACCCTGACGGCCGAGGATAAAGATCCTTCCGGAACGGCAGGATCGGAAGACTCTTCGTTTCCTTCGCTGAAATATTCGTCGCTTGTCAATAATACCGAGATCAATCTGGAGGATTGTTATATTTTTTACGGCAGGCAATTTCTTAAATTCGATAAATTATCCTCTGGCGACCGCGTCGATATCAGGTCTGCGCCGAAGAGGGATATCGAAAATTTAAATCAGCTGCTTTCGAATATAATGAAAAAAAACGTGACCAATTACACGAAAAATAAAACTAATTACAGCAACGACGAGAACAGCGCGTTTTTTAACGCCGTATCGGAAATCATCAATGATTCTGCCTCGAAATCGCCCGTGCTTCTGGGTTTTTTAAAAGGCGGGACCGGCTCCATGTCCGCCTCTAAAACGGCGGGCTGCAACATAAACAATCTCGGGTCAATAGTGGTCGCAAGATTACGATAACACGGAGAATTTATTATGATAGAAATTAAAAACCTCTACAAACATTACGGAAAACTGGTTGCAGTGAAAAATCTGACGCTTACCGTTCCGAAAGGCGAGATATTCGGATTCATAGGCCCGAACGGCGCCGGCAAATCGACCACCATAAAGATCATGTCGACGCTTCTCACGCCGACGGCGGGCTTGTGCAGGATCAACGGCATAGACGTCGTGAAGCATCCTTACGAGGTCAGAAAGATCCTCGGATATATGCCTGATCTGTTCGGCCTTTATGAGGAACTCAAGGTCTGGGAATATCTCGATTTCTTCGCGGCGTGCCATAAGATCGCTCATAAGAACCGCAAAGGCATAATAAACGATATACTCGAACTCACCGATCTCACCGTAAAGCGCGATGCCATGGTGGGAAGCCTTTCGCGCGGCATGAAGCAGCGGTTGTGTCTGGCGAAAACCCTCATACACGATCCTCTGGTACTCATACTTGACGAACCGGCTTCGGGCCTTGATCCCCGCGGAAGGATCGAAATGAGAGCGCTTCTTAACGAACTGCGCAAAATGGGCAAAACAATATTCGTTTCATCGCATATATTGACGGAACTGGCTGATTTCTGCACTTCCGTCGGCATAATCGAGGCCGGGAAACTCGCCGTATCAGGTCTCATACCCGAGGTCGTCAAAAAAGAAGGCGTCGGCCGCCACATCCGCGTAAAGATATTAGACCGCGTCGACGAGTGCCAGAAGCTTCTCTCTGAGAACGAGAACATATCTAATCTTTCAGGGGCCGTCGTGGAAAAAGTATTCACCTTTGACATGCAGGCCGACGACGAAGCTCTCTGCGAGCTTCTAAGAAAACTCATAACGGCAGGCATTCCCGTCATCTCCTTCTATGATAAGGGCGGAAACCTCGAGGACATTTTTATGAAGGTCACGAAAGGGCAGGTCTCATAATGCGCAACTGGCTTTTTAAATTATGGGAAAATATATCTCCGTTCTTCATGTATGAATTCGTCTACCGACATAATTACATGAGATATCTGAGTTATCCCATAGGCCTTCTTGTCATAACCGCCTGCTTTCTTTTCGGCCAGTGGCCGACCAAATATGAATTAACGGTCGATACCGTCGGCGACAAATTTTACATCTACATAATGGTCATAATCGTTATAATTTCGGCTGTCATCGGTTCGCTTCACGCCGCTATTTCCATATCGTCGGAAAAGGAGCGAAAAACGCTTACGCTGCTTCGTATGTCAGGGCTTTCGCCCGTCGAGATAATAACGGGAAAGGCGCTCAACAGCGTAATGTTCATACTTCTTCTCGTCTTTCCCCAGCTTCCGCTCCTCATCTGGTGCCCTTTCCTCGGCGGAATATCTTTCCTGAAAGTTTTTACGGGATTTGCCGTTTTTTTGATAATGACGTTTTTCTACGCCGTGGTCGGAACCTCCATATCCATACTTTTTAAAAAGAACTTTATCGCGACCTCCTTCACCATATTCGCCATGCTTTTTCTGCATTTCGGAATGTATATCATCGACGACGTTTTGGGGCGCGGCAGCAGATACTATTATTCCAACCGCGAAGCTTTTTTTTCGACGCTCTCCCCCATGGAGGTCTGGAACAGTTTTTTCTATGAGTTATATTATTCCGGCACATCCTATACGAATTACGGTTCCTTCAGAGCCACGGTCCTTGAAGGCGTTCCGGCTTATTATCTCACCGTTCCGCTCTATCTTTTCGTTTCGATATTTCTGTGTTTTTTCGCTGCCAGAAATTTCGAAAGTTATTTGAAATGGCGTGAGGATTAAGATATTATGATGATAAACCCTATTTTAAACAGAGAGGTTATAACCATATTTCGCCGCGGGCGAACTTATTTCTGGATATGCGCATATCTGGGCATAATCATAATGGCCGTTTACAGCTCGTGGCCGGGTTATTACAGTTACTACTACGGGAGCGGTCAGAACAACGTTTTCGAAATAATCAACGCCAGCCGCCGCGCCGCCGCGAGCGTATTATACACCATAATCCTGCTTGTTTTCGTGCTTCTGCCTTCATATATGGCGACGACGTTCACGCGGGAAAAGGAAGAGAACACTCTCGCGTCTCTTACGGTCACGCAGCTTAACATTTCCGATATAATCTACGGAAAGATGCAGGTGGCGATGTTTTACACGGGTTATCTTCTTCTCATCACGGTGCCTGTGTTCGGCGCTCTTTATAACATGGGCGGCTTTTCGATCAACGAGCTTTTACAGGCGTATCTTATAATAATGGGCGTATCCACGGCCACGAGCCTCTGGGCCATGTTCTTTTCGGTCATATCCGGGTCATCTTATAAAGCCATCAGCCGCACATATTTCTTTTTTTTCATAATCATGCTGATACTCGGTTTCGTGTCTTCTTATTCATACCGCTCCGGCCTAAATTTTATTTTCGATTCAGCGGTCGTGAACCCCTTTATCTGCATCAATACTATATTTATGGGGACTTCAAGATATTCGTCGATGAGCGGCCCGCTCTATAACCTTTCGAAATATCAGGGACAGGATCTGATCTTCGGGCTTTTCTATATCGAGACGCTTAAACTTCTGGCATTTTACACGGTAGTTTCCGTCGGCTTTATAATAGCCATAAAATACGTTTACAGGCAGCTTGAACACAACTGGATATAAAAAATGGCTGAAAATTCGGGCGAATTATTTCCGCAGCACGGACAATTAAAAAAATGGCACTCGTTCTCACGGGAGCTCACTGGCGTCGGGAGCGAAGTTTCCCGTCCTTTTGAGACGCTCATAGCTTCCGTGCTATCCGATATATTCTCCGCGAATCGTAACGCAAACGGTTTTCTGGCAAAAGTCGCCCCCGCCTCTCTCCTTGCAAAGATCGCGGCTGATTCACAATCGCCGGTTTCCGAAAATATATATAAACTGCTCGCTTTTTCAAATTATGCATTCGCTGAGGCTATTTTCTGGCACGAATGCGAGACCGTCGAGGAATTTAAAAGATACAGAGGCTCGAAACCTGAAGAACTCGGGATACACGCTGGTTCAAATGAAGCCGGCAAAGCCATTTGCCAGGATATTTCAAACGCCGTTAACTACAGGCGCAAGGCGGAGGAACTTCATAAAAAAGGTTACGTGAAAGACGCTATAAAAAATCTCGCCATAGCCGAAGAACTTTTCGCCGATGATTTTACCGCGCTTTATTTTACCGCGCTTTTATTTTTTTTCGAAACCGGCGAGATCGATCGGGCCCTTGAATATTTCAAAAAAGCGGCGCGCGCCTCGCAGACAAGATCAAAACGCGCTTTCGGCGAATGTATGGCGTATATCGCTTTTATAAATATCATAAAATCGCGCTCCGTGAATGGACCTTTTGTTGAAGAGGCTTTGCGTGCCGTTTCAGTAGCCGGGAACCACGACGGTGAGTCCCTGTTCATAAAATATACCCTGGCTCAATGTCTGGCGTCTGACGCTGAAAATGCCGTGAGCGCTTCCCGGGCCATGGAGATCATCGAAAGCCTCATATCCGCCGATCCGTTTTATTCGATCCAGATCGCGTCGGATCCGGCTTTTGAAAAAATATCGCGGGCGTTAGAAATGATGTTTGATAATAAGGTCGCGTCTCTTTTTCCGGAGTGCCAGAAACTGATGGCCAGAGCTGAAACTCTCGCCGCCGTTCTTCCTAAAAAAGCCGAAGGCACGCCGGAAGCGCCGAAAATGTTCGCGGTGCTGAAAGAATATAAATCGCTGAAAACGAACTTCGCAGGGGCGCGGTCTTTTCTGGAGTTTGTAACTTCCTCATGGCGCATCAAAAAAAACCTTCTGGATCTTCAGAGGGTAACGACCGATTCCGAGCGGCATAAGCTTTATGAAAAATTGAGGGTGTTCGCGGAAGAGTGCGTTAAACAATATCAGGGCGAGCTTGGAGAAAGCCTCAAGCCCTTTTCGGCGCTCAATAATGAAAAGGAAAAAATCGCTTCCGGACTTCGGAAGCTGAATCAGAAATACCCGTCGGCGTCTAAAAAGCATGAAATGGAACCGGAGGAAAACTGGAAGAAAACGGATGTTTTTTATAACGCCAGATCTTTTGGCGGAATGTTCATCGCGGGGCTCGTATTGGCTTGCATCGCCGCCGTTTATTTTTCTCCGCTGCGTGCGCCCGCCGGATACCTGATCTTAGCCGCCGTTATAAACCTTTCTTTGACGGGTGTTTACGGATATATTTACGGCGAGTTTTATTATAACTATATACAAAACCTGAAAAAAACACTGGAAACCGATATTACAAGGATCGACCTGAAACTCGATCTCAACAAAAAGGTCCCGGCGGAAGAGGAAATAAAGGCCAGGGACCGGCATTCAAAATCCATCGCCGAGAATTTCAATATAGATCTCGTGGACGCCAGAAACATTTTTTTAGCGGTTCTCGAAGGCGATCCTGAACGCATCAAGCAGCATATCAAAAAGTGATCTCGATGATGTTGCTTTAAATCGCAGTATCTGGTATATTAAAGTTATGACCGCTAATAAATTCAATGCAAATTCAAAATTGTTGAAAAGCTGTATCGACTTATCACACGAGATCGCGCGCGAAGCTATATTTTATATAGACCCGCATTCCCGGATCATTTATATTTGCCCGCATTATAAACTTCTTGTCGGGGAAAAAATGAGCGAAGAAAGCTTGTCTTTAGAAAAATGGATCAAAAGCTTATATAAAAATGACCGTGAAAAAGTCAAACAAACCCTGGACACTTTTATTGTATCTTCAAGAAAAACGAATCGATATTTTGAGATCGATTTTCGCGTTGCGCCGGTTAAAAATGAATTCATACACTTATCCATGCGCGGCGGATTTTCGAATTCTCAGGGTGACGGCAAAACAAATATTTTCGGTATCTTTTCCGATATAACTTCGCGTATCGATAACGAAAAAAGGCTCGAACAGTTAAATGAAAACCTGGTCAAACGCGATAAGATCCTCGAGGCTCTTATGCGCGCCGGCGAAAAATTCTGGGTAAGCGAAAAGACCGAGAAGGCTTTCGGTCCCGTTCTGGAAAGTCTTGGAAAGGTCCTGGGCGTGAGCAGGGTTTATATATTCAGAAACGAAAAGGATGAATTCGCAAAATTTGTATCGAAACTTATATGTGAGTGGACCGCGCCGGAAATCGAGCGGCATATCCAAAATCCATCGATGAAGGGTTTTTCACCCGAGGCTTTCGGGATGGCTGAGGCGGTTTCCGTTCTTTCTGAAAATCGTGAATTTCACGGCGCCTTGTCTGATTTTAAAGGCCGCGCCAGGCAATTTCTTGAAAGCCGTCAGGTTCGGGCCTTTCTTCTGATACCGATACTGATAAAAGAAGAATTTGCCGGCGTTATAGGCTTTGACGATTGCGAAACGGAAAGAAAATGGGTTGACATTGAAGTCGATGCGCTTCGCATAGTTTCGAGTTTTATCGGCGCTTTATGGCTGAAAGAACTTCAAAACAAAGAACTTTTAGCGAGCGAGAAAAAATACAGGGACATAATTGAAAATTCTAGCGAAGGTTTTATAATTATCGGTCTGGACCAGAAGGTGAAATTTGCCAACAAGCGCATGGCTGAGATTTTCGGCTTGTCCGTCGGCGACCTTTTGAAAAAAGATCTCGAAGAACTTATTCAACACGATGATTCCGGCGCCATGGCCCTGAATTTTTCAAAGCTTGATACGGGAGAACGCCTGACCACGGATCTGATGCTTAAACACAACAGCGGAAAGATTTTAACGGTAAAGCGCGTGACTTCTCCGATGATGGATATTGAAGGTAAAATAACCGGTTATTTCAGCCTGATAACCGATATAACTGAAAATATTAAATTGAAACAGGAGCTCAAAGTGCTTTCGCATGAAGGCGTTCCGTGGAAATTTCATGATATTATCGGCATAAGCCCCGTTATGAAGGAGGCATTCGGATTGATCGAAAACGCTTCCAGGACCGATTGCAATATATTCATCGAAGGCCCCTCGGGAACAGGCAAAAGTCTTATCGCAAAGACCATACATGAACTTTCCGCGAGGTCGGAAGGTCCTTTTATAGTGGTCAATTGCGGCGCGATACCCGAGACGCTTATTGAATCGGAACTGTTCGGTTATGTCAAAGGTGCCTTTACTGACGCGAAAATCAATAAACCGGGCAGATTCGCGCTTGCCAACGGCGGAACTATTTTTCTTGATGAAATCAGTGAAATGCCATTCGCTCTTCAGGTCAAGCTTTTAAGGGTTATTGAAGAAAAAAAATATGAACCGCTCGGCTCGGTCAAAACCATTGACGCTAACGTAAGGATCATCGCCGCCACGAACAGGGACATAGCTGAAAGATTACGGGGAGGATTTTTCAGGGAAGATCTTTATTACCGCCTTAAGATCATAGGAATTAAAATTCCTCCGCTCTGTGAAAGGTCTGAAGATATTATATTTATAGTTAACAATTTCATCGAGAAACTTAACGAAAAGTATTCCAGATCGATAAAAGATATCTGCGCCAAGATCCGGGCTTTTTTTCAAAATTATGATTTCCCCGGAAATATCAGAGAACTCCAAAATATTATTGAATCGGCTTTTGTGACCTGTGATGGCGACGTTATAACTCTCAAGGATCTTCCGGCTGAATATAAGAAGATCGCCGCAACCGGATCAAGGGTTGTTGCCGATGTGCAACAGCTTAAGACGGTATCCGAAATAACGGAGATATCGACTATATTGAGCGCTCTTGAAAAATGCGGTAACAATAAGACCACGGCCGCCAAAATGCTTGATATTGACCGAATAACCCTGTGGAGAAAGATGAGAAAATATAATTTAAAATGACGATACAAAGCGTCAAAGAAAATTGAATGAAATTTCGAAAAATAAACCCGTTTTACAAGCGGGTTTATTTTTTTGACGGTGACCATCCGATCCGGTAGAATAAGCTTTCGAGGTTCGCTCGTGACATCTAGTCGTGCGATGTGTTGGCGTCGTCGGGCGTGCCGGCCGGCCGATAAAGGGAGAGCGGTCTCTGTTTGTTGCGAAGTTGCAATAAATAGAAAGTTTAGTGTTTGTAGTTTGTTTGCTTATAATATTTCGTTATATTCCATGATTGATTTAATTTTATACGATTAACTGTTGCGCTTGTGAAATAGTTTTTTGCCGGAAGATGCTGGTTTTTTAAAAAAATCATTGAAAAACAGGCCGGCATAGACTTTTAAAGATAGCGGCAT
Organism: uncultured bacterium; assembly: GCA_964551445.1. Classification (GTDB taxonomy): domain Bacteria; phylum Muiribacteriota; class UBA9980; order UBA9980; family UBA9980; genus DAOPXV01. The sequence continues at coordinate 21,466 of CAZKCG010000035.1, read as the reverse complement.
GACATTTGCATTATCATTTTGCGCGATAATTTTGTAGAATTATTTAAGCCGTGAGTTGAGTGACCCCTTTTTTATTTCATACTTCACAAATATGTGGAGGGGAGGAAAATGAATATTATGATTTCTGTTCTTTTGATAGAAGATGACGACAAAAGGGCGCTAAAAGTAAACGGATATCTATATGAAAGTGGATATTCAGCGGTTATAACGGAAACACTTGAAAAAGCCGTCCGGGTAATGGCCATCCGGAAATTCGACGCAATTTTTATAGAAATGTTCATGCGGACGATAACGGGTTTTGAAGTTGCGTCCGAGCTTCGGAAACAGAACGCGGATACTCCGATCGTGGTCTTTTATGGAGGTTCCTGTGATAATTCCGGCGGCATCATTTCGAACGAAAATAAAGTGTTTTTAGCGACAGGAGAAAAGAGAAGCTTTGAACTGAAAAAGTATGGAATTAATGCGCAAAAGAATATGTTTTAATTATTTGGCTTTCAAACATGGGAACCGCCGCATAGCGTAGTTCTTCAAAGTGATAAAGATGAGCCGTAAAATGAAAATTTAAGGGAGGGCCAAATGAAACTGACGATCGGAAAAAAACTTTATATGAATCTTTTTGTGATAATTATCATACTTTCTTTATTGTTTATTTTTCTTAAATCAAAAATTACCGCTCTTAATGAATGCTTCGCGCAGTATTCAAGTATGATAACGGAAGTGAAGCTGGGCAAGGACCTTCAACTTAACGTCGCCAACGTGTGGCAGTTCTTTACGGATGCTTCGCTTGTGAAAGACGAATCGGTAATAAACAAGGAGGCCGTTGCAGCCCGGGAAAAAGCGCTTAATGATATCAAGGAACTTTTAAAGTTTGGCGCCGGTAACGATGAATATAATAACAGACTTGAGAACATAAATAGCCAGCTGGCCCAGGTCTTTATCGTCGGCCGAAAAATGTTTGCCGCTTATTCCAAAGATTGGGCCCGGGGCAACATAGTGATGGATGAATTCGATAAGATATCCGGCTCATTGATTGAATCGGTAAACTTTCTCATCGATGATATTGCGGCCAGGGACATAAAGATGAACGAAAAATTAAAATCACTTTTGACCGGACTGGCTTCGGCTGTTGCTTTGGCCGTTATTTTAATATCATTCATAATGATAGTTTTCAATGTTTTTATCAGTAATAATATAGGACGGATAATCAAATCGTTGACCCTGGAAATACAAAAAATAACTCAAAAAATATCCGATGGCGACCTGAAAGCCAGGTGCGACACTGAAAAAATCAACTTTGAATTTCGCGGGATCGTCGAAGGAATTAATAACACGCTCAATGCCGTTATCGATCCGCTTAATGTCGCTGCCAAATGCGTAGCCAGGATATCCAAGGGTGATATACCTTCCAGGATCACCGATAAATATAACGGAGATTTCAACGAGATCAAAAACAACCTCAACCATTGCATCGAAGCAGTCAATTCCCTTGTGGCCGAAGCGGACCTGCTCGCTAAGGCTGCCGTTGAAGGCAATCTGGCAACTCGCGCAGATGCCTCTAAACATCAGGGTGATTTCAGAAAGATCATGCAGGGGGTCAACGAAACTCTCGACGCGCTCATCAGGCCATTGAACGTTGCCGCCAATTATATTGAAAGAATAAGCAAAGTCGACATCCCTCCCGCAATAACGGAAAACTATAATGGCGATTTCAACACCATCAAAACGAATCTCAACCAATGCGTCGGATCGTTGGCGCTTTTAATGAAGGATATGGAGACGCTTTCGGACAAAGCTCTTAATGGTGATTTATCATACCGGATCAACGAAGCAAAACATGACAAAGGCTTTATAAAAATAGTGACCGGGGTTAACGGCGTTCTTGATTCGGTAATAGAACCGATCAAGGAGGCATCAGGCTGTCTGCTGGAAATGTCAAAAGGAAACCTTGATATAGAAATTGCCGGGAATTATAAGGGCGATCATGCGACGCTAAAAAACGCGATCAACGAAACTGTAAATTCAATGAATGAAATATTAAGCCATGTTTCGGTTGCCGCCGAACAGGTAAATGCGGGAGCCGGTCAGGTATCGGACGCCAGTCAGTCGCTTTCACAGACCGCCACCGAATCCGCGAGCTCGCTTGAGGAGATCGGCGCATCGATGCATGAAATAAGTTCGCAGGCCGGGCGGAACTCCGGGAACGCGACCCGGGCCAGCGCCATTGCGTCTGACGTTAAGAAGTCGGCGGATGACGGAAACGGCAAAATGCGTGATATGCAGAAAGCTATGACCGATATAAATGAATCCGCGGGTAACGTAGCCAGGATAATAAAAGCGATAGACGAAATTGCATTTCAGACGAATCTTCTCGCCCTTAATGCGGCCGTCGAAGCGGCCCGCGCGGGAAAACACGGAAAAGGATTCACTGTCGTCGCCGGGGAAGTAAGAAATCTCGCTCAAAGAAGCGCGAAGGCCGCAAAAGAAACTGCGGAATTGATCGATAGTTCAATCAAAAAGGCTGAAGCGGGATCGAAGATCGCCGTCGATACCGCAGGATCTCTCGGCAAAATAGTTGCCGGCGTAGCGGAGGTCACTGATCTTATTGGAGAAATCGCCGCCGCTTCAAAGGAACAGGAACGGGGCGTGAGGCATGTCAACACGGGCATTGCGCAGGTGGATATCGTGACGCAGCAGAACACGGCTACCGCCGAAGAGGCAGCGGCCGCGAGCGAGGAGCTTTCGGCTCAGGCTGCGGAACTTAAGGTGATGCTTGAACGATTCAGACTTAAAAAGGCTTCCGATACGGTGAACGTTAATATTTCAAGCGTGACCGGGAAGGCGCAGGCCTATAAGGAGTCCGGACAAAACGGAGGAGCCGGGAGATCGAATTTAAAACCGTTTCAAAAACAGATCGCGGGTAACCCAAAGTCCGGCATTGGAGGCTGACATCGTCCATCCAACACATATCATTAAGCGAGTGGGAGTTTGAAAAATTTTATTTAGTTGTTAAAAAAAATATGGCCTCGTTTATGTGAAGGTCTTATATTATATTTGAATTCTAAAAAGAGGCGTGAAATGACAAATAACGAGAAAAAAGTTGCGGAGTCTTATACGGATAGACGAGGAAGAGTTCGAGGACGTTCAAACGGGAAAGGAATTTTAGACGGGTTGAGATAATAAAAACGATCAATTAAAAAAAGAAGGAGAGGACGAACTATGTTTTTAAATTTAAAACTGGGAAATAAGGTGATTTTGGCATTCATCTTTTTAGTCGCAATAACTTCTTTCGTCTGTTATTCCGGGTATAACGGCATGACCAACATTATGAAAGAAAATAACGATATCACAAAAATTTTTCTTCCAAGCGTCAAATCCATACTTGAACTTCAATTTGCTCAGACCACCGTTATGGTTGACGTGCGCGGTTTGATCAATAGAAAAATGACGGCTGATTCCGAATCGATAAAGGCTAAAATCGGTAATCTTGGAAACGCTTTTAAGGAAGCCGAAACCGCGTGGAAAATTTATGAACCGCTTCTGAAGGCCGAAAGAGAAACGAAGGTATGGAACGAATTCATCCCTAAATGGAATGAATGGAAAAAAGGCGTCGATGAAATAAAATCTTTTATAAGCGAAAAGGAAAAATTAATGGTGTCGGGTGTTAAGCTCGATGACGCCCGCATTGTAGAACTCGATGATAAAGCGTTTAACGCTTCTATTGAATGCGGTAAATTTGATGAGGACATCGACAAATTGCTGGGCGAAATAGCTGAGATTAATGAGCAAGCGGCCGCTGATTCGGTCAAAAAAATTGGCGCAGCATTCGAATCTTCGAAAACCAGTATGTTTAACGCGCTCGGATTTGGAATTTTCGTGGCGTTGATCATCGGAGGAGTACTTTCGAAAAATATCAAAAATATCGTCACCGGGCTTATCGAAGAGGCAAAGAAGCTCACCGAAGCCGCCGTGGACGGCAAACTTGATATTCGCGGCGATCTCAATAAAATAAATTTTGAATTCAGGGGGGTCATCGAAGGAGTCAATAAGACGCTTGATGCCGTTATCAGACCTCTGAATGTGGCCGCTGAATACGTTGACAGGATATCGAAAGGCGACGTGCCGCAAAAAATAACCGATGATTATAAAGGCGATTTTAATGAAATTAAAAACAACATAAACAACCTTATCGATAATCTCGATAATTTCACTCTGGCGATGAATAAAATGTATGAAGAACAAAAGGCCGGCGATATAGATTATTATATGGACGACAAAAAATTTATCGGCGTTTACCAGAAAATGGCGTCAGGCGTCAACGGGTCCGTCAAGCTTCACGTTGATAACATTCTAAAGATACTCGGCATAGTGAGTTCATACGGCGTGGAAGCGGATTTTTCACAAACTCTTGAAAAACTTCCCGGGAAACAGATCGTGGCCAATCAGATAGTTGACAGTCTTAAAGATAATCTGAAAAATATCGTTGAAGAGGTTTCCAGCCTTGCCGGAGCCGCTACCAACGGAAATCTTTCCGTTCGTGGAAATGCCTCCAAATTCAAGGGGGGGTTCCGTGAGATCGTCTCGGGAATGAACAGCACCCTCGACTCGGTAATTAAACCAGTCGAAGAAGCCGCGGTATGTCTCGAAGAAATGGCTAAAGGAAATCTGGACGTTTACGTAAAAGGCGATTACGCTGGAGATCATGCAAAGATCAAGGTCGCTCTCAACACTACGATAGATTCCATGAACGAGATATTAAGTCATGTTTCGGTTGCCGTCGAACAGGTTAATACAGGCTCAAGGCAGGTTTCGGACGCCAGTCAGTCGCTTTCGCAGACCGCTACCGAATCCGCGAGCTCGCTCGAAGAGATCGGCGCCTCGATGCATGAAATAAGTTCGCAGGCGAGGCAGAACGCTGAGAACGCTACACAAGCCAATGGGCTTGCGTCTAACGTCAAAAAGTCGGCGGACGAAGGGAACGATAAAATGGGCGATATGCAGAAAGCCATGACCGCGATAAACGAATCCGCGAGCAATGTCGCCAAGATAATAAAGGCGATAGATGAGATAGCTTTCCAGACGAACCTTCTTGCCCTTAACGCGGCTGTCGAAGCGGCCCGCGCGGGAAAACACGGAAAAGGATTCACCGTCGTCGCCGAGGAGGTAAGAAATCTCGCGCAAAGAAGCGCGAAGGCGGCAAAAGAAACCGCTGAAATGATCGAAAGTTCAATTAAAAAGACCGAAGCCGGATCGAGGATAGCCGATGAAACGGCTCGCGCTCTCGGCGAGATAGTTACAGGAGTAACGAAGGTAACGGATCTCGTCGGAGAGATCGCGTCGGCGTCAAAGGAACAGGAACAGGGTGTTAAACAGGTCAACGCCGGTATCGCTCAGGTCGACCAGGTGACTCAGCAGAACACGGCTACCGCTGAAGAGGCGGCCGCCGCGAGCGAGGAACTTTCGGCTCAGGCAACGGAACTTAAGGCGATGCTTGAACGGTTCAGACTCAAAAAAACTTCCGGGACCGTGAATGCGTATGTTTCGAACATTGCAGCAAAGGTCGCTGCCGGTAAGGCGGCAGAACTAAAATCCGGTTTGAAACATTCGAACTTAAGAGTGGCCTCCAAACAAAATGCCGATAAAATTAAAGTTGCTTCGGGCGCTGGGCAACGGCCGTCGGACATCATATCGTTAGACGACAGGGAATTCGGGAATTTCTGAACCGCTCGGGGTGGGAATGACAAACTATCTGCCTATATAAAATGAGAATGGATCAGTTTTATTTTTACGAGATTTTTATCAAATTGAGATGAAAATCTCGTTTTGATATCCGATTCGTCTCATTGTGATATTATCGGGCCGCGTTTGTCGATCAACGCGGCTTTTTGTAATGGCATAAAACTTGTTTTATAAGGTTTCAAAAAATACGGAGGTGGAAATATGAATAACTCTTTTTCAAAACAGGAACTTCATACTATCGCGGTGATAATAGCCGTGTTATTTTTCGGTTCAATAGCCAACCTGTCCTTCGGTTATTTTGAATGGGCCAGATGCTCCGCGACGGAGCGGGAAACGTTATGCGCCGTAGACTTTCCGCTCGAACTTAATTCTTCGGAAAAATCATTGCTGGAAGCTATTCCAGGAGTAGGTCCGGCTCTGGCGTCCCGGATAATAGAATATCGTGAAAAGAACGGGGGATTCAAAACGAGATGTGAAATAAGAAAAGTTTCGGGGGTCGGACCGAGAATGTATGAAAAAATAAAGGATAAGATCCATGTCGCCTGTGATGAAACGCCCGACGCGGATGATCCTTCCGCGGCCGCCGTTCTTCCGGACCCGCAAAAACCGAAGATCGATATAAATCTTGCGTCCGTTGAAAATTTTGCCTCGGTAAAAGGCGTCGGCGGAAAACTTGGCAGGAAGATAATCGAATTCCGCGAAAAACAGGGCGGCAGAATAGCGGCTCTCGGAGAACTTTCAAAGGTCGGCGGCATCGGGGTTAAAAGAATGAAAACCATATCGGAGAATTTCATGATATATTAAGTTTTCGTGATATATATTCTGGCTTTAAAAGTGAACGTTTGATTCGTTATAAACAAGAAAGCATTTCCATCCAGGGGAAAATGGAGAGGCAATATCCGGAAGCGGATATTTAGTTATAAAATTTTTATAAAACGGGGAGGTTGTTTTAAAAAAGCAGGCAGGCCGAAAAGCTTCTATGGAGGAGTAATTTTAAAATTTAACGGAGGGTGTTGAAAATGGCTAACGAGAAAAGCAAAACTGAAAAAAAAGAAGCGCAGGCGAAAAGAGAAAACAGGGAGATCAAAGAAACGATAGAAGAAAAAACTTCCGAGAAGGAAACCGTGTCGGAACTCAAACAGCAGCTGACCAAACGCTTCGGGACAGGTTCCGTATTTACCGGATCCGACGGCGAATTTATAGAAAGCGCCGGAGCGGATGTTATTTCGACCGGAATAATCTCGCTTGATTCGGCGCTTGGAATAGGCGGACTTCCAAAAGGGAGGATCGTCGAAATATACGGTCCTGAATCTTCCGGTAAAACGACCCTCACGCTTAATATGATAGCGAAGTGCCAGGCCGCCGGAGGAATAGCCGCTTTCATAGACGCAGAACACGCTCTCGACGTTAATTTCGCGAAAAAGATAGGCGTCGATCTTTCGAACCTTCTTATATCTCAGCCCGGAAGCGGCGAGGAATGTTTTGATATCTGCACGACCCTCGTTAAAAGCGGCGCGGTGAGCCTGGTCGTGATAGATTCGGTAGCCGCCATGGTGCCGCGCGCCGAGATCGAAGGGAACGCCGGCGACGTTCAGATAGGTCTTCAGGCGAGGCTTATGACCTCAGGTCTCCGTCGCATAACTTCACTTGCCGCGAATAACGGATGCACTGTTATTTTCATAAATCAGCTCCGCGACAAGATAGGCGTCACCTTCGGCAGCAGCGAAACCACTCCGGGCGGGCGCGCGCTGAAATTCTTTTCCTCGGTGCGTATGGATATCAGAAAGATAGATATACTTAAAAACGCCGAAACTCCAGTAGGTTTAAAAACCAGAGTGAAGATAACCAAGAATAAATGCGCCATGCCTTTTAAAACCGCCGAACTGGACCTTCTTTTCAGCGAAGGTATATCTTACGAAGGCGATCTTATAGAGCTGGCGGTGAACCGCGGCATTATGGAAAAAAGCGGCGCGTGGTACAGCTACGCGAATGAAAAGATAGGCCAGGGAAAAGAAAACACGAGAATGTTCCTTAAGGATAACGCCGCTATCTGCCACGAACTTGAAACACTCGTAAGATCGGCCATGACCGCTTAACTTATCGAAATGAAGGTAAATAAGCTAACTCTATTAATAACCATTTCATATATTATCGGGCTCGCGGGTTCATCCGTGATCGCCATTTCATCTTCAGCCGCGCTTGTGCTTTTGGTATCGGGCGCGGCGGCCCTTTTTTATACCATATCTGAAAACGCTTCAAAAAAGACCTTCTGGTTATCGATAGCCGCAATGGTCTTTTTATTCGGCTTCTATCGAGGCGCCCGTCTTGTCGAATATAAATACGAAGATATAAACGCATCGCTTAAAAATGGCGTCATAGTCAAGTTTCAGGGAACAGCCGAAAGCGTGCGCGCGGTATATTCGAAAAAATTTATTAACGCGGGAATAAAAGTAAGCCGGATATGGAACGCGAAAACTTCGTCTTTGGAAAAAGTTCACGGAACGGTTTTTTTAAGTTACGCTTTTGAGAAAGGCGGGACCCCGGTCGTGTTCGGGGAAGGAGAAACGGTTGAATTCATGGGCGAAGCGGAAGCACCGCACAAATATAAAAATCCTTATATATCGGGCATGGAAAATCCTTTCACATATCCGGTCTCATTTAAGATAAAAGTTAAAACCGACAATTTAAAGATCGTTTCAAGGCCCGGATCCTTTATAAGAAGGCTCCGCGAAGCGCGCTCTTTTCTGGACGGCGCCTTTGAAAATTATTTTCCGGCCGACATATCGGGTTTTTTAAAGGCGTTCTTTCTGGGCGAACAATCCGCCCTCGATGGTTTAACGATCCTCGATTACATGGACAGCGGAATGCTTCACGTATTGGTCGTAAGCGGAAGCCATGTCACGCTCGCGATAGTTTTTATTTCATCGCTATTTGGCATTTTTGGCATATCCGACAAAATAAAAAACTGCGCGGTCGTGATCATCATATCATTTTATTTTTACGCGATCGGGCTGCAGGCCGCGATAGTCAGATCATATATATCCTTTCTGATAGCTTTCATGGCCGGCGCGGCCGGGTACGAAAGGTTTAAATATCAGGCCCTGCTTTCGGCGTTTTTGATACATATAACGGTTTTTCCCGAGTTTCTCTTCAGCTCAGGGTTCGCGCTCTCATATATCTCGACCTTCATGCTCATTTTTTCAGGTGAGATCAAAACAAACGGTTTTATTATGGAAAACGCGAAAGTAACGATACTCGCCATCGCTGGAACCTATCCCATAATAGCATATAAAAGCGGATACTTTCCGATGGCGTCGATCTTTTCGAATTTATTGACGCTTTGGATGTACGAGCTTCTGGTGTTTTTCGTTATAATCTTTATTTTTTTCGCGGCGATATCGGTGTTCCTGGCCAAGGTCGCGGCTCCCGCGGTCTTTTTTCTGGCTCTGGCGTCGATTCGGACGAACGAATTCGTGTCGTCGTTTTCCTGGTTCAACGCGGCGCCCTATAAAATGTCTTTTCTTGAAATGCTTGTTTTATATGCGATATTGGCGTTTATAATGGCGGCTCTTTTGAAAAAGACCGAAGTCACTGAATTTAAAACAGCACTTGTTGCGGCGGTCATTTTCGTGATCGTATTGAAATCTTTCGTCATATATAATATGGAAGGGTTTGAAATAAATTTTCTCGACGTAGGCCAGGGCGATTGCCAGCTTATAAGAACTCCACGCGGCCGTTGGATCATGGTCGATGCCGGAGGAACTGAAAATTCTTACGAGAAAGTTTTAATGCCGTATTTACGCTATAGAAGGATCGCGAAACTTGAATATCTTATAATCACTCACGGCCATTATGATCATTACAGCGCCGCGCTTAAAATGATAGAACATAACAGGATAGATGTTTCAAAGATCATTACGACCGCTTCAGAAGCCGTGGAGCCGGAATTTCGTTTATTCCTTCTTAAAGCGGCCGGCCGGGGTATAGTCCGCGAGACCATCGAAGCGTGTTCGAAAATATCCATGGATCAGGTCGCTCTGGATTGCCTGTGGCCGGAGCCCGCGGTAATAACGGCCGAAAAATTCGGCGAAAACGACCATTCAATAGTTTTAGCCGTGTCGTATCTTGAAAGATCGGTCCTTCTGGCGGGCGATATTACCGTTAAAGCCGAGCATGAGATATTGAAAAAATTCGCTCCCCGGAATTTAGTTCTTCTAAAATCCCCTCATCACGGATCAAGGTGGTCCAATTCAAAAGAATTTATCGAAGGCGTATCGCCGCGGCTTGTATTTGTGCCTTCCGGCGCGGGAAACCGCTTCGGGCATCCCCATAAGGAAACGCTCGAGCGGTTTAAAAATGCAGGCGTTAAAATATTGAATTCTCAAAAAACGGGCGGAGTAATTTTTAGTTCGGCTAAAAGCGGCGTTAAACTTATAGACCACCGGCTTGAAAATTTATTGTGAAACATCGACGGCGAATGTAATTCTCGCGTATAGTGTTTTTGAATCGGGGAAGGCTTATTGGAGGTTAATGCCGTCAGTCGGCTAAGAGCGAATTCTTTGAAAGTCTAAGCCGGCAATTATTTATTGCATTAAACCGCATATTTGTGGTAAAATGTGCAGTTATGAACATAGACGCGGGTGAATTCCAAAAACTTAAAAGCGAGGCCGAAGCTCTTTCGATCCCTTGTATCTCGCGCTCGACCGGCAGCCTTCTCGAAATGCTCATAAGGCTTGGCCGTTCGAAAAATATAGTTGAGATAGGCACGGGCAACGGCTATTCGACGCTTCACATCCTGTCAGCGGCGATGGCAATCGGCGGGCTCGTGACGACATTTGAAAAAGACGGTCCGCGTTTCGGGCTGGCTTTGAATAACCTCAAAGGCTATACTGAAAGCGGGAACCTGAAAATCATAAATGGCGACGCTCTTTCGATCTTAGACCAGGTTCCTGATAACATAGATCTTTTATTTATAGATGGAATGAAGCGTCAGTATAGCGATATTTTAAAAGAAATATGGAATAAACTTGAAAAAAACGCTATTATCTGTTCCGACGATATTTTTTTTCAGGGCGTGATGGAGCCTGAAAAGACTCTCGACCGGCATAAAAATATCGTAAAAGGGCTGCGCGAATATATAGAGTATTTGAAAGAACTTGAAACCGAAGGGAAATTAAAGAATTTTTTCTTCGACTACGAAAACGGCATATCCGTTTCGCAAAAATTGTGATAGGGGAAGAGTATGAAGTGTGATCGAAATATATTGCCAACCGCTGCATTTGATGATGGTCTTAAAAATTGTTTTCAAAGTTTAAGCATGAATGAAAGCCCGAAAAAAAGAAACTGCTATAAAAAATGGCGTTTGGCCGGATTCGCGTTTTTATTGTCATTCGCCGTTGGTCTTGCCCAAATGATTTCGCCCGGATTGATTTTCGCCGAATCCGATACGGCCGAGATAACGGATGCCGCCGGCAAAAAATTCGACGTCACTACGGTCCCCGTATCCATAATATCGACGGCGCCGGCCATAACCGAGATCATTTTTTATCTCGGGGGAGCCGGGAAACTCAAAGGCGTCACATCCTTCTGCGATTATCCGCCGGAAGCCCAAAACATAGAAAAGGTCGGGGACCTGAATTTGAACTATGAAAAAATAATCGAGCTTAAGCCCGACGTTGTTTTTATTATGAAAGGGCTGCGCGCCAAGGAAAGCGAGGTGCTCGAATCCTTCGGCATAAAAGCTTTTACGATCGAGCTTAATTCGATAGACTCGATATTCGATTCGATGGATAAGATAGCCGGCGTTTTAAAGACTAAAAAGAATTCGTCCGAATTAAAAACCGCTTATAAAAAACTGAGGAATCTTGTAAAGGACCGCCATAAAAAATCATTGAGATCGGTTTATTTTGAAGTATGGGGCGAGCCGCCGATGAGCGTCGGAAGCTCGTCATTCATAAACGATATAATCGAGAACGCTTGCGCCACAAATATATTCGGAAACGTTGATATAGAAAATATTTCCGTGAGCTTTGAAAAGGTCATCGAAAAAAATCCGGAATTCATTATAATCGCCTATCCCGGAAAAACTTCCGAGGTCGCTTTAAGGCCGGGGTTTGAGAACCTCATCGCCGTGAAGGACGGAAATATCGTCGAGGTCGACTATAATCTTTACGTAAGGCCGGGGCCGCGGGTGGTCAAAGGCATCCTCGATCTTCATAACAAGCTTTATCCGGACGCGGTCATCACCGAATCAGAAGTTTTTTCGAAGTAACTTATGAATTTTAAAACCGTAACGACCGATCGTAAATATATCATCTTTACGGCCTTCACAGCGTTATGCGCCATCGGGGCTGTTTTTTCATTTATTCTTGGCCAGGCGAGCATTCCGTTCGCGGAGGTCATCAAATTCATTACGGGCGGCGAGGGCCTCGATACGAGGTACTCGGCGATCCTTAAAATGAGGCTCGCGAGGATGCTCGTGGCTTTTATAGCCGGCGGCGGGCTCGCTTTCGCGGGCGTGATATACCAGTCGGCGCTGAAAAATTATCTGGCCGACCCTTTCATGCTCGGAGTTTCGGCTGGAGCGGCCCTTTTTTCGGCCCTGGCCATATCGTTTAAGATACAGTCGTCGGTCATGATATCGCTTTTCGCTTTTTTCGGGGCGCTTATATCGGTTGGCTTCGTAATATTGCTGTCGGGGTTCAAAAAATTCTCCAACTATAATCTTATACTTTCCGGAATAGCCCTCAACAGTTTTTTCTCGAGTTTTTTAACCATAGTCATGTATCTTTCAAAAGACATGCAGAACATATTTTTCTGGCTCATGGGATCGCTCGACGTCAAATATAACGAACAGATAATATACACCTATGTCCTTGTTATAGCGGCGTGTATATACGCGTATGCTAATTCGCATATACTGGACATACTCAAACTCAACGAAAAAACCGTTTTTTCAATGGGCATAGACGAGATGGCATGGAAGATCAAATTCATAGTTCTCTCGTCGGTGGTGAGCGCGCTTATAGTTTCGCAGACCGGCATTATCGGATTCGTAGGGCTTATAATGCCTCACGCAGGAAGGATATTGATAGGCGACCTTCACAGGAACCTTATTCCCTTTTCCTTCCTGCTCGGCGGAACCATGATGATATATTGCGACCTCATATCGCGGACCGTGATAGACTCGATGAATTTTCCGATAGGCGTCATAACGAGCGCCGTCGGCGCGCCGTTTTTCATAATGCTTTTAACCAGAGCCGGAAAGCGCGGTGAGAACTGATATGACGGATACAGCCGAAATTTTTAAGGCCGAAGGGCTTGATTATTATTTTGACGACGGACGCGAGCGGGCCCTCAAAAACTTGAATTTTTCAATAATGAGCGGCGAGAGCGCGGCGATAGTAGGGCCTAACGGCGCGGGAAAATCGACGCTTTTAAATATTATGCTCGGCTACGCGAAAGGATACCGCGGCTCGTTAAAGTTCATGGGGCGCGAGTTGTCTTCGTGGAAACCATCCGAAATGGCCGGCGTTCGGGCTTATATACCGCAGGAGAACGAAGCGGGGCTGAAATTCACCGCTCTTGAATATCTGAAACTTTCGAAGGTCTCTCCGCGCCTCGCGGATGGAGCGGAAATAAATAAATATCTCGATCTTTTCGATATATCTTATCTGCGCGACCGCGTTACGGCCGCTATGTCAGGCGGGGAGATGCGCCTTCTTCAGCTTATATTCGCGATTCTTAGAAACCCTTCCGTTATTTTACTGGACGAACCGGTCTCGTTTCTGGATGTTAACAACCAGAAAAAGTTCTTCGACGGCCTGAAAAGGATCTCTTCTGAAAAAAATGCCGTCAACGGCGGGAAAATGACGATAATATCGATACTTCACGATCTTAACATGGCCGCCTATTATTGCGACAGGATAATGCTTTTGAACAAGGGCGAGATAGTTAAATTCGATTCTCCGCTGGAAGTTATAAACTTTAAAACGCTCGGTTCGATATTTTTCAGGGAAAGCCTCACGCGGGAGGTCAGGGCAAAAGAGGGCGGCGCGAAAATATCGGCTCACGTCATCTGCGGCGGAGGTTCCGGAAGCGATATCATGGAGGCGCTTTTAAGCGAAGGCGCGAGCGTAACCGCCGGGGTTTTAAATACCGGCGATTCCGATTGGAATTTCTGTAAGAACAACGGTATCGCAATGGTCGAAGAAGAGCCTTTCCAGAAGATAACGGACGAGAACTATATTAAAAATTTAGAATATATTAAAAAGGCGGATATTATCGTACTGTGCGGTTTCGCTCTCGGAAAGGGGAATCTCGCCAATCTGAAATTTATCGACGAAGCGGGAATGGCTTCGGGCAAAAAGATAATTTCGGCTTTTCACGCCCATGCCGGGCTCGATTTTACCTGCGGCGCCGCCGGTCCGTTCCTGAAAAAGATAGACGATAATTCGGAAAGATTTTCGACGCCGGAAGAATTCAAAACCGTGTTCTCGCGGGTGCGGGACAGCCTGGAAAAATAGGATTATGTGTTGAAAGCTTTATTCAATATTTCCTCGAAATAAGTTGCGCCCGAAGCTCCGTCGACGTTAATTCCGAGCTCGCGCAGGAATTTTCTCGCCTTCTTCTCGTCTTCCGCCGACGGGATCCTCGCTTCGATATAGGTCCCGAAATTTTTAACTTCATCGACCACGATGTCCAGGTTCGGCATATCCGCTATTTTGAACTTGTAGCGAAGTTTTTCGCTCGTTACGGCGTTCGAATAGCCGAGATATAAAAGAACTTCGGCGAATTTTCTGTTTATGGGAAAATCTATGCGCGGCCTTTGAAATGAGAGTTTGCGCGGCCCTTTATAAGTAAGCACCAGCTCGCCGTTCTCCTCGCGGATCCTTAAAAGCTCGTCGCTTTCAGTGAAATTAAGCCCCGGAGCCACGTAATATTTGTCGACAAGATGTCTTTCGCTGACGAGCTCCGCGCCGTGTTCGTTTAAAGTTTTAAGCGGGATATTGAACGCGCTTCTTATCTTGAACTCGAATTTGTCGATCTTGTCGTAGGTTTCGCCGAACGGGGCGAATTCGTTGTTGATTATCAGGTTCGCGCCGTTCTTGGTTATTTCGATGTGCTTTTCATACATCGGCTGGACCGTTCCGACGTATTGAAGGATTATCCCCGCGAAGTCCTGGCCGGTCTTTCCGATATCGCGCATGAGCCGCCTGACGAGTTTTCCGTGAAGGTTGGCTTCGATAAAAACGGAATAGTCGTAGAGGTTCTCGAAAGTTTCGTGGAGCGCGAAGATCCCTTCGACGATGAGCATGCGAGGCGGTTCGACCTCGGTATAGCCGACAACCGTACCTTTTTCAAGCGAGCGTTTGGGGCGTTTAATGCTTCTTCCGGCCTTGAGCTCGCGCAGGTGTTCGTGAGCGAGATCGAGGTTTATAGCGTTCGGATCGTCAAAGTTGGAATTTAAGTTCTCGTTGATCCAGCTTCTGTCTTTATAGTAATCGTCAAGCGTGAATATGACGGCGTCGGGGAGCCATGACAGTAATTCCCGAGATATGAAGGTCTTTCCGGAACCGGAACCGCCCGCTATGCCTATGACGATACGCTCTTTTTCCTTTAAAAGTCTGAAGACCTCCGTTTTGACCTTTTTCATGCCTTCATCCTTGTTGGCGGCGGTCTTGTTTTTTACGAACTCGAGAAAGATCTGAAGGTTCGGACGGGCCTCGAAGCGCGAGAAACCCATTTCGCGGAAAAAATTGCAGGCGGTTTCCCTGTCTTTTTCTTCGTTGTAATAAACCTTGATAATGCTTCCGAAACCTGTGATATCGTCCTTCGTCATGCGGAATGGCCTGCTGTAGAAGGTGCGTTTTTTCGCGAGCGCCGCGAGCCTTTTAAAGCCGACGGCCGGGATCATTTTATAAATGTTTTCGTCCACAACTGAAGTTATTTCCGAAAAAGCGGCCCAGTCGCTGCTGCTTTCGGATAGGACCGTGAAGGTCATACGGTGGCTTTCCCCGCCGTTGGCGTCTATTTCGTGGCGCAGCCTTATGGCGTGTTTTGAAATGCTGGATTCCATGTCCATATTTCTGAAATAAACGTCATTCTGGCGAATGCTTATATCCTGCCTGAAAGATCCGGCCGCCATTTTGTTTTCAAATGTTCTGGCCTCGTCCTTCGTTAATATGACCTTGAATTTGTTCATTGAATCCTACCGCCTTAATTCTTTCAATAATATTCAAAAAGGGGCGCTCGTGACCGGCACCCCCGTTTGATATTTAATTTAATTTATTTTTTAAGCGCTCTTTGGCGTTAATATGGTTTTAAGAGCGTTCAGCGCTTTTTCGAGAGCTTCGGCCGCGGCGTCCGGGTTCTTTCCGCCTGCCATGGCCATGTTGGGTTTGCCGCCGCCGCCGCCGCCGCAGAGTTTGGCCACCTCGCCTATGAGTTTTCCCACGTGAACGCCGGCTGCTACAGCGTCGTCGGACGCTTTGCCCGCGAATATGACCTTCGGGTCGATCTTCGAGGAAATTATAACTACGCCGCTTTTTATGCGGTCTAAAAGTATGTCGCAGACGCCGCGTATGTCGTCCTCGGTGATCCCGTCGAGAGATGCGACTATGAGCTTGAACTGGCCTGCTTCAACGGCCTTGTCGACCAGGGTTTTAGCCTTTATGGACGCAAGCTGGCGTTTCAGTCCCGTGTTCTCTTTTTCGGCTTCCTTGAAATGAACGGCCATTTTGTTCACCGTTTCCTCGACCTCGGTGACGGGGCATTTTAACGATCCGGCGAGTCTTTTGAACTTTTCTTCGAGGCCGTTGAAATATTCGAACGCCTCGTCGGCCACGAGCGCTTCGATGCGCCTTATGCCCGCCGCGAGGGCCGTTTCAGACATTATTTTGACCATTCCTATCTTGCCCGTGTTCGTCACGTGCGTTCACCCGCAGACTCCTTTCGAATAACCTCCGACCGATACTACGCGCACGGTGTCTCCGTATTTTTCGTCGAAAAGAGCCGTGGCGCCTTCGGCCTGGGCTTCATCGAGCGTCGAGAGTTTGGTCTCGACGATCATGCATTGTTTAACGACCGCGTTCACGCTTTTTTCGATGCTTTCGACAAGTTCCGCGTCGACCGCTTCATAGTGCGTGAAGTCGAATCTGAGCCTTCCGGCTTCCACCTTGGAACCTGATTGTTTTACGTGCCCGCCGAGCGCGTTCCTTAAGGCGGAGTGAAGTATGTGCGTGGCCGTGTGCGCCGCGCATATCTGTGACCGTTTTTCACCGACCTGGGTCGTGATCTTGTCGCCCGCGCTTATGGTGCCTGACGTTACGCGGCATACATGCGCGAAAAGGCTGGCGTGCGGTTTATAGGTGTTCAAAACTTCAAGCGTGCATTTGTCGTTTGAGATCGAGCCTGAGTCGCCTATCTGGCCGCCCGATTCGGCGTAAAGTGATGTGACGTCGAGATATATCTCGCATTCGTCCCCGGTTGACGCGGCGTGAGTTTTCGCGCCGTCCCTTGTTATGAGAAGCACTGACCCGGCTGCTGTTTCGCTTTCGTATCCGACGAATTTCGTTTTCGCGTTCTTCGCCAGAAGTTCGTCGAAAGCGCATGCTCCGCCCATATCTTTAGCGGCCGCGACGTGCGACGATTTAGCTCTCGCGCGTTCTCTCTGGCCTTCCATTTCAACTTTAAATTCTTCTACGTTGACATCGATATTATGTTCTTTCGCGATCTCGACGGTGAGTTCGAGAGGGAAGCCGTAAGTGTCGGAGAGCATGAAAGCTTCGCGGCCGGTTATGTTTTCTTTTGAAGCGGTCTTCTTCGCGATTATATCGTCGAGTATCTTTGAGCCCGTATCGAGCGTCAGCTGGAATTTTTCCTCTTCCGCCTGGACCATCTTCGAAAGCGATTCGCGCTGTCTGGTGATCTCGGCGTAGCCGCCCTTTAATACGGATATAACGACGGGCACGAGTTTATACATGAAGGCGCCCTTTATCCCGAGGAGTCTTCCGTGTCTTATGGCGCGTCTCATGAGCCTTCTGATGACGTATCCGCGTCCTTCGTTGCTCGGAAATATTCCGTCCGCCATCGCGACCGTTACGGCGCGCGCGTGATCGGCGATTATTCTGAAGGATATGTCCTTATCGCCGTAGTAACCGTAATCGACGCTCGCGAGATCTTCGGTATAAGTTATTATAGGTTTTATAAGGTCTGTCTCGAAATTTGAAGTGACGCCCTGAGCTATGGAAGCTACTCTTTCAAGGCCCATTCCGGTGTCGATATTCGTTCTCGGAAGATTTTCGAGGGTCCCGTCGGCTTTTCTGTCGTACTGCGTGAAAACGAGGTTCCAGAATTCGGTATATCTGTCGCAGTCGCAGCCCACGAAGCAATTGGCCTTTTTGCATCCGCGCGCCTCGCCCATGTCGATATATATTTCAGAGCACGGTCCGCAGGGGCCGGTGTCGCCCATCTTCCAGAAGTTGTCTTTTTCGCCGAGCCGGACTATTCTTTTGGCGTCGAGGCCCATTTCTTTATTCCATATTTCGAATGTTTCATCGTCTTTTTCGTAAATAGATACGTAAAGTCTTTCCTTGTCGAATTTAAGGACCTCGGTCACGAATTCCCACGCCCACTGTATGGCTTCGCGTTTAAAATAATCGCCGAACGAGAAGTTGCCGAGCATTTCAAAAAAGGTCTGATGCCTCGCGGTCCGGCCGACGTTGACAAGATCCGTTTCCCTGAGACATTTCTGGCATGAGGCGGCTCGGCGGTTGTCGTCGGTGAGGCCTTTGCCGAAGAACTGGTCCTTGAAAGGCACCATGCCCGCGGACGTGAATAAAAGCGTTGAATCGCCGTGAGGTATAAGCGAAGCGGATGGTTTTATCTGATGCGCCTTCTTCTTGAAAAAATTTAAAAATTCTCTTCTGATGGTGTCGCCGTTCATCTCTAATGATCTCCTTCTGATATGTTGTTATTTTAATTCTATATAACTTATCAATATAATAAAAATTTCCGTCATATTTTAGCAAATTACTCGCGGATTGTCAAATAAAAGAGCGCCGTTTGTCAAGTTCAGGATAAAAATTCCGGTTATTATTTCTTTTTTGTTCCTGCACTTATTGGTTTCCGGCAGCAAAAAGCGAAGGCGGCCTTTTTGAGCCGCCTTCATAGAACATTTTTATGTTATACGGTTTTAAAGAAGTTTTAAAACCGTATGTTTATTTTTTAAGAAACGCCTATTACTGCGATCTTCTTGACTCGACGTTAAGGACATTGGTCCTGATGAGCGTATGAAGTATCGTAAGCGGAACTTTTATAGCCGTGGTATTTCCGCTGACATCTTTACCGAGCATGAGCATTGTGGGTTTATTTCCAAGCGGCGTGGGGTTTCTGAAGATGCCGTATGTTTCAAGAGCGGTTCCCTTGACCTTCCAGCCGCTCATTACTTCGGCCAGCGTATCCGCGTCGGCCAGGTTCTCAGTATCGACGAATCCGCTGTTGCCGCCGATATCGACGCAGCCCGGAAGAGCGAGAGCGGGCGTTATAACGCCGTCAACGTTATCTACGATGGAGATCTCGAAGCGCGTTCTGGAGTCTTCGATAACTTCGAGAGTGCTGCCGGCGCCCGTTAATATCTTGTCGAAATCGAACATGACCATTTCTACGGGGCTGAAGTCGTTATATAACGGAGTTATCAAAGAATTCGCGCCGTTGAATTTAACCAGGAAACTGTCCTTGCCGCTGACCAGATCGGTCTTGATCTCGTTGTTATTGGAGTTTCTCTTTATTTTATTGAGCGGACGGGCTTTGGTATCGTCAAAAGCTATCGCTAGCGTGGGGTGGACTGGATTACTCTGGCCGGCGATGTTGGCTATCTGGCCGTTGAGATCGCAGTCTTTCACCGTTACGTCGAACTTTTCCTGGTTCGTGAAGCGAAGTTTTCCGGCTTCGGTCGGGTCCCAGTCGAGATCGTCGTAGTTTGAATTATGCACAGCGGGCCTTGCGCCCGTGAGAGCACCGGTGCCTGATATAATGTATTCGCGGTATACGTTGTCGCGGGAGCGCAGGGCGTAGAATCGGAGTGAAGGCGCGTCGTTATCGACGATCATGATATTGGCCGGCGCGTTGGGGAATTTTTTAGCGTTGACCTTCGTTTCGTCCTTGCCGCTGTCGACCAGACCCGTAAGCTCCTCTTCCTGTCCGTTTCTATTGAAATCGCTCATTTTATTTCCTGAGCCATCGGCGCCGGAAGCGTAAAGCGGAAGATTGCCGGTCATATCGTATGGGATCTCATTTTTGGTGAATGAGTTCTTAGGCGTTTTGATCTTATAACCCGCTAATCTGAAAGGTGCATCGTTACCGTAACCCGGATATGTGTTCACGGCTATGACGACCGCGTCCTGGATTACGCCGGCCGGCCTTACCGCGGCGTTTGGTACTATCGTTTTTTCCAGGATCTGTTTTACTTTTGCCAGATCGAAACCGAGCATTACGTCTTCGGTTTCATCCATGGCTGCGCCGACGTCGTATTTTTTCCACGCGAGCGCGGCGGCCTTTGGGCCGACCTTGGCCATAAGGCTTGAAGTTATGCCCTGGTTCGGGTTGTTATCGCAGACCTTGTAAGCGAGGGAGCCCGGGAACGGATCGCCGGTCGTAGCGCCGTTGAATTTAACTCCGGCGGCGGGCGCGGCCCCGTTCAAAGCGACGGTCGGATCAGGATTAAGCGCAGCGTTCTCGCATACGAAGTAAGCCTGAGGCGGCTGAAGGTCTTTTACGGTTACTTTAAATCCTGAAGGTTCGGTGAGCGCCGGGTTAACGGTCAGCCAGTTATCGGCGTGATAGACCGTTTCGCCGAATCCGTCCGATACGAGGTCATAATAAGCGAAAGCGGCATCGGCCTGGTTGGCGACGATCGCGCCTGCCGGGCTTATGAAATTGCCATCTTTGTCTTTTTTAGGCGAACGGCCTTCCCATTTGAGTTTAGGATATTTGAACTTGATGTACATATAGTAACTGCCCGGATCAAGAGGCATATCGAAAGCATATCTCATGCTTACTTTTACGTCGTATCTCCTGTCGGCGTTGGTATAGCCGCTTACCCAGTCAACGGCTTTTTTCGTGGCGTCGCCGGGGAAAGTGCCTTCGTCCGAAAGCCTTCCCTTTGCAATTAAGATGCCGGGGCAGCGTGTGCGGTCATCCGAAGTAAGAGCGGGAATGGTCGCGCCTATGAAGCTTGAAGCTCCGGCTGCGCCGTCTTTTTTTTCGGCTGCTAAATACCATTCATATTCGATCGCGCCGCGATCGGCTTTATTGAGGGCAACGCCCGGATTGGCGTTAGTTCCGGCGCCTTCCACCCATGAGGCTACGATAGGCGACGTGCCCCATACTGGAGCTCCTGCCGCGTTTATCGTCGGAGGCGGCGGTATGATGACTGAACCCGGCGGTTTTTCGCCGAAGTTTCTGAGCTTGGCCTCGATGGTGCCGGTGCCGCCTGCGCCGGTATAACAGTTGGAAGGGGTTGCCGGCGCGCCTATGGCATAGTTCTCGCCTACGCCGTCAAAAGGCGGTAGTCCCCAGTTGGCGACGGCCGCCGCGGGATAATCCCAGTGACCCACGCCGTTGAAGGTTTCCATTAATTGTTTCGCGCTCGGCGTTCCGACCTCATGATTGAGCGATTTGATGAATCTTATGTTGGCGGACGCTGTCCATACGCCGGCCTGGTTCTCGT
>CAZKCG010000034.1:0-51086 GCA_964551445.1 uncultured bacterium | reverse complement strand
AACAACTCTTCATTATATGAAAAAGTGAAGGCTGAGCTGAAGTGAAAATAAACCCGGATAACATTATCACCCGCCGGGTCATAATTTCGGCGCTTCTCATCTCGCTTTTATTCTGTTTCCAACCCGTTCAAGCCGCCGGAACGGATGATGAAGAAGGCATCTGGTTCGCCCGGAAATACGCCGAAAACTTCGTCCAGAGCTACTTTCCGTCAAACGCGGCTGTAATGAAAATGGATATCTGGGGTTTCTTTTATCTCTGGGGCGTCATCTCTTTTATCGACGGAAATCTTCCGGAAGGTTTAGACGGCGCGAAATACGCGGTTCTGGTCCGGGACCTGCGCAAAGAGATAGAGTTTCTGCAAAGGGACATGCTCTACCTTTTAAAGGAAGTATGGGGAGTGCGAAAGATCGACCGCTCCGTTATAAACATCCAGATGTTCAGCATCCTGGATAAATTGAAGTCGATCATATCCAACGTCCAGCGCGTCCGCACGAACCTTATAAAACCCGCTTATTTCCTGTTTAATAATTCATTGGACCACACTATATACATCAACAACTCTTTCGATTTTTCCGTCGGCCTCGACTACCTGAGCGGCACCAGTATCTGGAGCTCCTGGCGGAGCCGGGCCGAGATAACGCGGGAGATCGAGGTGGCGAAAAAACTCGGCGTCAATACGGTTAAAATAGGCGTCTTCCTAGACGACTGGATCTATAAAAACACGGCTCGGGTCAACGATATCCGCGAGAATCTGGCGCTTCTGAAAGGTCTCGGTTTCAAGCTCTATATCAGCTTCATGGGAGTGCGCGGCTGGTACGGCGACGAGCTTTCATTCAAACCCAGATCAGGCCGCGCCTGCGGTTCGGTTAATTTCCTCACCTGGCGATATCATTGCGAACAGGCGATAGCGGAAGTGGTCAAAGAATTTCAGCCGGAATATATAAGCGTGATAAAGGAGCCGTTCATCGATTTCCAGGAGCAGCTGGACGAAACCGTTCCGGTCGAATTGTGGCTTGACTGCTTTAAAACCATAGCCGAAGAAACCGCCCGTTCCTCTCCCGCCACTTTCGTCGTGCTCGAAAACACTCTTTCGACGCCGGCCGACATAGATCTTTTCAAAAAATTCCAGGAACTCAAACCCCGCAACATAGCTTTCGGCGCTCTCATATATTCGCTTAAAGACATATTCTCATACAACCAATACTCAAAAAACATCAGAATTAAAAAACGCACCATCGTGGCCGAATTCTGGGATTCGGCCGCCATTTACATCGACGAGTACGCCGAGGAATTCATTTATCTGGTTTTCAGATGGGCGCTCAACAAAAAAATCAATTTCATAAATCTTTCCCATATCGTTAATCTGCATACCTACGATTTTAAAAACACCCCTGCTTTTTACAGGTATAAGAACATAATAACCATGGCGTTCATGGAAGGCATCTGTAAAAAAGGCGTAAGGGCCGAATCTGACGGCATTTACGGAAACCTTTACGAAAGTTACGGACAGACGCGGCTTGATTATAGTTTTTCGGGACGCGTCGTTTTAAGAGAGCGCTCTAACTGATGGATTCAATATATTCGTTAACGGTGAGAATATTAGAAAAAATATTTTCTAAAAATCAGGTAAGGGAAGATGTTTCATCCCTGAACGCCGCTCTTTCGCGCTCTGATTTTAAAACCGGAGCCGCTCTTTCGGCGAAACTCATTTACGAGGGCGGCTTCGACGTTCGCGGCGACGACCCCTACGGCCTTTTCAAACATGAAATAGAGTTCGCGGAAGGGATCTGCGAATACATGATGAAAAACAACGAACAGGCCCGGCAGTCTTTTACTGCAGGGCTTAAATGCGAGTGCGCCTACCCTTATGCCAGTCTTTTTTTGGCTCTTATCGCAGAATCTGAAGGCCGGAACGAAGAAGCCCTGTCATACATAGCCGGCGCAGAGAGATCATTCCCGGCTTATTATTATTTCAGGATGGCGGCTTTGCGGCTTCGCCTCTCGATCCAGGATTATGAGACGGCGTACTCTGGAACGAGGCGCCTTTTGACTGAGTTCGAGTCGGCCGAGGGCGAGCTTAAACTATTGCCGGCCGTCCAGTTTGTTTTTCTTGATTCGACCGTCCTGAACGATCTTTTCAAAAAATTATTCACCTGCTCGGACTTTCTTTTCGATCTGCTTTATATAGCAGCGGAAGCCGGCTTCAATCTCGAAAAATATGAAGCCGCTTTTGAATATTATAAAGAAGCGACGTCCGCCTCCCCCTCCGGGTCTATTAAGATCGAATGTTTTTATAAAATGGCTTCATGCAAAATAAGGGTCGCGGACCTGAAGACGGCCCAGGCTCTTCTTGAAAAGGTCGTTGAAACGGGC
Organism: uncultured bacterium; assembly: GCA_964551445.1. Classification (GTDB taxonomy): domain Bacteria; phylum Muiribacteriota; class UBA9980; order UBA9980; family UBA9980; genus DAOPXV01. The sequence goes on along the minus strand of CAZKCG010000034.1, from coordinate 48,712 downwards.
GATACATCAACCGCGACCATTAAATTTTATCAGTGCGCCCTTTTAGACCTGGCCAACATTTATGAATTTCACTTTAACGACAGCGGATCGGCGCTTAAAATACTCATGAAATATCTCGATTCCGCGGGCGAAGACATCGACTCGGCGGGACGGGCCGGACGAATGTTATTCGAGGCCGGGCGTTTCAACGAGGCGCTTTATTATCTCATCAAGGCTGAACACGCGGGTTCATCATGCGATATCGAGCTTTCACTGCTTATAGCCGGATGCTATTTTAGCGCTTCGATGTACGCCCGTTCGCTCGAGGCGGCCGAAAAAACGCTGTCAGACCTTGAAATAAAAGGCATTTCAGGCGAGATCGATCTGGAACACGAGTGCAGGGCGAGGATATTGCTTATAAAAAACCTTCTTCTTCTCGAACGGCTTGAAAAAGCTTCGGAAGAAGCCGCTAAACTTTCGGCCGATCATATCGATCCGGCCGCCCGCTATGATTGCCTCAAAATAAAGCGATTCCTTGAACAATATAAAAACAGCGTCTGTTTCGTAGTTATATCAGGATTTAACGAAAACGGAGCCGGATCTGATTTTACAGTCACGATATTTCGCGGATTCTTAGAATCCGTTTCTTACGCGGAAAAAAGCGCCGCCGGGCTTAAAGAAAAAATGAAAGGGCGCGTCGAAGAATTCGTTATCTGGTTCCTGCGGGAAGCCCCGGCTGAGCTCATAGTCGAAACGCGCCGTGAATTCCCCGGCGTCGCCATCATTTGCGCCGATCATCTGCCTTGCCTTGATTCGGGCGCTTTTGAAGTTTCGATCAGAGAAAATCCCGTCAATTGCGCGAAAATGAGCGGACTTATAGAACCCGCCGCCATCGTTATTTTTATGTTCGCGACCATAAACCCGGAAAGAATGCCGGAACTTTTCACCCCGGATCAATTCGACGCCGCCGATGTCCAGCCGTTCTCGATACACAGAGCCGGAATGCTTATGTTTTATAAAATGTTCGCCGCCAAAAGGCTGCCGTTCGAGCTTATAATTTCTTACTGCGCCGTAAGCCGCGTCGAAAAAGCCGGCCTGAATGAAAGCGCCGCGAAAAGCCTGTGGCCTTTCATAATAAACTTCAAAAATATCGACATGGCTCAGTTTGCGTCACCGGGCCGCGAACATTACCTTGTTTACTCATGCGACGATATTTTTCTCTACAATTATTTCAGATGCTTCGCCAGGCGAGTCGAAGAGCGCGGAAATATACATATATTCGCGCCAGCCGCCAGGATGGGCCATCTCGCCCGGATGACCGAATTCATTCTTAAAAAGCTCGAATATAAAAATGCCGAAATTAAATGCCACGAAGATATTTCAGACGCGCTCTGCATAAAAAAGGTCAACACGCTTCTGGCCTCGGACTTATCAACCGTTGAATCTTCATATAACGCAATAATGGCCGTCATTTTTATCGGAGCGGGGTTTGCCTCCAAAAGCGAGATCGATAAATTTCTCGATCCGGCTCTTTGCGAAAAAATTGGATTTCTTCATTCCGATTGCGACTGTTTTAACTGTTCAGAAAGGTCTTTCTGCCGGGCCGCCTCTTATACCGATCTTTACGCCGGGGAGATCCCGTCCCGGAGAAAGATCCATTTCTCACCCTATTCAAACTATCATGTCATGACCTCCGGCGGAGCAGGCAAAAAAAACTTTCCGGCAGACTCAACTTTTATTTTTTGCGATCTTCCAGCTTTTTACGATCTTTCATCTGAGTTTTTCAGAGATGTTATAGATATCGACGCTCTGATCGAATTTCTATGGGCGCATGCCTCTGAAAACCCTGACTCATCAGATGGAAAGGCTTGCCGCGGAGTATTGAACGCGGTCTCGGAATTTTTAAACCTCGTCCCGGAAGGAATTTCGTCCTACGGGAACGGAGATCTTTTTCAAAAGCTTTATCTAAGCTCCGCGCCTTTTTTAAATGAGATCTCATCCTGCGGAAAAAATATTTCGCCGGAATTAATAAAATTCAGCCGTATCTGTCTCGAACACGCCGGAACTGGAACGGCCTCCGGATCAAGGTCTTTTATTTCGGCCGCCGGCGGGCGCCGCGAGCTTGTAATAAGACATGACGATTGGATAAACGATATAGCTTTAGGCGGTTTCGCTGAAGGGATCTATTTTCTGCACCCGGGAGCGGAGGATGATTTTTTCGAGAAAAAATTCGAGAAAGCCCTTAAATTTTTCCGGCGCGTCAACCTGTCCGAACCTTACGCCGCGGTCGCGGGATATAATTCGAATATACTCGTTCTGCCCGAATATTCGTCAGAGTGGAAAAGCATCGTTAAAAAGTTTTTTCAGAACAATAAAAAGATCGGCCACTTTTTCATGGACGACCGTCAGTCCGTTTCGGCTTTTGGCAGATCCGGATTTCCGGTTGAGATACCCGCTCGCATAATAGATTCATCGACCGAGATAGAGCCATATCTCGCGGCGCTTGACTGCGCCCTTATAAATTATCCGGCGGCCGATCCCGATAAATCAAGGGCCCGGCTCGCGGTTTTACGCAACGTGATAATGAAATACAATGTTGACATTTTCTGGATCGTTATCTCAAGCGCCATATATGAAAGCTATTTCACTGAAAAATCAGGCCAGTTCAGTAAAATAAACGGAATAAGCGTTTTTTTAAACGAGATCGAATACTGCCATTCGTTCTCCGGGCGCTCCGAGAACGCTGATTTTTTAAGATCTCTTCCCGAAATAAGCTCTTACGAGGGTTCTTCGGAAGAATACGCTCCCGACTGGGGAAGCGTCCTCATCGAAAAACAATGGCGGGCATATTTCAAAAAATTCTGGGGCAAGAACGGCCATCTCATAACAAACGGCGACTGCAGGGCGGTGCTCGGCGAATCCGACGGCGCGCTCGCGTTCGTTCTGCTTTCGGTATGCCGCGAACTCGCGCATGATAAACAAAAACAAAATATCTGCGCCTATTTTTCCGACGCATCCGAACTCGGGTCTTTTGAAAAGGCCCTTTCTTCCATACTATTATTGTCATGTCGCGTTAAAGAACAGCCGCTGCAGATAACGCTCATTAAAAACGACGATCTCCCATGCTCCAGCGCCGTTTTTAAAAATGCCGCCACGGCCGGCGCGCACCTTTTCACCTTCGGGGCGTCGGGAATAAATTTCAATTCGCTTTCTTTCCAGATACTGAAATATTTCAGATGGGCCGAATTTTCAAGGCCGTTTAAAAAAAAGGCCGTTTTCACGCCGGTCAACCCTGTCGAAACGCTTTTTTCCGGAGAAGCTTCCGAGGATTTCATCAACATCAATCAGACCGGAGGCCTCCCCGCTTCCGCATGCGGAAAAACGCCGCGGTCACGGTTGACCATGAATGAAATAAGCGGTTTTCATGATATTCTTGCGAATAATTCCGAAAACAGGACGCCGCTTTTGCATATAATATGCTGCGAGTCTCTTGAAGAGCCGAACATCCGTGAAGCGCTTCAGGCGAAGGCCGTTAAAAGCCGCGATAAAAACAATGTTTTTTATATACACTACGAACTCGGGAGGGTTTTCTTCAAGGAAGCGCTATCTGAAAAATGCCGCGGTTATGGCTTCATCAATATTTATTTTTTGAGAACGCCGCACTCGGTTTTCGATTCGGCGGTTTTTTCAGCCGCGGCCGATTCTTTTTATTCAACCGCTTCGGTGAAACTTTTTGACGTTTCTATCGAAAGCGGCCAGAATTCACGAAAACCGGCTATGACCCTTTATCAGAGCGTTTGTTACCTCGACCTGCTTTTAAAGGGGCGCGGGCGCGAAAAATTCGAGATCAATTCCTCCGAGATAGCTTCTTTCATGCCTGTCGGAGTTTTTTCACCATCCGCGGCTTCAAGGGCGCTCGCTGTTTTAGCCGAAAGCGGAAGGATCACGCTCTCAGAAGCGGAAGGCCCGGTTTATTTTGAAAGGCTTGATATAGCGCGCGAAACTTTTTCCGCGCTGAAAAAAAGCGGAGCGGTTGAAACTCTTTCCGGACCGGATCTCGAGAGCGGCGCGATCATGGACGCCGCAGCCGGTCTAATGTCGGGTAATTTCTTTATAAAAAACGAGGACGAGTTCATAGACAAAGTTTCCCGCGAAGCCGGAAATTTCATAAAGGTCCGCGTCGGGCTTCGCGCCTCGTTCGACGAAGGCATTAAAAACCTGAAAAAGGCCTCGGAAACGCGCAAAATAATGCTCGCGTGCCTCTACGATATCGAAGGCTATTCGTCCGGGCGCTGGGTCGCGCTTCCCTTCCTCGACAGCAGGACGCTTTCGTATAACGATTATTACTACGCCCGCGAAATATGCTCTCTTATCTGGCATAACATCTGCGAAATAAAGCGCACGGGCGGATCCGATCCCGCGATCAGGCCGGCTGGAAAATCCGGGAACGTCGAATACAAATCAGAACGGATATCAGATTCGCTCGTCGAAATTTTCGCGGCCCTTCAGATATTGAACACCCGCGTGAACCTCGATGAAACAACCGTCGGACTCGACGAGATAACGGCAATACTTACAGAAGAGCGGCGTAAAAGCGGCGCGGCCAATAAATCCGAGATACGGCCTTCTCACATCCTCAAACTTCTCAGACAACTTTTTCTTTACGGGCTGATAAATCTTAAAATATCAGCTCTGCCGCGAACCGACGGCATGATAGGCATAGAACCGATAGACGGCGCCAGAAATATCGATTACAAAAGTTTCATGGAAGCCTGTAACTCTCTCGCCAGACGCTCCGGAACCCTTTAATAAAAAAGGCTTCTTATTTGGTGCGGGTAATGAAACCAGAGAACAGAGATGAGATAATAGAGAATAGTTGTGGATTGGCGCACTTCGCGCGCTTTTAATTAAAGCAGGGACATAAATAATCGACGATACCATTAAAAATAAGCGGCCGACCTGCACGGAGACAGTGGTATCGGCGTAGCTCGGAAGACCAAAGGCCTCGACCTTTACTATTTACTATTCACTATTATCTAATATATTTTTCCCATCAAAAAAACAAAAGAGCTATAAAATTAAAAAGGCCTGCGTTTTTAGCGCAAGCCTTAATAATTCAATGGATTTTATCAAATTGTAAATTCGCCGTGTAATATGTTATCCGATGCGGTTTGTTTCGAATCTTTATTTTAACACCGAGTTGCTATTTTTGTTACAATGACGTCTGCGCCAACTAAAATTCTTCGTTTGATGCTGCGAATAAATGCTACGAATATTAATGCCGCGCCACAGGCGGGCTTTCATGAATGAACGATTGCGTTCGGTTTTAAAATAATGCATCCGAGTTGTTATAAAGAACTATGTCGTATTGCTTTTTAAATGCTTTAGTTACCCATTGAAATGTACGCTTGTAAATTTATTCTCGTTTGTTTTTTTCGTTTATTATTTTTTTCACCCGTTGATAATTATTATCGTCTGAAAAATCAAATCGCTTAACAAAAATACCGGATTAAATTACGGCACCTTTGTTAAGGTAATTCGTCAGGATCCCGCGAACAAAGTTTTCGGGTTTTACTAAATTAACTCCAACCATTTCATGATTTACTTCTACGTCTGAATATCCGTTTTCTTTAAGGAATATTTCTATCGTCATATGCTACATCTCCTTTTAGTAAGTTCCGTTTGTCGCAAGTTATGTAAAACTTATCGGACGAAATTTCAAATTTCTAATAGCTATTTTTATCGAGGTTCGTAATATTTTCGCCGTTCGGTTTTAAAACCATCGTGTTCACCCGTGATTCATCCTGATAGGTCAGCGTTATTTCAGAACCTTTATAATTATCTATGACTTCTATCGTTTCATCAAAAACAACCGATTTAGCCGGAAAAATATCCGCCATCGATATCACGTGATCGTCATAAGCGGCGCCGCTTGCGCCATATATCCTTACCCTTATGGTCGGTGAATAAGCCGGCATGCCGCCGTAATTAAATATCTCGCCGCCGGCGAAATAAGTGCGTTTAGCCTTGCCCGCAATGGTGTACCCGCCGCCGAAATGCTCGTTCTTAAGCACCAGCACGGGTTTAACGGCATCGCTGTATGGCGAATCGGTAGTAACCGACTGGATCCTGCTTTCCATACATCCGAGCGTGAGCGCGGCGGTCGCGGCGAGCGCGGTAAAAATCATTTTTATGGATGTTTTAACGCTTTTGTACTTCATGTGAAACTTATCGGCCGGAAACAAATTTTTCTTTAAAATTAAGTGCATATATGGTAGTATATATATATGAAAATTTTAAATCCCATAGACAGATCAAAGCTTTTTACGGAACTTGGCGCGACCTTCAGATCTCATTCCGCGCCGTTCGTAACGATCTTAACGGCCGCCGCATCAAGCGACGAGGTATCCTTATTCTGCGCCGAATTTTCAAAAAAAACTCCCGGAACGGTATATCTAGAGGGCGAAGCCGACTCGGCCTACCCGTTCATGGTTCCCTACCGCCCGTTTTTTTACGCTATATACTGCTCAAGGCCCGACTACGTGAATTTTCGCGAGATCGACTATAACAGGATCGAAAAACTGGCCTTTTCCCTGGGGATTTCAAGCGCGGCCGAAAAACCGAAATTTTCAATATTCGAAACGATGAAAAGCTTTTACGGTTTCAAGCACGAAACCAAGGACTCTCCGGCCAGGATGAAAATATTTCAGGAAATAGCGACCGTTTTTTCTTATATAGCGCGCCGCGGAGATATAGTTTTTCATATAAAGAACGCCGACATGATCGATTCGGATACCGCCGAACTTATAAATTTCATCTGCAGAAATCTCAAGGAATATAAGATATCCATAATATTGTCTCATGACGCGGGATCGCCCATACCCGAAGATATTAAAAAGATATTTACGGATTTTATTTTCGGGCATCACGATTTCCCCTGCGCCGCCGAAACAGTCTCCGGAACCGATATTTTCGCAGCGGTTTCAGCCGGAGCGGCGGAGGTTTTAAAAGCTTCCGCCATATTTTACAATGATTTCAGGGCGCCCGATATGGCCGCCTGCCTTGAAAAAACCGAAACGGAAATCATGCCCGCGCTTTTAGAACTCAAGGAAAAAGGTCTCATTTCCGAATCCTCATACCGCGGAATTTTCAGGCACAAAAATCCGCTCGTCAAAACGCTCGCTTTAAAAGCACTTTCATCCGATGATTTTAAAAAATATAACGCGGCGATACTTTCCCGCTTCAATAACTCCGGCATCGGAATTCCCGATATAGGTTTAAGCCGGCTTATCTATCACGCTTTGAACATCGAGGATTTCGCCACCGCTTCATCCATCGCATCAAAGCTCGCGGTCTCGCTCTGCGAGGTAGGCTGCGCAAATTACGCGCTCAAACTTATAAGATTCATAGAATATATAATTTTTCATAAAAAAGGCGTGGACCTCCCCGGAACTCTCAGATCGGAAATATATATCATTCATGGCCAGATATATATAACCCTCAGAAAATATGAAAGGGCTTTCGAATTTTTCACCGGCCTTCACGATCGCATAAAACCCTTATTCACCGACGATGTGAACGAACTGAAACGCTTCGACATCCAGATAAATAAATGGCTGGGCCTGATAGCGCTTTTAAAGCCGTCCCTTCCGGCCCTGAAAGAAACCGTGCCGCTTAAATATTTTACAACCGCTATGGCGCTTGACGTTTCATCCGCCAGGAACCGCATAGAATGCAATAATCTCATAGCCCTTTATAACTACCAGATCGGCGATCTTGAAAAAGCCTCGATATTTTATCGCGACAACGTTAAGATGCTTTCAATGGAAAAAGGAAACGCTTCGCTCTGGCTCGAAGCCGACTCAACCATGCGCGGCCTCTCGTCCGTCTGCCTCCGCCAGGGAGAGTTCAGAAAAGCTCTGGCATATATCAAAAAGTGCGAAGAAGGGTGCGTTAACAGCGGAAACAAAAAATCTCTCGCGAACACTTATCATTATATGGGAATGATATATCATAACCGCGGAGATTTTTCGGAAGCGGTGAGTTATTACGAACGCGGCATAGCGGTGCTCGAGGAATTTTCAGATAAAATAAGCCAGAGCCGTATATGGACATCTCTGGGCGTAACATTTTTCAACCAGGCTAAATACGGCGAAGCGCTTTCATATTTTAATAAGAGTCTCGAAGTAGCGGTGCGTTCCAACAATAAGAGGGCCGTCGCCATATTGAACGGCAACAGCGCGAGGATATACGCTCTTTTAAACGATCTCGACAGCGCTTATGCCGCCCTTAACGAAGATCTGGCGATTTCAGCCGAAGCGCGCGACAGATTCGGCCTCGCTTACGCTCACGCCTACCTCGGCGAGGTCCATTTCATGGCCGGAAAGGTCAGCGAAGCGCGTGAAAGCTATAAGGCGTCCTACGAAATATCCGTTAAAAGCCAGTTTTTATCGCCGCAGATAATCTCATCACTCGGCCTTCTTCAGTGCATGCCCGAAGAGCTCGTGGCGCCGGAAGGCAAAAAGCTCGTCGAGGAACTTTTGACGATCGACAGCCGCGAGATCGACACGATCTCAAAATCTCTTATTTTAAGGGCGAGGGCGATGCACGAATCCGCTTGCGGCATATATCACCGCGCCACCTGTTTCGTGAACCAGGCGCTCATAAATTTCGAAAAGCTCAATATGCCCCTTGAAACGGCGCTTTGTCTTATAGACGAAGGAAATTTATTGCGGTTAAACAATCAGGCGGACGCCGCCCGCGAAAGAATAGAGAACGCGGTCAGGCTTTTTGAAAGCATCGGCGCGAAATATTACGTTGATAAATATAAAACGGCCCGGATCAAATAAGACCGGAAATAAGCCCTTTCAGTTCCATATCATGGGCGGAATCGGGACGGGGATAAAAAGTATTATCAAATAATGCCGGAAATAAGCTCTTTCAGTTCCGCGACGCCCATATAAGTTACCGGAAGGCGTTCTTTTACTGCGGCGATAACCAGCCCGCCCTTCGCGATGACTATTCCGCGCCCCGCCATCGTCAAGGTCCTCATTTCAAAATAATCGAAAAGCAATTTATCCGGATCGGAAACGAGTCTGAATTTAAAACCGTAACGCTTTGAAAAGTCTTCATGGCTTTTTTCGGCGTCGGGCGAGACGGCTATAAAAACGACGCCTTCCATTTCGACGAGTTCCGTCGCCGAATTATATGAACAGAGTTGTTTCGTGCAGACCGGAGTGAAATCTCCGGGATAGAAAATGATAACGGCGGCTTTTTCGCCGGCGATACCGCTGAGAACTGGCGGAAGAGGCTTCCCCTTGAGCGCTTCATTTCCTGTTCTGAAAAGAGACATAAAAAAAGACCCCCCGTAAAACAAAAATCGGGGCGAGAGGACTTGAACCTCCGACCCCTTGCACCCCATACAAGTGCGCTAGCCAACTGCGCTACGCCCCGATATTTGTAAGCATTATTATACACGCCTTTAACGCAAAAGTCAACATATTTCTAAATTAATTATCAAAAAAAAATATATCGTTTTTTATTTGAAAAAAATTGAATGTTACCTGTATTTTATGTATAATATATATATCATTTTTCATTATTTGAGAAATAAAGGGTGTGAAGTATTATAATGAAAATCCAGTATAAGACCTTTTTAACCGTTCTATTCTCAGCGTTATTCCTGTTTTGTTTCAGCGCATCTTCTTATGCCGACGGATTCGTCAAACTTCCCGTAAAAACTATTACCGAAGGCGTCGCGCCATGGGTTAAGGTAGAATGCCTCAAAGACAATTCGGCCGGCTTCGTCGCGGAAGCTTTCCATCCGAAATCTAAAATAACCTATCCGATGTTAAAGACCGCTTTCGGTTCCGATACTCCTCACTCAAAATTCGCTCTTCTTCATTACGCTCCCGGCTACGATACGGCCGGCAAAACACCAGTTCTTCTTATACACGGCGCGGGCGACAACGCCAGCCGCGCATGGTGCCACCCTTACGAGTTCGAAGCCGCGGACGGAAACAACATCAAAAACCCTGGCATTATGCAATATCTTGTTAAAAACGGCTATCCCGTTTTCGCTATAACTTTCTCTCACCCTCACGGCGATAACTTTTTACAGGCGCAGCAGATAGCTAACGCGATCACAAGAATTAAACAGGTTTTAAACGGCGGCGACGATTTTAAAGTGGATATCATCTGCCACAGCAAGGGCGCCATGGCCGCCCGCATATACGCAAGCAGCCTCGGCGAGGATTGTCCGAAATACGGCTGGCTTACTAAATTTCGCGGCGACATCAGAAAGATAATATTCATTGCCTCGCCTCTTCGCGGCATCGACACGGCTTTCCGCTACTACGGATATAATCTCACGGTCGTCTCAAAAGATATGGCGGCGCCGGTAGGCGTGACCTATCTTACCTATCTCGGTTCAGCTATCGATTTTAAAAACTACAATAAAATGTTCCCCGGCCAGATGCAGATGCTCTTCAACTGGGTTGACGCCGGAATAGATCTCACTCTTCAAAGCGCGACCCCGGATGCCGGACTCAGCGCTTACTCGCTCTATCGCGGCGGCGTGACTACGCTTCTTGGCTCAAACGGAATAAACGCCGAAATAAAAAACGGCGGCGACGTCATAAACAAGCTCAATAAAAAAGGCCTCGATCCTTCCATCAAAGCTTACATAATGGCTGGAACGAAACAGGACATAGACAATATTACCATAGGTCTTCTCAAAATACCGATAGGCGAAATGGCCGCGTCCTCTGACGGCGTTCTCTTTCTGATGAGCGCGACTTACGCTGAAGGCCTTACCCGCCGCGGCGCGAAGGTTGAAAACCTGAAAACCTTCGATACTCACCACGTCGGTCTCACCGTGCGCCCGGACTGCCTCGAATTCTTAAACAGTTCATTAATCGCTGAAACGGCTTGCGAAACCGCCGGCGCAGCTAAATAATATAGCAACCATATAAGCGATAAATAAGTAATATACAAAAACCGGCCTCATACAGGGGCCGGTTTTAAATAATCTCTCACATCCATACACTCTTTTTTCATTGCATATTTCAAGTTTTTTTGTTATAATGTCACTACGCACACAAGATAATGTGCGCCGCAACAGAGCCGGAACGAAGCCGCTTTTCTTCACACGAATATCATTTGCGGCAGTTGCCGGTAATTTTAAAGCGATCAGAAAAGGTTTAGAGGTGCCGCGATGGACGAGATACTCATCAAAAAATACGATAACAGAAGGCTTTATTGCGTCGATGAAGCGAAATACGTTTCGCTTGGCGATATCCGCAAGATGCTGGTGGACGGAAAAAATATAAAGGTCGTCGAAAAAAATTCAGGCAAGGATATCACCAAATACGTTATGATGCAGATCGTTCTTGAAGAGCGCTACGAGATGTTCCCTGATTTTTTCCTCAAGATGATGATATCGGCGCCTCCGAATCTTCTGGAACAATTCTTCAAGGGATTCTTCCCGCAGATGATGGAATATTTCCTGAAAATGCGCGAAAACCAGATGTTCGGAATGCCTTTTAACAACATGATGTTCCCCCAGCAGCAAGCGCCGCAATTTCCATTCATGCCCAACATGGGAGCCATTAACACCAATTTCGCGAATCCTATGGAAGAAATAATAAAACGGCTCGCCGACCTCGAGAAAAAATTCAAGTAAAACAGCATTTCTTCATGTGACAGAGTTTTGCGAAAGCATTATGGTTCATCCTTGAAAAATACCGTTTCATATAAATACTCCGGTTAAAAACACCGGATATGTCCGCCGCGGATAACAAGCGGCGGACATCACCTTTAAATCCGGGAGAATATAGCGTTGCTCGAATATATTAATCTGCTTGATCTGCGTACATTTTCATTCGCGTTCTGCGTCCAGAATTTTTCTCTCTGGATCATCTTCTTCATTTTCGCATGTTATCACAAAAATTTTTCCGATACTTTTACGCTTAGCCTCTGCCCGCTCCTGCTGTCGGCCGCATATGTCCTCTTTACCTTTCAGGGCATCGTCAACGGTTTTACAACAATAGCGCTCGCAAATACGATGGTCATAGCCACTCTATGTCTTATCGCCAAATGGATCCGCTCGTTTTTCGAGCTAGAAAATTTGAATATCGGATATTATGCGTTCATTACGGGCTTTACCTTCATAACTCAATCATATCTCGTTTTTTTCGCCAAAGATAACTGCATAAGACTTACTCTCTTAAATTTTACTTTTGCCGTGGTCCTTGCGGATATATCTTTTCTGCTTTTTAATTGCCGGGTAGCGGCGATAAAAAAGATCAGCGCGATCTCCGGGATCGGAACGGGATTGCTTTCAGCTTTTTTTTTATATAAAAGCGTCAATTCTTTTTTATCCCCTCAATTATTCGCCAATACTTTCGAAGCATCCCATTCAGGTCAGCCAAAAGCCATAGCGCTTATGACACTGATACTGGGCATGACTTTTTTTATAAGCCTTTTCATTTCACTCATTCTTATGGTGAATCTCAAGCTGCAGACCAGGATACTCGAAAGGGAGTCGACGCTCAAATGTTACGCTGACGAACTCGAAGAAATAAACGCGACAAAAAACAAGTTCTTTTCGATGATCTCTCACGACCTGCGCGGACCGATCGGCAGCATCGACGGACTTCTCGGCGTTATTTTAAGCAATATGGACGAAAATGACTCCAACATAAAAAAAATGAAATTATTGAAGGACGCTTCCGGCGGCCTTCGCGAATTTTTAAACAACCTTCTTGACTGGGCTATGACGCAGAGCAAAAACATAGAATGCATGCCTGAAAATTTATGCGTTTCAACTCTCGTCGATGAAATAATTAATTTGAAAAAGATCGATGCTATAGAAAAGAAGATCGCCGTCGAAAATCGTGTCCCGCCGGAAACGGTCGTTTTTGCCGACAGAAAAATGCTCGTTACCGTCTTTTTGAACCTTTTATCAAACGCCTTGAAGTTCACGGGAGAAAACGGCAAAATAACCTTCACGGCCTCGTCCGCCGGCGGACGCATGGAGATCTCGATCACCGACAACGGATGCGGAATGAGCGGCGAATATATTGAAAATCTTTTCAAGATAGGCCAGACGAAAGCTTCAAAAGGAACCCGCGGCGAATCCGGGCGCGGCCTCGGCCTCATTGTGTGCCGCGAATTCATCGGCAGAAACAACGGATTCATCAACATCAAAAGTAAAACTGGCGCCGGAAGCACTTTCACTATAACACTTCCATCCGGAAACGCGGCGGCCTGAAAATACCTTCCGGCGATATTCCCGCCGCGAGGCAATGGCGCATATCGATTATTCGATGATATAAGCCCGGCCGGAATTTTCGAATACGGAGCATAAAATGGATACTGGAAACACCACGCCGCCTGCCGAACCGCGATCTGAAGATATTCCGGCCCATTCTTATTCAAAAGGGTTGGACCATCCACTCTTCATTTTTAACATCTCTTTATTCTCCTGCGCCATACAATTCGCGGTCCACGCCTGGTGGCAGTTTCAAAGCGGCAACCCGTTTTCTATCATGCCGCGGCTGGTGTCATGGTTCCATGACTGTATATTGATATACTTCATATACATCACCGGCAATGCATTCTTCGCCACAACCAGAACCCTTCCTCGAAGGCCGTTTTCAATATTTTTGCCGGCGGCGGCATGGTTCGCCTCAATATGCCTTCTGATGTTTTATCCGAGGCACGTTCCGGATTTCCTGAACTTTCCGGTAAACATATTCACCGTGGACATGGGCGCGGCGAAGCAATTCTCGCGGCAGTTCATCGCATGGAACGAGATCGTTATAATTCCCTCAATGACGCTTCTTCTTTTCGTTTTTGTATATTTGCGAAAACCGTTCGCGATGCCGTCCGTGAATATCTTTCTTAAAGCGGCGGTCTTCATTCTGGCCGCCGTGACTCTTGCCGCGCCATCGCCGAACCCTCTCGTTTTCAGCGCTCAGGACAGCCTGGTGTCGATGATTTCCGGCGGCGGCAGGCAGTTCCAGCTGTTGACCCGGCCGCATATATCGACATCCATGAAAAACCGGGCGGCAAACGCCTCATCGTTATCCGGCATGGAGGCGTTCATGGCGAAATACCCTGCCTCATCAAGACAAGGCGATCTTGTCGCATCAAAAGAAATATCGCACGCCGTAGTAATAGTAATGGAAACGGTTGAAGGAAGCCGTTTCACGCGCGAGATCCTCGAAAATAAAAATTCGTTCATGGGTTCGCGCCGCGGCGATTTCCGGTACTTTTCAAATTATTTCACGACGAATCTCGACAGCTACACGAGCCTCGTCGCGATGATGACATCCGTCTTCGTTCCTTTCATGGCATATTCAGATCCCGAAATATATTCCGGCGTCCAAAACGCTCCAAATCTCGCTGCCGCGATGAAAAAGAACGGGGCGTTCTGTTCATTCATATCCACGGCCGCGGACCAGCCGTTCGTGCCGGTTAAAAACGAATGGGACCGGGTCCTCGCGCGCCGCGACATCCCAACCGGCGAGGCGATGGCGCATATCGATTCACCGCCGATAGAATCGGCCGTAGAGGACCGCGCGGCGCGTCCCGCGATAATAGATATTATGCAAAAGAATCCCCGTTCCTTCATAGTCCAGGAATGCGTATTCGGCCATACCGAGGCGTGGCTCGATCTCACAAAGAAGACCCAGCTTGAATACTACGACCTTTATATGCGTGAACTAACTGACAGTATAAAGGCGGCAGGTCTTCTGGACAACACTCTGCTGATACTCGTCGCCGACCACGGCTCAAGGCGCGACCCCGCGGAATTTGACAACTACCGCGTTCCGCTTATAATGCGCGGCCCCGGCGTCATATCCGGCGACGACGGCAGGTTCCTTTCACATCTCGATTTTTCCGGCCTCGTGCGCGAAGCGTTTTCAGGCAAACGGTCAGGCGACGTAAATGATCGGATACTGACCGCGGGGCATTCGGGCAAATGGGTCTACGGCGAGATCCGCAGCGACGGAAAATACCAGTTCCTCGACAACTCCCGCGGCCGCGCGCTCGGCCAGAAAGGCGGCCTTGACCCCGCCTCGCTTCAAAACGCTTTTCAACTCTATCTCGACCTTTTCTTGAAAGCTTTTCCTGATCCGAGAACCTCAAAATAACCGCGCATTAAATAATATGCGCTTGCAACATCATTTCGTTCCCGTATTACGCGGATATAAAACATCACTAAAAAAAGGGGTTTCAGATCAAACAACATGAGCCGGGCGGCCGAAAGCGACCATTGTGCAAATGCAAAACATCGCGTTTAAAGCGTTCTGCGAGCGCAATCCTTCAACGCAACGAAAAAAAGGCTTTTTTCATAGGATCCAACCATGGCCCGTCCGGTATCAGATGAATGTTAAATCTTGACATTCCATCGCCACAATGGTTGTGTTTATTGAATTATGACGTTCAAGCAGCAGGCCCCTCACGCCCGGTCCGGGTCGAAAAGGCTTCAAACCATTTCAACCCGCTTTTTAGATCCCGAAAAAACCGTTTGCGTCAAAAAAACTTTAAAATATTTTTAAAAAAAGCGGAAAAATGACGCACTGCACAACCGCAAAATAACCATGAAATATAGCATTTTTGAAAATATAAAAATATTTTTAAAAATATCTTGACACAACGCAAAATAAATGCTAAAATAAGCGTGTAATTAACCGATAAACAAGTTGTGCGACGCAAACACAACGGAACGAATTGAAAACTTAAAACGGAAACACGGACCAGAGCGAAAAGAAAAACACGAAGTTAAAAACAAGAACACTGACCCGGACGAAAAACAAAAAAGAAATTTAAAAGAGATAATATATAAGACCAAATATAAAATAAAAAATTTATGGAGGAAGTAAAATGACAAACCAGATCAAAATGTGGAACGAAATGACCAAGGAATTCAACGAGACAATCATGAAGAATTTCGAAACAGTTAAGACACTCGCTAAAACAGGTATCGAGAACGGCGACGATTCAATAATCAAGAACAACACGAACTGCTTCACATATTTCATGTCCACGATGAACCAGATGAACAACAACTACATCACATGCCTCACATCGAACGTCAACAACCTTTCGAACATGTGGAACCAGACGATAAAAGACAGAACGACCGTCAGAACGCAGACGAACGAAAACATCGATTCAATGTTCAAACAGTTCTCAAACATATACAAAGAAACGACCACACCGAAACCCCAGACCACCGAACAGAAATAATAAAGCGATCGCGGAGCGTGATGTAACAATGATAGAAGACAGAGTGAAAATTAAGGTCCGCGTGATGCTGAAGAAACCAAAAACTAATAATTAATATAGTCCCGACTTATTAAATCAAAATCTTAAAAAATTTATGGAGGAAGTAAAATGATGAACCCTACAGCTAACTGGAACGAATTCGCGAAGGAATTTAACGAACTTACCACGAAGAACCTCGAAATGATCAACAAATTCTGGAAAACCAACGTAGAACAGAGCAACGAGCATATCGTAAAGAACACCGAACAGTACTTCAACCACTTGAACGGCAACATAAACTACCTCAACACAATGTGGAAAAGCTACATCCAGGGCAAAAGCGAAATGCAGAAACTCTACACCGAAAGAATGGAAACATTGAAAGAGAACGTCACCAAAACATACCGCGACATGACACAGAGCAAATAATCGGAAACGCCAGCCGATCACGGCGCGAGGCGCCGCCAAAAAAGAAGCGAATTAAATTAAAAATTTATGGAGGAATATAAAATGATGGATCAGATGAACAAAAACTGGAACGATTTCACGAAAGAAATGAACGAATTCAATACAAAGAACCTCGAAGTTATGGACAAATTCTGGAAAGCCGCTATGGAACAGAACCAGGAAGTCGTAGCTAAGAACATGGAAAACTACTTCACATATCTCAACGGTTCGGTAAACTATCTCAACACAATGTACAAAAACTTCGCTACCGAAAACGAAGGCTTCAAAAAACTCTACTCGGAAAAAATAGACGGCATGTACAAAAATTTCACCAAGATCTACACGGAAACAGTTACCCCGAAAGATCAGACAAAACAAGCGTAATTATTAAAAACTTCATACCTCACACCAAAACCGCTCAGGCTCGCCGGCCGCTACCCACCACCCCGTGGCCCGGCAAAGCTTAGAGCGGTAATCTCTCAAAGAAACCAAAGGAGCTGAAACAATGAACAGATTAAAAGATAAAGTTTGTATAGTGACCGGAGCATCGGGCGGAATAGGCGCATGCACGGCCATAAAATTCGCAAAAGAAGGCGCAATAGTTTACGCAGTAGATATAAGACCGAGAGAACTCGCCGAATTATGCGCTAAATGCGACGGCACGAAACTCAATAAATGCGACGGCTTCCCGAAAGACAAAATGACGGGCGAGGTCCGCTACAAAGTAATGGACGTAACAAAGTTAGCCGACGTGGAAAAAGCCATGGCTGATATCTATGCCGAAACCAAGAGGATCGACGTTCTCGTCAACAACGCCGGGATCACCAAAGACGCGACCCTCGCCAAAATGACCGAAGAGCAGTTCGACGCGGTAATAAACGTCAACTTGAAAGGCGTTTTCAACATGGGTAAAGCGGCTTCAAAATATATGGTAGAACGCCTGAGCGGCTCCATCATAAACACATCCTCGATCGTCGGCGTTTACGGAAACTACGGCCAGACCAACTACGCGGCCACGAAATCCGGCCTCATCGGCATGTCGAAAACATGGGCGCGCGAACTCGGCAAAAAAGGCATCCGCGTTAACGCTGTTGCTCCCGGTTTCACAAAGACCGAAATGATCGAAACGGTGCCTGAAAAAGTTATAAACATGCTCATCGAAAAAACGCCGATGGCAAGACTCGGACAGCCCGAAGACATCGCTAATCTCTATACTTTCCTGGCTTCCGAAGAAAGCTCATTCATAACCGGACAGGTAATAGGCATAGACGGCGGACTGGTTCTTTAATTTATAGAGAACAGAGAATAACGAATAGTGAATAGATGAGGACCTTCACTTCGTGAACCATGATAACGCATTGATAAATTCCTCACTTATTCACTGTTCTCTATTAACTATTCACTAAAAAACGGATCAGTCTTTTAAAAGAATTATTTGCAACCAATGTTAAAATTTGATATATTAATAAAAAAGGAAGAGCGGGTGAACCTATGTTAGAACAGATAGATACCATGGTTGAAGACATGTTGAAGAAACAGGCGGGAAAATGGGCCGATATGCCAAGAGGCGTAACGGAGCGCGAAGTCGTTTATAAAGCCGGAAATATGAAGATATGGAAATTCAAACGCGAAGGCGAGCCGAAATCAGAAACGCCGATGCTTTTCGTTCCATCTCTCATAAACCGCTGGTACATACTCGATCTCACCGAAGAAACCAGCTACGTGAACTACTTTAACCAGTCCTTCACTACATATATGATCGATTGGGGTTATCCCGGACCTGAAAGCGCTCACCTTCCATTCAGCAATTTCTACCACAAATATTTGAACAGGGCCGTCAACTTCATCCGCCGCGACAGCGGATCGGATAAAGTGAACATGCTCGGATACTGCATAGGCGGTACGCTTTCATACCTTTATTCATGCCTCGAGCCCGAACGCGTCAATAAAGTGATACTTCTTTCGGCGCCGATCAATTTCGAAGACTCAGGCATTTCAGGCCTTTACGCGAAACATTTTCCGACCGATGAATTTCTGGCCTCGTCCGAATCACAGCCCGGCAAGGTCATCGCCGATTTCTTTAACGGCATAATCCCTTTCGGACTCGCGAAAAAAGTCCAGTCCTTCCGCGAAAAAGCGAAAGACGAAAAATTCAAAAAACTCTACGTCGCAATGGAACGCTGGATCGCCGATGACGGCGTGAACTTCCCGGCCCGCGCGTACTACGAATTTATAAATCAGCTCTACAAAGAGAACAGACTCGCTAAAAACGAAATGAAGACGACCGAATCGGTAGCCGTTGATGCGGCGAAACGCACCGCCGAATGCCTTATATTGAACGCATCGCTCGATCATATAGTCCCCGAGCATTGCACGAAACTTCCCGAAGCGGACAAGGCGCACCGCGAATCCTTAACCTATAAAACCGGCCATGTCGGCATCACCGTCGGAAGATACGGCGTAGAAGCCAAAAAGAACGCGGTCGATTTTCTGTTAAGACAGAGCAGCTCCAGATAATCAATTAATAAATAAATGAAAGAGAGTGTTTTATATGTATAACTTTTTCGGTAATGAAGATTTTATGAAAAAAATGTACGAACAGTGGGAAAAAATGATGACGGATCAGATGGAAAAAATGGTCCACGATGAGAACTTCGTTTCGGAACTCGCTAAAACAATGGCGGCTACGATGACCGGCAAATTCATGTCGACTAAATTCATGGACGAATCGCTCACGGCGATGAATCTTCCCACGCGCGGCGAAATAATAAAGACGCTTCAGAAATTAACGGACGTCGAAGAACGCCTTATCGACCTTTCAGAAAAAATGGAGGACCACATGAGAGCAACGAACGAAACTCTTGAAACGATAAAACAGCGCCTCGATATCCGCGGCGAAGAAACGGAAAAATCACAGGATAAGACCAATAAAAAAAGCAACAAACAAAAATAGGCGAGATTTTGCAAATCCCGTCGAGTTATGGTAATATATACCTCGATAATTTTATAATATAATAACTTAGACGGGAGGCTTTTAAAATGGAAAACAAAACCGCTAAAGAGAAAAAAATGGGATTAGATCCCGAATATATGGAAATGGTCTCCAAATCGATGTACAAGCTTTACAAGCCCGAGGATAAAGTAAAGGTCGGCCTGGAGCCTTCTTCAAAAGAAGCTGTTTATTCCCAGTCATGCTGGACGCTTTACCGCTACAATTCGGCGAACCGTTCAAAAACGCTTCCACCCGTGCTTATAGTTCCTTCGCTTATCAACAGGCCCTATATAATGGATCTTTTAAAAGGCCATTCCATAATAGAAGCGCTTCTGGGCGCCGGACTCGACGTGTTCCTCCTAGATTGGGGTTATCCCGACGAAGGAATAGGCCATCTCGGCATCTCGCACTACGTCGGAAAATTCCTGCGCCGCGCCGTGCGCCAGGTTAAAAATATCACCGGCGTCAGTAAAATTAACCTCATGGGACAATGCATAGGCGGAACGATGGCAGCGATGTACGCGTCGCATCCTGAACTGAAAAAAGACATCAACAAACTCGCGCTTTTAACGGCGCCGCTTAACTTTGAAAACTCCGGAATTTTATCGAAGTGGACGAACCCGGAAAGCTTTGACATCGAAAAACTCACGGCTAACGTGGGCGCGGTCGTCCCGTCCGATTTTTTTCACAGCTCTTTCCCATATCTCAACGTGCGCGCCACGATGGGAAAATATAAGAACCTTCTCGAAAGATTCGACATGCCCGATTTTAAAACGATCTGGCAGGCCCTCGACATCTGGGCGTGCGATAACGTACCGTTCGCTCTTCAGGCTTTCCGCGATCTGATACAGGTCTTATATCAGCAGAACCGTTTTTATAAGGGCATTTTCATGCTCGAGGGAAAACAGGTGTGCCTTAAAGATATCGACGCTCCAACGCTTTCGGTAGCCGCAAGGGACGATCATGTTTTCACCGAGAACGCAGCGAGCGCCATCAAGGAATCGATAGCCGCAAGCGCCAAAAAACTCGAATACCACGTTATGCCGGCGGGCCATGTTTCGCTTATAGCGGCGCATCCGGTAAGGGTCGAGACATTTAAAATATTCATAGATTTTTTAACGGCTAAATAAATTATATCGATCGCTTCGCTATACGCTAAAAAAATATATTGGGGTGTGGACTAGTGCGTAAAGACCTCGAATTCAAAATGGATTATGATTTTTTAAAGAACGAATTTCCCGAACAGGTTTATGACTGGGTTAAATTCTGGGCTGAAAAAGCTCCGGACAGAAAGGTCGTCGTCGATATCAATCATCGCGAATATACCTATTCCGAGCTTTTCGAACTCGCGAAAATTCAGGCGGTAAGTTTATATGAGCTCGGAGTTAAACCCGGAACGATGTTCGCCACGCTTGAAATGAACTCGGCGAACCATTTCGCGGTGATAATCGCGGCCTCGCTTCTTCGCGCGACGCTCGTCCCGCTCAACTGGCGGCTTAAAAATCCCGAACTTGAATACATGATAGCCGATTCAAAACCGGTCGTTCTTTTATACGGCGAAAAATTCAAGGACAGCGCGCTATATCTCGAAAAAACGGTTAAAATATTTTCGCTGAACGAGATCTCAGAAGAAGAGTGCGCCGCGTCAAAATCCCGCGAAGAGATATTCAATAAAAAGATCGGCGAACTCGAGGCCAATTGCGTCGATCACGACAAGCTTACAAAACTTCACGCACTTTTGATACTATACACTTCCGGCACGACCGGATTTCCCAAAGGCGCCATGATCTCTGAAAAACAGACCAAACAGAACGCCATAAACACCGTCATCGACTGGGGGCTCGCCGAAGGCGAAAGATATATACTCTGCGCTCCGCTTTTTCACACCGGCGGCTGGAACGTTCTCGCACTGCCTCTTCTGATGACCGGCGGGGAAATAGTCATCCACGAGAAATTCGACGCTGAAATGACGTTAAACGACATCGAGAAATATAAGATAACCCTGTTCTTCGGCGTGCCGACTATGTTTTTGAGCCTGATGGAATCCATGTCCTTCTCGTCCTGCAATCTCGCTTCGATAAAATTCATGATAACCGGCGGCGCTCCATGCCCTCCGTATATCATTGAAACCTTCAGCAAAAAAGGGCTGGTTTTCAGGCAGGGATTCGGACTCACCGAGGTCGGCCCCAACTGTTTCAACCTCCCGCCCGAGGACGCGCTTAGAAAGATAGGCTCCGTCGGTTTCCCGATGAAGGCGAGCCGCGTGAAACTCATAGACGAAAGCGGAAATGAAATAACCCGAGAGAACGAGGTCGGCGAACTGATACTGGCGGGAGACCATGTCTGCATGGGATATCTGGGAAAACCCGAAGAATATAAAAAAGCCAATCCGGACGGATTTTTCAGAACGGGCGATTACGCGATGCGCGACTCCGACGGTTATTATTACATCGCGGGCCGCAAAAAAGAGATGTTCATCTCCGGCGGAGAGAACGTTTATCCGAAGGAGATCGAAGACAGGTTAACGATGCTCCCTGAGGTCACCGAGTGCGCGGTCGTCGGGATCCCCGACGCAAAATGGGGCGAAGTAGGCCTGGCCGCGATAGTATTAAGGAACGAATATTTTTCAAATCTGAACGAAATTAAAATATCGATGGAAAATCAGATAAGGGACCACCTGAAAAAGAACCTGGCCTCTTATAAGATACCCAAGAAAATAGAATTTTTAACCGCGCTTCCGAAGAACGCGGTCGGCAAGATCGATAAAAAACAGATCCGCGAGGACCATCTGTCTTCTTCACTGGAAGAACGCAAATAAATTATATCGGCCGGCTTAATTATAAGAACCGGCCCCGAAAGTTCAATATCCAAGCTCGAACAAAACATTAAATAACGCGCATATAAATTTCTGCCGCGGCTGGTTTGCCGCGCCGCAAATAGTTTTACCTATACTCATATAATTTAAAAATAAACGAAAGGGGAAATTTAAAATGAAATTTAAAAAAGAAGCCAATGACGTAGTAATAGTTGCCGCAAGGAGGAGCCCCGTAGCCAAATTCACGGGCGCGTTCGCCGATATGAAGGCTCCTGAACTTATGGGCCGCGTTATCAAGGCCGCACTCGAAGACGTCAAGGTCAACGTGAACGAGGTCGAAGAAACGATAGTGGGATGCGTAGTACCCGCCGGAATGGGCCAGAACCCCGCCCGCCAGGCGATATTAAAAGCCGGCGCTTCCGAAGAACACGGCGCGGCCGTAACTGTTAACAAAGTTTGCGGATCGGGCTTATACGCCGTAATGGCAGCCGCGCGCGCTATAAAAGCGGGCGATCTTAATGTAGCGGTAGCCGGAGGCATGGAAGTAATGTCTCAAAACCCTCACTATATATATCTTAGAAAAGAAAACAAAATGGGCGAAACGAAGGTCACGGACGCGATGCTCGTTGACGGCCTTTTAGATTTTAAATCCGGCGGCGCTATGGGAAATTTCGCCGAAGCTATCGGTAAAAAATATAACGTTACGCGCGAAGACCAGGACAAGTTTGCCGTAAATTCGTATGAAAAAGCGCTTAAAGCAATGAAAGACGGAAAATTCAAAAAAGAGATCGTCCCTATAGAACTTACGACAAGAAAAGGAACCGTAGTAATGGATGCCGACGAGATACCTTCAGAGACGACGATGGAAACGGCATCGAAAGCCCGCGCAGCGTTCGTTAAAGACGGAACGGTCACCGCTATAAACGCTTCGAAACTCGCCGACGGCGCTTCTTGCGTAGTTTTAATGAGCCGCGCTGAAGCCGAAAAACGCGGTTTGAAACCTCTCGCCGCCATAAAAGCATACTGCTTCGACGACGTTGAAATTCCCGAACTTCTCGTATCGCCTATCAAATCGATCCCGAACGCCGTAAAAAAAGCCGGCATCGAATTATCCGACGTGGATCTTTTCGAAATAAACGAAGCATTCTCCGTTTCATCGGCTGCGATAAATAAAACGCTCGGCCTGCCCGCTGAAAAAGTTAATATCTATGGCGGCGGCGTAGCGATGGGTCACCCGGTCGGTTCGTCAGGCTCGCGCATTCTCGTAACGCTTTTGAACCAGATGGCCCAGGAAGATAAGCACGTCGGCGTGGCGTCGCTCTGCATAGGCGGCGGCGAAGGCGTAGCGATGGTTTTAGCCAGAGAGTAATTTTAGAAAATAATAAGATAATCCATACCAACTCCATGGGTGTAGTATAAACCGGTTGCATTTTAATATTCGGACATTCTTCAATTCAGAATGTTAATTGTTACAAATGTAAATTGGCAAAAGTTTCACCAGGGCCGGAAATAATTTTTCCGGCCTTTATTTTTACCATTATTAATTTAATTTTCAATTTAGCCGAAATATAATCAATATGAGATATTATAAACAATACTTTTACATTCACATTTCACTCGCGTTTTTTTTCGTGATATTCGCTTCGGTCAACATGGGATGCCTTGAAAAAGGCGAGATAGTAAATGTTTCGCCGGACACGACATCATACGAGCTCACGCTGGACATAAACAAGTATATAACGCTTCAGGGCCAGTTCACCGATGGAAACCCCGGCGCTTCCTCGACGCCTTATGATCTGAATTTTTTCTATCTCGGAACTTCCGAGGTCATAGGCCTTCGCGGAGGATTTTACGATCTCAACGGCGTGCGCACCTATCTGAAAATTTCCGATCTTGGCGCCGTTGAATATGAGGCCATCGACCATGTCCCGGAAATATCCGCGTACGATTCATTTTATAAGAACGTTAACACAAGCGTCATTTATTCGACCGATACCGCGGGCGTAACGCTTTTAAAACTCGACCATGTTTACTCATTATATAAATGGACGCCGCAGGGCGGTAATTACGCCAAGATCATAATAGATTTCATAGATACTCTCAACGGCTGGGTAAAAGTGCGCTCGGTCTATCAGCAGAGACAGGGTTATAACAAGTTTTATTAAGAAGGATAAATCTACATGCAGTGGCTTGAAAGCATAAATAAATTAGACACCGATGAAATATCAGGGGCCAGCCTTTACCTTCTTTTCAGCGACGGGCGAAAACTTAATATCAACCGCGCGGAAATGGAAAAACACTGCCGCGATAACAAAGGGTGTTTATGCGAAATGCCTTCAAGCGTTAAAAGCACGGAAAATTTAACCCGCTGCAGTATATGCCCCGAAAAGCACGGCGTATGCGACGCGCTTATCCCTTTGATACCTTACATTGAAATATTCGATAATTATAATTCATTCGATAAGGTCACGGCCGTCTTTAAAAAGGGCGAACTCACCTACGTCTCCAAAACAACCGTGCAGGAAGCGATCCGTTATATATCCATTCTCGGGCTTATGCAGTATTGCCTGGCCGGTAAAAAATACTGGAAATATTTTCTGGATATAATCCCGCTGATGCCTTTTCCGGACCTTTACAACAGGCTGTATCTCAACATTTACTGGCTTAATAAAGGCGACCGCGCCGCGATCGACGATTTCATAAAAAAATTCGTCGACGACGTCACCATGACCACCCGCAGCATCGCGAAAAGACTTAACGTCATCTGTAAAAGCGACGCGTTCCTCAACTCATTCGTCAATATGCACATCGGGACCAGATTTTTAACGCTCGATATAGATAAGGTGCTTACCGAGTCTTTCGAAGAACTCGAACGCGAGCGATTTATTCGCGGCTGATCGCCTTCGCGATTTCGTCTTCGAGGACTTCATCAAGTCCCGGCGGCAAGACTGCTGCCATCCCGAACCAATACGATCTCATGACGCTTCTTGTCAGAAAACCAATAAAAACCTCGTTAATTGACTTTTTCGCGCGGATAGTATATAATTAATATGAATAACACAATATTCTAATATTTTTTATAATGATATTCGCCGCCGATTATAATTATCATGCAAGATGAAAGGGACACGCCCGGCTATATGAAAGTACGCAAATTCAAACCCTGCCATCAATTATCTTCGCTTGTGAAGAGCTTCTGGGTCCTGACTAATGAATTGAACGCACCGGAATACGTTTATGGATCGCCGATGGCGATGTGTCCCGATGGTTACATTGATATCGTTTTTATAATAGGAACCAAAAGCCGGTATTCAATTCAGAAAAAACATGAATTAAAAAAGAACTCGGGCTTGATACTTGGTATAATAACCGGAAATCATAGTCTTTCGGTCGACGAAAACTTCGTTATAGCCGGAATTAAAATTTTTCCTTATGCTCTCGAACTTTTTTTTAACATCGAAGCTGGCGAGATCACTAACGATCTGGTTTTACTAAACGATATCACCGGTCAGTCGTGCGGCGAAACGCTCGAAATGCTCCATGAAAACATAAATAATCATGGCAAAATCGTTAAGATACTGGAAGATTACATGCTGAAAAAACTCCGTGTAACCGTTGACGATAAAATCAAAATGATCGATTATTCTATAAAAACCATCAAACATTATAACGGCTCGATCGCGATAAATAAGCTCGCCGATCATCTCGGGTTAAGCAAAAGACTTCTTGAGATGCGGTTTGAAAAATTAGTGGGGGTCGGACCGAAACTTTTTTCAAGAATAATACGCGTAAATCAGGCCGCCCTGTTAAATGACGGCGATACGATTAAAAAATTCATCGAATCTTCTTTAAATCTAGGCTTTTTCGACCAATCACATTATATAAAGGAATTCAAAAAATTCACCGGCATGACCCCGAAACAGTATTTTGAATTATGCGTTAAACGCTCACAACTCGAGAAAAGAGCCATGCTCGAAAGCGAAGTCTGAAGACTATTTTTCGCTTTTTTCCTATACCCGTTAATTTTTTTCAAGTACAATTAAATAGTAGAACACCGCAAATGTTATTAAAATGAGTTTTCAAAATCATCTTGGACGAAATGAGAAAATCTCAAGAAACAACAGTAAAATAAGGCTTTAAAATATTTTATTTTGGAGGTTCGAATTGTTTAAAAAAATAATTATGTTATTTCTCTCGTCAATGCTTATCAGCCTGGTTCCATCAACATCATACGCCGCCGAAGTAACTGTGGATTTTTCCAATGATATTAAAAGCCCCGGTTTAAAAGTAAAAAGTATAAAATATGACATCACGGATGATATGTACAATTTTCAAATCGAATGCGAAAGCGATGCGGCCAGGGGCTATTCCTTTTTCAATCCCCCGTCCGGCGATAAGATCAAAAAAACCATATTTAAAGATGGCATCAAACCCGGCAATAACATTGTTAAAATCAAGGCAGAAAAAAAGATCATCGATTCGATAGAAGGTAATATTGTAATGAAATTCTGGAAAAACACTGAAGACGGTAACGATTTTTTATCGTTTTCGTTAAAAAAAGCTTCTGCCGAAGTTCCAGTTCAAACCGGGCCCAAAATACTGACAAGCCTTCCCGCCTTCGATCCAAATAAAAAAGGCGACTGGCAAATCGATCTCAGGGGCTGTGACCTTTCAAAGCTTGATCTAACCGGCAGAACTTCCGATCTTTTAAAAAGCGATTTTGATTCACTGACAAAATGGCCGGGAAAATTGCCCGACGGATTTTCGCCTGAAAAGATCGTTCAAACTGGTAAAGATCCCGGCCTGATGGTCCGCGCGCTTCACAAAAACAACATCACCGGCCGGGGAGTGTCGATAGCTATTATAGACCAGAAACTCGATACCGCGCATATAGAAATCAATGGCAGAGTTAAATTATACGAAGAAATACATTGCCTGGATGAGAAACCTCAAATGCACGGTTCCGCGGTGTCGTCAATTTCCATCGGCAAAACTCTCGGCGTCGCTCCTGAAGCGAACCTCTACTATATCGCCGAAACGCACGGAACTTATTCAAACGGTTCTTTCGAATGGGATTTTACATGGCTCGCGAAATCAATAGAGAGGATATTAGAACTCAACCGGTCGCTTGCCGCAGCTGATAAAATAAGAGTGATCTCAATTTCGGTCGGTTTCACGCCGGAACAGAAAGGCTTCAAAGAAGTTATGGCGGCGATCGATAGCGCTAAAAAAGATAATGTGTTCGTCGTTTCTTCTTCATTAGAAACCTCTTATGGTTTTATATTTGACGGCCTCGGAAGAGACCCGCTTGACGACCCGAATAATATCAATTCATTTAAACCGGGAGACTGGTGGGAAAAGAGTTTTTATGAAAATCCAAATTTTCTTGATAAACCTGCGCTTCTCGTTCCGATGGATTCAAGATGCACGGCAAGTGAAACGGGCTCTCAAAACTATGTTTTTTACAGGCACGGCGGCTGGAGCTGGTCAATACCCTATATAGCCGGACTTTACGCTCTGGCGTGTCAGGTTTCGCCTGAACTGACGCCTGAAAAATTCTGGCAGGCCGCTTTAAAAACCGGCGATAAAATAACGATAACAAAGGATGGCAAAACCTATCCGCTCGGATTGATAGCTAATCCGGGAAAAATTATTCTGACTATAAAGTAAGGTTCTTCTCCATTGGCGGGATGACATTATGGCAAAATTTTAACGATTACAATTATTCAAAAAAATTTGAAGCAGGTGGAATTTTGAAAATCAAGTTGATTAATTTAATAATTATAATGCTTTTGGTTTTATCCGGAAATGCCATCGGGGATCCGCTTCCTTTTACGGAGAGAGCACCAGCTCCGCCCTGCTTCGGAATAATACTGGGTAAAAATGTCAATGTTCACTCAGAGCCTTGCACGACCTCGGAAGTGGTTGCGACGATCGCGAAAGAAATGAAAATTGTGGAAATAAATGAGGTTACTTCGTCAAAACACCAAATTCTGTTCAGCGATCCGGTAATTGAATACCCATGGATTTCCATTAAATATAAAAATGTAAAGAAGGGATATGTCTCCGGCCAGTACATAGAAATGGTTGATACAAGAATAAAAGCTGAAGAATTCGTTAAAAAGAACATGGAATTCTGGAAATCTAAAAAGGGGAAATGGATTTTCCGGCCGTCTTTTGATAAATATTATCACTTTGAAGTCACGTTAAATGAAAATGGCACTCTTCTGATGAAATCGGAGGGCGGGACCGGCGATTATCATGACTGCGAAAAAGGAACAGGCCGTTACTATTTCAATCCGTATCAAAAATATTTTAAATTTTATGCTTATTTGGCCGGAAAAAGTCACTATACTGAAGGCGGTACGTGGGAAAAGTTATTCGAAAGGGCTAATAGCCGGCCGCCAAAAAACAAGACGGAATTAAAAAAATTTATAAAAAAAGAAAAAGAAGACGCAAATTATAAAATATACAGAGAGTTTAAAATTGTCGCGGAAGACTGGGAGCATGATTTAAAACACGTACTGGTTCAGGAGTGAATTAAATGATTTTCAAATTTTCAAAAAGAACAATTTGGGCCGCGTCAATAATGATAGCGCTTTTAATGTCCACGGCACATGCTTCGCAAAGCGATAAAATTAAAAACACGGTCCCGAATGTTGTTTGTTCTAAAACCATTGGCGGCGCATCCCAAAACACCATCACACCCGATCTGATCTCTGAGATCATCGACTACGATAAAAATCAAATATTAAAAAGATTCGGCGATAAACATGACACGCTGGATTCGTTATCCTATTGCTATATTTGTAAAAAAGCCGGGTTGATATTCTATTTTGATAGTGAAAGTAAAAAAGCCGATTGGCTGAAGTGTGAAGGCCGGGTCCTCTTCAACGGCGCGAAGGCCGGAATGAATTTCAAAGATATCATGAAAAAGCTTGGCCGTACGCGCATTATGAAAACGAATCAATATCGCGGCTTTGAAATAACATATAAGATCAATAATTTTTATTTGTGTTTTTCTTCGTTTGAACCCGATGGCAGTCAAAGCGTTGCAACCATTTTCAGCCAAAGGAAAATGGAACGGAAGCTGAACTGTCGAAATACGCAGGACGATAAAAAGCCGCCGAAATTTCGTAAAACAAAAGTGCTGCCCAAAAAAGACGAAGCGTATAAAGACCCTTCACTCAAAAAAACCTTGAACGAGTTGAAGCGCGCCGTTGACGAAAAAAATTACGAGGTTCTGGTTTCATACATTTCCGATGAAATTCACCCTCTCGATTTAGGCAAGGATTGTTTTATCAAAAACTGGCGCCTCGATTCAAACCCGAAAAACTCCCACATCTGGCATGAACTGAAAGAAGTGTTCAAGCTCGGCGGAGGAACTTACTATCCCTCCCAAAACAGCGAAATCGAAGAAAGTTATATAGCCCCTTACATAGACACTTCCGATGCCGCCGTTTTAGACGATTTCGACTTTCATTATGTAACGGGCGAAAATGTCAGCATCCGCGTCAGGCCGAACGCCGATTCGAAAATCATCGGCAGGCTCAGCTACGAAGGAGTTTATACTCAATTCAATTTCAATAACCACGACCTCGAAAATCTTTCTTACGACGAAATTATAAATCACCGGCCGCTCTGGTATAAAATTGTCACCGCGTCCGGCAAGTTCGGATACGTTTATGGCAACCTCAGATCATCGCTCGATATCAAGCTTGGAATGAGAAAACAAGCCGGCGGGTGGAAAATAACCTATTTCATCGAGGGCGATTGATCAAAGCTTTTTTTGGTGAAATCATTGTTTTATTCACATAATTAAATTTCAAAAAGGCAAGTGAAATATGACGGAACTTAATTCGTATAAAACAAAAACATTAACGGTGTCAATATTTTTATTGTTATTATCAATGACATACATTTATCCGATCGGCATTTCCTACGCAAAAGACAACAAATATGAAAAAGCGGTAAATTTTTGCATGGAATCGAGAAAAAAAGATATCCTTGACAAACTTGGCCGCGGCTATGAGATCGTACCAAGCGGAGCCGAGGGGCTTTGCGACGGATATTATTATAAAAAGCTCGGCATGACATTAATATTCGAACAACACGATAAAAAAAATCCCCGGGTGGACTGGATAAAATTTGACCGCCAGGTCGAGATCAATGGCTTGAGATCAGGAATGGATTTCGAACAGATATTCAGGAAGGTAAAAAAAGTTCCGGTCTATAAAGAAAAAGTATTTGACTCGAATTATAACGAATATGAGATCAATATTGTAATGAAAAACGGCCTCTACTTTCTCAACTTTCACTCTAACTACTTCGATGGAAAAAACTCGATAATGGATGTATCCAGAAATGGCGGATACTTCGTGGGCTGGTCAATACAAATCCCTGGCGGAAAATCCGTTTATGGCTGGATGGTCGATAAGAAAACGGGAGCTTTGGAAAAAGATAAATCAGAGAACGAACCGCGCAGGCCGGAGACGATCGATCTGTCTAAAACATATGTGAAAGGGAAAATAATAGCGGTTTCTGAAGTTCTCGACGCGAAAGCCCCGGCTTCCTGCTGCGTGATCGCTACTAAAAATAATGGTGAGTATGGAATATATCTCAGTTATAAATACAGCGACTATAGATTATACAGAAATTGTTACGACAACGGAAAACCTTTCGGAAAGATTGAATGCATTGATTGTTTGCTCAGCGAGTCAGGATATAAATTCACCGTGAGAACCGCAGACCAAACAAATGATAGCTCAGATTCCATAGAAACGGAATGCTCAATTTCGATAACCGATGACGCGGATAAATACTGGAAAGACCTTTCAAAAACAAGAAATAAATGAGACAATCGGCATATTATTTATACAGTCATTATGCCGCTTTACGCCCGAACATTAAAGCAATATGGGCTTACGAGACTTATATACGATGGATAATCCAACCGGGAGGTGAAATTCAATGTTATTGAAAAAATCAATTAGATACTTCCTTATATTTTTAATAGCGGTTTCCTTAACCCTGGGTTTGGCTCGTTATTTCTTTCGTTCGGAATTATCCAGATTCGTCGATTTAATAATTCGTCAGGCGGCCCCTGAAGGAATCGTAACGGATACTTCAGAAAATAAACTTAAGGAAAAGCCGATCCCGCTTATAAGTCTGAGTAAATATGAAGTTAAAATTCCGCCCGCTGACAGTAAAAACGCTAAAATCGTTAACAGTCTGTTTCCCGGCTCTCCGCGCATTACCGCGGACAGGCTCAAAGATTTCCCGCCCGATTTTATCGAAAATCTATGGAAGTCAAATCCGAATCTTGGTAAAACGTTATCCGATATGGCTGGATTTTCAGAAATAACGGGAGAATCGGAGATCAAAATTCCCGAAAACGCGGCGATGAAAGATTCCACCGATTCTGTGTATTTCGATATCGCCGATAAATTCAGGATAATCGGACTCATGTGCCGGGCGGCGCTCGAAAAAAAAGATTACGTTTTCATGATAGACGCGGAATTGGCGTCGATAGCCGCGGCTCGTTACCTGCCAATATGTTCCGATGACGGCATCCCAAAATTATTCTTGCAATCATTCGCATTTGACGTGCTTGCCGTAATGAACGAAAACGCCTTTAATTTATATATGAATAACGACGACATCATCAAAAACGATTTATCGAGAACAATGCTTAAAAAAGCGCTTGATAGCAGAATGCGTTATTTATCAAGCATTATAAAGCTTCCGGCGCTGGTAAGATACGACGATACTTACAGAAGGTCATTCATGAAAAAATATAAAGAGACTTACCCCTGGCTTACATCCTTCGTCGATCTTATATCCGGCGGACCGCCTTATTCAGACCTGGATGAATTTATAAACGGGATCAATCTCGAACCGGAAATCAGTTATTCTCAACTGTATTCGCGATTCAAGGATTTTAACGGCAAATATTATTTACGGGCTGCATCGGGATTAATTTCGCACCCTTTCCGGAAAGCCGCTACCGAATACAATGAAAAGATCCCGGTTTATTTCGGCATTCAGCAAACCAATTCGAGGATCGTAACTTTGTACGGGCTCGCGAGAATATACCATTTTGAGAATAACCGCTGGCCCGATACCAACGACGAAGGAAATTTCTTAAAAGGCGCCGCCTGCTGCGGTGTCGATCCCATAACAAGCAGGCCGTTTAAAACAACTTTTGAAAATAATAAATTCGTAATCTCGGCGGATCTCGATAACTGGCCCGAAGATTTCAAGATCGAAGGGAGAGAAATTATAAACAAATGGACACAGGGAATTTCCGCGCCGTAGGTCATTGGGTAAAAGAAGTTTTTATTTTAACTTTAGCCGGGCAATAACCGTAACCCGATCACGAATTAATATTTTAAAAATTTGAACAATAAAAAAGGAGCGTTACTATGAAAAAAATAATTGTTTCGCTAATGGCGTTTTCGATAATATTTCTAACCGGTTTCGTTGCGAACGCAGAAGAAAAAAGCAATATCCCGGAGCTTTTAACCGAGGTAGTCAACAGATGTTCGACAGATGTTTCTTACATTGCAACTCTCAAACCTGCCGGTGAAACTAGCGGGATGACTGTTGTTAAAGCATACTACAAGGATGTCAATACTTACAGGATCGAAGTCGACCAGCCTGACAGGCCTGACAAATTTACATATATCGCAAAAGATAAAAAGAACTATCTTTACAATTACAACACGATGAAGCTTACATCAAGCAAAGCGGGCTTGCCTGATTTATTGAAGCAGATCGGCAAATCGAAGGTCAGTACGTTAGCCGGCGGCGGTAACAACAATTCATTAATATATGAATTCGTTGACGCAATGGGCGAAAAAAATTGTTACTTTGTGGATAAGGCAAAAAAAATATTGTATTTAACGATCTCATATGATAAAAGCGGCAAGGAATCCGGAAGACACCATTATTCCCACTGGAAGTTCGAAAAACAGCCGGAGGATCTTTTCAATGAAAAATTGCTGCCTTTAAAAAAATGAGGTTAATGAAAGGAGCGTTACTATGAAAAAATTAATTGTTTTAATAATGGCCTTTTCAATAATATTTTCGACCAGTTTCGTTGCGAACGCGGAAGAAAAAAGCAATATCCCGGAGTTCCTAACGGAAGTAGTCAACAGGTGTTCGACCAATGTCTCGTACACTAAAACTTGCATTAGTACACGCGAAAACAGCGCGGTAACTATTTGTAAAGCGTACTATAAAGATATCAATACTTACAGGATCGAAACCGAAACTCCGGAAGTCGTCGACGGCAGTTTCATCGATATCGTACACGGCAAAAAAAGATGTTATTACGATTGCAGCACCATGGAACTCGAAAAAATCGGACCAGCCCCAAATTTATTGCAGCTTATCGGAAATTCAAAAGTCAGAATTCTTGGCGCCCCCGGCGACAAGTGCGTAAATTATGATTTTATCGATGAACGCGGTGAAATGCATAATTACGTCGTAGACAATACAAAAAAAATATTAATATTGACGATTTCATTTGATAAAAATGGCAAGGAGACCGGAAGGGATATTTACTCGCACTGGAAATTCGAAAAACAGCCGGAAGAACTTTTCGACGCAAAATCGCTGCCTGTAAAAAATGACAAATAAATCGAAACCAGGCCGGCATCGATCAGATAATTCGTGTTTCGCCATCAAAAATTTGAATAAGGCGGTGATCGTAAAATGAAACATATGTTTATGCTGGCGTTCTTTTGGTTACTTGTATCAGCGCTACCGTCATTCGCGGCCGATACCGGCGAATGCCTGACAATTGACATTGGCGAAGGAATAAACCTTGAAATGGTGAATATACCCGCGGGAAAATTTCAGATGGGATGCCCGCCGGCAGAACCCATCAGAAATTTCGGTGAAAGCCCTGTGCACACCGTAATCATATCGAATTATTATTATATAGGTAAGCATGAAGTAACGCAGGGCCAATGGACGAAAATAACCGGGAGCAATCCGAGTTGCAATAAAAGCGGCGACAGTTATCCGGTTGAATGTGTTTCGAGCAATGACATAACAACCAGGTTTCTTCCCGCGATGAACGCTAAATACCCGGGTCATGGCACCTTTCGGTTGCCTACTGAAGCCGAATGGGAACGCGCATGCCGGGCCGGCCAGACCACAAGATTCTATTGGGGCGACACATTTTTGGACGCTTATGCGTGGAATGACGAAAATTCAGATGGAAAAACACATCAGGTCGGCCAGAAATTACCCAATGCATTCGACCTTTTTGATATGTCGGGTAACGTACAGGAGCTGTGTTCGGACTGGTATGAGCGCGAAGCTTATCCCGACAATGCTGTAACGGATCCGACAGGACCTGTCGCGGGCACTATACATGCAGTTCGGGGCGGCTGGTATGGCGTCGAAGCCGATGCCTGCCGTTCGGGCCAGCCGCGCTGCCGCAAGCCCTGAATATCGCCGCTACGACCTGGGGTTCCGACTCGTCCTCTCCATAAGCAAACCGCAGGAACGAAAAAATGGCTTTCCGAAACAATGAAAAGTTTATCTGAAATTAAAGCCGCCAGACAAAACCCGGATTATTTTATCGGCACGACCAAAGAGGTAATCTATATAACCAGACCGGGTGAACGGGTTATTTGCCACGTGATCACTAAAATGTTCGAAAAATATGGATGCGGAACTATTCCGGCAATAAAACTCATTAAGGAGGCATAACATGAATACCGAAAACAAGCCCTTTGAAACTTGCGCGCCTGATATAAAAGCGGCTTCAGAAACCCTTTATCAAAGGCTTTTTGACTTGACATACGGTTATCTTATTTCATCATTGTCAGTATTCTTTTTCCTCGTCATGCTTCCGCACGCATATTACGGAGCGAATAACGGAATATCCGCCGCTATCCCGAATACACCCGGCGTTATAGATCCCACGAGCGTCATCTGGTCCATGAGCTTCTATATTTCCGCCGGTTTTTTAGCCGGCGGGGCCGCTCTTTTCAGCTCGATGAACGCCGCCGGGACGATACTTAAGTACTTATTCACTTTATCCGGGTTAATAATGCTTTTCAAACTGAAAAATTTAGTGTATCATTATTCGAGCGCAAGTTTGAATAGCGTTTTAACCGGCGTGATCGTCATACTTTCGGTTTTCGCTCTGCTCTACATGATGTATAGGGCGCACCGCAGAAAAGATGCGGGCATGATGATATTTTTAAATTTTTATGCGGTAATGTTTAATTTTTACATATTCATAAGATATTTCATTTCATTTTCAGGGACGGGGGTTGATTTGCGTGTTCATTATTTTTCTCTGGTTTTAATAGCGGCAATGATAATGCAAACGCATAAAACGGTTAAAACATACTTCCCGTTATTTAAATGGAGTTTGAAAAGCCCTGGCGGAATAATCCCCGGCGGCATCATCCAACAGACAGAGGAGTAAGGCTCGCATGACAGAAAAAGATCATGGCACACCGGCAAAGATAACCGAAGCGGTCACCGCCGCAATAGAGGAAACGGATATTTTCGCCGGCTCCTTCGAAACGTTATACGACATGACCGTCGGATATTTAATGATCTGCTTATCGAGCATCGTCATATTATTCATTCTTCCCCAAATAATAAACCCGTATCTTTTCATCAGGTCGGGAGCGCAGTTAATGTGCGCTGAAAATCTGTTCCACAATTTCATAACCGATCCTTTTATGGCCTTAAATCTTCTGCTTTCCGCGGGTTTTTTCATCAGCGGGGCCGCGATACATTTTTTCCGAAAATGGGGCTATTTATCGGCGAAATTCCTTTTCGGAGTTTATGCTCTGACCGCCGTGCCAAGAGCTCTCGGATTATTTGATATCGGCATGTTCCATAATATTTTCGGGGGCAAGGGCGCTCCGAATTTATTTTCGCTGATCATCCTTTTGGGCTGGGCCGCGTCGCTTTCTATCGCAGTTTACTTAACTGTACGGGGCGAAAAAAGACAAATCCTCGATGCCGCCGGCAGCGTATCGATATTCGCGACTCTTTTCTGGATGACAATCTTTAATTCCTTTTTATTTGACGGAACTCCCTATAACCGAAGGGCTATAATTGAATTCACCCCGCTGATCTTTCATGCAGCGGTTATCTTTTTCGGCTTACGGACAATCAAAAAATATTA
This sequence comes from uncultured bacterium, assembly GCA_964551445.1. Classification (GTDB taxonomy): domain Bacteria; phylum Muiribacteriota; class UBA9980; order UBA9980; family UBA9980; genus DAOPXV01. The sequence goes on along the minus strand of CAZKCG010000034.1, from coordinate 12,034 downwards.
TAATTCTTACGAATAAACACGCCGGCGATTTAATTAATATTTACTTTAAATTCACCCTTATACCAGGCTCTTCGCGCAACATAAATCTCCTCAGACGTGATTCCATACGCCAAAACCACATATCAGGCATGTCGAAATACAAAATAAGAATATTCTTGTTTTATATTTCAGTTTTATATTTTATACTTATATTTGATATTGACAAACTTCGCCGTATTATGTATAATTTATCAACCAGCCGGATCAACTTCATAACCTTAAATTCAAAAAAGCATATACTTAAGTTACGACGGAGGTAACAACATGTTGAAAACCGTTATTAAAGCGTTCATCGTGCTCACGGTCTTTTTATTCGCGGCGGGCGGAATCGGATTCGCGTACCGCTCCGAGATCATCAATCTCATGATGCCGGCCGACAGCCGTCCTTATAAAATATCATATGACGACAAACCGGTCGCCCAGGCCGAAATCGATAAACTCGCGGGCGAACTCAAAACCGCCTTCAAGAAGGATTTCAACCACATTGAAAGGTTCAAAAAGGCGGGCATCAAAGTTTACGAAGGACCGAAAACGTGCCTCGCATGCCACGCCAAAATGACCGTTCACGACCCGGAAGCGAAAATGACAAAAGAGGTCGGCCTGATGGATAATCTCCTGACATCGGCCCATTACCGTTTTTATACCGAAAAACACCCCAACGTTTACGGTTTCAACGGCAAGCTCGCCGATAACTTCCCGATGGGCAAGATCGACCGCCCCTGCCCGAAACCCGGCTCATTCGCAATGACCTCCTGGGCGGCGGTTTTCAAAACCAAAAACGGAAAAACTTATTCCGAAGGATGCGGACAATGTCACATCGGAGGCCAATATCAGTCGCCGCTCGGAGAGATAATGCCCATGTACCAGACTCTCGCCGAAGAAAAGGACGCCATAGACTGCCTCATATGCCATTCGGCCGCATACGACATGAATAAAAAACAGGCCGTCGTCGATAATAACGGCCTCGCCAGGTGGGAAATGGACCGCTCCATGAAGGCGGCGGTTTCGGTTACGAAAACCACCGCCCAGACATGCCTTCGCTGTCACCAGCACAATCTCGGCGGAGATCTCTATGTCGATCCGAAGGATAATTCGTTCATGCAGAGCATGACCAACAAAGGTAAAGAACGCCCGCGTATCGCTCACCCCGGTTCCAAGCGGGGAACGCCGTTTTCGCCCAGCTGGGACGTCCACGCCGCGAAAGGATTGGCCTGCACCGCCTGCCATGAAACGATGGGGCATCACATCGCCAAAGGAACTCACACGACGACCATGATGGCGAACGATCTCCCGAACACGGAAGTAGTGTGCGAAAAATGCCATACGGATAAGCCGCACAAGGCCGATCCCGCCCGCGCTCCTTTCTTCAACATGCACACGGCGAAGATTGCGTGCGTGACATGCCACATACCTTCGCTTCACGAAGACAACGCAACTTACCGCGACTTCACGAAAGTCAGCCGCGAGGAAGAGGCGGATCTATATGTCTACACCGACGTAAAAAAGGAAACCCAACCCGGAATCGGCATCAAATACGCATGGTGGAACGGAGACGCTACCTTCCTCGGAAATCCCATCGGAGATAATCCGAACGGAAAGAACCTTTACAGTTTTTATAAACCTCAACACATATGGCCTGAATATAAAAATTTCGATTACGCCGGCTGGTATGAGCGCGTAATGAGGCCTATCGCGAAAGCGGGACGCCCTTCAAAGATCTACGCGATGAAGCCGTATAACGGAAAACAGCACATCGATCTTCAGAACATGGGTCCGTTCGGCGGAATGTTCGTCCCATACAATCTCCCGACATATTTAAGCACCGGCGATCCCGGCGCCGCCGCAAAAAAAGAAATGAAAAGCGGCATGATGGGAATGATGTACGGTTTCATGTTCAAATATTATCTCATGGACAAGTTCATGGCCTACATGGACGTTCCATCCTGGAATACAGGCGCTTACGCCGACGCGAGCGAGCTGAAGAAAGTCGAACCGCGCTATATCCCGAACGACGCCATGCTCGAAATAAGTCATGCCATAAGACGCGACGGCGCCCTTTCATGCAAAAATTGCCATAACGCTTCCGGCGTAATGGACTTTAAAGAGCTGGGATATCCGGACGACGTCGCCGCCAGGCTGAAGATAAATCCGCTCGGAGACAAATAAATAAAAAGGGCTGCAAAAACCATATATTCGATGAGCGAAATACTGGCTCACGAATCGGCGGCGGCAAGCGAAGAGCTTTCAGCTCGGGCGGTCGAACTCAAAAGTATGCTTGAAAAATTCAACCTTAAAAACGATAGTAACCGGCGTCGCTTATATTTTAACGAACAGTCTAATTCTAAAAAGATCGCGCGAGCGCGATAAAGAAGGAGATTTATTATGAAAAAAATTCGTTCAGCAGTAATCGCGACAATCTTGTCGATATGCCTGGCCCTTATTTATTCGGCTCCCGCATCGGCCCAGATCAGCTATGCCGGAGCGGTAATAGTAACGGAATCGTTGATGCCGGATCTTTCAAAAAATTTCGAGGATAAATATAAGGTAAAGATCTCTCCGATCGATACGGTTCTTTCGAAAGAAGCGGTAAAATTGATCGGTTCCGGAAAATACGACGTCATCGGACTGGGACACAGCCCGACGAACGAAGAAAAAAAGCAGGATTTTTATTATGTTATCGCGGCTTATGACGCGCTTATCGTTTGCGTCAACTCCAAAAACGGCATCTCTGATCTCAGCAGCGAACAGTTAAAAGGGATATTCACCGGAAAAATACTCAACTGGAAGGATGTCGGCGGACGGGACGCCAAGATAGATGTGGTGATACCGCCTGTCACAAGCGGAATATCCAACGAATTCAAGAAAAACGTTCTTTTCGGGGCGGATTATCTGGCATCTCCTTCCGTCACGACTTTGAAGCCTGATCTTTGCGCCGGTGAAGTCGAAAAAAGCGAAAATTCTGTCAGTTTCATTTCACTCCCCTGGAAAACGCCAAATTTAAAGGTGCTTTCAGTGAACAAGGTCGCCCCGACCAATGAATCGATACTTGAAGGCGATTATATTATGAGCCGTCCGCTGATTTTCGCGTGCAAAGAAGTTCCCAAAGATAACGTAAAGCTGTTCATTGATTTCGTTATTTCGACCGAAGGGCAGGCCATCGTGGCAAAAAAATTCGTTCCGGTAAAAAAATGACAGGCTTGATTTAACTTTCAATATCGGCCGCGCCTGATCGCTTTCACGAACCAGGCGATCACGAGAACGAAAGATAAAAACGCCACCGAGATCTGCGCCGGCGGATAATCGTAATAGTTCGCGAATACGAACGCCGATATATTCGACACCAATGATATAACCGGCGAGAGAATAAACATCCTTTCAATATCGCGCGAAATATTTTTCGCGGCGAGCGCGGGAAGTACCAGGCCGCCGAATACGAAAAGCATTCCCGAAACCCTTATCGAAAGCCCGAGCGCCAATCCAAGCCATACCGAAAACAGCGCATTATAAAAAGTCGTCGGAATGCCTATCGAAAAAGCCATTTCGTGATCTATCGCAAGCAGCGTGAACTGCCGCCACAGAAAAAAGAGCGCGGCCGCGGTAATTAAAAAAAGCGCCGTAAAACAGGTCACATCGCCGATGGTCGCGCCTATAATGCTTGAAGATAAAAGCCGGTTGATCTCTTCCATTCCGTGAGGGCTTTTAGAGACCAGGATCACCGAAAGGCTGGAACATGCCAGAAATACAAATCCGGTAACCGCTTCGTGGCTTTCGGCCGCGAGGTTTTTATTCGAAGTGAACCATGACGCGGCTATTGAAAAGACAACCGCCATGGCCGCGATCAAATATTCATGCGAATATTCAGGAATGCTCCCCGAAAAAAAGGGCAGGACGACAAGCGCGATGGAAATTCCAAGCGCCGACGCCTGCGATATGGCCGCGCCGATAAATATCTGATCCCGCGCAACTATTAAAACGCCGAGAAGCGAAAGCAGAAGCCCGATAGACCAGCCGGCGAGATAAGTGTATTTAAAAAGCGGCCATGAAAGCATAAACTCATTTATCATATTTTCACCTTTAACGACGCGCCATAAGTTTTAATGATATTTTTTTCGTTAAGGAGTTCTTTTGCGGGCCCCGAAATAACCCTGCCGTCGGAAAACATCGCGACATGGCTTCCGTGACGCGCCGCGAGATCTATATTATGCGTAACCACGATGACGGTCAAATTCCGGTCTTTCTTCAGGCCGATAAGAACATGCAGCAAAGCGTCCTCCGAAAGAAAGTCAAGGCCGTTCGTTGGTTCGTCCAGTATCAGGGCGCTCGGTTTTCTAATTAACGTTCTTGCGATAAGCGCTCTCTGTTTTTGTCCGCCCGAAAGACTCCAATAACTGTAATTTGAAAGATTTGAAATACCGGTGCAATCAAGGGCGTATTCGTAATTTTTTTCAACTTCGCCGCTTGAAATCCCCATATTCGAAGCGCCCAGTGAAACGAACTCACGAACCGTGGTCGGCAGCGTTGAATTGATATCGCAGCGCTGCGGAACGAAGCCCAGATCTTTTTCAAAACGGAACCCATCGGCATATATCACTTCTCCGGAATCCGGCTTTATGAGCCTTAAAAATGATTTAACCAGGGTCGATTTGCCCGAACCGTTAGGCCCTAAAAAAAACCAGAAGTCGCCGGATCGGATTTTGATGTTCACGTCGTTTAATATGATCTTCCGGCCGTATCCGACCGAAAGGTTCTTCGCCGAAATAATAGCTTCGCGCATTTATTTATCCTTCTATTAATAAAACTTTACAACCGGCCATTTCAAGCGAAACAGCCGGCCGTAAATATTCGTTATTTATTATTTAAACACTGCAGGATGGCCGCCGAATTATATTCTATCATTTGAATATATGTCCCGGCTCCGTTTCTCGACCCGGTTAAATTCGCCAGCCTGCAAACATTCGCCCCTGTTATCCGCGAAAGAGCTTCGGCGTGGCGGGAATCGTAATACGCCGAGGTCACTATTGTTTTTATTCCGAGAACCTTAATTTTTTCTGAAAGAAGCCTGATGGTTTTCGTCGTTGGAGGAACTCCCGGAATCTCTTCCATGTGGCCCGCGATAATGAATCCGAAACGGTTGGCGAAGTAAATCCACATCGCATGGTCGTCGACGATCTTCGTCCCGGAATAAGGCAGGAGCTTTCCAAGACAGCCGGCGAGTTTCGAGTCATCTTTCTGGCTCTTTAAAAAATCAAGAAGCTTGCCGTTCTCGTTAAGCTTGATTAGTTTTATGAAGTCGTATTTTTCCGCAAGTTCAGCGCCGAACATAGCCGCGCCGAGCTTTTTCATGAACACCGCGTAATTATCCTCGAACTCTTTTTTTTGCGCCGGTAGCAGCTCGCATAACTTTTCCTTTATGAGTTCCGCCGCTTTCGCGCCGTTGACAGGATCGAGCAGGTAGTGCGGGTTGCCGTTCGGGTGAACATCGCCCATGGAGCGGTCGATCGCCGAAGCGGGCACTTCGAGAGGCTCTGCGACCTTTGAGCAATCGACGTAGCCGGGGCCCGAATTTTGAATTTTAGCGTTCCTGCAATTATCGATCAAAACCGGAAGCCATCCGGTTTCCAGCTCCATGCCCGATATCACAAGCATGTCGGCGCCGCTTAACGATTTTATAAAGCCGGGCTTCGCCTCGACGAAATGAGGGTCTTCCGTGGCTTTCGCGAAAACCGTAACGCTTACGGCCGCGCCCCCGATATTTGAAACGATATCGCCCAGATCGGTTATCGTGGCGCAAACATTTAACTTTCCATTTTCCGCGGAATTGGCGGTTCCCGCTGACAGCATGGAAACCGAAATTAAAATTGCCGCGAAAAATAAAAGCCTTCCGGCGTTAAAAAGTATATTGTATATATTGAATATGTTATCCGTTTTCTTCATAATAAAAACCTCCGAGTTTATTTTATCTTTAAAATTTATGAGCAGGGTGCGAGCCGTACATTATTTCGTAGCAGAACCAGTAGCTGTTAGCTTTTTTCGACGGCAGATGGTCAGCCCTGTCATAATTATATTGCAGCCTCATCCTTGAAAATTCGCTCGGATAATAAATTAAGACGGGAGCGAATCTGGTCCTGTCAGATCTGTAAATATCCGCGCTTCTGCCGCCAGTGCTTTCGCCGCTTCCGGATGCTTTTTCATAGCGTATCCCCGACGCCCAGCCGTATTTGAAACCCTTCAAAAGCTGCATATAATATCCGGTATCGTTTAAATTATCAGATGAAATATTGACGCCGTTCACCGGATCGCTGAAACTATCAGCGGCGTATCTTCTTTTCATGAATTCGCCTTCGAAAGTCAGATAAGGCCAGCCCCTGAAATTTTTCTCGGGGCGCCATTTTAAAACGATATCCGCGCCGACTATATTTGTTTTGCCGCAAGCGCCCGACGAGTTCGGCCCGAACAGGCCTGAAAATCCAAGTTTGGCGGTCGTACTGTTATTAAGAGAAAATGAATTCTCCCATCTTATGAATCGCGCAAGATCGGCGATGCTTCTCGCATCGTTATATGCGACAGGTCTTCCGCCGACGCCTACATCAAAAGCGGTGTTCGCGAATTTATCCGAAGATCCAGGATCGACCTTTCCGGATAAAAAACTTGCGGCCGATTCGGAATTGGCGTTTTGAAGCCCGAGGTAAAGTTCGGAATACCACTTGACCGGAACGAGCCATGAAAGCCTCATTCCCTCGCTTCTAAAACCGTCAGCGCCAAAAATCCTCGACGCGATGATCGGTTTATCGATATAATTCCACGAATGCGGATGAGATGGATTAATTCTTCCGAATTCATTTAAAAAATAACCGAGCTTAAGTTGAAGATTATTCGGCAGTTTCGTCGTCGTTAAAAAAGCTTCTTCGAGTTCGACGCCGCGCGGAACATAAACGATATGCGCCTCTCCTCTGAAATTCGGGTCCACCGCGCCGGTCAGCGAAAACTCCGAAGCGTTTAAATTAAAACCGCGCTGATTCGGATCGTGCCCGCCGTTAAAAAGGGCCGAAAGTTCGTTGTTCTTCTTATCCGACCATCCGGCAGTCCCCATCACCGAATAGGATATGTCGATCAAATTTTGCTGCGCCGCGCCTTTTGAAGAAACAATATTCGCCGTTTGTTTTGCGCCGGAAGGGTTTTTATTCGATACTTTTCGAGAATCAATTTCCGCGACCGCCATATCAAGGGCATCCTGCGGTGACGGAGCTTCAGACTGCTTCACCTTTGAATCGGAAGTTGTTACCCCTTTATTATTCTCAAGTTTTTTTATTCTGGTTTCAAGTTTTGAAATTATCTCTGATTGTTTTTGATTTTCCGATATCAGCTTTTCGACTACGGTTTTTAATTCATTCTGAGCTTTAGCGTCTTTGTTTCCGGCAAGCGCGCCGTTTGCGAACAGAAACAGAAAAACATAAATAGAAATAGAGAAAACACAAGCCTGACGGCTATATTTAAACATAACATCCTCCGTTGGAATTTTAGCGTCATTAAATTTTATATGATTATCGTAAAAAGACGGATCTGGTCATAAAGCAAAACCCAACGGAGGCGCTCTGTCAGAAGTCAATAAGCAAGAGATTTTGTATATAGAAGCATTTAAAAAATCCGGAATAAAATAAGATCTGAAAAAAGCAATATTTAAAACGGTTATCGAAAGATAGGCAAAAAGCGAGCTCTGGATCAAACAAACCGAACAGTCATTATCAGGCTCGCCTGTTTTTTCAAAAGCGGGGATTTGATGGCAGCCGACGGCCCCTTCCGCTGAATGCAAAACACCGTGATGTTCTCCGGAGTGAAAGACATCCAGAAAATTCAACATTGAGAGAGAGATTATTAAAATGTATAATAAAATTTTTCTTGTTTTCATATTCATTGATCAATTGCTTTATAATCGGTCCATAACATATCAGGATATCGGCCTCAGATTTTTAATGATATCGATCCTGTAACTCATAATAGCCGGTATTATTCCCGCCAGAATTCCGGTAATTAAAACCGACGGCAAGATCAATATTTCGTTAGGCGAAATATATAAAGCCGTAAGCCTGATACCGGTTTCAATATTAATAGAAACGGAAGCGAAATAAACGATCAGATGGCCTGTCAAATAACCGGCGGCCGTTCCAGTCATAGTTAAAAATACGCTTTCGCCCACGACGACTGAAAAAAGCATAGTCCTGGTCGCCCCAAGAAAACGCAGAAGCGCGATGTCACGCCTGCGGGCCGATATTGAATTCAGAAGAAGCGAGAATAAAAACAACATCGACATAACGCCGACGGTCGTGGATATCATTAAAAGAACGCTGTCTATCCAGCCGATTATATTAAAAAGTTTTGGGAGCACTTCATTAGGAATGACAAGCTGAGCCGTTGACGACTGGTTGATATTGTACTTAAGGCCCTGAACGCCGGGGTGCATGGCGTTGTTTCTGATACGCTTTAATTTAATGTATGCTCCGCTTATCTCACGCTGATCTTCGTCGAGCGTCATCGCGGACACTTCTTTGCCGTGTCCGGAAAGCGAATAAAAAGTTTTCAGCGGTATATAAATCGCCCGGTCGTAAGGCGTTCCGGTAGGAGCCAGAATTCCGACGACGGAAACTTTTTCGTCATGAACCGGATCGCCCTGATTAACTCCGCAAACAGGAATGAAACGAGAGCCGATACGAAATCCAAGTTCACGCGCGACTGCCGAACCGACGACCGCCTCGTCCCTTTCAGCGAAGTTTTTTCCGAGGCCGCCTTCCGATTCCGCGAAACTGAATTTTCGGTCGGGCTGAAATTCAAAACTCGAGAAAAATTCAGGTTCTATGGCGTTAACGCGAAAGCCGCCAAACGAATGGCCGGTGCAGAAAGGAATGGCCGTTTCAACGAGCGGATCGGCCGCGACCTTTTTGAAGTATGACCACTTGATCTTCCCGGGCATTTCCTCGACATGATAAATCGCGTTCAAGACTATCTGAAGAGGCGAGCCCTTCGGTCCAAGAACCGCGTCGATGCCGTGGCCTATTCGGGTGAAATTAGCGTGCGTCTGGTCGCGAAGAGATATGGTGGAAACGAGCAGCGCTATAGAAACGGCGATACTCAAACACGCCAGAAGCGATGAGAGGAAATGCTGCCTGGCGCTTTTATAAACCATTTTGAAAAAAAGCATCATAAATCCACCTTTTCTTTCGATCCTGATAAGTTGATATCAGAAAACCTGATCTTTTTATCGAAAGCCGCGATAACCTCGTTTTCATGGCTGACCACGATAAGAGCCGCGCCAAGAATTTTCGCCCGTTCCTTCAGAAGCGAGATTATTTTATCAGAATTTTCAACGTCGAGGGAACTTGTGGGTTCGTCAGCCAGTATTATCTCCGGTTTCTTGATGACCGCCCTTACGACGGCCACGCGCTGCTGCTGACCGAGTGACATTTCATGCGGATATTTGCCGGCTGAATCGGTCAACCCGACGGATTCAAGCGACTGCATTATTTCATTTTTCGAAAACCCCATGCGGGCGATACGAAGCGATATCTCGATATTTTCATATGCCGTATATCCGGCAAGCAGATTGAGATTTTGAAAAACATATCCGATATGCCTGGCGCGAAACGCGTCGAGCGCAGAACCCGAAAGGCCGGCTATATGGGTTCCGCAGACCTCGACGCTTCCGGAGGTCGGCTTCAATACGCCGGAAACGATATTAAGAAAAGTAGTTTTGCCGCATCCGGAACGGCCTATCATTGCGACCTCGTCCTTATCGCCGATAGATAACTCCCTGATATCAAGTATGGGTTTGCGGTCTTCGCCGGGAAAAATCATCCTGAGATCTTTTATATCAAGCACCATTTCAGTTACATCCCTTTATTCGCATCAATAAAATCAGTTATTTTTCTTTCTTTTTTTACATACCGAACAGTTACATCCCTTTTTTATGTGCCTTGGATCGATCACGAATATATATCTTTCAGATATGTTTTTCGAGTTCACAATTTCAAGAGTGTCGCCTTCAGAATAAACTATCGAGAATTCTTTCCCATAAACCTGCGAAAACACCTTGCCTTTTCCATCGACAAAGACCGCCGAGTAACCGTTGCTTTCGGTGAACTCGATAAGCAGTTTTTCCGTTGTCGTTTCAAACCAGCATCCGGCGAATTTCAATTCGGCGTAAACCGTATAACCGCTAACAAAAATTGAAAGCACGACAAAAAAGGTTAATAGCTTCAATAAATTCTTGAACACTATCACTTGCTCCAAATATTAAATTATAATATAAAATAACAGGGAAAAGCAAAATTGAAAAAACTAACAGGCGAGGGCGGGGGGGGCCCGAAACTTAGCGAATAAGCATATCGGCCTGGCCGAAAACGATAAAAGATAATTACAAACGATCCTGCGCGCAAAAATATATGCCGGAAGTAAAAGTAAAACCAGCGGGAGCATTATTTCTACGAGGTGATGAAAAATACAAAGCTGACAACCTTCGCCGTCATGAGCGGCGTCCCCGGTTTCGTGATGATGATAAAATGAAAATAATAAAGCCGCCGTAAAAACGGTCAAAACGAGGCTAAGAATTATTTTTTTATTTTGGATCTTTTTCAGCATATTGAAATTGTACATTAATTTCCGTTTTTTGTCAATACCGCCCGGCAACACGGAGATTTCAAAACAGCTATATCCGGGCCGTTCACAGTATATTAAATTTCAATTTCGACGCGGCCGATAGAATCGGTTATCTTTCTTTTTCCGGGCGAAGCGGCTTTGTTATCAGCCGAAACGCTTGTAAAACCGGGCCGGGAAAGACCGGCAGCCGAGACAATTAAGGCTAATAACAAAAACGCGGCGAAGAGTTTTCTCGTCACGGCCTCGCCTTCCATACTATCACGGACATTTCCATTTTCGTGCTGTGCCCGTATATTCCGTTATTCTTATATTTTTCGAGTATGCCGTCTATCTTTTCAGGAAGCGGAACGACCTCGCTCATTTTAAGATGCCACGAGAGATCCGCGGCGGCCTCTTCCTTCGTCCCTTCGAAGCTCCAAAAGTTTTCGACATGCTCTATCGCGTATTCGAAGCCCAGATCGTTCAGAGCTTTTGTTATTTCAGCCTCGCCGGGCGGCAGTTTCAATTCGGCGCTATGCGCCGCGAACACTTCCGATAACACCTGATTTTCACGCCTTCGTCCCCACGCCACGCAGACGCACCATTCGCGCGCGCATAAATTCATTTTTAAAATATCTTCCGGCGAATTTATCGCGCCGGTCATAGCGGCCCAGGCGATGTCGAAATTTTTGGCCCACCCGTTCTTTAAGGCGTCGGCTTCCTTCCAGTCGCAAACGCCGGCGGTAACGTTCGTGAACCCGTATTTCTTTCCGGTCCCGGCGAGAACTTCCACCATGGCCTTTGAAATATCCGTCCCATAAACAGTTTTAGCGGTTTTAGCGAGATTGAAGGTGTGCCGGCCGGTGCCGCACCCGATATCGATAACGCTTTTACCGTTTATCGAAGGGCCTTTATCCAGCGCGATACCGATGACTTTATTTATGAAATTCATATCTTCGATATCGCTTTCGTCGTACACTGGAAACGTCTTTGATTTTTCGCTCCAGAGTTCTTTTTTGGTTTTCATATTGTTTTCCTCGCAATTTATTTGATTTACTTGTACAGGATGGGGTTATTTTTTTCTACTGTATTTTCCGACGATGGGCCGGTTCGATCGTTTCAATCGATAAAGTGAAACGAGGCCGTCCGGATAAAATTTGCTCCGAAACAACCCCGTTTTGATTTTTCAGGCGCCGCTATAAATCGATACGGCGAACTTATTTCTTATTTTCGAACCAGCTCGAAACGATCGGCGTTCATGACCTTGTTCCACGCCGCCGCGAAATCGCGCACGAATTTTTCGCCGGAATCGTCAGAAGCGTAGGCCTCGGCGATCGCGCGCAGCTGCGATTTGGAGCCGAAGCCGGGG
>CAZKCG010000033.1:0-52004 GCA_964551445.1 uncultured bacterium | reverse complement strand
GAAACAACCGTTACGAACTTTACCTGTGGGGCCCTTCGGGCGGTACTCCCGCTATCTACACCGTTCCATGCGCGGCCGCTCCCGGCAATGCCGCACACAACGGAAACATAACAGCTACGCCTGTTTATAGCGTGGCGTGGCTCGCGCCTCTTGGTATCGGCGCTGTATCTCAGCTTATAACCGGCCGTTATTTCTGGGACATAAAACTTGTCGATAACGCCGGAAACTATAAGTGGTATAAAAGCGGTATCATAAATGCGCCGGCGTCGTATAATTTCGGCACCGTCGGACAATTCCGCGTTGACGGACTTCCGCCGGAAGCTGGCGTCATAACCTGGCCCAAGAGCAATCAATGGATAGATCAGACCGGCACCCGTTTTGTTGACGGCAGCGGTATCGTAAGTTATTCGCCCAATAAAAAACCCGACCTCAAATTCACGGCGGCCCGCGATCTTCAGTCAGGTCTTCAAAAATACAAGATAATTTTGAAAGATTCCACTAATGTGATCCGTGGAGAAGAAGTCTTAACGCCCGGCCCTAAACCGGGATGTACCTCTGCGCCCGCGCTTTTCGCCCTTGCGTATCAGGATCCGTATATATTCGTTCCGCAGTGGGGAACCGGCACATGGGCTATCGAACTTAAGGACGGCCAATATAACTGGCAGATCGAAGTAACCGACAATACCGGTGTTAACACTACTTATTATTCCACTCCCGCCTACGAAAAATTCAGGCTCGATACCGTCGCGCCCAAGGTAGCTATTACCGGAATAGGCGAATTGATAAATCCGAAATACGGCTATATCGCCACCACATCCGTAAATTTAATAAATTTCCAGTGGTCTAGATCGTTAGACGATGTAGGCGCCGCTTTTAACGGTGTTAAAATACCTGATGAAACAACGCCGGCTACGCTTGTCGGTTCGGGAATATCCCGCTATTCATTCGTTTTAGCCACCAACCGTGAAAAACTTAAAGTGCATGCCAACGTCGATATTTGGGAATCCGGCTATGTCATAAACACTTCGCCGGTCGTTTTAACCCTCAATTATTCGCCGTTTTTACATGATACGCTCGACGCTGAATTGAACGCTCTTACTTCGGCCAACACATACTGGTCCGTCTATGTTAAGGACTATGCCGGAAACGAGTCTCAATACGTCGACCGAAAGCTCCGAATAAGACACATTCCGCCGAACCCCGGCCATCTGATAGAACCGCCGCACGGAACGGTGACCACCAACCGCAGGCTTAAATTCAAGTGGACGCAATAAGAAAGGAGGGGAGTAAAATGAATAAAAACGAAATTAAAACTAACTGGTTTTTAGCTCAGGTATCGGAACGCGCTTTATTCAAACTGGCGTTTTTAATACTCTCCGCCTTAGTCTGCTGTCTATTTGCAGGCGCGGCGTATGCGTGGGGACCGTCATCTCCTTCGGGCAGCCAGTGGGTAACAGGCACCGGCGCCGGAGGGGGGCCTCCGGCTTCATGCACTTTTACCTGGGATACTTCGGGCATATACGATTTCAATAATGTTAATTATGAGATCGTTAATGGCGGAGCTTCCATAAACACGACAACTGGCGGCAAATCATTTTCAACCACATATAATCTCAATAACGAAACCAACACAAGCGGATCATACTGGCGCGTTCAGTTCTACAAATGGGACGGCGTCGATATGTACGGCAATCCTACCGGCGCCATAGGCTGGACCGGCTGGTCCGGCTGGGCTTATTTCGGCGTGGATTTTAAAAAGCCCGGCACCGGTTCGAAAATTTTTCCGGGCAACCCGGCCAACTCGGCTGCGGGCGCTAACTATTATTTGAAAAATCCTATCACGATAACATGGAATGCCGGAAATGACTCGATGTCCGGCGTAAATAACTATGTTATAACATCACCATTAGGGTCATTTCCTACTCAGACCTCGACGGTCACAAATAAACCGATGCCGGTTCTCGCACAGGGTGGGCACAGGTATCAAATAACTGTCCGCGATAAATCTTATGCCAACGCTTTTGACTCTTCGACTCACTGGGATACCGTTTTCACGGATGTTGCTCGTGATTTTTTCATTGATGATATCGCGCCGAATCCCGGCGTTAAATCCACTCCCCCTAACTCTTTCGCGATAAATCCGGATGCGAACGGTACTACCTGTATCGGCGGATTTAATGCTTATAATCCTTCGCCCTATACCACCGCCAATAAGGTCAATCTCAACTGGACCGCGGCCACGGACGGCGGCAGCGGCGTTCATCACTACAATATTTCGGTCAGTTCCGGCGCAGGCCCTAAAGTTTATACCGTGAACGCTCCGACGACCGGCTTTGTTTTAGGCAGCGTCGCCGACGTTTACAGCACGCTTCCAAGCGGCGATTATTTCTGGAATGTTACCGCGTTTGATAAATCCGGAAATTCGGCTATTTATGGCGCTGATTTTAAAGTAGTTATCGACAGGAACGCGCCTAACGTCGGAACGAAAACTTCTCCTAATCTTCCGGGCGCCGGTTCTTACACCAATAATCCGACCATAAGTTTTAACTGGGCCTTATCCAGCGATCCGGGCGGCAGCGGCGTAAATTATTATGATCTCTGTATAGCTCCCGTCGCCTCGGGTTATACCACTTCGCTTAACTGCGGAACGGCCGTTACCAAGTCCCAGAATATTTCCGGCGCACCGTTTAATTTCGCCGCGGAAGGCCGCTACAAATGGAACATAAAGGCTTATGACCGCGCCATGAACTATCAGTGGTATACTTCCGATTATGAATTTATATACGATAAAACTCCGCCTCAGGCCGGAAACAAGGTGTCGCCGTTCTGGAATCCTTCGGGCAAACTTTACTGCACTAATTCCACGACGGTAAGTTTTTCATGGACCGCTGCTACCGATCTTCCCGCCGGCGCTCCCGCGGGCATCAACCATTACGAATTATACATAGACGGCGTCATGAAATATACCGGTACCGCGCTCGCCGCTACCATTTGCGGCCTTACCCAGGGCATTCAGTCATGGAATATAAAGGTATTTGATAATGCCAATAATTTCGTGTTTTACGATCAGGGCGGTGTCATCGACTGGCAGTTCAAGATCGATACCACCGTTCCCACCGCCGGAAACAAGGTCATGCCGGTCAATAACTTTAAAACCAACAGCACTTCGGTCACTTTCAACTGGGGCGATTCCAATGACAGCGGCCCCGGAGCTTCAGGCGTTGACAGGATAGATCTTATTGTCAACGGCCCTGTCACTTTCACCGTTAATGACGTTAAAAAGAGATGGGCGCGCGACGGCGCTTCGACCGATTACAGCACCAGCCCTTTCGGCGCCGCGACATATACGGCCAGCGGCCTTACGGACGGCGTTTATACATGGAATGTAAGGGCCTGGGACCGCGCCGGAAATTTCGCCATATATGACGGCGGGGTTGACTGGAAATTCACTATCGACAGCACGCCTCCCGTCGCGGGCGTCAAAGTATCGCCCGTGAATATGACCATCACAAATAACAACCTTGTTAAATTTGACTGGACCCAGGCGTCCGATAACGTTACACCGCCGGCCAGCCTTAAATACGTTCTATACATAGATGGCGGCCCTTTCTCTGCTATGCTGCCGGCTACTTTGTCCTATACCATACCCACGCCTCTCGCCGAAGGCGATCACACATGGAACATAAGGGTATATGACGAAGCCGGAAATTTCACTAATTATGGCGGCTCATGGACTGTAAAGATAGACACCGTCAAGCCGGATGTCGGTACGCTCTATGCTATCAAGGGTATCGGGCTTACCTTCGTGGCCCCTGACGCGTCGGGTGTTGACGTTGACAGCGGAACTCCGAAATTTGCCTGGAAAGCTTCCACCGATCCAGCTCCGGGTTACGGTATCGATAAATACAGACTTGTAATAGAAATTCCGAAATTGACCATTAAATATGACTCGGGTTATACGATAAATGATCTTGCCGATGCCGAATTCGCTCCGAACGTGGCTTTCAAGGTTCCGGACGCCAATAAGCTCGCCGACGACGGCCCTTATTACTGGACCATATTCGTTCGCGACGTCGCCGGAAACATAGCCCAATATCCAGTTCAATGGAATTTTTACGTAGATACGCTCCTGCTCAACGAGATAAGCCAGTACAATCTTCTCGTAAGCCGGGCCAATGGAATGGTTCCCGCTACTATAGGTTCGCCCGCTACTTATCAGCCTTCGCCCGCTTATGAAATAAATTTAATGACGGTTTCCGACCAATATACCTGCGTCGCGGATATAATTCCCGATCTGCCGCCGACGGCCGCAAACAATTACGGCACGACCTATTACTGGAGCGTAATGAACCAGGATATATCGGGTATGTGGGGTAAATACGAGGATTATTCAGTTAACATAGTCACGCTTCTGGCCGGCAGTCTCGTTAAACCGGTGGATAAATCGCTCAGCCCGATAAAGCCCAGATTCGAATGGTCTCATTCGATGCCGCAGGGCGTCAGAAGGATGTACCGTGTCGTCGCGTACGCAAACGCCTGGTTGTCAGGTGCGCCGGTCGTCAACTGGTCGACGCCGTGGTCGGATACGGGCGATCTTCCGACGGTCTACCAGAGCCCAACCAATCTGGCCGACGGAAAATATTACTGGTCCGTCTATGCCACCAACGATATGACACAGGAAGTTAAATATCCTCAGACCTGGTCTTTTGAGATAGTTCGTAAACCCTTCGTAAATATGGCATCTACGAACCTTAAATGGTACGCGGGCTATGTCAACGGCATATATGTCGACGCTTTCGGCGCCAACGGTTACGACACTCTCGGCACATGCGAGGTAACGCTGTTCAAGGATGCGGCCGGAACCCAGCCGATAAGAAAGTTCACGCTTCCTACGACATCTTCGCTTCCCGCCAAGATGACCATACTCGATGGCGACACTTTCAACAGGGTCGATCCCGTAACTAAGCTATATACCCTGAAATCCTTTACTTATGTCGATAACGTAAACTATCCTTCCAATAAGCGATATGTTATGAACGCCGCGGCGCGCTATAACTATCTTCCGAATTATCCGGCCAATATATACGCCAGAGCCAGGGTTTATTTTTACGACATCAATAATCCCGCTGATATGTCTGTATTCACGGACTATCCGTCGGCCACGACCACTAATCTTGTAGGCGAGGTCAATAACGGCCTTAAGATGAGGCCTTATGATGCCGGCGCGGCCGATGATACTGCTTCCGTATTTTTCGCTTACGGCATGGTGGATTCCAAGAAAACCTATAAGTTCTTAAAACCTTCCATGTTCCAGCCGCCGGCCACTCTTCAATACAGAAATGACGCCCCCGAATATAGCGAATCGCCGTTCTTATTCTTTAACGGCGCTTCATATATGGAATCGCCGCATGGCGCTTCGTTTAAACCGCTCTCGGCCGCCGACGCGTCCCAACAGGTTGACGGCACCGGAAAACCGCTTGTATGGCGCATAACCAAGTATCAAAACAATTCATTCGACACCGCTATGCGTCTCAGGCTTTTCAAAGACCCGGATTATACTCCTCAGAACACTTATGATTTCATGAAAATACTTGGTGAATATAACGGAACCACGCCCGTCGAGGTTATCGTAACTCCCGAGGATTACGTTTCGGCTGGAAGCGTCGCCGCGATCATGGGAATATGGAATCAGCTCGACGTCGATCATTGTCTCGATCGCGGCGAAGTTCCATCGGGCGGCGATCCGAACGCGAATACGGACACGCTTACCAAGTTTGAAACCTGGTTCTACGCGAGCTCCGGTGACAATTATAAGTTCACCTACTCGGCGGATATGTACAGCCATGTGTTTCTAAACGGAGAGCCTTTGCCTGACGATTATAACATCTATAACATGGACGAAATTCAGCGCCGCAACAGGATCGAAGTTCCGTTCAGCGGTTCAGGCATTACGACGCTCGCGGGATGGAACCACCTTGTAGTATATGTTCTTCATAAAAAGAAGGTCGGCGCTAACGGCGTTAACGGTCTTTGCTACAGACTCGAAGGCGTTTCCCGCGTTGAAGCTTTCGGCGGCACCTGCTCGATGGACCTCTGGCGCGCGCACCCGATCCCCGAGCCCAACTATTATGATTTCGCGAATAACGGCCGCGGAACATCGTTTGTGGTCTATAAACAGATAAAAAATGCGTTCAACGTTTTAGAGGACGTCGTGGCTGCCAACAAATCCGGCACGAGTCCGGCTATTTACGGCCTGCATAAAGGATTGTTCTTCGCCGACAAAAACGCCCTGGACACGATCGTTGCTTCAAAACCCGTGGAAGGCGGAGATCACAAAATGTCGGTCGGGTTAGTTTCGAACGAGTCGCTGGTTAATCTGGAACCGCGTTTTTCGACCTCATCCTATGGAGAAAACGGATACATAAAGATACATGTGAATCAGACGCCTTATTCACCGGAAAACGTAAAACGCATCTGGGCGAATCCTCGTTTCGTTTGTAACGATCCTTATCTCGACGTAGAGTCGGTAAATACTCTCACGCCCACGATCGCAATTAACGAAGCCCAGAAGATAGACCCGGATAACCCGTCGGAATCTTACGGATTCCACCATTCAATGTATCCCATTAACGACTACCTGCCGGCTTATTCGTCTATTCCTTCCATAAGAACAGATGAAGTGCGCTATCTTTACGTATTAAGCGAGAATGAGATACTTGAAAAATTCAGCAGCCTTTTGTTCGGCGGCCTTACCTATAAGGCGCCGCTTGTATTGACCGCTAACTATACCGATTACATGCCCGCGTCGCATTTGATCCCTTCGCCGGTATTAGAGGAATCCAGAAATATCGCGGGCACGCTCACTCACGTTTATAACTATCGCGTCTGGTCGAAAGACGAGCACGGCGAACTTCAAAATATCGGTTCGCCCGCTAAAAGGTTCGTATGCGATATGAGGCCGCCCGTGGTTGCCGACATAAACGTTTACTATGACCGTGAAGGCGGCGTAAGACTCGACGGCGACGTCTCGCCGTTCGTGGAAAACGATAAGACCGAATTCGGCACGAACTCCATTGCGCTTGTCGGACACACCCTCACTTTATGGGCTTTCTGTACCGACGAAATAACGGCCGACCCCAGAAAATTCAACAACGGAAAATTCCTCATAAGGCGTTCGGGATCGACCGATCCGTGGCTTGAAATAGACGCTACATGTGAGGTAGATATCGACATACTCTTTGAAGATCTCAGATACGCTTTCAACAGAGTGCCGTCCACTCATCCTAACGGCTATTACTGGTATGCTTTCTACACTATACCGTATAACGCCGATCTCTCTTTCTATGACGTTGATTTCCAGATAGACGACGCGGTAGGCAACCGCTCGAAAATGCTGAGCGACGGTTCGAATGGAGCCGATTATCAGGCTCTGGCCAAAAATCAGTTCAGGGTCTCGACAATGAGACTTAATAACGCTACCATCGTTCCTACTCTTCGCACCACCAATATCAACGTTACCTGGCAGCCGTTCAGGGATCTCAGGGATTACAACCCTGTCGACCATTATATCGTAGCCATGGGCGATCTCACGCCTAACCCGTTTGAAACCAGTAACTGGGTTGCCGGAGATCAGTTAGCCTGTACCCGTGAAGTTAGAACCGAAGGTAAACTGCCAGTTTTCATAATTCCCGTCGAAAAGATCGGAACCGTTGGATTCGGCACTGACTTCAACGATTTCATATTCTCGTTCGAAGATCCTAATTCTAAAACTAATTTCATGGACGGATGGCGTGAGGAATTGCCTAACGATAAGGGCGGCTATTTCTCGGCTGACGTGAAAAAGGTAAAAGAAGGCATGTACTCCTGGTCGAATTTCGCCAAGGCGGTTCCGGGAGATTACAGATTTTATAAAGATTTCAACATAGGCTCCAATATAAAGGTAGCTTTCGGCGCATGGATCAAAAAGGAGCTTTTGACCTCTAAAACTAAACTTCAGGTCGTATGCTTCGACAGTAATAATGCCGTAATAAATCCGAACGCTAACGGCGTTACCTATGAAACGAGCTGGGACAGCGTTAAAACCAATTCATGGGTGCACTATTACCTCAGAAATTCCACCGATCAGAAGCCGTATTTCATAACGCCTCTGGCGACCCAGAAGATAAGGCTTATAATGCTCGCGGATTCGGGCTCGAAGATATATATCGATCAGGCCGGTTTTGCTTCGTTCTCGGAAGTTACCGTCGACTTTACTCCTCCTCAGAAGCCTGACGTGCAAAGAGGCGTGGTCAACAATCATCTTAATACCGGTAATTCCGCTACGGTTTACGGATACTGGGACGGCCAGTGGGACATCAAAGGCATGGCATGGCTCGATGAACCGACGAATTTTCCGACCCTGCTTGCGGCTAACGTAGTGGATTTCATTCCCGCCAAGGAACAGAAAAAAGTCGGACAGTATTCATACAAGGTCGTTAATCCCAATGCCACCGCGGTCGGATATTTCGGCAACGCCGATATCAAACTCAACGTAGAATCCGGCGACATATTAAGGGTTTGGGCTTATCTTCAGAGCAACGGCAAGACAAACGCCGTCAGATCTATCAAGAACATAGGTATAGCTATATCTGACGGCACTTCATGGGACGCCCGCGTATGTTTCGGAGACGATACCGCCGCCATGAATCAGGCCTTTATCGATAAAGGTCTTACGACTGAAACAGCGATCATAAAACTCGGCGGCACTCCCGAAACCGGAAAATGGATACCGCTTGACATACCTATAAGCACCGTCGGCCTTGAAGGCCGCCAGATCGCCGGTATGGCATTCGCCATAGACGGAACCTACGAAGCTTCCGTGATCCCGCCGGCTATAACGGATACCGTTGAGGCGTTCATCGATTTCATAGATATCGATTGCGGCGCAGGCGTTAAAAACTATCTGCCTCAGCTTGAAAAAGATCAGAACAACGACTTCAAGGATTTCTCGAATATGAGGACCGCGGATGGAACCATCGAATCCGGTTTTATGACCTCGGCGCTTTTCGATGATGACGAGTTCACGGCGGCCGGGTTGGAAACATCTTCAGTGGCCTTTACCGATAAAAAGTCCGTATTCGTTGGAAGCAAGTCGGGCGGAACCACATATACCAGGCCGTGGGCATATGAAGGCATGGAATTTTCCGGCATTCTCTCGGTTTCAGTTTCGAACAAGCTGAAATGCGTATGGCCCGCTGACAGCCGCAGCGAGATCGATTATAACGGCGGCGCCATAGTCGTTTGGACCCTTGTTAAAAACGCGGATTCCGGGCGCGACAATCTGTCTGAACTCAATATAGGCGTTCATTATTCCACTCTCAGCGAACCCAACCTTATGACGATAGCCAAATACCGCGGAGCCACTCTTTCGCCCAGATCGAGAAAACCCGTGGAATTTCTTTATACCCGTTCAAAGAAAGATCTTCTGATAGAAGAACTAAGGGCGAACGCGCTTCTTATCCCGACGAACTCGCTTTATAAAATGTCGGACTCCTTTGAAACCACTTTGACGGGAACAGGGCTCACTTTCCACAAAAACTTTATAGACGCCGCGAAATTACCGGATGTCGATGGAGAATGGAGACCGCTTGTTATACCGATCAGTTCTATCGTTCCTGAAAGCGCTATTGGTTATAACAGCGGCGCGGTGGTAACCATCAAAAATCTTTATATCGAAGCCGCCAACTGTGACGTCTATGTTGACTATATCGGAAAAGTTACGTCTTTCAAACAATTCGGCGACTGGCAGGAAAACATGAACTGCCGCAAATTCGTTAACGACCTGAGCCAGCTTACCTATGACGAGTTACATAATCCTGAGCAATCGGTAGACGGCTCCGAATCGATAAAGATCAAAAAGGTCGGTATCGGCCAGAAGAGCTTTAACATAAAACTTCTTGAGGCGCATGGCGATATTCCTCCGGATATACCTGCTTTTGACCCTGTGCCTTTCTATCTTGACGTTCCAGCGACGGGCGGAGTGTTCTCGCTTAATATTTACCTCGGAACCAATGAAGCGCTTCTTCCGGGACAGTTCATGGTTGAATTCCACAGGGCGGGAGATGCGTCTGGAGTCTATAACTATAGGGCTTTCTGGGGATCCGACTATATCAACGTAGGCGTTTCGGCGAACGATGTTCCCGACCATTATTACGTCGGACCGCTTCCCGATATTCGCGGCGGATGGGCAGAATTACTCATTCCATCGGGCATCCTCAATATGAACGGCCAGAAGTTTGATTCCATTAATATAAGGGGTTACTCTAAAGTGGCTTCGGGTTTCGAGTTCTGGGTTGACAGGATCGGTATGCTTGGAATAGTTCCACATATCGGCGAAGCTAAAAAACATTCGATCTATGCATGGAACCGCGAAGACTATATGTTCTACTCTATGCGCGTTAAGAGCTGGGATAAAGTGTTGAACGAATCAGAATACGCTTATTCCAGGTATATATTCGCTGAAGACAGGACGCCTCCCGTTATACAGTCTCAAATGTCTCCCCTTTTCAACTCTCAGGGCATGAAGGTTAAAGTGCCTATGGGTGGGCTTTCTTACTACAAGGACATGGGCGCGGGCGTAACGGCTGAAGTGCCGCTGTTCTTCACGGATGACGGAACCCCGACCGGAAATTACGATTCCGCGAAAGAGGTCGACCTTTCGACCACGATCGAAGAAACCATAAACATGTCGACCGTCAACTCGAGTGACGGAATGGATAATAAAGTATGGCTTAAGAACCGGAAATTCAATGACGGCAAGGTCGCCAATGTAGCGGCTTCTCTTCTTACCGCTTACGATCCGCAGCCTTCGGCCGATGAATTAGGCGATACCGAGTGGGAACCGGATATTGAGGGATATGGCCAGACACACAAAAAATACAAACCCTTGAACTACCCTTCCATCGTTCCGCTCGCGGATAATGAATTTAAACGCTATGTGGCTACAAGATACTTCTTCATGGACAAGTTCAACTATGTCGTCCGTCCCGTCGTTTATGACATAAGGAAGAATTTTGCGATACCTGACGAGAGCTATGTCGATATAACGCCCGGCTCTCTTAAAAAACTTCAGTTCTACTATCCTTCAAGAAATACCATAGTAGACGTAAAAGCTTCCGAATCCGCAAAACTTGTCGGAACCGCGCCCTCTCATAAAGACGAGATCAATCCGGCTACTAAATCATGGGTAGGCGTATCGGCGCGCGACGGCATGAATAACCCCGTGCGTAAAGACGTTAAAGTAAAACTCTCATGGCGCGGCCTCTACAAGGGCCCGAAAAATCCTACGATCAACATGAATTTAACTCAGGCCGAAACCGTTCGCCGTATGCACATAACTCCTCTTACAGGCGCGCTCGATCCGCTAAGGCCATGGCGTACTTACTACGAACCGCCTCCGAGGCCGTATTTCCAGATCGACCGTTCTTCGAGTTCCGTCGAACTGGCCGGAAAAATGCTCACTGCGGGTCAGGTTGCTTCCGGCGCGGTTACTTATTGTACGCAGGAAGTTCAGATATGGGCATACACGGGTTATAATATAAAGGGCGAAGCTTATGAGATCGGTATAGGCTCTCAGCCTATAAAGAGCAATCTGTCCGTTGCGCCTTCTGATCCTAATGCTTACATAAGCTCAGGATCGCTGGAAGCTTACTTTACTACTACCACTCACGCCGGTGATAAATTCACTATCTACGCGGAAAGTGAAGACGGCAGCGTTAGAACTGATTATGCCGCAAATATACAGGTCTCCGCATCAGGCCTCGCCGAGATGCAGGTCGATCCTCCTGAAGCCGAGATCGACGCGGAAAGCGGCCAGGCAACCTTTGTGGTCAAGGGTTTCGACCAGTTCAGGAATAAGGAGACCTTTAAACCTAAATATCACACCATCGATTCGTTCTTAATAGACTACTTCGCGGAAGACGAAAAGGCGACCTATGAATATCTGGCCACTAACGAGATAGTCATAAGCCCGCTTTGGACCACGGACAGCCATGAAGTGTCTTATACTGGCGGCAAATATGAAATTGAGAACGGTGAAACGGTCGGCACGTTCCTCTCCGAAGGAAGGACCAGCAGCAATACTTTCGGCGCCGGCTGGGAACAGGGCACCAAATCGATATATATCGTCGATACGACGGATATTATGATAACGGACGCTTTCGGGAATATGGTCAACGCGGCCGCTTCATATACCGGCGCAAAATTCTTATCCAGCGGAGCCGAACTGCGTTAC
Organism: uncultured bacterium; assembly: GCA_964551445.1. Lineage (GTDB taxonomy): Bacteria > Muiribacteriota > UBA9980 > UBA9980 > UBA9980 > DAOPXV01. The sequence continues at coordinate 39,733 of CAZKCG010000033.1, read as the reverse complement.
GGCCTTCAGAACCTTCCGAATGGAAAAGGCTGGGATATCAACAAAGGCGACGTTTTCGTTACTTCGTTCGCGAAAGTATTCGTAAGGCCTTTACTGAAAGGATATATCGGATTCAGGGTCGGAACGGAGGAAGTCGATATGAAACGCGGCGGTGTCACTTCTACAGCTATGAACGCGGTGCTCGATAACGCCGATTTAAGCGATTCGCTTAAGGTTTCGATACAGACCTTCGATGATCATAATCAGGCGACGGCTTACGATTCCATGACTGAAGTAATCGTCAGGCTCGATACCAATGAGGACGAGTTCGCCCGCCTTTACAGATGGCCGGTCACGGATCTTGCGAAGGGCGCCACCGAGCTTAAGGTCAGGCTCGACCGCGGTTCGGCGGAAGTCGGAATAACGGCCCACAACTCAAGGTTGAAACCGAAAGTTAAGCTTTATTCGCTCAATCCGAACTATAAGGATATTACGGTTTCAAATATTTCCGAGCTTAAGATCGACGTCTACCCGAACAAACTCGATCATCTTTACTTCGATCCTGTTATAACCAGCGACAAAGAGCGTTTCGCGGTGGTTAAAGGAAAGACCCACCCGCTGAGAGCTTACGGTTATGACTATCGCGGTAATCCAATAGAGCCTCTTGATTACCAGCCTATGGGATGGATAGCCACTTCGGGAATACTCGAATCTCAGTCGCGAACCCCCTCGCATCTTGACGTTGTTTTCAACGCGAGAGATCTGGTTCCGGCCCCGGGTACGAACATCCCCGTTGACGTGACCGTTAACGCGCAGGCCCGTTTCAAAAAGCTGGCCGGTGAAAAAGGTTCGGCTACGCGCGAGGTTGGCGTAGATTACAAGCGCTCGGAAACCGGATATCTGCAGGTTGTGAACTTCGGCCTTATGCCGTTCCCCTGCGTATATCAGGTGCTCGATAAAGAAAAGCTCGATAAGGAAGGCGAATATGAACTTTCGTTCGTTTATATGACGGGCGACGCCCCCGGCGACACGCGGCCGGCGCTTCCCAAGATAGGCCTCGCTTTCAGCAAGGATGGAAACAGCGTTCCGACGACTGATATATATCTGCTGTACAGCAAGCCTCTCTGCACGAACGGCGAATGGTCCAAAGCTCCGATGAAGCTTCGTTTCAAAATGGATGGAGCCGAAAAATCAGAGTCCGGAGCGCCGGGCGTTAACAATCTCGGGGCGGCGAAAAAGGTCATACTGTTCCTCGGAGCGCCCGAAAGCAACATCGCAAGGCCCGCTATCCGTTTCGATCACGTGACGGTCGAGCGAGTCAACTAAAAAAATAAACCATATAAAATAATTGACGGGGAACTTAAAAGTTCCCCGTTTTTTATTGCACAAACTATTTAAAAATAAAAAAAAATGTGATATAATGTTAAATAAAAAAAGAGGCGCAAGAACATTTTTATGTTAGATAAAATATCGAAATTTTTAATCGAGACCAAATTTTTACCGTATCCTTTTTTAAAGAAATTTTTAAATCTTATCGTTACCGAATACGATTTCAGCGGCGCCGTCCTAACGCTTATCGACATCGGAAGCGCGGTTCCGGTTCCCGCTTACATCGCTATAAACGCGGCCAATTCAGGCGAACTCTATAAAAACTATTCCCTCAAGGATGAGATACTTCAGGACGTGGTCAACTGCGGTTCGGTGATCCATTTCAAAAAAGGAATGAAAAAGGTCTCGGACGAGACCCTTGCGAATTATCTCGGAGATTTCGATGAAAGAATTATAATTCCGATAAAATATGAAATGGAGGTCATCGGGCTTATAGACGTGGTCGCCAGGTATCATCTGAAAGATAACGTTTATAAGGTGATCGATGAACTTATGCCTCCCTTTTATCCGCTTATGTATCAGTGGGTGAAATCTTATCATTCACAGATGTTTAATAATGAGCTTTTGATCGTGAACGAAATATATCAGGAGATAAATTCAACCATAAACCTTGAAAGGCTTCTCAAACTCATAGTCATGCACGCTAAAAGGCTTATTCCGTGCGATCTGTGCAATATATTTCTTGTGAATGACGACACGAGCGAACTGGTTCTGAAGGTCATATCCAATTTCGACGACGTCAATATGAAGACGGTTAAATTCAAGATCGGCGAAGGCGTCGCCGGCGTCGTTTTCAACACGCGCAAGGGCGTCGTTATAGAAGATTGCGAAAGCGACAGGCGTTTTTTAAAACTTAACGATATGCCCGAGATAAAATCCATGGTATGCGTTCCGCTTATCGCCCAGAACGAGCCCATAGGCGTCATAACCATAACATCTAAATATCGCAACGCTTTTGATTCGCGCGATTACGATCTTTTAAATATGCTCGCGGCTACCGTTTCAATGGCGATCTACAACACTAAACTATTCGAACGCACCAAGAAAAAAGTCGACGAACTTTCCACGCTCTGTTCGGTTTCCAAGACCATCGGTTCTTCGCTTAATCTTGAAAAAGTATTGAATCTTATAATAAAAGAAGCGGGCGCCGCGCTTTCGGCGGATATAGGCGCCATAATGCTTTTAAGCGATAACGAAACGGAACTCATCCCGAAGGTCTCATTCGGCATGTCGCAGACGTCACATCATTCTCTCCGCTACAGGCTTGGCGAGTCTCTCGTGGGATGGGCCGCTCAGAAAGGCGAAGGCATATATGTCAGGGACGTTCTCGCGGACGGCCGTTACATGCCAAAAGATTCCCTTAATTATGAAATAAAATCAGATATATGCGTTCCGCTTATCGTTCAGGATAAGGTCATAGGCGTTATAACGCTCGCGGTAGGTCCTCAAAAACCCGCTTTCGGGGAAGAAGACCTCAAACTTTTAACTTCTATTGCGACGCAGGCGGCGGTTGCGATATATAATACCGAACTTTATGAAAAGTCGGAACAGAAGGTTCGCGAACTTACCACCCTTTACGAAATTTCCCGCGCCATAGCCTCCACTTTGAATCTTGAAAACGTTTTGAATCTCGCGATGAAAATGATAAACCAGCTCATGAACACCAGGCGCTGTTCCATACTCATCCTCGACCGCGATTTCAAGGAGATAAACGTAAGGGTTTCTCAGGGCCTGCCGGAAGAGATTCTGCGCGGCATCAAGATCGACGATCACGAAACCGTGCTTAATTTCGTTCTCAGGACCAAACAGCCCATATTGATCAAAAACCTCGAGGACGACCTCTTTTTCAGAAGCGTTAAATCGGAACGCTATACGACGAAGTCCTTTATGAGCGTTCCTCTCAATATAAAAGACCAGGTCATAGGCGTTATCAACGTTACCGACAAGGCTGACGAAAGCTTCTTCGATGACGACGATCTCAAGCTTCTCGTAACGCTCGCCAACCAGATCGCTTCCGATGTTGAGAACGCGCGGCTTTATGAAATGGCGGTAACTGACGGGCTTACCGAGATATTTAACCACAAATATTTTCAGCAGCATCTCGAAAAGGATATGGAACGCGCGAAGCGCTACCAGGAAGAGATATCGCTGATGATGATAGACATAGACCATTTCAAGAAATGCAACGATACCTTCGGCCATCAGGAAGGCAACAAGATATTGAAAAAAGTAACTTCGATACTTAAAAAATCCATTCGCGAGGTAGATCTTCTCGCCAGATACGGCGGCGAAGAATTCGCCATAGTGCTTCCGCGTACCCCGAAGATAGGGGCTCTCGAGATAGCGCAACGGATCCGTGAAACGGTTGAAAAAACCGACTTCGTGCTTGCGGGACAGCAGGTCAAGATAACGGTTTCCATTGGAATAGCGTCCTTTCCCGATGACGCCGCGGTTCAGTTCGACCTGATAAGAAAGTCCGATATGGCCCTGTATCACGCGAAAAAAACAGGCCGCAACAGGGTCGAATGTTATGACGAAAGCTTATCCGATATACACAGCTCGATGTGATCTTAAATAAACCATTCATGAGTAAAGGGAGTATAGCGTATGATGTTACAGGATTTTTACCGCAGCGCGGTCGCCGTCGGCATAGATTATGACCCGCGCGGGGCCGCATGGGTTAAAAAGACGCTTCAGCGGGCCAAAGACGAGTATAATAAACTTACCACCGAGGAAAAAGTATGGGCCGGCAAAGAATATACTATAAACCCCTACGCTGACACAAGGGTTTTACACGGCGAACCCGATGTCGTGATCAGTAAAAGGATACTTGTCGGCATCGATATAGGCGTCGGCGAGATACTCGTCGCCGACAAACTCAACGGCCGCGGCAAAAACATCGATCTTGTCGTTGCTCATCACCCTGAAGGCAAGGCTTACGCCAAGTTTTACACCGTCATGCAGATGCAGGCGGACATCCTTCATAAATTCGGCCTTCCGATAAACGTGGCGGACGGGATACTCTCTGAAAAGATCCGCGAGGTCGAGAATAAGATACTTCTGACGAACCTTAACCGCGACACCGATATAGCCGCTCTTTTGGACATTCCTTATATGTGCATTCATACGCCGGCCGATAACGCCGCCACGACCTTTCTTCAAAGGCTTATGGACAAGGAAAAACCCGAGAGGCTCGGAGATATAATCTCGCTTTTAAAAACCATACCCGAATATAAAGAGGCGCTCAAGCGCCATTCAGGCCCGAAGGTACTCGCCGGAGACGCGGAACGCAGGGCGGGTAAAATTTATGTCGATCTTAACGGCGGCGCCGACGGCCCCGCGAAAATATACGAAAAACTCGCTCAGGTCGGTATCGGCACCGTCGTGAGTATTTGCGTTCCTGAAGAACACAGAAAGGAAGCGGAAAAGAACCACATATCCATAATAGCCGCCGGAAGCACGGCTTCGGATTCGCTGGGTTTGAATCTGGTGCTTGACAGGATATTGAAGGACACCGGGGTAGAGGTCATCGAATGTTCCGGTTTTAGAAGGTTCTGCCACGAATAAAAATGGAAAATTATAAAATCTCTCTTGAATTTGACCGCGTTCTCGCTCTGATGGCCCGATATATTAAAACGGCCGCAGGGCGTGAACTTTTATATTCGATCCCGGAGTGCGCGGACGAGGCAGCCATTTATTCGCGCTTTACGCTTCTGGGTGAAATAAAGACCCTTATCAGCTTCGATTCCAAACTCTACTTTGACGATATCGAGGACTACCGTGACAGTCTTAAAAGGCTTCGCATCGACGGTTATTTATTCGAACCGGCGCTGCTTTATAAACTTTCGAAGACTCTTGATTCGGTTACTCAAATAAGAAACACCGCGTTTAAATACCGTGAAAAATATCCGGCGTTGTGGAAGACCGCCTGCGATATCGGTTCTTATCAGAAAATTTATTCCGAGATATTCCGCTGCGTCGACAACGACGGCGGCATCCTCGACGCCGCGTCCCCGAAGCTTGCTTCGATACGGCGTGAGATCACTGTTCTCGCATCGCGCGTTCAGAACAAACTTCGCGAACTTATAAACAACATCAAGGTTCACGCGCGCCTCTCTGAAGATTACGTGACCATCCGCGAGGGCCGCTTCGTTATACCGCTGCCCGTTTCCGAACAGAGCCGCGTCAAGGGAATAATACACGATTATTCGCAGTCGCGCTCTACCGTTTTCATGGAGCCGGTCGCGATAATGAGCGAGAATAACGCGCTTCGGGAGCTTAAAGAAGACGAGGCCGTTGAAATAAACCGCATAATATTCGCCCTGAATGAAATGGTGAAGCCGGAAGCTAACGGCATAATAAATTCGCTCGGCATCGTCTTCGCTCTCGACCGCGACAACGCCATAGCGAATTTCTGCGTCACGAAGAACTGCGAGAACGTGAAGGTCTCAAACGACGGCGAGCTCGAGATAATCAACGGCCGCCACCCGCTTTTGAAGGATGGCTGCGTTCCGCTCAATCTCAAGATATCGCGCTCGCACGACATACTCCTTCTGTCAGGGCCGAACGCCGGCGGCAAGACCGTCCTTTTAAAAACCATCGGTCTTTTCTGCGTCATGGCCAGATGCGGCATACCAATTCCGGCTAACGCTTCAACGGTCCTGCCGTTCATAGACAGGATGTTCGTCGATATCGGCGATTCTCAAAGCATAACCGAGAATCTTTCGACCTTTTCGGGGCACATTAAATTTCTTTCGGGAATGATCGACGGCATAGAAGATCCGCGAAGGACGATGGTCCTTTTAGACGAGCTCGGCACGGGTTCCGCGCCGAATTACAGTTCCGCCATCGCCTGCGCCATCATCTGGCGCCTCGCTGAAGCGCGCGTCAAGTCTGTTATAACCACGCATTTTTCGGGCGTCGTCGATTACGCCTACTCTCTCGATAACGCCATCAACGGCTCGCTCGAATTCGACATAACCACGCTTCGTCCCACCTATCGTCTTATAATGGGCATCCCCGGAGCGTCATACGCCATACACATAGCGAAGAATTACGGCCTTCAGCAGTTCATAATCGATAAGGCGTCGGAATTTCTGGATAAGAACGAAGTGAGATACGAGGAACTTATCTCCGAACTCATAAAATATTCATCCGATCTTAAAGGCCAGTATCAGAAGGTTATGGCCGAATCCGAAAGCGTGAAAAAAATCGAGCGCCGCCTTCTGGACACCGAAAAGGCCTTCAAAAAGACCCGCCGCGAGGTGGAGGACGAGCTGCGCGAAGAATATGAAAAAAAATATACTGAAATGCTTCTGAAGGTGAACGCCGCGGTTTCGGCCCGCGACGCCGATATGAAAGAGACGAGAAAAAAACTTGGCGCCGAGATAGCTTCCGAAAAAAAAGCGATAGCGGCTAACGCTTATAAAAAAGACGGGGAAGGCGACAACTCGAAGGGATCTCCCGGCCTGTCCGCCGCGGCGTCTTTTCCGTACGGTGTTTCCGACATCGTGACGATAGAAAAACTTAATTCCAGCGGCATCGTAAAGGAGATCGACCTGAAAAAACGGCAGGCAAAGGTCGAACTCAAGAACAAGATGGAGATGTGGGTCAAGTTCTCGATGATCTCCGGCACGCAGGAAAATCTGGCCGAATTCGAGGACGCAGGCGTTATATCATATAACAGAGACGCTTTTTCCATAAATCGCGAACTCGATATCAGGGGAATGAAATGCGAGGACGGCATCGAGGAACTCGAGCGCTACCTCATCAAGGCGTCCGAGAACCGTTTTGAAAGCGTCAGGATAATACACGGCAAAGGCACTCTGGCGCTTAAGGCGGCGGTAGAAAGCCACCTGCGCCAGTCGCGGTTCGTGAGTTCATTCAGGACGGGAAAGTTAGGCGAAGGCGACTACGGCGTCACGCTCGTCGAAATAAAGTTTTGATCCGGTTCGGTGATATTTTTGAACAACCAGGCGATTTTGAATCGAAAAGAAAGTGAAGGCTATTTCGACTGCTCCAAAAAAGCGGTCTACAGCTTCCTGTTCGTTCTTCCGCTTATTCTAATATACGAATTCATGATATTGGTCACCGGCACCAGCATCAGAAACGGCGCCGACGTGATATTAAAGCTGTTCTTTAATCTCATAGGCGTAAAAACCATAGTCGGATTCACGCTTATAATTTTATTCGTTTACGCTTATATAGTTTTTTCGGAAAGGGCGAAAGCCGCCGAGGTCATATATCCGGTTTATTTCGTTTATATGTTCATGGAGTCATACCTTTATTCGCTTTTTCTCGGGCCCGCGGTCATAAAGCTTACCGAGCGCGTAGTAGCTCCAGGGCTCGCGGCGGGCGGCAGGGGTTTTTCGATATCCGAGCGGGTCATCGCATCCGTTGGCGCCGGGATCTACGAAGAATTCGTTTTCAGGCTCGTTCTGATAAGCGCTTTCGTATATCTTTTTAAAAAGTTCATCGGAATGTCCGAATGGCAGGCGGCCGTTTTCGCCATATTCTGGGCGGCGTTCATATTTTCCGGATTTCACTACATCGGCGAGCTCGGAGACCATTTTGACGTGACGTCCTTCCTGTTCCGTTTTATCGCGGGGATCATCCTTTCGCTGCTGTATTTTTTGAGAGGCTATGGAATAGCCGTTTATACCCACGCGCTATATGACATAAAAGTTTTTTTCTTCATTTGAAAGAGTTTAAATTCAAGCGGCGTATGCGTTTTGCGAGCGTGCTATAATGTTTTATAAGATATGATCCGCAGCCGTTATCCTTGCCTGGACGCCTGGCCTTCGGAACGAAAATAACGGTCGAAACGATGGAAATATTATTGAAATGAAACACCATTTTGCCCGGCGTTAAAGCTTATTCAGGATCGCTCCGGCAGCGCCGCCGGGAATGGAAAAATCTAAATGAACGGGGTTAGTTATGATAGAAAAAGTCGACGTATTATACCTGCATGTGCCCAAATTCTCCAATTATTATAAACCTTTCGACGAATACATGTTCATAAATTTCATTTCCATGGGGCTTTTCGCCCTGGCCGATCTCACCGAAAAGGCAGGCTGCAAGTCTAAAATAGTCCATCTGGGGGTCGAATGGATAATCGATAACCAGTTCTCGATACTTGACTATATTGAAAAAGCCGACCCGAGGGTCGTGGCCGTCCCCGTTTTCTGGCATCCCCAAACTTACGACGCGGTAAGCGTTATGAAGGCTATAAAAAAAAGATGGCCCGAAAAAATAATAGTTACGGGCGGATTCACCGCGTCATATTTCGCCGGCGAGGTCATCCGCGAAGTGCCGGAAATAGACGCCGTCGTTAAAGGTCACGGCGAAGGTTCGATCCTCGAAATAGTTAAACGCGCCATGGCGTTAAAAGAAAAAGATGTTATAGATCTTTCGAATATTCCAAATGTCTTATGGAAAAAAAGAGACGCATCCGGCGGCTTTGCCGTCATCGAGAACGAAGAGAAATTCTTCGCTACGCCCGCGGACCTGGATTCGCTTAATTTCACCAATATTTCGCTGCTTTCAAATTACGAGGGCTACATGAACAGCTTCCGCCTGAACGTGGCCTATTCTAAAAAAATATCGCGCGAGGAGAACCTCAAGATCACGCCCGTGCGCGCTTACCACCTGCCGCTTTTCATCGGGCGCGGCTGTCCCGTCGAATGCAAGCTCTGCGCCGGCAGAAATAAGAACCAGGTCAAGATGAATAATTCCGGCTGCGTCGTCACCCGCTCGGCCGAAAAGGTCTGCGATTCGATCGAGGAGATCAAGAAGTACGGATTCGAACAGGTCATCGTCTGTTACGATCCATACCCCGACAGGCCCGATTACTTCATAAAACTTTTTAAAATGATACGCGAGCGCGGCATCGAGATCGAGATGTTCTTCGAATCATGGGGCCTCCCGACGAAGGAATTCATAGACGAGTTCGGCAGGACCTTCCACGGCCGGCATTCAGCCATAGCCATATCCGCCGAGTCCGGCTCCGACGAGGTCAGAAAAAAGATCCGCGGCTATCATTTCACGAACGCCGAACTCTTTGAAACGCTCGATTACATGGAAGAGAACATGGTCGGCTTCCTTTTGTTCTTCACCGTCGGCAATCCCTTTGAAAAAGCAGCCGATCTGGACAAAACCGAGGAAGTCATCGAACGCGTCAAGGAAAATTACAGATACGTCCGCTGGCTGACCACATATCCCGTTCAGCTCGAACCGGGTTCCGCCGTCTTCGAGGAACCTGAAAAATACGGTGTCGAAAAGCTTTTGAACACTTTTATGGATTATTATAATTTTCACGGCAGCATAGACTCTTGCCTTTATACGAATTTAGGCTATAATGTAAAGGGATACTTTCCGGACGAACCCGCGCTCGAAACCGTCGAAGAACGCATAAAATGGTTCTCTGAAAAGATCACGGAGATAAGGTGCGGCCGCTTCTGCATACTCCATCCGGACGCCGAGATCGCCAGGCACTACTGCGAAAAACTGCACGAAAATTATTCCGAACTGGGCTTTGGTTCGCCCGAAAATTTTTCGCGGGCAAGCTTCGTTTAAGCGCTTGACCGGGCGTCAACTTTGCTGCGGCCCGCTTTTATGCAGCGGTTTTTGAGACTTCTTTATGTTTTGGACTTGAATGAAATTTTAGCTGGCAGCGCATATGAAAGAGAATGGTGTGCCCGGAAAACACATGGGAGAGAAAAGAAAAAACGAATAGTTGTGGACGACGCGCCTGAGGCGCTAGTGTCGCGAAGCCATGTATGGCGAGAAGCGACGTTCGCGTGCGCGGACTTTTATGTAAAAAAGGTTTGAAGCAACTAAAACAACTTTAAACATAAAAACCATTAACTATCCTCTATTTGGTTATTCTCCGTTATCCTTAGCCCGAGGGTTCGTGTTGAACCGGATATATCTATAAGATATAAATGCCTCCATTTTTCCGGTCGTGCCCGGCGCAAAATAATAAAAGAGTGTGATTTATAAAATATGAGAATATTGCTGGTCAGGACCTCAAGCAAACTTCATGAGAATTACGTCTATAACAGAATGTCGCCGCCTATGGGGCTGATGTATCTCGCGTCTTCGGCGCGTCAGAAATTTCCGGACGCCGAGATCCGCATCGTCGATATTTTAGCGCATAACGATTACGCCGAACAGCTAATAAAATTCGCGCCGGACATAGTCGGATTCTCGGCTCTGACATGCGAAGCGTTCCAATTGCCGCGCCTTATTTCAATGGCGAAATCGCAGCATTATAAGCCGCTTGTGATAGTCGGCGGGCCGCACGCGACCTCGAGCCCTCTTTCAATATTCGCTCAGACCCAGGCCGATATGGCGGTTTTAGGCGAGGCGGAGACGACGTTCGTCGAGATCCTTGAAAAAGTATCGAAAAAAGAGTCGCTTGAATCGACAGCCGGGACCTTTTTCAAAAAGGTCCGTCCGAACGGAGATTTTGAGATCATAAGAGGGCCTGAAAGACCGGCTATCCAAAACCTCGACGCGCTTCCTTTTCCCGCGTGGGACCTCATCGACATTGAAGCTTACCAGAAAAGCCTTGATATGAACATATGGCACAAGGAAGACCGCTATATGACCATTTTTACCAGCCGCGGCTGTCCTTATCAGTGCATATACTGCCACCGCATTTTCGGGAAAAAACCGAGATTCCGCTCCGCGGAGAGCGTCGTCGATGAAATATCGCTTATCGTTGAAAAATATAATATCCGTGAATTTCAGGTCATTGACGACATCTATAATCTTTATCCGGCGCGCGTTATAAAGGTGGCCGAGCTTTTAAAACAGCGCGGCCTGAAAGTCAGTTTTTCATTTCCGAACGGCATCAGGGCCGACATCATGAACGAGCGCATCCTTTGCGCGCTTAAAGATTCGGGCGCATATAATCTCACGGTAGCCGTTGAAAGCGCGAGCCCCAGGCTTCAAAAGCTTATGAAAAAAGGCGTTGACGTGGAAAAAGCCGCCAAAATAATCGATATGGCGGCCGATATGGGATTTATCGTGAACGGATTTTTTATGCTGGGATTTCCGGGAGAAACATATTATGAAATGATGGGAACGATAGATTTCGCGGTCCAGTCGAAGCTTCATCACGCGCTTTTCTTTTCCGTCAATCCTCATGGTTTTACGGAATTAAGCGAAACATACTATAACAAACAGGCCACTCACGAATGCAAGGGCACCGAAAAATTCCATTATTTTAACAGGTATTTTCATCTGGCGGCAGTTTCGCCGGTCATGTTCGCTTATATCATGCTGTACGCGAATCTTAAATTTTATATGCAAAGGCGCCGCGTATGGGCGCTTATAAAGATAGCCCCGAGTTTCGGCAAGTTCATAACGCAGGGAGTGTTCTTTTTCTTCTCGATAGCTTATTATAATTTAAAGGATCTCATCCGCGCGGCTTATCATGAATATTTCCCGCTGAAACGCCGGAAGATCGAATAAAAATAAGCCGCTCCGGCATTTGTATTCGGTATCCATTGTATTTCCGCGAAAAATTATAGCGCCGGCGAGGGAATAAAAGTTCATGCCGTCAAGTCTGAACAGGTTCGGACGGAATAAGAAACAAGCGAATTTTATTTTGTGGTTTTGGGTTCCGCGGCAAGTTTGGCCGTCATGGCGGCGAGCATGGATGTGCCGTCAACTATGGTTTTTTCGAGAGTGACGGTGCTTTTTTTGATGTCGGTTATCGTGGCGTCAAGGTTTTGAACGTTTTTGCCGAATTCATCAAGCGATCTCGAAAATTTTTGGGACGCGTCGAATAAAGTTCCGTTTATCTGCTGAAGAGGAACTATAAATTCCTTTACGGTCTGTATGAGTTCCACGTTCTTATTTATATCGCCGACCACCGTATCCATTCTTGAAAGCCGCGAATTCACTTCGTCGAAGTCATATTTTATCTTTACGATAGTAGTTTTCACGTCTTCGAGCAGGACGATTATTTTTCTCACCGCGTAAACGGCGCCGAGCAGGACGAAAAGCACCACGATCGCGTCCATCAGGTCTAAAGCGGTAAATTTCAGGATATATCCGGGGGCGGCACTTGCGGTTGTCGGCATATTGATCACCTTTTTCATTTAAATTTATTGAAATGATACAATAAAAAAACTTATTTTTCAAGTGTTTATTAGAGACCGCTGCAATGAGGAGGCCGGCTCGAAAAAACAGGACTTAAAAGTTAATAAAAGTTGAAAAAGAAAGAAAATAAACCGGAAAAAGGTAACGGGTATTTATTTGGGCGTCTAAATCGACGATCGTTTGGTTCGGAGGCGGCATTAAATGTTTGATGGCGGTGAAAGTCGTGCCGGCGGACAAGAAAAGTCGGAACCATCCAATTGCCGGGTTTTAATATCTTGTTTGCGGCGGAATTGTGTTTTTCAAGCACAAGAGATCGCGGCGCGGCTATGGAAGGTGAGCGGGCAATATTATCGTGAATTTACATAAATTTATATTAAATTTGACACATAACATCTATTGTGCTATAATTTTAGAAAAGTAAATAACTTTCATGGGGTGCTTTATGGACGTAAGAGCTGAGGTCATCAAGATAATAAACAAGGTCCTGGGAAAAACTTCATTCCTTGACGTGTGCTTTTTTGATCACAACGTTATCGCAAGCCTCAGGCAGATCGATTTTTTGCGTAAAAAATACGACTTCAGAGGCTCACCCCTTGAATTTAGCGAAGTTAAGTCCGTCGAAGCTCTTTATGGTATCATCAAACGCTATTCACCGGGATTTAACGACGATCAGAAACAATTCACCAGGGACATATTTGCTAAATTCGCCAACGATATATTCCGCGGCGTGACTTTTAAAAAGGCCGACGCGGCAAGAATTATCAGCCACTACAAAACATCTTCAGGCCACGGCCTCGAATATAACGTCAATAATTTCGAGAACGATAATATTTCCTACGGCAAAATATTTTCAGAGATATTAAAAACCATTAAAAATTCGGGTTTGAAAATAAATATAATCGAATCCGAGATAATGGCCGCCTTAAATATTTCCATATATTCCCTTCTCGGCGATAAAATAATCGATAAAGGTTTAAATATCTTAAACCTTTCAAAACAGGGCAAAGACGTTATTCATTTCCTCACCATACTTGAAAAGGTCTTTAAAATAAAGATCCCCTTCGACGAGGTCGGAAACGGCGATATCTTCACCAACGTCTATAAATGGATAAACTTCCAGCGCCCCGACTTCAATCTCAATAAGGCCGCCGTCGAACAGGAAATTATCGCCATCGCGGCGAAGGTTTTCAACGATTCCAACCTTATATTGAGCCTTATCAACGATATCGAAGCTAAATACACGATAAATATTTCAAAGGAAGAGCTCTTCTTATCCAACGGACTTGAAGGCTTCGTGAAAGTCGTCGAAAAATGCGTTAAGGATCAGCGCCCGCAGCTTGCGACCGCTAACCTGGACCTTTCTCTCGAGGTTTTGACCCTGGCATCAACTTTCCTTTCCAAACATTTCGACCTGCCTAAACCCAAAAATCTTACTTCCGAAGTTGAGAATAAATTCATATCCGACGTTGAAAAGCGCTTCAAGGTTAAATTCTCGGTTTTCGACCTGCTCGAGATAACCGGTCTCGAATCGATAATCAAATCCGTCGAAAGACTCGTCAAGAAACAGAAGGTCAATGAAAAATATCCGGGCCTGCTTCCCGCTACCGCCGATATGGGAAGGCACGTTCGAAGCGAAGTGCTCAAGATCTCGCGCGAGAACATGATAATCAACCCCGATATGTCGTCGATGGATATCGGCGGCCTCGACTTTCCGAAAAAGATCGACTCCATGCTCGCCATCGAAGTCGTCGTTCAGCTTGAAAAGACCTTTAAAATAAAGATACCCGAAGAAAAACTCTACTCGCTCGAAACCCTCGACGGAACCAAAAGGATCGACCATATCGTGACCCTCATCGAAGGGCTTCTCTCCGAAAAGGGACGCCGCGAAAGCGAGATCAAACCGACGGGCGATCTCAAGGATAAACTTTAAAATATGCGGGGTTTTAAACCTTCATTATGAATATCGTGAATATATTAAAAGAATATTCGATAAAAAAGCCTTCCGGGGCTTTTTTGTTTTATGAAACTGAAATTCTGACCTACGAAAAACTTTACTCCGAAGTCTTAAGAGTGTCAAAATGCTATTCGGTCGCCGGCCTTTCTAAAGGATCGGTCTGCGGCGTTATGACCGCGAGCCCCGTTAAATTCGTCGTCTATTTTCTCGTATCTCTTCACGCCGGGGTGGTCTGCATCCTTTTAAATAAAAAATCGGGCGTCGAAGAACTTCGAAAGATCGTCGATATTTCCGGGATAAAAGCCGTTATTACCGACAGCGCCTTCGCAAATCCTGAAGGCGTCCTCTGCCGCGACGGCTCCGAATTGACCTATATCTGTCCGGAGATCGCCGAAAAAGTCCCGGACATAGTTCATCCGGCGCTTTCGCATGGAGACGATACGATATTCATGCTTATAACATCCGGCACCGGCGGCATGCATAAGATCGTCAAGAAATCGTTACGCGCCATTGAGTACCAGAACGAAAAACTCATGCCGCAAATATCCGGGTCCGAATCTGAATTGCGCTATTTCGCCAATATACCGTTGGCGCATTCTTACGGGATCGAGTTCGCTCTTTACGGGGCACTCGTAAACGGCGCCCGCCTCTATTTAAGCGATTTCCGCTTTTCCGAATCGGCTATGGCGGATATCGTTAATAATTCCATAACTCATGTTTTTACCGTTCCGCCGTTCATTATAAATCTCGTTAACTATAAAAAAAATACGAAAGCGGATTTTCCCGCTCTCGAGATGGTCGTTTCCGCCGGGATGCGGCTCGCGCCTTTTATTTCAGAAGGCTTCTTCAGAGAGTTCGGATTCAATATAAGCTCGGTTTACGGCATCACCGAGGTCGGTAATGTTTCCTTCAAGCCGTCGCGCCGGGGCGAACGCGAATGCGATATCGACAACAACGTCGGCGTTCCCTGCGAAGGCAACGAGATAATGGTTTTAGACGATGACGGCCGGCCCCTCCCTCCCGGCCGGCCCGGCCGCGTTATAGTTAAAAAAGCCGTTCCCGACGGAGGCTACTACCAGGAACCGCCCGCGGCCGTCAAAAAATGGTCGGACGATCTTAGAATATTCGAAACTGACGATATAGGCTACCTCGACGAATCCGGCGCGCTCCACCTGCTGGGCCGCTCCGCTGCGTATATCAACGTCGGCGGCGAAAAAATAAACTCCTTCGATATCGAGAATTTCCTCAGAGAAACCCGCCTCTTCAAGGAAGTTCTTGTGTGGGGGAAGAACGACGGATTCCTCGGCGAACGCATCGCAGCCGCCGCCGTGCTCGAAAATGGCGTCGAAATGAACGGGGATGAGGTGCGCGAACTCTGCCTGAGATCGCTCCCGCTCATTAAAGTGCCGCGTGAAATAAATCTTTTCAAAGATCCTTTCCCTAAAACCGCCACCGGCAAGGTCCGCTTCGATCAGGTCGTTAAAATGTGCGCGGAACTTGACCGCTAAGTTTTAGACAATATAACTGATCTGGAATATTCCATGTCATGAATTTATTCGTGACGTCATAATTAAAAGATGACGGATAAGGGAAAGGACCGGACTTCGTCCGGTCCTTTTTATTTGGTTGAGGTAAACGCCCGACGCGCCTGAGGCGCTAGTGCCGCTGAAGCCAGGGATGGCGTGAAGCGGCCTTTCCCTTATGAACCCTATCTATCCCGTTGTACTTTGGAGTCCGGTTTTTCATGCCCGGGCCGCTCGCGTTTGCGCCGCGGGCGGCGCAAACTTGGGTCCGTTAGCCAAAAAAATTAATCAATTGGAATGTATGTCTGGCAATATGAAACTATTAAGTAACAAAAATTTTTTGAAAGGAACGCGCCGGAGGCGGCGGAGCCCAAGGATGGGCTAGAGCCGCCGAGGCACGAGCGGCGAAAAATCCCGGATGGATTTTTTGACCGCGGTTCCTTGAAAAAATTTTTTGTTACCATTTAAATTCTTGCCAGATATTTTTTCTTTAATTCATGTTTTTCGAGGCCGGTCTCGATTATGGTGTCTAAAAGTTCAGTGTAAGTGATGCCCGCCGCGGCCGCGCCCTGCGGAAGAAGCGAGGTCATCGTCATTCCGGGAAGCGTGTTGGTTTCGAGCACGAAGATCGTTTCGCCGCGGATGATCATGTCGGTGCGGCTCATGCCCGCACATCCCATCGCCTGATGGACCGTGAGCGCGGTTTTTTGAACCGCTTTCGTGAGTTCTTTCGAAAGCCTCGCGGGCGTTATTTCCTCGGCCGCGCCTTTCGTGTATTTGATCTTGTAGTCGAAGAAAGTGTTTTTCGGGCAGCTTATCTCCGTTACCGGAAGCGCCATCGGGCCGCGGCCCTTCGTCTGTTCTAAAACGCCGCAGGTGACCTCGACGCCGTCGATGAATTCTTCGATGAGCGCCTGCGTTCCGAAGTAAAAACATTTTTCGAGCGCTTCCTTGAGTTCGTCTTCCGTCCGGCAGAGCGTTACGCCTACCGATGAACCAAGAAGAGGCGGTTTAACGACGCAAGGCACGCCTATCCAGTTTTTTATTTCGCCCAGGACGTTCTGATAGTTTTTTTCAAAGTCGAAGTCGTGATATACGAGCGATCTCGCCGTATTAAGTCCGAATTGCGCGAATATCTGTTTGGCGCGGATCTTATCCATCGCAAGCGACGACGCCATTACGCCGGACCCCGTGTATGGGAAATTGATCGTTTCAAGAAGCCCCTGCAGCGATCCGTCTTCGCCGACAGCGCCGTGAAGCGCGAGATAGGCTATGTCAGCCGTCTTTAAGAGGTTGTGAGCTTTTTTTAGCGCTTCGTGAGCCGGCATTTTCGGCGTTTCGGTCTTCGTCATCGCAAGAGTCTGCGGCACGTCGAGCATCGCGTTCATTGCCCACGGCATTGCCAGAGGAGTTTTTTCATGCCCTATGAGCCAGCCGCCGTCTTTAGTTATCTCGACCGGGAAGGCGTCGTACTTTAAAGGATTTAAATTTTTCAGCACCTGCATGCCCGAATTAAGCGAAACTTCCCTCTCTACCGAAGGGCCGCCCATTATTACCGCTACGTTGATTTTTTTCAAATTGATCACTCCTTTTATTTTAATCAATAGTTTTGTTTTTCAAAAAAGACGATGATACTCTTTTGTATAAAAAATATGTTATAAGCGTGTCCGCGCTTCCTTTCAATATATTAAAGACCGGGATGACAACGAAAATGAGTTTTTGAGCGACCGCGTCATAAGGCATTCCCCACAGTGGCAAAAGGATCCTGTTCACCGGGATCATCACGAGCGCCATCGCGATCGTTCCAGCGCACATGCCGATAATGGCTCCTTTCAGATTTTTATTTTTCGAATATATAAGCGAGCTTACTCCTACGAAGGTTATCCCTGCGACGTTATTCGCGACCAGAGTGCCGAGTATGTTAAACGTCGTCACAAAATGGATCGCGTTCTTTAAAAGCACGACGCATACTCCCGCCGCCGGCGATATCGCGAACCCTATTATGAGAGCAGGCACTTCGGATATGTCGAATTTTAAAAAATCAGGAAAGAATACGGGAATAGGGAATTCAAGCAGTTTCATCAGAACGAATGATATCGTCGCGAAAATGCTCACCTTGGTCATTATATTAAGCCTTGTCATTAAAAATGCTCCTCATTTATAATTATCGGCTTATTTTTATTGATTTATATTCAATTTTATGATAATTTATACTTCCGGATCGCGCTTGCTTTTTTAGAAGCGCCCGTCCTCTTTAAATGGTTCTTCAGGCCGTTATAATTTTTGGAAATGCGCCGTTTTTTCATTCCGGGCTGCTTTGAATGCGTCCTGTCTGAATTATATTTGGAAAGAAAGAGCCGCGCTTGCCCGGTCCGATTGTGCTTGTCAGATCTTGCCCGTGCTCATCCGGGTGACGGTTGACATAAATTCAAAAAAGAAAGGGAGATCATCTTGGAATCGAAACTTCCGCTCATAGTTACCGCGGCGGTTATAATCACACCCGAAAAAAAACTTTTTCTGGCCAGGCGCCATTCGCATGACGACTGCGGCGGCCTCTGGGAGTTCCCGGGCGGCAAGCTCGAGCCGGGCGAGACGCCTGAAAAGTGCCTTGAAAGGGAGATAATGGAAGAACTCGGGTTTGAAATAAAAGCCGTCAGGCCGTTTAATTTCAGTTACTGGGAATATTCGAACAAAAAAATATTGCTTCTGGCGTATCTCTGCGTCCCGGTTTCTGGAGATCCTCAAAAGCTGGACTGCGCCGATTTCGGATACTTCACCGCGGCCGGAATAAAAACATCGGAAATTAATATCGCGCCCGCCGACGTGGCCCTGCTGGAAGAAATTTTTGAAAGGAAGCTGATAAACTGATGGAATTATATCTTGTCTTGATAGCTTTATATTTTGTCCTGCTTTTAATCGCGGTAGATTTTAAAAATTTTGGCCTGAGAAAGCCGTTTCTCTTTAATTTTAATTTAAACTCCGCTATTCTTTTAACCCATTTCGCTCTGATATATTTTTTCGTTATGGGAAACCGTATTGAAGGTTCCGTTAATTTTTTGCAGTCATGGCCTTTTTTGCAGTCGAATTTGATCATCGTGGGGAATCCTGATATCGAAAGGCTCGGGATGGCGCATGAACTTATTTTATTGATGCTTTTCCCTCTTTATTTTACGCTGTTTTTTAACAGACGCCCGCGCGGTTATTTTTTTATACTTTCAGCGCTGCTAGTCAGCTTATATTCCGTTTCGGGAATATATTCCTTTGTCGATAATTCCAATTATTCGTTTAAAGCCGATTTTACCGCGATAAATAAATTTATCTGTACCAGCGATATTACTGAAATGATGGCCGGGCTCGAGTCGCTTAAACTTTCGGCTTCGCAGACAGATGAGATACGAACCCGGAAGTTTCAGGACCAGCTCCTTAATGAAAGCTCGGAAATATATCTTTATCTGAAAGGAAGATACGGCTGGGTTAAAAAGTTTAATCCGCGCATGAAGCATACCGTTCCGTTGTGGCATTCCGGATATACCGGAGTTTATGCGATAGAAGAGCGCGAACACCGATACTACCTTAAAGGCGGTAATTTAAAAGAACTTACTATATATTGCGATAACGTCACATCTTATGAAGTTGAATCAGCCATCAAAAAGGCCCTCGCCGAGTTAAAAAAAATTAAAAAATAGAGTTGCCGTAAAAAGGAACTTGTATTAAACGCTGAAGCGCTTCTTTTATGTTTTGAAACATTCGCTTTGTATCCGGCCATGCCGAGTTTTCCGGTTGCCGAATGACATGTGAAACGATACCGGTCTTTTACCATGTATCCCGGCCATAAATAAAAGAGCGCCTTTTTCGAGACGCTCTTTTTTATTTCTTGTTTTATATTGGTTTTTCCAGCGAATTACGATCCGTGATCTTGTTCTTAAAGTATTTTAAACGATCGGCTTAATTGTCCAGAAGGTTTTCCGAGGTTTTCGCCGCGGCCGGTTTCTTTTCGGTTTTTACCGCTTTGGCCGTTTCTTTTGGTTTTTCGGTCTTAGCCGCTTTCTTTTTGGTTTTCGCCGAACTCTTTTTCACGCTCTTCTTAGGTTTTTCCTCTTCGAAAGAATCGATCCTGAGCGTGTCCGCCGTTACTTCCTCTTCGATGTCGAGCGAACTGATATTTCTGGCCGAGAGTTTGAATTTATTATCGGGCGGTGTCGCCTGCCGTTTGAAGGTTTCGTAAAGGTTATTGGCTATCTTCGCTTTATCCGTACCCGGCGCCATTTTAGTTACAATCTCGCACGCCTCGCTCGCCTTGTCGAATTCGCCGATCTTCGCGTAAAGCGATCCGATGCTTATGTAGTTATCCGGGTTCGTCGGATTTATTGCTATAGCGTCCTTATATTCCTCTATCGCTTCTCCGTAAAGCTTCTGGTATTGGTAGATCCCGGCGAGTTTAACATGCGCGTCCTCTGAATTGGGTTTCATGTTAAGCGCTTCCCTGTAGGCTTTTACCGCTTCGTCGTTCCTTCCGGCGAGCACCAGTTTATTTCCTTCCCTTATCTTTTCGTCGGGTTTTCGCACGCCTGACGCTCTCGGTATCTCGATGACCGGCGATTCGTCTTTTCCGAGCACTTTATTTATGTCGGGCTGAGGTTCGGCCGCGCTTACGAGGCGCCTTCCGGACCCGGATTTGGAGCCGGCGAAAGATGCGGCGGGGTTTCTGTCCGTTGCGCCTAACTTTACTATCTGGCTCGCGTCGCGCCTTGACGCGGTTGGATATGACGCTATTTTCGAGTTTGAATTACAGCTTGCGCAGTCGCTTACCGCTTCGATATGCCCTTTTTTACAGACGGCCCTGCTCTGAAGGCTCATTTTCCCGTCGGGATCGTCGCACTGCGGAGTGGTCGGGCGTTTTGCCTTTCTGAAAAGATTTTCAAAAAGGTAGCTTCCGAATCTTGCCGTGGCCGAGAACCGCTGTATTTCGCCGAGCTCGGCTCTCATGTAAGCGTAGTCGAAACGCCATCCGCCGCGCGTAAGAGAAAAACCGGCCGTTCCCTGTCCGTCGTTGACGCCCGCGCGCCCTAAAAAGGTTTCGTTGAACTGATATTCCCAGCCGGCGTTAAGTTTTACATTCCTGCCCTGGACCTTGTCCGCGTCTATTGCCAGAAGCGAGCCCCAGTCGCGAAGTTTTATCGCCATGCCGCCCCTTACGGTGAAAGGGATGCTGTCCGTTACGCCGGTGCTCCATTTAAGTTCGGAGGGGAGAGCGTCCTGCACGTTAAGGCCGAAGTTTATGGTCTTTGAAGGTTTGTATAATATTGCGAAATCGGCTTCGCTGCCGTTGGCTTCCTTGAAATAAAGCGACTGTTTGATGTCTTTTATAGTGAGGCCGAGCGCCGCTCTTTCCGATATCTTATGGCCGTATGAGAACATGCCGACCTGTTCTTTATCTTCCGTGTAGTTGACGATGTTCGGGATCTTGTCCTTGGTTATCGGGATCTGGTCGGTTTTAAGCAGCGCGCCCGAAACTCCGATGACCCTTCCGTGCACGAGCGGCAGGATAAGGCTTAAATAGTCGTATTTTATGTCGAAATCATAAGCTTCGGAATGCATGGTGGTAATTTCCACGTTCTTTAAGAACGCGAGCCCCGCGGGATTGAAAAATATCGCCGAAGCGTCGTCCGCGACCGCCGTTCCCGCGTTGCCCATTCCGAGCTGTCTCGCGCCCACGCCCTGTTTAAGGAAAAAGTCAGGGTTGGAATAGGCGAAGGACGCCGAAATATCGGTGAAAAGCGCCAGGACTAAAGCTAAAGCCGCGATCGCCAGAACTTTTCGCGCGAAGCTTATTTTTTCTGCCGGGTATATAAGTTTTTTCATTTTAAACCTCATAAAATACCTCATTTTATGTTTATATCGGCTGCGCGTTAAAATTATTGATAGCTTCACTTCGCGCGGGCCCCTATAATTATATTTAATTTAAATTCTTTTCGCTCATTACGATCATTTTTCCCTTGGCCACGAATTCGTCCGATCCTATTTCTACGAAGATCTTGTAAAGATAGACGCCATTGGCCAGCCGGCTGCCCGATTCGTCCAGCCCGTCCCAGTACTGCTGGTTGAGGCCCTTAATGTTGCTCGCCATATCTATGGTTTTAATGAGGCGTCCCGACATGGCGTAGATCTTGATCTTCGCGTCGCCGACCGCCTGTTCCGTGTCGATGGAGTAGTTGAAATAAGTTCCGGGCGGGTTGGTTATATAATTGAAAGGATTCGGCGAATTCACGATGTTTCTCAGAAGGCTTTTCGCCGTTCCGCCTGCGCCCGTCGCGAAGGACCATATATAATCGGCGGAGCTTATTCCGTCGAAACTGCCCATGGTGTTTCCGACCATCGAGTTTCCGTTCTTATCCTTCGCAGTTCCGGCGATCCTGACCGTGTACGTCTGATTCGGTGAAAGCGGTTTGGCCGGCGTGAATTTCAATTTCGAGACAGTGCCCGTCGGCGCGTCATAATTTAAGAAGGTGATCGTTCCGTTTATTATTTCCTGTTCGCCCACTACGCTTACCGCGCCTTGAAGAGCGTTGGCGTTCATCATTTTCGAGAACTCCATGGATATTTCCGTGTTGGTCGGCGCGTTGACAGATTTCGCCGCCGGCGTCGTGCTTAAAAGTTTTACGAGCGTTCCCTTATAGAATATGTCGAAGTTGTTGGAATATTTTCTCGCCCACGCAAGGTGAACGTTCTGATTATTCGTCATTATTTTCGGATACTCCGACGATTCCGAGAAACCGAACGACGAGTAGCCGGTCATTATGGTCGTCGCGGCGAAGGTCTTGCCCTGATCCGGCGAAGTAGTGTGAAAAATCTCTTTTTTCTGGCCGTCCGCCGCGTCTTCCCACGCAACGTAAACGGTTTTATCGTCAGCCGTTATAGTGGGGTTCATCGAATCGTATATATCTTTTTTTGAAAGCCTTTTTGTCGCGACGATGGTTCTCGAAGTTATAAGGTTATGTTCAAGCATCTTATAATATACTTCAAAATTATTCTCGCGCAGATCGTGCCATATTATTGAAAGTCCGCTCGCGTTAGCCCAGAGGCGCGCCCGCTCGGAAGTGAATCCGTCGATATCCGACACCGCTATTTCCGCCGAGAAATTTTCGCCCTTGTCATTACTTTTTTTGAAATATATCTCGTTGACGCCGTTTCTAAGATCGTTCCAGGCGAGATATATCCAGTCTTTGTAGCAATGGATATCCGGCACCGTCGATTCGAATCCGTCGGTCTCGGTGACCTGGACATCGGTTCCCCAGTTTATGGTGCCGTCCGTTATATTATAGCTTATCATTCTTAAGAAAACTTCGAAATTGCCGGTTCTTCTGTCCTGCCATGCGACATATACGCGGCCCGATTCGCCGTAGAATTTAGCGTGCGCTCTCGGGCGCTGCGACTGCATTCCGTCGGCCGAGGTGAGCCTTTGTTCCTGCGACCATGTCCTTCCGTTGTCGGTGGATCTGGCGAAGTAGATCTCATATATGCCCGCTCTGTTGTCCTGCCAGAAAGCCCATAGATCGCCGTAACGGTCCGAAGCTATCGAAGGATAGTTGGATGTTTTGCCGTCTTTGAAAGCCGTCTGCGTGAGAGGTTTTTGCGCTACGACGAGCGATCCGGATTCGTCGATCTGGGCGTAATAGATATCGTCGTCGTTATCTTCCCACACCAGGTGGACATTGCCTTTCGAATCCATTATGCCCTCGGGGCGGATGGCGTTTATGGCTTTATAAGATACCATCATGTCCGAGCTCCAGCCAGCCGGGTAAGGCTTATTGGCCGTGTTATCCTGCTGCTGGGAATGTGCCGGCCCGACGCCTAAAAGCATCAGAGCGATTATCGCTATGCCGAGCAGAAAATATTTCGCGTTTTCCGAGTTAACCCGGTCGGTATAAAGTTTATAATTTAAATTGTCCATATTTTTCTCCTTTAAAATATAAGGAATTCAAAGACACATTTCGGAAAAAAAATGAATTTATTTAGCCCGCGTTACAAGTAATTTTGCATAAAAAAAGGCCGCGCGTTCTTTACAGCTCGCCCGCGCTGTGTTATAATAGTGAAAAATGAAGAAAAAAAATTCAGACAATGACAAAATAAATATCAAACAAATAACTTCTGTCGAATCAGCCGCTCATGATCCCGCCTTTTTCGTTGAAAATACTTCCGACTGGCTCTGGGCATGCGATCTCGGACTCAGCTATACTTACAGCAACGGTCGGCTTTTCGATATCTTAGGTTACGCGCCCGATGAGATTTGCGGCCGGAGCTTTTTTGAATTCGTTCATAAAGAGGATATAGAAAGGGTCAGACCGCTTTTCGAAGAAGCCGTTAAAGACGGCAGAACTATCGGCATGGCGCGCATAGGCGTTCATAAGAACGGCTGCCTTGTGGCGCTTAGAACCGTCGCAGCGCCTTTTTATGACGGCGCGGGAAATATAGCCGGCTATCGCGGCATCGACAGCGACATCACCAAATACAATCTCGAGGAAAAACTTAAGGAAAGTCAGGATATATTCTCCCTTTTCATGCAGAACTTTCCCGGCGGCGTCTATATTAAAGACTCTGAAACGCGTCTTTTATTTTTCAACAAGCGTTTCGAGGAACTGCTCGGCGTCAAACTCGACGGCATGATCGGAAAGAGCGACGAAGAGATATGGGGCGACGAATTCGGCAAAAGCATGTGGGTCGAAGACATGAAGGTGCTGATCCAGGGAAAGGGCGAGGAGCGTGAGGAAAGCTGGACGGTCGCTCCGACGGGCCGGCTTCACACCTTTCTATCGCGCCGTTTTCAGATCCCGAAGCACGGCAGGAGCCCTCTTCTGGGCGGTATCACCATAGATATAACCGGCCGCAAAGATATCGAGAACGCTTTAAAGCGCTCTGAAAGACTTTATTATACTACTATAAACTCGATGTTCGACTGGATATTCGTCATCGACGAGGATATGAAAATTGTTCTGATGAACGATGCTTTCAAGGCCATAAATGAAGAACTGGGGCTTGAATCGGACATCGTCGGAAAACATATAAACATTCTGTCTCATTTTCTCTCGAAAGATCCGGAAGAAGAATACGGACGGATTTTTAAGGACGGCCGCGAATTTTTTTTCGAGAACACTTTAAAGATAACCGGGCGCGCATTGATCTTAGAGATCCGTAAAACGCCGGTTTTTGACGGCGAGAAGGTAGTGCGCGTCGTCACCAACATTCGCGACATCACGGAGCGCAAAAGGGTCGAAGAAGAAATTAAAACGGCCCGGAAAGAGCTGCTTGCAAAACACTCGTTCAACGATATAATCGGCCGTAGTTTATACATGAAAAGCGTTTTCGATATCATTCCGACCATAGCCGGCCATGACTGCAACGTGCTTATAGAAGGCGCGACCGGCACCGGAAAAAGCCTTATCGCCGAAGTTATTCATAACGTATCCGGCCGCGTCGGGAAGCCGTTTTTAACGATAAACTGCGGAGCCCTGCCGGACACGCTTCTGGAATCGGAACTTTTCGGCTACGCCAAAGGCGCTTTCACGGGCGCGGACCGAAGCAAACCCGGTAAATTCGAGGCGGCGTCGGGCGGCACTATTTTTCTGGATGAGATAGGCGAACTGCCTCTCAATCTTCAGGTCAAACTACTTCGCGTCATCGAGAAAAAAACATACGAGCCTCTCGGCGCAAATAACACCATAGAAGCCGACGTCCGTATCATCGCCGCCACTAACGTGGATCTGGCTTCGCTTGTCCAGACGGGAAAATTCAGGGCTGATCTGTATTACCGCCTGAAAATAGTGAGCCTGAAAATTCCTCCTCTGAAGGACCGGCACGAAGATACGGAATTATTGATAGAACATTTCATGGGTAATTTTAACGCCAAATATCACAAAAATATCTCCCGCGTTTCAAAAGAAGTTTTTGAATTTCTGATGTCCTATGAATTTCCCGGAAATATAAGGGAACTTCAGAACATAATAGATTATGCCTTCATTTTTTGTAAAGGCGACGAGATCGGCGCGGAGCATCTTTCGCAGGAATACGCCCAGATCATTGAGAAAAAAGAGTCGCAGGCGTCGGCTTTTCGCCAGAACGCCAGAAATTTAAGAGAGCGGATGCCGGCCGCTGGAACGGCGGATGTCGCGGATGTTGAAAGCGCGGCGTCAAAACTTTCAAATGCTGAAAAAAAAGAAGAAGAAGCGGTAAAGATCGCCGGTTGCGAACATAAGGCTGGCGATGATAAGGCTGTGAGCGGTGGAGAAAACGCGGATGATGCGTCACGGGATAAGATGAAAACGCAGGCGTCGGAAACCGATGAGATCCGGGATGCAACACACGAAAAAACCGACGCAACTGTTGCGGATTTTGCTGCAACTGATGCACGCGGTGATGCAACTGTGGCGGCAAATATTGCAACTGATGCGCAACTGAATGACGAAGAAAAACTACAAAAAAAGTCCATAATAGAGGTTTTATTAAAATTTGGCGGAAATAAAGTTGCGGCGGCTAAGTTTTTAAATATAGACCGCACTACGCTTTGGCGAAGAATGAAAAAACTCGGCCTGATGTAGCCGCATTTCAAAACAATTAAAAACAAAAGGTTTTAGATCAAAGATGAAGACTATTTCAAATATGTCTTTGTCTTTTTTCTTTAACTGAGAGTTCTGGCACAAATAATGCTCAATAAATTGTGAAAGTTCTTTGAAAAATAAAAAGGTTAGAGACAGAAAAAGTTTGGCCGGGTCACGCAGGCGAAATTTCAGTTAAATTTCGGTTGACAAACATTCGTAAATCTGATACCATAACCTCGTCAGTATGCTTTGAAATTGAATGTAAGGGCGGGTTTCCACCGGAAATTAGCCCGGGATCAGACGATTTCATTAATAAAAGCAAAAGCCGCGGACCGGCCTGGCATATCAATAAAAACAGAGGATGTTTTAAAATGACCACTGACGAAAAACCAGTAATATCAAACGGCTCGTCAGAAACTTTCGAAGCTGTCAAGCGTGCGGGCGAACCGGTCTCCGGCGGCGATTTCGGCGTTAAAGTCGAAAAGGTGAAGAAAGCTTATCTGAATCTTTTTTCGAATCCGGGTTCATCCGAGGCGGCATATGATTTCGAGCTCGCTTTTCAGGATATAATGTCTTCCGGCGCTTCTTCCGGATTTCCTGAGGTAGCCGAATATGCGTCGCTCGTGCTGAAGGTCATTATTCTTATAAAAAACAACAGAATACCATTTAATTCCAGGATACTCGAACTTGTGACGCTGGCGGTCAAATATCTTGAGATCATAAACATACAGCTAAAGCGCGGTAAAATAATTTTAGATTATAACAATCCGGCTATATCGAAACTTCGCGCCTTCGAACTCGACATCCCCCATTATATGGCGGAGGTCGAAAGAAAAAAGATCCTGGTCGTCGATGACGATCCCGATATTTTAAGGCTTGTGGAAGTGGTTTTAAAAAGGGCGGGTTTCACTGTTTCAACGGCGAAAAATGGAATGGACGCGATAAACTATCTTCAGACCGATGTACCATCTCTTATGCTGCTCGACGTCGCGATGCCTGGAATGAACGGTTTTGACGTTCTCACGAAGGTTCGCGCGGACGCCAAGACGAAAACGATGCCTATAATGATGCTGACCGCCAGGAGCCAGAAGGAAGAGATCGTGAAAGCCATACAGATGGGCGCGCAAAATTATATGGTCAAACCCTTTGATTCTAAAGAACTTATCACGCGCATTAAAAAAATAATAGGCGAATGATGCCGCGGCTCTTTTATTTATTTCATTAAATTGCTATACTTTGTTAAAGACTGCTTAAATTTTTCTTGCAATTATATTTTATTTATGATAAAATTGTTTAAAATTTGCCTTGATTTTTGCGATATTCTTTAGTATTATCAAGGCTTGCGGAATGAAAACCCACAGGTCTTAAAATAAGTTTGTAATGGTCTTATTTTAAAGCTAAATCGCATAAAAACGAGTAAAAACTAAAAAAAACAGAATATTTTAATGAAACGGGCCTAAGTTAAAATCAAATCGTGCCGATAACGATAATAACTAATATCGTGTTTTTGAAATGCGGGACTTTTTGCAGTGAAAAATAAAAAAATATAAAGAAATTACTAATTCATTTTATCCGGGGAGGTGGGGAGTTCAGTTTAGAGTCAAATCTAAAAATATAAAGTAAACTTTTCAAAATCCAAAAGGAGTTGATCCCTATGATGTTCAATTTAAGAAGAAAGAAATCCGGTGCGTTCTCACTTATCGAATTACTCGTCGCTATCACGATCATGTTGCTGCTTGTCGGTATCGCGGCATGGTTCCTCGATGATTATCTCTACAAATCGAAAGTCGCTAAGGCAAGCCAGGACTTAGATATGTTCGCGGGCGCGGTCAGGCTTTATGATTCACTTGAAAATACTCCGTTCTCAGCTTATAACTACAGCACGGCTTTAATAGGTTCCGCCGGCAACAAATATTTCTCGTTCTATCCTCTCGCTATGAACGTATACGCTGCTGTTTGGGGCACGCTCGGCGGCGCTACCACGCAGTGGACGGATTTTTCACAGAACTCGCTCACATCGCTCATCGGAACATACCTCAAAACCGTTCCTCCGGATCCGTGGGGTTCACCTTATCTTATCAACACATCATCGGGCGTTATCTCGTCGATGGGTTCAGACCTTCTCACCTGCTACGGCGGTAACTCATTTGGTATAACCGAAACAGGCCGTACCCGTGACATCGTCAACTACTACCTCGGCGATAAGCTCACTCTTGCAACCGTTTACGTATGGGATAACAATAACAACGGTACGATAGAATACGGCGAATATATGGACTTCACGTTCAATAAAGACATTCAGCATCCTACGACAGGTATTCCCGTAGCTACAGCGTTCGAATTCTCATCCGATAACGTTACATGGGCTTCCTTCGGTGCATCGGGTGTCGCCACAGGCGCTCCCGCAGCCGGCTTCTACCTGTCGGCTGTCGCCAACCAGGCAGTTGTAAGGCTTAGAAATAATCCTCGCGTTTTAAGATACACATTCACCAACGGTATCCCTATGAACTCTATCGTAGGATACGCAGCCAGGGTTACAACCCGCAGCGCGACCACAAGTGACGGTTTGTCCGCGTTTATCGCCGATACCGACCAGTATTGCAAACAGTTAACACTGGTTCCTTTCAGAGGCGGATACGGAAGACCGTTCCAGGCCGCTTTCAACCCTCCAGTTGAAATCAAGGTCAGAACCTTCTAATCGTAAAGAAGACATAGCTTAAAATAAAAATAACCGGGATCATTCGAAAGAGTGGTCCCGGTTATTTTAAAAGTCGTTTTAAAAAGAACAGCCTTTTGAATTTATTTTATAAAATATTTGGAATAGTGATATGCATTCAGAAATTTTCCGTAAATATTCGATCTTTTCGTTTTTATCTATCCTGCTCTCACTTGGACTTATAATTTTTTCCACGCAGACCAATTATTTTTTCAAGAATTTTGTTTTTATTATATTAATTTATACAGCTTCGCTTATATGTTTCAGCGGTATTTATAAAAGCGGCTCGCTAAAGAGGTATCTCGGATTCATCAATGCCGTTGACGCCTGGTTTTTCGCCGACCTTTCCTATAATATCTTTTCAATAACCTATTCTCACGTTCCCAGAGTTTCAGTCGAGGAATGTTTTTATCAGGCCGGCTATTTTCTCGTGTATGTAATGGCGCGTTTTTTCGTGGTTGAAAATATTACTTATTTAGAAAAAACTTTAAAATTCTTCTGCGTTGTTTCACTTGTTTTCGTTTGCCGCATATTGTATATAGTTTTCTTCAAATTCCAGCTTATAGGAACCGACGGCAGAATATCTCACGACTCGATGCATCCGAACCTTCTGGCGTCTTTTATTTTAATAGCGATTTCGTTTTACATATACTTTTTAATTAAAAATATTATGCTGGGTGCCGCGAAGGTCCATATAGCTTTGTTGGCGATGCCCGTCACGCTTTATCTTTACACGATATTTATGACATCGTCACGCGGCGGCATGCTCGGATTTACGCTTGCCGCGCTCGTTGTTTCATTTCTGTATCTTAAGAACTCCGGCAATTTGAGCAAATTTAAATACGCTCTAATGATCGTAGCCGCGACGGGCCTGCTGCTGACGGCGTTAAATTATAACAGGGTCCATCGTGTTTTCTGGGAGTCCGGTCTGTCGGCGCTCAGGCAGCGCGGCGAGATCTGGAATGAAGCGGCAAAACTTTTTCTTGAAAATCCCGTTTTTGGCGTCGGCGCCTCAGTATGCAGTTATTCGATACAGAAAATTTCCGCGTCTTCCATGGTTGACGCGCATAATTTCATGCTTCAGAAGTTATGCGATCTGGGCGTGACCGGAACGTTCATATACCTTATGCCTTTATTGCTGGTTTTGAGAAAAGCGATGTCCGCGGCCGGGCGCGCCGCCGGGGGATCCGGCGCCCACGTTTCAGCCCTCGGGTATTCCGTTATTTTCGTAATTATATCGGTGTTCGCTAACTCCATGCTGAGCCCACACTATATCCTTCCCACAATTTCCCTGTATTTATACCTTCTTATCGGTATATTCGTGAGCGCGGATCAGATCGGGGTTCAGATAAAACACCGAGATCAGGAAAATGAAAGATTTCTGCTTAGGATTTTGCTGACGGTTTCTGCTTCAGCCATTTTTTATATTATTTTTAAGCTGATCTCCGTAACGCTCGGCAGCGAGATTTATTTTGAGCTCAACGTATGGCAGAAACCGCTGGCATTATTTTTTGGAATATTCTTTTATTCGTTTTATCTTTCAAATAAGTTCGGCGAAATGGGTCATGACGGCTATGAACCCGCGCTTCCGGCGGAAGATCAACTTCAGGCGGGATACATGGCGCCGCGAAAGTTCTTCGCGGTATCTCTGGTCGTGCTACCTTTGATATTCGCCTATCCGGCGGCCCATTTTTTTATAGCCGAAAAAGCTAATACCCTCGCCATGAACAGCGCGGCTGGATATTCGATGAAAAATTCTGGCGAATATTTCGATATAGCGATTGGTCACGACCCTTCAAACGTGTCATATTTGATCAATAAAAGTTATCTTTTATTCATGTCGGGATTTATTAAAAATAACGTGCTCAAGGGAAACCGCGACATAAAGAACTCGCTGGAGCTGATGGAACGAGCTGAAATTTTAGTGCCTCATGATGTTCTGGTTAAATCAGCGCTTACGTTTTTACAAAGTAAATATAACGGCGAATCAGATTACAAAACATTGAAAAGCGACCGCAAGGCAAAAAAATTAAAGGGCTTTAACGCCGACGTCAATGAACAGCTTTTGATCCAATCCTATTTTAACGCTTTTTCTAAATTTGTGGACATCTTCGGAGATGAAGGATATTCAGTGTTCATAAAAGCCAACGAAGGGCTTCACGAAAAAATACTGGCTATAATGCGCGAAGAGCGGGACATAAGGCCGGGGACCCGTCTGACGCCTTATTTCGATTATATTTCATTCGGATTGAAGCTGGGCGTGAATATAGATCTTCCCAATATAGATAAATTCCTCATAACCGGAGTTTACTCTGCTATGAAAGGCGTGGACCGCATCTCTGAATTTATTCCGGTTTCCGGATTTCGAGAGCGCTCCAACTCTTTCACACAACAAAATGAACTGCTGGCGGCCGTTTCAATGATCCTGCCTGTGATATGGAAGTATTCTTCAGGCATGGACTCTGCGCAGATCAAAAAGCAGTTCTCGCATATGTTCGGTTCGGATTCGCTCTTCCCGGTGGTGGATTATTTTCTTTTTAATAATAATGCCGCTTTAAAGGAATTTTCCAGATATGACGGCGTACTCAAGGACTACCTTGAAAGCATGGTTCATTTTTCGAATGGAAGTTTCGAGGTGGCGGTCAAAAGTCAGGAAGCTGCGTTCAGAAAAAATAAAGGCTTTTCGACATTGAATTCCGTGATGATGAGCTGGGTATATTATAAGGCGGGCGATCTCGCGGCGGCGAGATCTATAGCGCTTTATTGCCAGACGCACATGCTCGCCAACTCTAAGCGCGACCTGACGTTCAAACGCGATATTCTCTACGGCGGGAATATGCATTCGTTTTATTATCTTCCGCTTCAGGCTTATTACAACGAATTCATAATGCTTGCACTTATAAGACTCAACGGCGGCGACCATACAAAGGTCATTTATGAGGTTTTCAAATATCTCAGGACAGTTATATACGTGGAATGATGATTTGAATTTCGGGCCCTCCGTCATTTTCGAATTTTCATAATTATAATTGAAAAACACCTTTTGCTATGATATAATAACGCCATGTTCGGAAGATTTTTGTTTCATTTATTTATTAAATACGCTCCCGTCATTGATATGCTCGTCAATGTTTCGGTATTTTATTTCAGTTCGATCATAATCAAGTCGAATTTTATACTCAACTCAAAGAGCGTTGAATCAAATATCAATATACTGGTGCTGGCTTTTATATATTCATTTTTATGGATGATAAATTCTAATTCGCAGGGCTATTACAGATTCAAGCGCGTCAGGCAGCTTCTCGATGAATTTTTTATAATTCTGCCGCTGACTTTTAAAACTTATCTCGAGCTTATCGCAGTTTACATTCTTCTCGGCGGCGTGCTCTGGAATGATTACTCATTTTTCCATCGCAGGTTTTTCGCGTACTCGTTTTTTATGCAGCTGGTAGTTTTTCTTTATTATCAATTTATCGTAATAAGAATATATTCGCTTTTGCATAAAAAAGGTTATAATATCAAGCTCGTCATGATCGCCGGGATCAACGAGAATTCAATAAAATCGGCCGAAAAAATCGGCCGGAATCCTTTTTGGGGATACAAGGTGGCCGGTTTTATCGATGACGATCCGTCCCGCGCCGAAAAATTCGGAGTACTCGATCTATATGCCGGTCCGTCCGGTCAGATCGAGAAACTATATTTCGACAAAAGCTTCGAAAGGCTGATCTGCTGCTATCCGGCTTCTCAATACGCCGAAACGACGGAAGCGATAAGAATATGCGAAAAAAATAATATTGACGTCCACATCGTTCCTGACATGTTCTATTATATGACGGCTAATTCCGCCATAACGACGCTCGAAGGGATACCCCTGATCTCGCTTTATGAGCCGGCGCTTTCCGGCTGGGGCGGTTCCGCTAAAAGATTAATGGACCTTATTTTTTCACTCTTCGGAATAATTTTGATCTCGCCGTTATTGATAGCGATAGCGTCGCTGGTCAAATTTTCGTCCAGGGGGCCGGTGTTTTATTCTCAGGAACGGGTAGGACTCGACAATGTTACCTTTATGATGTACAAGTTCCGGACGATGTACACTGATTCCGAAACCGGTTCGGGGCCGAAGTGGGCCGACAAGAACGATCCGCGGTGCACGAGGATCGGAGCTTTCCTGCGGAAGACATCGTTAGACGAATTACCCCAGCTGTTCAATGTGCTGAGAGGTGAAATGAGCCTGGTGGGACCGCGCCCCGAAAGGCCCTTCTTCGTGCATAAATTCAAGGAAGAGATACGAAATTACATGAAGCGGCACAGGGTAAAAGCCGGAATAACCGGATGGGCGCAGGTGAACGGGCTCAGAGGGTCCTCGACCTCGCTTGCCCAGCGTATCGAATACGACCTTTATTATATCGAGAACTGGTCGATATGGTTCGATCTGAAAATACTCGTGAAGACTATTCTTGTGGTGTGGAACGATAAGAACGCGTACTGATTTTTCAATGGCTTTTCGGACCGTCCTTCGCCCTTCTATAAATGACCCTTCAATTAAAGCGAATTATTCTTAAGGATGTTCAATGGGACAAGATCAGGCTTCCAATAGCGTGACCTCGATAAAAAAACGTTATTTCTTCTCGCTTTTGGCGAATATAATGCTTTGCGTTCCGCGTCTTTTGAATGCGAGCCTGCTGCCGAGAGCGTTAGGCCCGTCGGGGTATGGCGATTTTCAGTTCCTTATAAATAATTTCATATCGTTAAAAAATTTTCTGGACCTCGGTTCTTCAACTGCGTTTTTCACCAGTAACGCCAAAAATGAAAATTCCAAAAACTTGAATGTTCAATATTTCCTGTGGCTGGTTTTCCAGCTTTTTATAATTTTAACGCTGGTTTTTTCCGCCATAGCTCTGGATCTTCATGGGAAATTCTGGCCCGGTCAGACCCATCAGAACATAGTTTTGGCCGCGCTTGCCGTCTGGATATTTTCACTGGCCCAGCAGTTCGTACAGTTCGGCGACGCCCGCGGGCAGACGATAATTTTTCAGAAGATCAACCTGTTCACGAACTATTTTTCCGCCGCGCTGCTTTCAGGATTTTATTATTACGGGGCAATAGGCCTTGGAACGGCTATTTTTTTATATTCGATATCGCCGTTTTTAATAATCACGGCTTCGATCTTTAAATTTTACAGGCTTTATTTCAGAGCCGAATCGAACTTATTGGAAGGTTTCAGAGATAACGCGGCTTTTTTTAAAAGTTACTGTTCGCCTCTCATAGTTTATATTTTTTTAGGATTCTGCGCGGATTTTCTCGACCGCTGGATGCTTCAGAAATTCGGCGGTTCGGCCGAACAGGGCTATTATTCGCTTTCTTATAACTGGGCCGCGATATCGCTTCTTTTTTTCAATCCTCTGTTAAATATATTCTGGCGGGAAGTTTCCGTGCTGGATAAGCAAAAAGCGACCGCGGAAATAGGAGCTATATTTCTCAAATTCGTCAAACTGCTTTTTGTTATAACCGCTTTTATATCCGTATTTTTATTTTTCAACGTAAGCGATATTTTAATGATAATCGCCGGGAAAAAATTTGCGATGGCGGCGGTCCCTTTCATGATAATGATTTTTTTCCCGCTGATACAGGTTTACGGCCAGCTGGCCGGCAATATTTATTTCGCCACCGAGGCCGTTAAATTATACAGGGACATCGGTGTAGTAATGTTTTTTGTGAGCACTATAATTACATATTTCGTCATAGCGCCGACGGATTATTTTATTCCCGGATTCGCTCTGGGGGCCAATGGTTTTTCAGCAAAAGTATTTCTTGTAAATCTTATATGCACCGATATTTCGGTTTATATTATATGCAAAAGAATATGCGTTGATTATTTTGAGCTCGTCCGCCACCGTCTAACGGTAATGGTTTTATTGGTAGCCGTTTATCTGGCGGTCTTTTTTTTAACTTCCGGTATAGCGTCTATAGCCGGCTCTTATATGGTTTTTTTGTTAAGGTTTTCAATGTTCGGCATAATTTGTTTTTTTATTTTCAACCGTTTTTACGGCCTGCTCGGCCTGCCGAAAAGGCCTGCGGCATATTTAAAATTAATTTTTGATAAAAAATCTTGAACTATTACGGAGGGCAGCCGATGAAAGTTTTATTTATATGTCCTAATGTGGCGACGCTCAGAGCGCCCCTTGTTCATAATATAGGCGTCAGCTACGTTGCGGGCGCAGTAAGGGCCGCGGGATTTAACTGCGGGGTCCTTGATATATATGGAATGCAGCTTGGCGATGAAGATGTTATAGCGAAACTTGAAATGAGCCTTGCGGGCGAAGAAAAAATAGTTGTCGGGATCGGGACGATAATCTCCGGCTTTACTTATGTTAACTGGCTTGTCCGCGAGATCAAGAGGATCAAGCCTGACGCATTCGTGGTTATCGGCAACAGCGTCGGAAGCTCGATATATAATTTTATTTTTGATGAAATGCCTCTTGATGCCGTAGTTATGGGTGAAGCCGAAGAAACGATGGTCGAGTTTTTAAGAAAAATTGAACGCGGCGAGACACTGGAAGAGGTTAAAGGTATTTGTTACAGAACCGCTAATGGCTTCAGAAAAAATGACGCGAGGCCCTTGATTACAAATATCGATGAGATAGCCTGGCCGGCGCTCGACCTGTTCGATATGGAAATATATTTTGAAAATCAGAAGAAACATTCCGGAGCGCGAACGATATATTTATCGACGACGCGCGGGTGCCCCTACAAATGCACATATTGCTATCACGCTTTTCAGGGCAGCCGCATAAGATCGCATTCGATCGAACGCATCATAAGCGAGCTTAAGTTTTACAAAGAAAAATATAAACTTGAGAGCTTCGCTTTTTCCGACGATCTTTTTATGCTTAACCGTGAAAGGGTCCTGGCTTTCTGCGACGCTCTCGATCGCGAGAAGCTGAATATGACATGGGCCGTAAGCGGAAGAGTGAACAGCTGCCGTGACATGGACGTTTTAAAACGGATGAAAAATTCAGGGTGCACTATGATCGGGCTGGGAGTCGAATCCGGAGATCCGCGGATACTTGAAAATATAAAAAAAAGAGCCACGGTCGAAATGGCGAAGACGGCGATCTTTAATTGCCGCCAGGCCGACATTTTTCCTTCCTGCAGTTTTATGATCGGAAACGAGGGCGAGAATTATGAAAGCGTTGAAAATACGGTTAAATTTATAGATGAGGTTAATATCGAACCTCCGGTCACTTTCTTTTTCGCGACCCCTTATCCCGACACCGCTCTTTTTGCGACGGGCCTGAAAAAGGGCCTTATAAAAGACGTAAAGGAACTTGTCCGATCTTACGGCGAACAGGGCGCCAATCTTCTCGTCAATTTTTCGCAGCTGTCCGATGAGCAGCTTATAAAACTTAAGAACCGCGCGCAGCTGAAGATCGTATTTAATTACGCCAGAAGGAACAAGGCGTGGTTTTTCAAGTATATTTTCAGGCGCGCTTATTTTTATATGGAAACGATCTATAAAAATTTTATGGTCAACGGTTTTAAAGAGACGCTTAAAAAGATAAAAGAAAAACTCTGGGCAAGAATCAACAGTTTTGTAAGTTAGGCGAAATAGCATGAAGATTTTTATAATAATTCAATCCAGGCTTTCATCGAAGCGGCTTCCCGGAAAAATGCTCATGCCAGTCGCCGGAATACCCCTTTACGAATACGTTTACCGCCGCTGTCTTAAGGCAAAAGGGGTTGATGGAGTTATTATAGCCACATCCACCGAACCGAGCGATGATCCGCTCTGTGAAAGCGCGTCGAAAAAAGGAATAACTGTTTTCAGGGGCGAATTGGAAGACGTTCTCAAGCGTTATGTCGACTGCGCCGGGTCGGCCGGCGCGGATGCGATCGTCAGGGTTTGCGGCGACTCGCCTTTCGTGGATATAGACCTTTTAGAGCTTATGGCCGGTGTTTTTTCCGCTGGCGGTCTTGAATATATAGCGCCGGATAAAAAAAGCTGCGCGGCAGGACTTGATTGTGAAATAGTGCTTTTGAGCGCGTTGAAAAGAACCGCTGCCGAAAGTTCTGATAAGGCCGATCACGAACATGTCACGAAATTTATAAGAGACAATCCCCAAAAATTCAAGACTATGCTTGTGCCGGGAACCGTCAATCCGGATGAAATAGGCGGCTTAAGGCTGACGGTAGACGAATATTCCGATTATGAGCTCGCCTCGGGAATCGCCGCTGCGTTATCGGATAAATATGGAGACGATTATCGGTTCGCTTCTTCCGATGTTTTCAGCATCATTAAGAATTCAGGGATGAAAAGCTAACGATGTTAGCGCGGGCCGCATGAGTTTTTTTGCGAATACTAAGGAGGGGCTGGCCGTTGACTGCCGCGAAAAATAACCGGCGGCAGTAGTTAGCATCGCCGCAAAAAGCCGATCCGTATGATTTTGGGCGAATACTAAGGAGGTCTGGCATTGAAAAGCAAGTTATTCACCGCTCTGGTGTTGTCAAATATTATCTTATTCATCCTTATAATTTATAAAGATTACCGCCTGGACGTCTTAAAAGCTGAAAAACATAAATTGGAGGCGATCGAAGCCGGCGTGATAAATGAAAAGTATTACCGCAACAGGCTGTTATATTTTAAGGAAGCCGGACGCGCTGAATACAAAGTAGTCATGGCCGGCGATTCGATCACCGAAGGCGTTTCCTGGCAGGATATGCTCGACAGCCTGGCCGTAATTAATATGGGAATTGGCGGAGATACGGTTGAAGGCGTTCTCGGCAGGATCGATGAGATATGTTCCAAAAAACCCCGGATCGTTTTTTTGATGATAGGCGTTAACGATCTGAAGGAAGGCGCAAGCGTTGAAACCACATTCCACGCATACGAAAAAATTTTAAACGAATTTAAAAAAAGAGGCGTCAAGACCGTTATTCAATCAACGCTTTTACTTTCTAAAGATTATTATGACAGTTATTCGAAAAACGATAAAATTAAAAAGTTGAACGCGATTTTGAAAACAAGCTGCGAAGAAAAGGGATTCATTTTTTCTGATATGAATCAAAAACTTTGCGCGTCAGGTTATCTGGACGATAAATTCACTTATGACGGAATTCACATTAATTTTTATGGTTACAAGATCTGGAAAGAGGAAGTCTTAAGGATTTTGACCGCCGAAAAAATATTATAAAATCCAGTATATTTGGATCATTTCATAGAGCCGGCTGTTTTGAAAAAAACAGGAACAAACAATTGAAGGTATTGTAATTCTTATGCTTTTGTGATAAAATTAGAAACAAATTAATTTGAGAGATGGTTTTAATGCTTGATTTTCCTCAGCGTATAGAAATAGAACCCGTAAGCGACTGCAATTTAAGATGCACATATTGCCCGCGCCATCACATGAACGATCTTACCGGATATATGGAAATGGGCCTTTTTAAAAAAATCATAGACGAGGCGTCGTCTTACAAAGACAGGATAATAGTTCTGCACAGGCGAGGCGAAAGTCTCCTTCACAAGGGTTTTTCCGAAATGTGCTCTTACGTCAAAGGCAAATTCAAAGAGGTTCAGATCGCTACCAACGGGACCTGCCTTACGGATGAAAAATCTCTGGCGATGATCGAGGCGCTGACATTCGTTTCTTTCAGCATAGACATTCCGGAAGTGTACGATAAAACAAGATGTCCGGCTAAATACGAGGCCGTCGAGAAAAAGATCCTGAGATTCCTCGAATTGAATATGGGAAAGGTCAGGACCCAGGTCTCGATGGTCCAGACTGCCGACACGCCTTCCGCGAACGCCGAAGAATTCAAGCGTATCTGGACCGGGAAGGTCGACCGCGTTCGAATTTATCAGCAGCATTCCATAGACGGAAAATTCGGTTCGCTGGCCGAAAAACGGCCGGAAAGAAAACCCTGCGTCATGCCGGAATATGAAATGCTTATTTATTGCGACGGGCTCGTCGGGCGCTGTAACCACGACTGGAACGGCGACTCCATGGGCGACGTCAACAAAAATTCAATATACGAAATATGGCATAATGAAAAATATGAAAAATTGAGGCTGGAACATAAAAACTTAAAATTTACCGACAAAGTGTGCGCCGATTGCGACTCGTGGTATCCGGAAATAGGCGTTCAGGGGACGGGTGATATAGTTGAAAAATAATTTTATACCTCTCGCCAAACCATTTGTAAGCGACGATGAAATAGCCGCCGTGACGGAAGTTATAAAGTCCGGATGGTGGACCACCGGGCCCAAGGTCGGCGAATTCGAATCAGAGATTTCAAAATATATAGGCGGCGGCGTCGGAGCGGTCGCGTTAAGTTCGGCCACGGCGGGCCTTTTTTTATCGCTCAAGGCCCTGGGGGTCGGGCCCGGAGACGAAGTCATCGTTCCGGCTTTAACTTTCGTGGCATCGGCCCATGTCGTGGAATGGCTCGGCGCGAAGGTCGTTCTCTGCGA
>CAZKCG010000032.1:0-53307 GCA_964551445.1 uncultured bacterium | reverse complement strand
TGAATAAATCAATTCCTTTTTCCGTCATGGGCTTTTTGTAAGCCGCGAGCGGCTCGATCTTATTCAAATGCCGGAATGTCGCTACGCTCGGATAGTTATGGCGGCCGAAACGCGTGCGCGAATGAAACAGAAGATCGTGAAAGTCCCACTGCATAAGCGCCGGGCTTTTATCTTCAGCGCTGGAACCGTCCGCCGCGGCTTCAACCAAAAACCCCAGATCAAAAAGATTTTCAAGAATATATCCGAGGAATTTTTCATCCATCGAAGGCAGTTTTTGAGACAATTCCTTTAAACAAAGAGGACTTGCGAGAAAATGAAAAATGTCCGCGCACCGTTCATCGATGAGTTCCAGACGCGCGAATGATAAAGGCGATTCAACGATATGCCTGCCGCCGTCGCTTCTTGAAAAAACGAAGCGCGATACGACGAATTTTTGGCCTTCCTTAATTTCAAATTTTGAGTCCGGTTTGAACTCAGGGGAGATCGGCTCTATGGCAACGAATTTTGTTCCTTTATCGCATAACGTTCGCGATAACATGCGGAGCTTTGAAAATCTTTCGAGATAGTAATAAAATTTCATGAGTTCGTCATCGCCGTCTGAGGCCGCAACTATTTCCGAAAGCTCATCGGCCGTTCCGCCCTTAGATTTGAGCGCTTCAATAAAAGCCCTTATACCTTTCGAAAATTTTTCGACCTTAAGCGAAACACTCTCGTCCTGTATGATAAGCTGAGCGTCTGAGACCGATGAAATATTAACGGCATCACGAAATTTAAAAAAGTCCGATTCGTTATTCATTGAATTCGCCTTATTTCTTATAAAATTTTTAAAATTGTTATGCGCCAGGGGGCCGTTGTTTTATATCCTAAAGAAAAACGGAGTTTTTGTTCATTTCGCTTTCCTTTTTAGGTCTTTTTAGCAATCCCATCCCGACCGGAACGTCATAAAGTCTTCCGGGGCCGAGGCGACGCCACATGTGGCGCATTCCGGGTACGAGGACCCTGACCACATTCATTCCTATATCGGGCTGGGTCTGGTCCAGCATAAGCGTCTGCATGCCGCATTCATTCATCAATTTCACGCACAGTTCTATGTCCTGGAGCATATCGGGCGACGACAGGTCGCAGAAATCGGATAATTTTTTGGGCGCCAGGTTTTTAGCCGGAGCGAGATACGGTTCGGCGTCAAGTTTCGCGTTATTCCACCACTCGATCATGTGATGATCCCCGAAAAAATAATCGTTGGGAGTTTCTTTTCCGAGGAATGCGGCCAGGCACTGATTCAACTCGGTAAGCGCCCTCATAAGCGCTATTTTAGGATCGAAGTGAGAGCCGAACGCATAAAGTATTTCTTCGCGTTTGGCCCCCGGTTTGTGAGAAACGGCCGCGAAAGCCGGAATTTTGGTGTTCGTCGTTATGTCGAGCACCCAGAATTTACAGCTTTTCTTTTCATAAGCATAATGCAATTTTTCGATATAGGGAATATTGAAACTTTCGAGGTCTATGGCTGGTCTTTCGATCATGTTATACCACCACAGCGCCACAGCATCGCGCTCGTTGATCTCGAAAAAAGCCTGGAGAAAAGCTTCTTCAAGCGTGTTGCCGGACGCGCAGCCGTTCGAGTTCGGCCGCAAAAAATCGCGGCCCCCGGGATCGTGATAGCCATAATAGCAAAAGTTCGCGATCACGTAACGCCATTCTTTTTTCGTCAGCGACCAGAAAGGCACCCACTCGACCTCGGCGTCTTCATCGAAAGGTTCCGGAATAAAATGGAAATCATGGTTTTGCCTGTTCATCAGCTCTCTGTTTTTAAATTGTTCGCCGCTGAAATTCATGCAATCATTGGGTAAAATAGCGCGTTCCTTTATTTTCGAGTAACTGGATTTAATTTTCAGTTTCGTGCCATGGTAACAGCCCGAATATCTCTCTATCGCTTCGCACAATGCGCCCGTTTTGGAGGAGTTTTCAGTCATTCCTTTTCCCGAACTCATACTGCGGAGATTTTTTTGAAGCGACGAAATGTTATTATTCACCACCGCGAAATTATGGCCCGCGCAATAAACGTTTATTAACCCATCGCCAAAACTTGTATTTTCGATATTATTCACCACGCCGGTTATTGGGCTTATATGGCTCGAAAATTTATTGAAAGTTTCCTCGGGACTTATCGTCCGGCTGCCGCTGTAAAGCTGGTCGTTTTTTTTAATTACACTTTTAAGCGCAGGCGGGCTCAGTTTTTCTTCGGCAAAAGAGCCTTCATTACAGGCCGAACATTGAGGCCGTCTCGTTAAAAAATGTTCCTCTGATTTAAGCGTCGCGGTGTTTACGCTTATGATACGGCCGGCCAGGTTCGATCTTTCGTTTTGTACAGCCAATATAGCCAATTGCTGCGCGGCCATCTGACAGGCAAGCTCAACGCTGGACGCAAGGCTTCCCTTTGAAGAGACTATCGGCGCGGGATCGTTTATTTTAAATTTAACGAACCTTTCGAGAAGGCGATTGGTTTTAAGGCGCTGAGCGAGGCATTCAAAACAGCCGGTCCGACCGGGAATAAAGACGGGACCCAGCCATACTGACATGCCTGTAGGTTTGACCAGCATCCATGGCAGTTTTTTCTTCAGCGCGATCTGATTTATTTTATAAAGTTCCGGCAAAAGGTAGTCGGAAACCGCGGCCAGCAGTATGTTATTCCCCGGCCCTTTTTCAGTGAAAGCTTTTTCCACGGAGCAGATCCGCACGTCCATCCCGGCGTTTTTTATTGCGCGTTCGATAGGCGCGGAATCGCAGCCGATAGATATCAACGAGACAAGCGTATTTTCCAGGGCCTCTTTCGCTGCGGTTCCTGAAATATCGAGCATGTTCCAGTATGCGGCAAAAGCCGCGGAAACATTTTCGGCCTTTTCGGTTATGAAACCTTTCTGTTTAAGTTTTTCCAGCGCGAAATAAACCTCGGCCGCCGAAATTTCATTTTCCAGAGCGTCGGCTATTTCATCCGCGTCTTTCGAGCCGTCGAGCATTTCAGCGACCAGGCAATAAGCGCGGCCTTTCAAAACGAAATTCGAATTTTCGGAGATCAAAATAACGCAATTATCGCTTTGGATGATCCCGGCATGAAAATGATTTTTAAATATTATTTTTGGGTTCAAAATATTAACACCGTTTCTCCGGCTGCCCGGTAGAACTGCCCGCCACTAAACGCCGTGGCCGGTGCAGCAGCACAGACCGGTGCAGCAACACCCAGTCTGGCCGCTTTTTCCTCCGGCCACTTTATCGAGTTGTTCTTCGCTGAGTTCATCGGACGGCTTCGGCGGAATAACAATATATGATTCTTTTTCGGTATTTTCAACGACACGCACTTTCATGCCCTCGGGAGTAACGATCCCGTTTTCTTTAAGTATTTTAACCGGGTCTTTTATAAAACTTGCTTTGAAAGCTTCATCCGCCCAGCATTTGGCTGTCAGCTGCATGATTTTTTTGTATTGTTCCTTATTATTCATTGAGATCCTCCTTAAATATTTAGCCGTCCATTAAAAGAATATTTTGACGGTGGTTTTATGGAAAAATA
The DNA here is from genome assembly GCA_964551445.1 of uncultured bacterium. GTDB lineage: Bacteria > Muiribacteriota > UBA9980 > UBA9980 > UBA9980 > DAOPXV01. The sequence goes on along the minus strand of CAZKCG010000032.1, from coordinate 49,745 downwards.
ATATGTTATAGTTTGAATTTTGTCAAGCGTTAATTTCAATATGTCTGCTGATCTTAGGTTTTATAATAATTATACGCCGCAAAGTGAAAAGTATCTCAAAATAATTTTATAAAGTAATATGAAAGGTCATATCGCTTCATCCGTCAGGCCCTTTTTAGAAGGTCAGCTCTGTCATAAGCTTTTCCGAAGTTAATTGCAGGGCCTTGATATACAATTTTATATCTACTTTATCCTGTTTTGAAAGAGAATTAATATTCTCCCGGGCCTGCCCGAGTTGACTTGAAAATGTCCTCAATTTGACGGGCTGTTTTACATATTCGGCCCAGAGTCGGGACCCCGGCGACACGACGAGCCGGTTGATCAAAACTTTTACGCCGGTCGAGGTCTGAAGATCATATATCCTGTTTATATCTTCAATGATCGTTTCCCTGGTTTGCCATGGAAAGCCTATGATGAACGAGAATAAAAGTTTGTCAGACATGCCGCATTTTTGAGCGTTCAAAGCGCCGGCGACGATATCCTCGGGTTTGAAATTTTTGCCGATCTTTTTAATCGTTTCAGGATCGAAGGATTCTGCGCCCACCGAAAACTCGTATGTAAACGGGGCCATTTCAAGAAGTAGTTCGCTGTTTTGGAGAGCGGGCACCTCTGCATACCAGGTCAAGCCGAATTCGGCGCCCCTTTTTCGGGCGGCCCTGGCGATATTTACCGCCCTTGCTTTGTTGACCGAGAAATTATCGTCAGTCAACAAGAATTTGCCGCTTTTGGTTTTTTTCAGATACGGTAAATGATCTATGATTTTATCGATGAATGCCTCGGGGGTGAGAGGGCGCCAGCTGCGATGATGCGGTATCGCGCAAAATATACAGCTGTTAGGGCATCCGCGCGACGATTCGATGGAAAGACGGTGGTATGAATCCGGCGGAAGGCGGTCATACAGCGGGAGGGGAAGGCCGGCCAACTCTGAAGGGCTCAACAACTCAGCCGGATCGTTTTTTACGATTTTGCCGTTATCTTTATATATCAGGCCTGGTATCCGGCGTGGGTCTCCGTTTTTATCTATCATTTCTATCAACGGGACGATCGACGTTTCACCCTCACCGTAAACGGCGTAATCCACCGAAAATTCTTCGACGATCTGTTCGCCGAATAAAGACGCCTGCAGGCCTCCTACGATAATAATCTGGTCGCGCCGGATTTTGCGTAAATATTCGATCACCCATGCTGCAGGCGGCCACGACGATGAAATGCACGAGAACATTACCATATCGTATTCGAGCAATTCTTTCGCGGAGCGTTCGATATCACAGCCTGAACCTATCCAGTCCTTTATGTCAATTTCATATCCCGCTTTTTCTATGATCGCCGCCAGAAGGTAAATGTTATAAGGCGTAGAAATTTTCATATATAAATTATTCTTAAATTGAACGGGGTTTTGCCCGGCGGTATCCATCATTGGGAAGGCGCAAATAACTTTACGCATGGTTACTCCTCTTGTTTATGGGCACGAATTCTATTTCGCCGGCGAGCATTTTGCCGGCGCCCTGTAAAAACATCTTTAAAATTGTATCAAAAATCATTTGAAATGCCAAAAAAATTATAATTTTTGTATGTCCGTAACCGAATCAAATCCGCCCAAATTCGATGCGCCCTTTTTCGAAAAAATCGGGTAAACGATGAATGAAATTAAAAGGCCGATGATCCAGGAACTGTTGACGACATGGCCGTTGAACGAATTGAAAAACAGATCGAGGCAGAACGGAAATATCGAGATAAAATATGTGATGAGCGCGGCGGGGTTAAAGCCGGCGGCATAATTATAATATTGCGAATTATCAAGATAGAGATCGTAAAGATTCAATTTCTGTTTTCTTAATATGTAATAATCCGCAATGTAGAGTCCGGCCAGCGGCCCTAAAAACGAGCCGTAAATTCCAAGCCAGTTGAATATATAGCCGGACGGGTCGGAATATAGTTTCCAGGGCATTATGACGATGCCGGCGATACCGGTGATTATAACGCCCGTGCGGTACGATATTTTTTTAGGCATGAGATTCGCGAAAGCGTTGGCCGGCGCTACGACGTTAGCCGCGATATTGGTAGTGATAGTCGCCAGAAATATCACGAAGCCACCAAAAATGCTCAGAAGCGGCGAATGAAAAGCGTCGATAAGTTCTGACGGATTCCAGATGGCGCGGTTGAAAACGATTATTGAACCGAGAGTTCCGAAAACTCCTACGAACGCGTAAAAGGCCATGGTCGTGGGAAGGCCGAGGATCTGACCGACTATCTGGTCCTTCTGGCTTTTCGCGTAGCGGGTGAAATCAGGAATGTTGAGCGCTATTGTCGCCCAGAATGCGATCATTCCGTTCAGCGACGGAAGAAATAACGCCGCGAAAGTAGCTTTAGCGGTTCCCGGCGCGGCCGCGATCCTGTCGGTGGCGGTAAGCAGCGTCGAGATAGATCCGGCGGCGTAAACGGCCCAGAATATAACGAGAAACCCAACACCTATAAGGATAGGAGCGCCCCAGGCCTCCATCCATTTTATCGATTCGCTGCCCTTATAGCCTATATAAATGTTAACCGCCCAGAATATGAAAAACGTAACGAATTTCAATGCAGTATATACGCCGAACGAAGGAAAGAGCCCGATCAGCGCGCTGTATAAGAATTCTCCGCCGATCCAGCATTGAATGCCGAACCATCCGCAGGCGACTCCCGCGCGCAGAAGCGACGGCAGGTGCGCGCCCTTTATGCCGAAGGACGCCCGGCAGAAGATCGGATACGGGATGCCGTATTTCGTGCCGGCGAACGCGATCAAAACCATAGGCATCAAAACGATCATGTTGCCCAGAAAGATCGTTATGACGGCCTGCCACCAGTTCATACCGTTCGCTATAAGCCCTGACGCAAGTGTATAAGTGGGAACCTGAACACTCATTCCGATCCACAGTGAAGCTATATGGTAGTAGTTCCATGTGCGATCGCTGATATCAACAGGTTTGAGGTCCTCGCTGTAGATCGAATTTGAACTCAGACTTTCGGCGACGGTCGGCGCGAGTTCTACCAGTCCGTTTTTTTCGATTTGATAAAATTCCGGCATCGGTGTTCTCCTTCCTTCCTTAATTATTTAATTCTTTTTCGGCTTGAATATCGTAAACAATTTTGCCTTTGAAAATTGTTTTTTGCACCTTTACGGTATTAATGAGATCCGGGTCGATCTTAAAAAGATCGTTATCTAAAATAACGATGTCGGCGTCTTTTCCGGGTTCGATACTGCCGGTCACGCTCTCGCAGAAATTTGAATAGGCGCCGTTTATCGTGAACGCCCTGAGCATCTGTATGACGGAAGCCCGCTCGCTTTTATCGAGTAAATATTTTGACGCGCCGCCGTTATTTTCTTCAAAAATTCCGTAATATTCGGGATCGTCGATATCGCGCGTAACGCCTATCTTTATGGCGCGCATCGGGTCGGGTATGAGAGTGATGGGATGGTCCGACGATGCCGCGACCGTTATGCCCTCGTTAAAAAATGAACCTATAGGCTGCTGGTGTTCGGCCCTGTCTTCGCCGAGTTTCATGATGTCTATATTTTCCCACATGAACGGCATTTTAAAAGACCAGTAAGGCTGAACGTTTGCTATTACGCCAAGTTCCTTTAATCGGCAGTGATCTTCTTTTGAAACTAACTGAAGGTGCGTTATCGTATTACGAAAGTCGCCGCCGCCGGTTTTAGACTTCGCTTCAGCCAGCGCGTCAAGAACGTTTTGAGTTGCCGCGTCGCCTATCGAATGGATATGAAGCTGAAAACCTTCTTTATTGGCGGTTATGAACGCTTTTATCAGAAGGTCCATTGGCCATAGAAAAACGCCTCGCCGGTCCGGTCCTTTGCCTCCTTCGAGGTATGGTTCCTTTAAATAAGCCGTTCCATGTTCGACTATGCCGTCGGCGAAAATTTTAATTACGCCCGCTTTTAATAATTCGCCGTTATATTTTTCCCTGGTCTTTTTGAATCCGGCGAACTCGGTTTCAATATCTTTTTCGGGGTTCAGAACCATCGCGCCGTTCACGCGCATCGTTGATCCGCCGCGGTCCCGTATCCGGCCGATACAGTCAAAAGCCGCGTCTATGGTCATTATTCCGGTATATCCATAACCGTTCATCATTTTCTGGAATTGTTCAAAAGCCGCGATCTTTTGTTCATCGCTGAATTCCTGGAATTTTACAAGTTCCATAGCGCGCTCTTTCAGCGTGCCCCACAGTTGACCTGTTTGAGGATCGATCTCTATAACGCCGCCGGGGGTCTGGCGCGTAACGCTTGTAATGCCGAACGCTTCGAAAGCGCGGCTGTTTAACCAACAGCCGTGAAGGTCGTTGAAAGTTATTATCACCGGTTTATCCGGGCATATCTCATCGAGCCGCTCTTTTCTTGGCCCGCGCAGAACCTCCTCGCCCGAAAAACTGTCCAGCGATAATCCCGCCCCATAATATATTTCTTTTTCGGGGTTGGATCTGATATAAGCGGTTATTATTTTCAGAGTATCTTCAAGATCTTTCGAGTTATTAAGATCTATCTGGTAAAGTTCGGCGAGTTTTGCGCCAGGCGCGTGAACATGGCTATCCCAGAATCCGGGAACGGCCATCTTTCCGTTAAGTTCGATGACCGCGGTCCCGGGTCCGATATGTTTAATAACTCCATCGTTATCGCCGGCGTAAATTATTTTGCCTTCGTTCACGGCGACGGCTTCGACGGTGGCATCATATTTATCGGCCGTGTATATCACGCCGTTTTTCAGCACCATATCAGCGTATTTAATCATGCCGCGCACGTGTCCAGGCGCGTATTTTTGATGGAGTATCCAAAAGCGTATCTGATGATAATGGTTACCCCTTTCTCTGAAGATCCAAAATCTGGCAGAAGTTTTCTCACGCATTTCTGCGCGATAGGAAGATATGCGATATCGTTAGGAATAGTCAGTTTCAAAAATTTGCGTCCTGCCATTTTACATTACCTTCTGATAATTTATTTTTTCAATAAAAAGGAGTATTTGCCCATGCAATAGGGTTCGGTAACTATGAATTTTTTTCTGAAAGCCTCTTCTTCGGCGTCTGCTTTAATATTTTCCAGAATTTTCGGGGCGTAGGGCAGTATCATCCAGAAAAAAACGTCGATTTTTTTCGATTCCAGCGCGGCATATCTTGCCTGCGAATCTAGAGATACGACTTCGATATTTTTACCGATCAGTTTGGAGATCTCGGCCAGCAATGCGATGTTATAACCGGCCGGTTTTCCGTCCGCGCCCATGTAATCAAGAGGCGGCGCATCGCCGGCCACGCCTACATAAACGGTTTCGGTATCCGATGTTTTTTCGATCTTCACCATGGCGGGTTCCTGGCCGGCGGGCAGTTCTTTTACCCATTTGTTATATAATTCATCGGTTTTGCCGGAAGCTTTAAGTTTAGCTATGGCCGAGTTAATCGAATCCCTCAACCCGGTGTCGGAATTTCTTAAAACCATTGCAAAACCGATCTCGTCCGCGGTAATAACGGATTTAAGCTCCGGATTTCTCGCAACGATATAGTTCGCCGTAAAGTCGCTTGCTGCCATAAAACCCGCCCTGTCTGATTTCAGCATTGCCAGGCAGCCTGTGATAGAATCGCCGAATATAAGTTTTTCGATCTTGCAGTCGCGGTATTTATTTATCAAATCTTTTAAATTTTCTTCGCTGAATTCTTGAGTAATTATGACACCGGTCTTGCCGTTTAAGAACGAATAATCAATTTTTTCAGTTTTTGCGACAACCGATTCCTGTGTTTCCAGGCCGGCAGTTTGCGCTTCCGAAGACTGCGCCGCAAGCGTTATAAGCATACCCGCCGCGCACAAAGTAAATAACCATTTCTTAATATTCATTTTAAACTCCCCCTTAAATTTTAATTTTATATTTATTTAACCCGTTCTCAGTTTTAAATTCGATGCCCGTCGATATGTTCAACACTATGAACAAGCCTAATTCTTCCGGGCTGCCTCCCTGATCGGCCGCTTTGAATGAATTATTTTCAAAGGGATTGATGTTTTTCCCGTCGTGAACGATCTCTATCTCTATTTTTTTATCGATGTCGCCGTATTCCACGATAATGTCAATATTCGGCGGCTGAGGCTTTTCATAGCAATTTTGAAGGATATAGGTTATCATCTCTTCAAGCGCCAGGTTGACGTTTGCGATTTTTTTTCTTTCGATATTATATTTGGCGCAAAACAGTTCCAGTTGAGAATTCATTCCTATGAGATCGAAATTATAAGAACTGACGTTATAATTAAAAGTTTTAAGTTTTCTTATAAACGCCATTGTTTTTGGTTTTTTAGGGTTGTTGAAGATATCCTCAGGAGTGCCGCTTTCATAAATTCCACGATCGTCCATGAATAATATTCTGTGCGCCACCTCTTTCGCGAAGCTCATTTCGTGAGTAACGATGATCATGGTGAACCCGAGTTTCGCGAAATTGCGGATAACCGCGAGAACCTCGCCCACCATTGTCGGATCAAGGGCCGAAGTGGGTTCGTCGAAAAGAACTATTTCAGGGTCCATGGCCATCGCCCTGACAATAGCTATTCGCTGTTTCTGGCCGCCGGATAATTCATCCGGATAGCTGTGCGTCTTATCTATGAGACTGACCGTTTCAAGCAGCTTTTCAGCTCTTTCGATCGCCTGCGCGCGCGGGATCTTTTTGATCTTCGTCGGAGCCAGAATGATATTTTCAAGAACGGTAAGATGCGAAAAAAGATTAAAATTCTGATAGACCATGCCCATCTTTTCTCTGATCTTGTTGATGTCCGTATTTTTATCGGAGATGTTTGTTCCGTTGATATAAATATTGCCGCCGTCGTGAGACTGCAAGGCGTTAAGGCAATATAAAAAAACGCTTTTCCCCGCGCCTGAAGGGCCTATCACGGCGACGCATTCGCCTTTTTTTATTTCGACGCTCACGCTTTCCAGAACTTTCAAGCTGCCGAAATTTTTAGTTAAATTCTCGACTTTTATCATCTTCCGGCCCTTCTTTTTCTATCTGTCATATCGAAAATAAGATAAACGGCGTAAGCGAGCCCGAGATAAAGTATTATTCCAACGAATATTATCGAGAACGGGTCCGCCGTGCGCGCGCCGATGCTGTTTATGACCCTTGTAAGATCCGATACCGTGATGTATCCGACAACAGAGGTCCATTGTATAACGTTTATTACGGCGTTTTGAAAAACCGGCCGGGCGAATTCGCCGGCCTGCGGAAGGGTGATATAATAAAACGCCTGATATTTTGTGAATCCGAGCGTCCGCGCCGCCATGACCTGTCCCTGGTCAACCGATTCTAAAGACGCTTTCATGATCTCGGCTATATGCGCGGCGCTATTTAAGGCGAAAGCAATGACCGCGACATAGATCCCGTCCATTCGCGATCTGGCAAATACCACGTAAAAGAGCAACATCAGAAGAAGTAATATAGGGGTTCCTCTGACAATTACTATATATGTTTTAGATATGCCCCTTAATATTTTGCCGCCGGCATAATGCATGAAGCAAAGGCCTGCGCCCAGAATGGCGCCGAAAAAGATCCCGGCAAGGGTTATGATCAATGTGACCTTAAGCCCGGAAAGCACCAGCAAATAAGATTTGCCGGCGATCAGATTTCTGTAAATGGGATCATATATGCCGTTTAAAATATCCGCGAACATAAATCAGCTACTTTTTCAATAAAAAAGCGAGTTTGAGACTGCAATAAGAGTCCGTCAGCGCGAATTTTTTATCGAACGAACCTTCTTCTTCATTTTCTTTTTTGAAGTTTTCCTGGTCCGTTTTATTTTCAAGCACCAATACCCAGAAAAAAACGTCGATCTTTTTTGATTCAAGCGCGGCGAATCTTGCCTGCGAATCGATGGAGACAAGTTCAATATTTTTGCCGGTTAATTTCGAGACCTCAGATAAGAAAGCGACGCTGAAGCCCGCGGGTTTACCGTCAGCGGCGATATAATCCATCGGCGGAACATCGCCGGATACGCCCACGTAAACGGTTTCGGTATCAGTCGTTTTTTCGATATTCGCCATGGAAGGCTCCTGGCCGACTGGAAGGTCCGTGATCCATTTTTTATATAATTCGTCTCTTTTGCCTGATGTTTTGATTTTGTCGATAGCTGAATTGAACTGGTCTTTTAATTTTGTGTCGGAACTTCTTAAGATCATCACGGTGCCGATATTTCTGCTCATAGGAAGGGATCTATATTCAGGATTTCTCTGAATGATATAATTAGCGGTGATATCGGTCGTCAGCATAAAATCGGTTCTGGCTGATTTCAAAAGCGCGAGGCAGGTGCTCAGCGATTCGCCGAACACGATCTTCTCTATCTTGCAGTTCCAGTATTTATTTATGATATTTTTCAGATTTTCAGCGCTGAATCTGCCATAAAACATCGTTCCCGATTTGCCGTTCAATTCCGAAAAATCTTCTTTTGCCGCCGTCGCGCCCGGCGCTTTTACGGCTGCCGCCTGTACTGCAGTTTCAGTGGTTTGCGCCTGTGAATGACCGGCCGCGAAATTTGTGAGAATGAATGACGCCGCTAAAACTAATAACCATTTATTTATCTTCATTTTAAATGTCTCCTTAAAATTTTAATTGTTTGTACCGCCTGCCGGCGCGAATGCTTTATAATGATATTGTTAAAATATTATTCCGTAATATTCGCGACTGATCACGCCGCGTTCGGGTCACGCTTTTTAATATAATCGAGAAGCTCTTTGGCAGGTTCGGAGAACGCAACGACCTTATCATAATTAAGCGTTACGTTGTTTAAATATTGAAGGACGAGAGCGTCGCCGTTCATCGTTTTCGGAAGTACCCCCGAAAAGAAGAATTTCAGTTCTTCAAGCCGTGACGCCGCGAAGTAAGTATTCGGATCTTCAAGATTTAAAAATAAAGTTATTGAAGCTATATGTTTCATGCAGAGATCTCTTAATATCATTTTCACTTCATGAACTATATTTTCTCCGTATTTTATAACGAATATCTCAGCCGTCTGTTCTGTGGCGTATATCTTCGTATTGATAACGGATTCTTTCATTTCAAACCGCGGCTCTTCATTCGCGGGTTTCATGAATTTATTTTCGGCGCCTATGTTTTTATAAAGCTTTTCCAGCATCTCCCTGTGCGCGGGCGGCGCGTAAATATTCACCGGCTCGGGTTTTTCAGTGTATTTAAATCCGAGCACGACGCTTATCCTCTGAGTTGAGTCGCTTTGTATTCCTTTGAATTCCCAGGTCGAAGGGCTCGTGGCCAGCTGTATCCCGCAATCGTTGAAACCGCATTTTAAAATGGTCTTTTGCGTGAACGGATGGTTCGCCACGGAATATGAATAGATCCCCAGCAGCCTGTTTTTCTGAGGGAGGCTGAAAAGACAGTCGGTGAGCCTTTTAAGACAACCCTGCCCGCGGTATTCCGGATTTACGAAAACAAATGTATATTCCGCCACCGGCGATTCCAGTTCGGGATAATGAAGCGCCACATGGCCCATAAATTTCCGGTCTTTCGTGATCGCGACAACCGATACCAGTTCGCCCGTCTTATTCATTTCAACTATCTGGTCCGGATAATAAATATGTTCGTCGAAAAAAGTATATCCGTGAGATTTATAAGCGCCCTTTGATATTTCGATCGATTCGTAAGGCTGCATGGGTCTTACGTCGTACTCTATCTTTTCGGTTATCACTTCGGGCTCTTTTTTTATAGGAGGTTCCACCGTAAGTTCAGAGGCTGAAAAATAGTCCGTGATATTTTTGACCGGAAGATATTTAATGAGATGCGTCTCCCTGCCTTCGTTTCCGAGGTTATGGAAAGAGACTTCGTCCACCGATCTTTTCAACAGAAAAGTTCCGAGCCCCGTCGTTTTTCCGTGATCGATATCCGGCGCGGGATTAAATTCGGGAACCTGTTTCGGATCGTATGGAATGCCTTTTTCCTTTAAAATAATTTTCATGCCTAGCGGAATTTTTTCGCATATTATGTCAAAAGTATTATCTTCGGAAGATTCAAAAGCGTGCTCGATTATATTTGTGACGCCCTCTTCAAGCGCGAGTTCTATTTTATAAATGTCCTCGCCGGCGAATCCGAACATACTGGAAGTTTCTCTAACGCATTTCTGCGCGATCGGAAGATAAGCGATATCATTCGGGATGGTCAGTTTCAAAAATTTGCGGCCCGCCATTTTATATTACCTCCTGAATTTTGTTGTTTAGGTGATCACTTTCTACTTTTTTTACACCGTATTTACTTATTGGTTTTTTATTTGGTGTGACAAATATGATATCATATGTTAACGAATTTTTCTATTTAATTATACGCATGGAAATAAGGCCTGTCTCAAATTATTTATTTTTATTCAGAAAAATTCTGGCCCTGTTTTCGGCGTTCGCTTTGATATTGTTGAAATAAAACGGATAATCGAAGCTGTGATAAACGCCTTTTCCGAAAACTTTATTCCCGGGTGAGAGCTTATTAACATCGGCGGTGCTGCAGATGACGACGCCCTTTTTTTTATCGACGCGGGCGTCGGCGAAATTTTTAACATCTTTTGCCGCGATCGTAGCGTTCGGGTTCAATACTATGGAACCCAGGTTTTCAGTGGCTGCCGCCGGTTTTTCCTCCCGGGTCCAGTTGATGGGATTTATGGCGATAGCACCTGGCAACACTACAGGGTTATTTCCGGCGACCTCTGGCGCTTCGGTGTTGTATGAGATTATAACGCCGGTGTCATCGGGACCTTCGGCGAATTTCAAGTGCGGATTTTTAGAAAGGTATTCTCCGGTGACCGAATATCCGATGACATATGCGGCGATCATTCTGTTATATACTTCCGGGTTTTCTTTCATGTATTCGGATAATATATAAACCAGTAAATTCGAACCCTGAGAATGCCCGGCTAAAATAAACGACCGGCCGTTGTTGCGGTTTTTGATATAATAGTCAAATGCGGCGAACGCGTCTGATTTTGGTATGCCGCCGATAACTTTATCCTGTTCTTTTAAGGGCAGCGTCAGGCAATATGCGGCATCTACCTGTCTGTAATACGGCGCGTAAATATTTCCAGCGGTTTCAAACGCGGCGGCCTGTCTTTCAAACGCCAGTTTCGAATATTTTATCATGACAGGATTATCGATCGCGCAAATGTTGGCTTCGGTCGTCGAGTTTTTTTGAAACGAGGTCGGATAAAGATAGAAAACATCGACCTTTTTTTCAGCCGTTGCCGGCAAAGATAACCAGTGTTCGGATTTTGAATAATCGACATCGCTTTTTTCATTTGCGTGCGCGGCTAAAACTGAACCTGAAAAAATAGCGATAACTAAAACTAAAACTGAAATTGTGAATGTGAATAACTGAATTTTCATTTCTATCTCCTTTAGGATATTTTAATATTTTTAAAACGGCCGTATTATAATAACATAATTTGAAAGTTTTATGATCAATTATTTGGATATTGCGGCATCATTATCGTTTTTGAAAGTTTGAAATTGAGGCAGAAGCATTCCCGCGAGCATGAGCGCGCACCCGAACAACGCCCGCAGGCCGAGAGTTTCACCGAGAATTATGAAGCCGCCGATAGCCGCGAAAACGGCTTCCATACTAAGAATTATAGCGGCGTGCGACGGCTTCGCGTTCTTCTGCCCTACGACCTGTAGCGTAAAGGCTATGCCGACCGAGCAGAAGCCGCCGTATAAAAGCGGAATAAGCGCTTGGGAAACGCTTTCCACCGTGGTTTTTTCGAACATGAAGGCGAATGAAATGCTCAGAACAGCGCAAGTAACGAACTGAAAAAATGACAGTTCCAGCGCGTCGATCTTTTTTATGAAATGATCTATGAACATTATGTGAACGGACCAGAAGACGGCGCATAAAAGCACGAGGCCGTCGTAATATGAAATGGCGAATTCTTCTTTTACGCAGAGAAGATACATGCCGGCGGTGGCAAGGACGGCGCCCGCTATAGTAGACGAAGATATATCATGTTTTAATAATATTCCAAGTATCGGAACGAACACTATGTATAGCCCGGTTATGAATCCGGCCTTGCCGGCGGTAGTTCCGCTCATGCCGGCCTGCTGAAGCGCGGCCCCGATGAATAATATCGAACCGGTAACGACTCCGGCGATCAAAGTGTTTTTAAATGGAGCGGTCTTGTTGCGGACCGAATTTTCAGCGCCTTTAAAATACATCATAACCGGAATAAGAGAAAGCGAGCCCAGCGCAAATCTTATGCCGGTGAACGCGAAGGGCCCGAGAAATTCCGCGCCCTTCTTCTGCGCCACGAAAGCGAACCCCCATATCGCGGAGGCCAGAAGCAGCAGTAGATTTGCCTTAATTATTCTCGTTTTTTCAGAGTTTTGCATGATCGCCGGTTCCCACGGATATCCTATTGAATATTCAAAAAATGTAATAAATTTTTAAAGTTATGACTCGAGGCATGATAAATTAACTATCCAGCAAGTGCCGCTTATAAATTCGGTCTCACCGACGGCGCAGTTGACATCGCTCAAATTATTCGTCAGGTGTAATAGCGCTTTCGGCTCGGCTTTTTCGTAAAGTTCACGAATGGGTCCGGCCGGATCTCTCAGTTCTTTCGCGAACGGCGTCGAAGCGAAAACCGCTGCGTGAAAATGGCCCGATATGATCGCGTCGCTGACCTCGAGAGTCTTTATAAATTTAGACGCCGCGGACAAAACAGGCTGAGTGCTTGAAACGCCTGCGCAAAGCACGGTGTGGCCGTCATACGCCCCTTCGCCGGTTAAAATAAATTTTTCTTTCATTTGCGCGTTATTTTTTCTGTTAATGCCGGGCGGAATCGCAAGCGAGCAACCGACGACCTTTTCGACATCTCCTATTACCACCGCCAGAATGATTTCGCGGTCCGCCACGCCGTGGGCCGTTTTTATGATATCGCCGAATCTGACAGGCGCGCCGGCCGCTGCGCCTGTGAAAGTGAATGCCGCGGAATAATCGCATTCGCACACGGCGCAATAAAGATAATTTACCTCAGGCAAGAGGCCGTTTTTAGCTATAAGATACTCGGGATTTTTAGAGCCGTCGGAAGGCATAAATATTGCGAAATCGCCTATCGATATAAATTCGCCCGCGCGCTCTATCATCGGTTTGACGTTCGTGTCGAACGCGCCGAGGCCAAAAGCTATTGTTTTCGGGCCGTGTTCAAGACGGTTAATGTCTTGGGCCGAATATGAAAGATCGTTTGATTTATCGATATTGCCGATGATCTTAAGATCCGACATACTATCGGACCTGAATAAAACATTGACGTCCAACCCGTTGACGGTGCCGTAATCCGGAACAGCCACGCCGATATTCATGTCGGCTTCGAACTTTGAACTCTCGGCCAGTTCGGTAAGATTCATAGTGTTTAATAGCGATCTGACGGTATCGGTGGCGCGGTAGAGAGCGAAAGTACCTTTAAGGTTGTGAAGCTGTTTATATGATAACAGAAGGACGCGAACGCCCGCGGAGCTGATATAATCGACATCCGCCACGTCTAAAATCATGTCGCGGGCGCCGCGCTTTATCTCTTCGTTTACGGCCTCGATCAGACGAAGCGACGATTCGGCCGCGATTCGGCCCTTTAATTTCAGGATTATATACTTGCCCTTTTCGATTTTTCCGATATCAAATTCTTCAGACATTTAAACGCTCCTTAAAGTCGGCAGTTCCTTTATGTGTTTGCGGATGATATCCTGATTAACGCCATTTTCCGCGATGATATCGCGGTAGAAATAAGCGCTTTGTTTCACCGTGCGTTTGAAGTTTTCGAAATCGACATGCACCAGGCCGAACCTGGGAACGAATGAACCCCATTCGTAATTATCCATGAGCGACCAGTACAGAAATGCCCGCACGTCAACGCCGCGGGCAATGGCCTCGTGAAGCGCCGAAAGATGGAGAGCGATATACGCGATCCTGAACCTGTCGTCATCGCAGGAACAGCCGTTCTCGGTGATATGGACCGGTTTATCCTTGAGACGCTCGATGTTTGAGATAAGGCCTTCAGGAAACATTTCCTCGAGATAGAAATTCATCGGCACCATCTTGAGCTGTTTATGCTGAAAGCGCTTGCCTTCGAGGGCGGCCAGCCTTCCATCGACCATGTGGCGGGTGTAGTAATTGACGGACCAGAAATCGCAGGCGCCTTTGAGTTCCGGAACATATTCGACATCCTTGAAAGGGAACGCGATCTCGCCCGTGCGGATGGCGTGAAAGAAAAATTCATTGTCGCGCCAGTCCTGAAGATCGGTCATAATATTATCGAGGCGGTCGTTTTTGCGATATGGAAAATAATGGATGAACGCGTGGGCGGAACTTATAGGCGCGCTTGAATATTTTTTTATCAGATGGTAGCCGCGGGCGTGGTATTTGAGCATATTTAATTTGAATGTTATGCGCTCTTCAGATCCGCCGAGATTGAATTCGTTGATAACGTTCCAGAAGTCTACATACTTCGAAACTTTCGGCACGGCGTGCTCTATAAAACGCTCGAAATAATGCAGATTGGACATTTTCTGGAACCCGCCGAGCGCCTCGAACCATTGGGGATGCGTAAAATGGTGCAGCGTTAAATAGATAATGAGGCCCGCCGCTTTAAGGCGTTCAAGCAGGTCGATATAGTGGTCCATGGCTTCCGGGTTGAATTTTCCTTCAGCCGGCTCGATGCGCGACCATTCGATCGACATGCGATATGCCCTGTGACCAAGGCTTTTTATAAGTTCGACGTCTTCTTTATAAAGTTCATAATGATTGCAGGCTTTTCCGGATCTTGAGGCGACTTTTCCGGTCTGTTCAAGCGCCCACCAGTTTGAATCAATGTTATCTCCTTCGACCTGATGTCCGGCGGTGGCTGATCCCCAGATGAAATTTTCAGGGAATTTTATTTCAGGAAGACTGAATATATCATACATATTACATTTGCCCCTTATAAATAATTTCACATTATTTAAAAAATGTTTCAGCTTTTCATATGTCTTTTTTCACGCCTGATGAAACACTTTTACCATTCAGCTTTATCTCTATTTATTATCGCGGGTAAATCTAAATCAAGTATCGCTCGAAAGCAATATACTATAAATCCTATGCTTTTTCAAGCATTAGTATATGCGTTGTTTTGTTCGTGATGTGATTCGTCTGATCAAAGGGCTATTACAGCTATACTTTTAAGATCACACATTGAAGATAGAAAACACAGATCAGTTCTTACAGGCCGGCCGCTGGAACGGCGAAACGGACTGATAGTTTGAGAAGGCCGCGAACAGGGAAAGGCATTAAAGAGAAAATACCCGATACTTACTATCTTTTTTTGAAAAATTTTTGTATAATTGATGTACTGGATTTTTTTTGATAATAAAGATCAAAGGTTGTGATGATAAATCATGAAAAAATATATAAGATCCGCGTTTATATTAATTATGACCGCATTCATAATCCTCGTCAACTCGCAACTTCACGCATACGCTGCGGACGGTCCGCAGGCCGCCGACAACTGGCGCGCAGTCAGGGCCGAACTTGAAAAAGCCCGTATCGCGATCACAAACGAACAGGAATTATCGGCTATCGCAAAGGCCGGAGCTCTGCTTAAACATCAGGAACGCCGTTTGTTCGCTGAAGACGCGGCCACGATCCCGGAAGAAATTAAAAAGCTCGAATTCGCCGTCCTGCAGGGAGCTCCGAAGAGCGCGCGGGCGGCCGATTATGATTCGCTGTTCTTGCAGCTCGCAAGCCTTATTAACGATGCCCAGGCTTCTCCGAAACTTTCAGACAGCTATGGTTCAAACGAAGGCAAAAGCGGCGGAGACGGCGAAGGTTCTGAAATTTTTCTGATAAATGCAGCGGAACGAAGCTTTTCAAAGATATTCGAAGCCGGCGGAGAAAATGCCGCAAACGATGACAAGTTATTTCAGGATCATTCAGGCAAAGGCGCTTTCATATCGCACATCTCGGACGCGATAGCCGTCAATCGCGCCCGCCGCAACTATTACTCGAAAATAACGAACGGCGATTCGGCAAGCGTTTCCGGAAAGCTGATAGCGATGGAGCGGGCCACGCTCCCGATAGCATGGATGATCGACCGTATGGCACACAAATTCAACAAAGCAGGTATAAACATAATAGCGGATGATTTCGTTCCGATGAGCCTTATCCCCGCTCAGGAAGATCCTCCCGCATTTACTGGAACCGCTTCACCGGAAGTGGTCAATGAATTACGCGCAAACATCGCTTCTTTCAAACAAGTCGTAAAAACGTCGCTCAAAAGTGACGACTTTTCATCCATAGGCGCCGCCGCATACCGTTCGCTCGTAAAGATCGAAGGGCTGGAAACATCGGGCCGGTGCCACTTCGCCATGTCGAAACATATCGTTGAATCAATAGGATTTTTCGTGCTTCACGCGGTTCGTTATGCGGAAGCGTCCAACGGTAAAACCAAAAGATTATCGAAACTTTTTATAAGAGTTCAGGTTCTGGCGCTTCCGTTCTGCCACAATATCGACGCGGACGCGCAGAAATGCCACAAACTCGGCGCCGGAGTTTTAGTGAACGATCTTCCCGCCATACCTTTCAAGGCTGAATGGGAAAGCCGCGGCGCGAAATAATAAAATATGAAAACACCAAAACTCGTCGGACTTATTTTTTCGATAGTCGGCATCTGCCTTCTGATAGGCGATCTTTTTGCTTACCGATCGACGGCCGAATTTCTGAACAACTCCGAAAAAACAACGGGTATCGTGACCGGGCTTAAACAAAGGCGCTCTTCGGGCAGCCGCTCTTCTTCTACCTTATACGCGCCGGTGGTTAAATATAAAACGGTCGGCGCCGGCGAATTTGAATTCACTTCTTCAACCGCAAGCTCTCCGCCAGCGTATTCGATAGGCGAAAGCGTCGAGGTAATGTACGATAAACGCGATCCTGCCAGCGCCGAAATAAACTCATTTTTTTCGCTGTGGCTCGCCGTTTCGGTATTAACTTTTCTTGGCGTCGTTTTCAGCGGTATCGGAACTTTGCTGTTAAGGATAAAGGAATAGTATTTTTTTCAGCGTGTGCATAAATTTGAAATTAGCCATGCTTTTCAGGCACTTATAAATTTGAGTTTCGATCTGTTTTTCAGGACGCTCCATACGGCAGCGGTTTTTCGGTATTCCACCAACCATCATCCCATGCTCACGATCATTCTTTCAAGCCGGGTTATCTTTTCAGCCATAAGTTTCATCAATTCGATCATGGTCCCTGAACTTTTCGACATTCGGCCGCCGACCTTGCCGAAATTAAACGATAGTACCAGTGAATCGCCCATTATCGATTCAGCGGTGATGCTCGAAGGATCTTTCAGCACGAAATTCTCTTCGCCGATAACACTTTGAGGCCCCGCGACCATGAGCGTTCCGGTCCATCCGTCGATGGAGTTTCTGCAGATCTCGACGAACCCGTCGATAACGACGTAAAATTCATCGCTGTAAACGCCTTCCCACAAAAGATCTTCGGTGTTTTTAAAAACCTTCTGGCGCGAAAGCCCGGCGATCTTGATAAGTTCGTCCTCGCCGAACGCCGAAAAAAGCGAAATGGTTCTTAAAAAATCGACTCTTTCAGAGAAGGCCCTGCTTATCATTTTTGACAGTTTATTCGTTTCAAGGCGAGGCCACTCGAACCCGGTTTTTTTCAGTATCATTTCCGTTTTGCCCGAAAGTACGCTGAAATAAGCTTCTTTGTTTTGAGAGTCATCGAGCCAGCCCAGATGCGTCATGATATGTTCGATATGAGACGCCATGCCTTTTCTGTCGAAATTATCATATAAATGGTCGATGAACTTTTTCAGGCCGAGGCTTTCAACGTTCAATTCCAGTTCTTTATCCGTTAATAACTCTGAAAGTTTTACGCTCTCGGGGTTCCAGATGTGAAATATCTCGTTATTCAATTCGCTCCGGTCAAATAAAACGCAAATAGCGCGCGCGACGTAATCAACGAACGAAAATTCGGATTCATCGAGATCGGAAGGTATCGCCCCTATGTTCAAGTAAGATTTTATCTGATTGTAGAATGCGTTGTCGTCGATATTCTCCTGATACAAACCCGTTCCGGAGTTGAAAACGATATTTCCGACCCTGTAAATGCTTGTGTACAGACCTTTATCCCGGGCTTTTATGACCTCGCACTCAGCGAGGAATTTTGTTTTAAGATAGTAATTATCGTGCGTCTGGCCGCAGTCGGTGTCGTATTCGCTGAAAATGGCGAAGCCGCGGTCTTTTAAAGCGCCCGAAGCAACGGAAACTGTGGACACGTAATTAAGGTCCTTCGTTTTGCCGGCCTGCGCGAATTTTATAAGATTTATGGTCGAACCGACATTGTCTTTGTAGAACACATCATAATGGCCGTAATGTCTGACGTTGGCGGCCGAATGAATTATCGCGTCGATATTTCCGGACAGATCGCCGTACTCATCGAGTGAAAGCCCTAAATTTTCCGCTGCCAGATCGCCTCGGTAAATTTTTAATTTTTTCAATTTTCCACTGTTTAAAATATCTTCGCCGAAATAATATTTTAACTTTGAATATACTCTATTGCGGGCGTCTTCGTGATCATTTCCCCTTACGATAAGCGTGAGTTCATAGTCCGTGTTAAATATCATGTCGTGCATGATATGAACGCCGAGAAACCCGGTGCCGCCGGTCAAAAGGATCTTCTTATACTGTTTCCGCTTTGAAATATCCATGTCGATATACTTTTTATTCTTTTGCATGTATTCGTTAAATACATTTTCATATTCGGCTTTAAATTCGGCGCTGTCTGAAATATCGGCATCAAGCGAGTCTATCGATTCCATTATCTCGGCAAGTTTTAATTTCAGGCTGTCCTGCTTTGGTTTTATATTTTTCGCCAGGTCGAATAACGCCTGATGCTCAAAAATATTGTTTATTGAAACGTCGAAATTTTTCGAAAGTTTTGAAACGGCCGCGATAGCTTTTATAGAGTTTCCGCCTATCAAAAAGAAATTATCATGCGCTCCGATCTTTTCAAGACCCAGAACTTCACTCCAGACCTTCGCGATCTTTATCTCATTGTCAGTTACCGGTTCGACGTATTCACATTTGGAACCCTTGGCGTCAAGCGCCGGCAGCGCTTTTTTATCGATCTTGCCGTTAGGCGTAAGCGGTATTTTATCAAGCACGGTGAAATATGACGGAACCATATATTCGGGCAGTTCCTTCAATATCGTTTTCTTTACGGCGTCGATATCGATCTTGATGTCCGCAGCGACAAGATACGCCGAAAGATATTTGTTGCCGGACGCATCGGTAAGATCTATTACCACTGCGTCTTTCACTGCTTCGATCTTTATAAGCTGCTGCTCTATTTCGCCTAACTCTATGCGGTAGCCTCTTATCTTTACCTGCTGATCTATTCTGCCTAGAAATTCAATATCGCCATCCGCCGTCCATTTAACCAGATCGCCGGTCCTGTACAACCTCGAATTCAGATCGCAGGTTTTAAACGGATTATCCGTGAATTTTTCTTTCGTGAGTTCCGGCCGGTTCAAATATCCGCGAGCCATCTGAGCCCCCGAAATACATAATTCACCCGGAATGCCTATAGGGGCGATATTATCGTATTTATCGATGACGTAAAGCCATGTGTTTGCAAGCGGTTTTCCTATTGGAATATTATCATATTTCTTATCGACGACGAACGCCGTAGCGGATATCGTATATTCGGTCGGGCCGTATTCATTAACGAGCCTGAATTTCGAGGGTTTAAAAGAGCGCAGCTTGTCGCCGCCCGTGACGAGCGTTTTAAGCGAAGTATTTTCGGCGCTTTCCATGAACTGTTCGCAAAATTGCGTCGGCAGATTCGTTATCGTGATATTATTCCGATTGAAATATTCATTTAACTTTTCGGGCGAAAGTCTCAACTCGTCTGAGATTATGTGAAGCGCCGCGCCGCAGGTTATAAAAGGCGTCATCTCCCAAATTGATGCGTCAAAACTGAAACCCGAATAGGCCGCTGCGTTATCATCGCCCGTCACTTTATGGAACTTATTGTGCCACTTGCATAAATTGACGAGGTTTCTATGTTCTATCATAACGCCCTTGGGTTTTCCGGTCGATCCGGAAGTGTATATTACATAGAGCAGATCGCTCGGGCTGTTTATATTTTCAAGCGCGGCCGAACTTTCATTCAAATATTGACGCGCGTCGAGATCTATCCAGGCGCCTTTAAATCCTGAAACTCTCGCTTTCATATCGCTGTGGCCAAGAAGCGCCACTGCGCCGCTGTCTTCGAGCATATATTGAATTCTGTCGTCCGGATATCCCGGATCTATCGGCGCATAAGCGCCGCCGGCCTTTATGATGCCGAGCATTGCGATAATTATGTCTTCCGATCTCTTCACAAGTATTGCGCTAACCGTATTCGGCCTGACGCCCATTTTACGAAGGTATGTCGCCAGTTTATTCGTTAATTCATCGAGTTCGCGATACGAATATTTTTTATCGTTATACACCAGCGCCGTTTTTTCCGGACTGGCCAGAACCGCTTCGCCAAAAAGTTCCTGGATCGTTTTATCAAAGGGGACCTCAAGGAAAGTGTCATTAAATCTGTTCAGGAGCGTTTCCTTCTCGCCTTCAGGTAATATTTCGATGTTTTTGATCAATTCATCAGGTTTCGACGCCACCTCATCTAAAATGGTTTCAATGTGTTTCGCCATTCTTTGAATGGTTTTTTCGTCAAAAAGGACTGTCGCGTATTCGATATTAAATTTAATTTCGCGATCCTTTTCAAAAGCTTCAAAAGCTATATCGAACTGAGCCGATCTTTGTTGGATCTCATAAGGCTCGACTTTAAGTCCATTCGAAGAAATATAATTTATTCCGGATGAGTAAGAGAACATCACGTCGAAGATAGGATTGCGTGAAGGATCCCGAGGTATCTCGAGCGCTTCGACAAGCTTGTCGAACGGCAGCATCTGATTATCGAATGCGCCGACCGTATTTTTTTTGACATCGGTTAGAAATTCCCTGAAAGTGCTTGACGCTTTGGGAAAATTACGAAGCGGAAGAGTATTTACAAACATGCCGATGGTGCCGTCAAATTCGGAGCAGGTTCTGCCTGAGCATGGCGCACCTATGACGATATCTTCATTGCCGCTATATTTATGAAGCATCAAATTAAAAGCCGCGAGTAAAAGCGTGAACATCGTGGAATCCGTTTCCGCGCAGATCTTTTTTAATCGGGCGGTCAGGCCCGGATCTATCGTGAAACTTAAAAGATCGCCTTCAGAACACCTGACGGCCGGCCTTGCGTGATCCGCCGGAAGATTGAGTACGGGAACTTCTTTACTGAAAATTTCCTTCCAGTAAAATTCCTGATTTAAAAGCGATCTTTGAAAGTCTTTGTGATTTTCCCATCTGGAATGATCGCCGTACTGACATTTTACGGGCTCAAGTTTTTTACCGTTATATATTTTAAGAAGTTCATCATAAAATATATCCAGCGATATTCTGTCGACAACTATATTATGGGCGTTTATAACCAGTATGTGCTTCTTTTTCGAGACCTCCAGAAGCATTACAGCGATAAGCGGGCCCCTTGAAAGATCCATCGGTTTAATAAATTCGCGTATGATACTTTCAACCTCGTTCTCGCCTGCTTTTTTCAATATTTTTTTGAGTTTTATCCCGTCATGGACCTTTTGAACGGGTTCTCCGTCGATCATTTCAAAAGTGGTTCTAAGCGCTTCATGCCTTTTTATCATGGCGTCTATCGCGCGGCTTAACTTCTGTCTGTCCAGGACGCCTTCAAGCGAGACGCCGGTGGTTATGTGATAAGCGGTCTGGTCGGAATGCATTCTGTCGAAAACATATATTCTTTTTTGTGAATAAGACAGCGGGAATAAGTTGTTTGATACTGCCGTGTCAGTGATATCGACAGCCGCGCCTTTTACGAATTCGATCTTTTTAACGCCCGCAAAGAAATTATATTCATCGACATACCTGTCGGGATCGAGTACGACCTCATCGACAAGCGCAAAAAAATGTTCCGCGACGAGTTCAACGAAATTCTCGTCATAAACGCCGGCGTTATAATTGAATCGGATGTGTATGCGGTCCGACGGCACCATTACCACGCTGAAATCATAGCTCACCTGGTCGAATCCCGATTCCTCGCGAAGACTGAACCCTTCATCGAGTTCCAAAGACTTTTCGGAAAAAGTTTGAAGCGTCAGAAAAGTATTGATGAGACCGCTTCGCAATTCAGATTGTGATTGAATTTCCGAAAGCGACAGGTACGAGTATCTTTCGGACTTAAGCGCCATCGCCTGCATATTTTTCAAAAGCTCCGCAAATTTGATTTTTTCACCGGCGCTTACGCGGACGGGAATGGTGTTTATGAAAAGACCTATAATATCTTCTATTCCGGTCACATTCGCATTGCGGCCCGATACTACGAGACCGAAAACGGCATCTGCGCTGTTATTGTAACGCATAAGCATCATGCCCCACAGAGCCTGAAGCAATATTCCAATGGTAACGTTGTTCCTTCTGCCGATGGCGTTTAACTTTGCCGTGATCCCGGCCGAAAGCTCGATGTGGCGATCGGCGAAATTTGTTCCGGCTGTATTTTTCGGGGTCTGTTTTTTATTCGGTATAATCGTCGGCGTTTTTACTTCCAAAAGATAGCCGCGCCAGAAAGCTTTCGCTTCTTCTCTGTCCTGCGCCTCGAGCCATTCGATATAATTGCCGTAGGATACGCCCTTTTGGCCGTCAATTTTTTTCCCGCTCATGAGGCTGCAGTAATCGGCGAAAAAAGCCTTTTCTATGATCCCCATGCTCCATCCGTCAATGATGGTATGCATGAAAGTTAATATTACTGCGTTTTTGTTTTCAGCCAGCTTAAGAACTGCGGCTTTGAATAATGTAGCTTTCGTCATGTCGAACCCGCGGTCTCTCTCTTCGATACTTATCCGTTCGACCTTTATTTTTTGTTCCCCGGCCGAAAGTCCGCTGAGATCGTAAAAAGTTATCGGTGTTTCGACTTTTTTCAAAACGACCTGGCGCATGCGCGCGACTCCTTCGATAACAAAACATGTGCGGAAAATATCGTGACGCGCGATCATCCGTGAAAAGTTAATTGTGAAGAGATCTTTATCCATTACGCCCGTGAATTCATAATTTCCCTGCTCCAGATATGTCGAAGAATTTTTCCCCGCTGATAGATTTAAAAACAGCAAGCCTTCCTGCATAGGCGCCAACGGATATATTTTTTCAATATTATCGCCATATATTGACCTTATATGTTCGAATTCAGGCGTTGTAAGTTCCCGGTCGCCGATATCCGACGCTGTATATTCGCGGGCGCGTCCGGCGCAATGGCCAGCGATGTCTTTCAATGCGCTGCCGAAACACTCTGCCAGACGCTTTATCGTTTCATTTTTATACTGCCATCTGTTATAACTTATTGAGATATTGAGAACGCCATCGGCCACTATCGTCGTAAAGAACAATTTAAAATCCAGCGATTCGCTATCATCGAAATCCTTGCCGACGCCCATTTCGGCCAGATCGAAAACAGATCCGCTGCCGCTTTTGCCGCCTTCAATTTTAACTTCTCCGAAATGGTTAAACTCTATTTCAGGCTTTATTTTTTCAGGCCACTCGCCTTTTAATTTGGCAGGCGTTAATTCATGTATGATCTCATAGGCGATGCCGCGGTCTGGAATATTGCGGATATATTCCTTGTTTATCTTGATAACATCCGACAGTTCGTCCGATCCAGCCGATAATATGACCGGATATGTGGCGGTGAACCAGCCCACTGTCCGTGTAACATTAGAACCTATGATCTCTTCACGGCCATGACTTTCCATAGTGACGGCCGTTCGTTTAACTTCGCCGCCGCTCCATTTTTTCAGCGCCAGTATCAGGCCTGACAACAGTATCTCGTTGGCATTTAAACCGTACGCGTTCTGACATCCCGAAAACAATTCGGCCGTAATGCCGGCGCCCAGCGCGATCTTTTCCGAACCCAGATCCGCGTTGACGGAGCTTTTCGCATCTTTTTCATCAACAGGCAGCGGATCGATATTCGTTTCGTCGACTCTTTTCCAGTAAGGCATAACCTTGATAATGTTGCGACTTTCAGCGAACTGAGCCAGTTTTTCTGACCACTCCATAAAAGACGAACTTTTATCTGGCAATTCGGGATCCCGCCCTGATGATATGTTCGCGTAGGCCATTTCAATGTCCTGCATTATTATATCCCATGAAACGCCGTCAACGGCCAGATGGTGAACGACCAGCGCGATATGGTCGGAGACGCCCATCGAAGCGTCGCCCTTAAAAAGCCCGGCCTGTAAAAGCGGCCCGCCAGATAAAGAGATGCCGCGCTGCAGATCCATGACGCGCCCGCCGATCTCGGCGACGGCTTCATCGCAAGTTGAGGCGTTCAAGGTATAAGTTCGCAATTCAAAGAATTTGCCATCACCGACATTACGGTTGTATTGTTCGACGGCCAAGATATTATTGATGTTATTGCAGCCTTCGACTTTAATATCGTTATCTCCGCTAAGCGCGCTATTATCCGTAAAACGGTATATCATTCGTAAAGCGTCATGGTGCTTTACGATTTCGTCTAACGCTTTTCTTAAAATGGTCTCATCGACCTGCTTCGAAGCTTTCAGAAGCGTGGATTGATTCCAGTGATCAGGCTTTTTAAATTCCTGTGAAAAGAACCAGCGCTGTATCGGCGTCAGCGGAATAGTTCCGAATACGGAACTGTTATCGGCCGCTATGTCGACCGGTTCCAGCTGATCTGCCAGCTGCGCGATCGTCGGGGTCGCGAAGAGTTTTTTAGTGTCGAGTTTGAAATTATATTTTTTAAGACGCGCGGCCGCCTGGATCGACTTGATCGAATCGCCGCCAAGGCTGAAGAAATTATCGTTAACGCCTATCCGTTCGGCCGCCAGGATCGCCTTCCACACTTCGGCCAGGATCCTTTCGTGCTCGTTACGCGGCGCTACATATTCGGACGTTTCAGCCTGAAGCTTCATATTAGGCGCCGGCAGAGCCTTTTTATCGACCTTGCCGTTCGCTGTAAGCGGAATACGTTCAAGGAAAACGAACGCCGCGGGTATCATATATTCTGGTAATTTTAGCAAAAGTTGTTTTTTAATTTCTGATTCTTTTGTCGTTCCGACGATATACGCGCATAAATATTTAACGCCCGCGGCGTCGGTCAGGTCAATTACGAGCGCGTCTTTTATATTATCACAGGCCAGCAGCTGCTGTTCGATCTCTCCGAGTTCTATGCGGTATCCGCGGATCTTCACCTGCTGGTCGATGCGGCCGAGAAATTCGACGTTTCCACCCGGAAGGTATCGGACCAGATCGCCGGTTTTATATAGCCTTGAATTCATTTCAGAGACAGCAAACGGATTTTCAACGAACTTTTCAGCCGTCAGTTCCGGCCGGTTCAAATATCCGCGCGCCATCTGAGCGCCGGATATGCAAAGCTCGCCGGGAACGCCCGCAGGAACGATATTTCCCGCGCGGTCGAGGATATATAACCATGTGTTGGCCAAAGGTTTTCCAATCGGGATATTCTCATAAAACTTGTCTACCGGGAAAGCCGTAGCGGAAACGGTATATTCCGTCGGGCCGTATTCGTTAACGAGACGATAGCGGTTCGCGCGGAACGATCGCAATTTATCGCCACCCGTAACAAGCGTTTTCAAGGTTTTATTATCGGCGGTCTCCATGAACTGTTCGCAGAACTGGGTCGGAAAATTAGTTATCGTAATATTGTTTTTATTGAAGTAATCGTTTATATCATCCGGCGAGAGCCTTATTTCATCTTTGATTATGTGAAGTTCGGCGCCGCAGGTTATAAAGGGGAACATTTCCCAGATGGACGCGTCGAATCCAAATCCGGAATAGGCGGCGGCGTTATCTTTCGACGATATATTATGATAATGGTTGTGCCAGGCGCAGAGATTTATTAAATTGCGGTGTTCTATCATAACGCCCTTGGGTTTACCCGTCGATCCGGAGGTATATATGATATAAGCCAGATCTTCGGGTTTATTTATAAGATCTATTTCTTCTTTTTCGCAAAAATATAATTTTTCGTCGCCCAGATCGAACCACGCTTTATTTGCTCCCGCCGCTTTTTCACGCAGTTCGTGCTGACTCAGAAGCATAAGCGCACCGCTGTCTTCCAGCATATAAGCGATGCGATCCTCGGGATAATCCGGATCTATCGGCAGATATGCGCCGCCTGCCTTCATGACGGATAGAGCCGCGACCATGATATCGGCCGAACGGCGGACCATTATGGCGACGATACTATCGCGCGTAACGCCATTTTCACGAAGATGAGCGGCCAGAGCGTTCGTTCTTTGTTCCAGTTCCGAATAGTTATATTTTTTATCGCCGCATACGAGCGCGGTCTTATCTTTATAAATCAAAGCCGTTTCTCTGAAAATTTGCGGAATGGTTTTTTCAAAGGGCTCCGGAAGGAAGTTATCGTTGAGATCACATAGGATGAATTTTCTTTCGGCATCGTCTAAAATATTTATTTTATCGAGCGTGACTTCCGCGTCATCGACCGCCGCTTTTAAGATATTCATAAAATGCCCGGCCATTCGCGCTATAGTTTCCGGCCTGAAAAGTTTTGAGCAATATTCGATGACGAGTTCGAGTTCGCCCCCGATCATCTCGGCTTCGAGGGTCAGATCGACCTGCGACACTTTATTCTGAAGTTTCCACGGCGTCATTTTAAAATCGAGATTACTGAAATTGACGTCGCCGGCGTTCTGAAGAACGAACATCGTGTCGAAAATGGGATTTCGGCTTCCGTCGCGCTTTACAACCAGTTTCGCGACCATCTCGATAAATTCATAGTATTGATTATCCATGGCGTCTAACGCTATATTTCTTACCTGATTCAGAAATTTCGAAAAAGACCTGTCGCCGGAAGGAAACGCCCGCATGACCACGGTATTGACGAACATCCCCATGACGCCTGAAAGGTCAGGATGCGCGCGGCCGGCCACCGGCGATCCGACGATTATATCGTTCTGGCCGGTATAGCGATAAAGTAATATATACCAAGCCGTTAAAAGCGTATGGTATAAGGTCGCCCCGCTATGATTCGAAAGTTCCTGTATCCGGTCCGCTAAATTTTTGTCTATCGTGAAATAATATTTATTGCCTTCGAAATTTTGTTTGGCCGGACGCGAAAAATCAGTCGCGAGATTTAACACCGGTAATTCGCCGGCGAATCTATCCAGCCAGTATTTTTCCTGTTTCTTATACGCGGCGCTTTCTTTAAAAAGTTTTTCCCACGCCACATAATCTCTGTACTGAAAATCCGGAGCCGGAAGAACTTTTCCGGAATAGATCGCGTCGAGTTCCTCGAAGAAAAGGCTCGCGGAAGTGCCGTCGAAAACTATATGATGAGCGTCGATCACGAGAAGATATTTTTCAGCGGCGAATTTAACGAGCGCACCGCGCATCAAAGGAGACTTCGACAGATCGAAACGCCTTATAAATTCATTCGCGGTAGCGTTTATGAAATAATCGAATCCTTGAGAAGTTTCCAGTGTACGCGGCGCTGAAAGAATAGAAGTTCCGACGTTTGAAGCGGGCAAATAAGCGCTAAAATATCTTTCGAAATATTCGAGCACGAATTCGGTATGTTCTTCCGTTATCTGAACCGCGCCGCATTTGGCGTCTTCTTCAAATCTGGTCCGCAGAGCTTCGTGCCGGCCGATAATTTTTCTTATCGCACCCTCTAATTTTTTAGGGTCGATCTTTCCGGAAACGATATTTACAAGCGGAATGTTATAGCTGGTAGAGCCGTCTTCGTCCTTGCCAAGAAAATACATGGACATTTGGGCGGCTGAAAGAGGATATTTTTCAGTCTTTTCAGAACGCGTCAAAGCCGGCAGGTCGCTTGCGGAAAGTCCTCCGATGAGCTTTGCCAATTCTTCTATCGTTGGTTTGTCGAAAATATCAGCAAGCGAGATCTTGACGCGCAGAAGTTTTTGTATCTTTGATTGCAAGATGCTCGCTTTTAATGAATGTCCGCCCAGTTCGAAGAAATTATCCTTTATTCCTGCGCGTTCCACACCGAGAAGCGCGCGCCAGATATCCGCAAGCTGTTTTTCAATATCGCTCGAGGGCGGTATATATTCAACTTCCGACGATTTAACGTCCGGGACCGGCAGGGCGCGGCGGTCGACCTTGCCGTTAGGCGTCAGAGGTATCGCCGGAAGTTCCGTCAAATAGGCCGGTACCATATATTCCGGCAATTCTTTCGAAAGGGCTTTTTTTATTTCGTCTTTTTCAAACGATGCGTTCTTTGTTACGATATACGCCGAAAGATATTTATTTCCCGAAGAGTCGGCAAGATCCACGACGACGGCGTCTTTTACGGTTTCAATTTTCAGAAGCTGCTGTTCTATCTCGCCGAGTTCTATTCGATATCCTCTTATTTTAACCTGCTGGTCGATCCTTCCGAGAAATTCGATATTTCCATCAACGGTCCATCTGACCAGGTCGCCGGTTTTATATAATTTCGAGTTCATTTCGCATGTTTTGAAAGGATTTTCAACGAATTTTTCCGCGTTGAGCTCTGGCCGGTTCAAATAACCTCTCGATATCTGCGCGCCGGATATCCATAATTCGCCTGGTATTCCGGCCGGAACGGGCCGCGAGGAACTATCGACGACGTAAAGCCAGGTATTGGCGAGCGGTTTTCCGATCGGAATATTATCATAAAGTTTATCAACCACAAAAGCGGTTGCGGATATCGTATATTCGGTGGGGCCGTATTCGTTGACCAGCCGGAATTTCGACGCCTTGAAAGTTCGCAGCTTATCGCCGCCTGTAACAAGCGTTTTAAGCGAATGATTTTCGACGGACTCCATGAATTGTTCGCAGAACTGAGTCGGAAGGTTCGTTATGGTCACGTCGTTGGCGTTGAAGTAATCATTTAATTCGTCAGGCGAAAGCCTTAGTTCGTCAGCGATTATGTGAAGTTCCGCGCCGCAGGTTATAAACGGCGCCATTTCCCAAATTGATGCGTCGAAGCTGAAGCCGGAATACGCGGCGGCCGTATCGTTTGAAGTCACGTCGTGATAAAGATTATGCCATTTGCATAAATTAACGAGATTACGATGCTCTATCATTACGCCTTTGGGCTTGCCGGTCGAACCGGAAGTGTATATCACGTAAATAAGATCGTCCGGTTTGTTGACTTTTTCCAGTTTACACGGGCTCTCACTCATATATTCGCGGGAATCGAGGTCTATCCATTCGCCCTTAAAATCCTTCGCCCGTTCTTTCAAAGCCGATTGACCAAGAAGCGCCACCGCGCCGCTGTCTTCGAGCATATATAATATTCTGTCGTCGGGATATCCCGGATCGATGGGTACATAGCCGCCACCGGCCTTCATGATACCAAGCATCGCGATAATTATATCAGCCGAGCGTTTCACAAGTATTCCGCTCACGGTATTTTGTTTCACGCCTTTTTTACGAAGATATGCCGCCAGCCTGTTCGTTATTTCGTCAAGTTCGCGATATGAGTATTTTTTATCTTTGAAAACGAGCGCGATCTTATCAGTATGCTCCGCCGCGGCTTCCTCAAAAAGTTGATGTATCGTTTTTTCAAATGGAAATTCAACGCGCGTATCGTTAAATTCGACAAGCAGTTTTTGTTTTTCGGGATCCGGCAGAATATTTATATCTTTGATCTTGACCGCCGGGTCTGCGACAGCCTGTTCGATAATATTTTCAAGTCTTTTATATATAAGCTCGATCTCTTCACCGGAAAATAATTCAGTCCTGTAATTAAATATGATCTCCAGCTCTTCTTCCGGGCTGGCGATGTTTGAATTCAGGCAGATCGTCAATAATGAAGGGTCTTCCGGCTGAATATAATATTGGGCCAGGATATCTTTATTTTTCATGCCCGGAATTTCAATCAGATTTATGTCCAGCAGGTTTTTAAATTCCGCGCCGTTCTTTTTCAGGTCCAGCGCGAGAATATTGAACGGATAGCGCCCCGGGCCGCCGATAATGTTTTTTACTTCATCTGATACGCTCCGGGCATATTCGTCAAAACTGATATTTTCATCGACGACCGACCTGAAAGGTATAGTACTCACGAACATTCCGCAAATGTGCCTTAAAGCTCCGGATCTTGCGTTATGAGGAAATCCTATCGCCGACTCCTTATTGGGAGATGTTTTCGAAAGATAAGTCGATAAGACCGAAAGGAAAAAAATGAAACGCGTGATATGGTTATCTTTGCAATGCTTTTCAATTGTTTTGTAAAGCCCGGGGCTAATTATAAAACTTTTTGAGCGTGAGTTGAAACCGCCGCTCTTTTTTCTCGACATGAAAACCAAATTTTCTTCCGGGGCTGGAGAAAGCTTTTCCAGCCAATATTTTCGATGTTCTGAAAAATCGACGGACCCCGAATATTCATTTTCCAATTTTATGATTTCAGCGTAAGACTGATTAGCCGTTGGTTTTATCTCCGAGCCGGCCGCGATAGCCGCGCAATATTCCTCGCTCCTGTTAACCAGAAGGTAAGCGCTGAAACCGTCGTGGATAAGATGATGCAGTCTTGCGTAAAATCCTGTTCTTCCGTTTTCGAATTTAAGGACGGCGAAATAAAATAATTCAGAGTCGTATAATTCAAATAATTTCCGTCCGTTCTCATCGATCCATTTTATATAGTCCGGATCTTCTTCGGAAGCAAATTCGAAAGTTTCAAAATCGCGGCCGCGATATTCTTCGATATATTGAAGCGGTTCTTCGCCGCCGGCGGTTAATTTGAGTCTCATCGCGTCATAAGTTCTTATGATCAGATTCAACGCGGTTTTAATAATATCGGCGGAATAGTTTTTTTTGAATCTTACGCTGTAGCAAATATTAGCGAAACAAGACGCCGGGGAGATGACCTGATCTATGTAAATTCTTTTCTGAGCGTTTGAAAGGCTGAAATACGATCTCAAATGGCACCTCTGAATTTAAATGATTTTGTGATATTCGATTTTGACCGGGGTTTATTGTTATGTTCGATCATCGCGGCTGTTTTATATGATCATTTCTTGCGAGTAATTATTATGGTTAATTCTTGCGGCTGCTTTAACGCTTATTTTTCAGCCGTATTTTCATTGGCTGTCTATAACCGAAGGAAATTGGCGCTAAGAAACGATCAATCTTCGACGACCAGGTCCGAGACTTCTTTTTTATCCTCTATCCCGTCGTCCGCTGCTCCATCGTTTCCACCTTCTCCGTCTTCATTGTCTTCATCCTCATCCACGGCCCCTATTTCTTCAGTAGTGCGCGGTATCGCGAGCACGGCGAAAAAGAGAAGGAACGCGCCGGCGGCGTTTAAGAGCGCGGCGTATTTGAGCGTGCAATAATCGGTGAGAAGACCTGATATCATATAAGACAGCGGGGTTATTCCGGCAGTGATAGAACTCATCATTCCGAAAAATCGCCCCTTATATTCGCTGACGACCATATTCTGAAAGAAGACGAAAGACAAGGCCATGTCAGCCGCGAAGACGCCGCCGACCAGGAAAACTATGACCGATACGACATGGCTGTTCGATGTGAAAGCGAGGATCCCCATCAGCACGGAAAAGACGATGTAGTTCGCGGCCACCATGTAATAGAAATTTTTATAGCTGTTTTTAAAACTGAATATAAGCGCGGTTATGACGACGCCCACCGAAAGCGATGTTTCGAGAACGGCCACCCAGGTTATCGTTTCGTGCAGGACGTCTTTTACGATAAGCGGTATCAGCACGAATATGGACATTATAAAAAGCGTTCCGACGGTATAGATGGCGGCAAAGGCCATGAGCGGCTTATTTGAGCGGATGTAATTGAATCCGCCTTTTAATTCCTGGAAATAACCGGTTTCCTCTTCTCCGTCCTTGTCTTCGCTCTCCACATGGGAAAGATTCAATTTAATTGTCGAAAGAAAGATCACGCCGACGAGATAGAGCGCAACATTTATAAGGATCGTCGCGAGCATTCCAAGATTCGCGACACATATGGCGCTCGCGCTGGCTGCGATTATATTTGAAAAATCGATCGACGACGACTGGGTGGCGGTCGCGGCCGACAAATGTTTTTTATCTACGACAAGTCCGATCGACGCGCTTATCGAATCCTCGAACTGCGGTATGAAACAGCTCATGAGAAAACTCAGAAGGCATAGAAGCGGGAATGTGAGCATATTTTTATAAAATAAAAAAGCTATTATGGCGACGAAGAACATCTGCATCGACGCGCCCATGATCATGCATTTTTTCTTGTCGTATCTGTCGATGAAAGGGCCGACGAAGGGACTCAGAAGAAATATGGGGATCGCTTCAAGCGACATCAAGACGCCGACCCATTTGCCATTCTCGCCTTCCTGTGAGACCACCCACCATACGAACGATATCGCGAAAAACCTTTCAGCTATAGCGACGAGGACATCGCCGATAAAGAAATTTCTGAAATCGCGGAACTTGTACAGCGGATGATCTTTTATTTTGGACATCATGCTCATTATATTTTTTTCCCCCGGCCTTTTAATTCGTTATTTGATAAAATTTCGTTATAAATTCGAGCGGTATTATACATATTTTTATTTTGTCAGCCTCATCATAAAGACGCTCCACGCGGGAAGATCTATATGGAGCTTTCTGTCGTCAGGGTCCGACACATAAAATGAATTGACGGAATCGTCGTGCCCGCCGTATTCGAGGTTCTGCGAAGAAAATATCCGCTCCCATTTCCCTTCATGCTCGCCCGTCGATATGCCGTATGAATCAGCCGCGAGATCAGCGCCGCTCATATTCAAAATAACTAATATAACGTCTTCATCCCCGTGGCAGCGCTTAAAGGCGAAAACTTTATTTTCGTGATCTTCATGGAATCCGAAATAGATCTCTTCGCTTCTGAGCGCGGGCTCGGCGAGCCTCATCGAATTCGCCGCCGCGATCATTCTCCGCATCGGCATGCCGACCGGATCTCCCGCTACCGCCCAGTCGAATCTGTGATCGCCCATGCCGTCAGTGTCGTCGTTCCAGTAGCCGTACATGTGGCATTCGCTTCCCATAAATAGCATCGGCGTCCCCATCATCGATGCGTTCAACGCCCAGCCCATCCTTGCTTTCGCTCTTGCCTGCGCGTCGTCCCTTCCGCCGAAAAATTCCGTGAAATATCTGTGTTTGTCGTTGTCATTATCTTTATTGACCGTGGTTCCATTGTCGCCGTCATTACATTCGTCGTGACTTCCAAGGGTATATTTTACGAGGTTCCACTGGTTCGGATAATTCCTGCCGTATCCGTAATTTTTTCCGATGATGCCTTTTATTTTATTCACGGGATCTTCGCCGTTCATCGCCCGCTGAAATTCGTGATGCGACTCCGCGGCCCATGTCGCGTGAAAACCATCGTTATAGATAATAGCGTCGTGCGAGGGATGATGTTCGGCGATCAGATATTTTTCAGGAAACCTGCTCTTTAAATGCCAGGTCAGATATTGAAGGAACTTTTCGCCGTCGTCATAATTAGATTTTGATTTAATTTCATTCGTCAGGTCGAATCTCAGCCCGTCCGCGTTATATTCCTTAAGATACATTTTCGCGTTCTCGAGGAAGAAGTCCTTCACTTCCTGTTTCCAGAAAGCTGGCACGCGGCCGCCGCAGTAGGAATATTCAGAAAAATAAATTCCCCTGTTCGTTTCGTCGCCGTCGAAATTCGTCAATGAACCGTCATTTTCATCGTCGTTAGCGTGATTGTAAACCACGTCGAAAATGACCGCCAGTCCTCTTTTATGCGCTTCATTTACAAAATGTCTATACTCTTCAGGTGTGCCGTACGCCGACTCGAGCGCGAAATAAAAAGCAGGCGCGTAACCTTTGCCGATGTCGCCGCGAAATTCCTGTACCGGAAGCAGTTCGATCGCGTTAAAACCCATTTCTTTTATATAATCTAATTTGCATTCTATCTGGCTTATTTTCGCGGTATTATTATTCACGGCTATCCCGTCGTTAAAACCGGCGAAAGAGCCGATGTGCAGCTGATACATAATAAGATGGCTGAAGTCCGGCGTTTTAAAATCATCCCATCCGTATGCGGGATCGATGACGTATCCGTGGTTATTCGCCGCGTGAGCTCCCGAGTGGTCCGTGTCTCTGGCGGCCGGGTCTATTCTTTCCAATATTTTGCCGTTTTTGGTGCTGAGTATATATCTATAGCTATCGCCGTGTTTGACGCCTTTAATAAAACCAGCGTGATATCCGTTATTTATATTTTCCAGCTGATGACCTTTGTCGCATAACGCTTTGATATTTTTTCCCCAACCGTTAAAATTGCCGGTCACGTAGACGTTGCTGGCGTTTGGCGCCCATACTTTAAAATGGCACCCGTTATCGCCTTTATGATCGGTTTCAAGTTTTGCTCCGATAAAATCCAACATTTTAATGCTCCTTCAGAGGCCATGATTTTTACTTATCTTAAGTTTTGCATGTTTTATAAAAAGCTTCATTTGGTTATGTTTTTAAGCTATCAGGATAAATAATATAGAAATCAGCTTATTTTGTCAAGTGAAAGTTGCGGCAGGCTTTAGCAAAGAACGACGGCGCCTTATTTTTATACTTAACTTTTTTCGATCCGGGAAGTTTTTCAAACTCCGGTTCTCCCCGATCCCGACATAATAAAACGGCTGTTGCAAATAACTTTCGCATGTGATATAATTCATCGAAAGTCAGATACGGAGGCCACTAACAACAAAATGCGAAAAAAGAAAATTTATAAAATAATATTTTTAATCATAACATTCGTGTTTTTCAACAATACATCTCTTTTCATAAAACCCGAACCGGAAAAACCATTGCTTTTAGCGCATCGCGGACTTGCTCAAACATTTAGCATGGCCGGTATAACAAACGATACGGACACATCAAAGCGGATCTTCCCGCCCGAACATCAATATCTGGAAAACACGATAGCGTCCATGGAAGCCGCGTTCAAATCCGGCGCGGATATCGTTGAACTCGATATTCAGATGACCAGCGACGCCAAATTCGCAGTATTCCACGACAGCACTCTCGAATATCGTACTAACGCAAGCGGGGCTGTGAGAGATCATTTGATGTCCGAACTTAAAACACTCGATATAGGTTACGGCTACAGCGCGGACGGCGAAAAATCATTTCCGTTTCGCGGTAAAGGCGTTGGTTTAATGCCTGATCTGGACGAAGTATTCAGAACGTTTCCACAAAAATGTCTTCTGCTGCACATAAAAAGTAACAACCCGGCCGAAGGCGAGCTGCTCGCCAAGGTTTTAAAAGGCCAACCGCTGGACCGGCTGAACCTGCTTCGAATTTACGGCGGAGACAAACCCATGAAAGCCTTAAAAGAGAAAATGCCTGATCTGCGAGTGATGTCAAAAGAAACATTGACGAACGCGCTGTTCGAATATATCGCGATAGGCTGGACGGGCTATATTCCGGCGTCGTGCAGGGGCGCGTGGCTTCATATTCCGATCAAATACGCTCCGATACTATGGGGCTGGCCTTATAAATTTATGGACCGCATGAAAAGCGTCGATACGAAAGTAGTTCTCGTAGCGGGCGACGGAAAATTTTCAGAAGGCTTTGATTCAGCTGAAGATATGAAAAAAATTCCGAAGAATTTTCCGGGGTATATATGGACGAACCGCATCGACAAGGTCGCATCGCAAGTCAAGCGGTGATGGGAAAACATCCAATAACACCGGCGTAAATTTTGAAGACTCCGCGGACGCTAAAACATTTGTGACAGCTGATCAAGTACGGAATCTTCTCTTTTAAGATCGGGATCGTTTATTATCCTGGCTTCTTCACGAAAATGCGTCATGAATTTTTCAATGAGATCTCGATATTTATCCGAAACTCTGAGATGGATCATGCCACGCGACCGGTAATTTGAACTCTGAAGCACAATGTTTGCGGCGATTTCAACCGCGCGTTCGGCGCGTATCCATTCCCTCATTAACAAAACATAACGCGAAAGCAGTATAGCCTTTCTCGCGTCTTTTTCATTGAGCGTGCCTTTGGAAGCGGACCCGGGGACAAATTCGACGGAATCCGTTTCGATCTCGCCGGAAGGAAGTTCGTAGCTGGTCGAAAGTTTTATCGCGTCCGTTCCTCCCAGATCACGAAGCTTTAAGACGATGACGCCGCCCTTAAGGACGTTAGCCGATATCGGGGACGGAAAAACCGTGTTGATCTTCATCAGCTCGCCTGCCGCAAGATCCGCCCCGGAAGCACCGAAAGATTCTTCGATCGCCCAGCGTTCAGATCTAAAAGAAAGAGCGAGATTGAAAGCGGTCGGCTTCACCATGTGGCCGAACTCTTCGATAAGGCGTTTTTTAAATTCCCACGCCGAACATATCGAATAATAGTTGGCGCCGCGGACAGCGTTTATACGCTCGACGATCTCTGGCTGAAATCCGGAGCCGATACCGATGAATGTCGAATAACTGCTTTGGCCTGCAAACTCCCTGGTGAGAGCGAAGAGCTCATCTGTATCCAGGCATCCGCTGTGAGATGTAACCGAGGTCATAACTATGAGCCGGTTTTCAATCTCGCCTGTGTCAGAGCCGGAGCATTCATTAAGAAGACCGCGACCAAATTCTAAATTTGGGCCTTTTCCATAATTGAAAATGCCGGTCGGTCTCAAACCCATGATATGCTTTTTCAGGGAAGTCAGATCCGTCCGCGATATTTTGCCGGACGGTTTGGCCAGATACGGCGAATTGTCGAAAAGGACCATTCCAAAACGATCTTCAGGTTCCAGACGGTCAATAATAGCGCATGTGGCGCGTGACGCGAGAGCGAGCATCGACAGGTTCCGGTCCGGATCAGCCTGCGCCGCGCCCGAGTCTTTTTCACTCATCTGATCATAGTAATAAGCCGGAAACGAGTTAGCCATAAACGCTGAAATATCTAACGCGACGACGATGTTAAGTTTTTTTCTTTTTGTCTTTGGCAGGCCGGCATCAGAGGGCAGGCCGATCACTAAGAAAATTTCATTTTCCCCGCTGAGGACATTTTTCGACGCTGCCCAGAAATAGAGCGGGCGGAAGGCTTGACCATTACCCGGCGCGAAAGGCACCGCAGCGGTGCGGTCATCATTCGCGCCGAAATAATAATCGCAGAAAATGCCTTCCGGCGTGATATCGCTTTCAGCCGGAAGATAATTTTCCGAAATACTCTTTCTGAAATCCTGAATATAATTAGTGGTCTTGGGCATGAATCTGTCGCCCCGGGGAATATTAAAATTAGGAATATGGAAAAGCGTGACGATCCCTATAGCCATAAGGATCATAAGAAAAAGAAGGCGGTTGACCCGGAAGAATCTAAAAGAGGCCGGCAGGATCGGGAGGATAAAAATCAGATAGATCAGAAAAACTTCCGGATCATACAAAGTGAAATAACACCAGTCATCGCCGGAGTGGCCGAACCAACCGCCGGCGTAAAGCCATGCAAAAAACGAACCCATGCCTAGTGCGCAAAAAAATATATCAGCAGGCCGCATTTTTGAAAAAAAATCTCTTGTTCTTAACATAAAATTCGGGCCTTTTCCAAGCTTCTTCAAAAATGTCTGACGGCTTCCGCCATGACATCTGCATTGTTTTTAACATCTTTATTTAATCTGCGCCTGCTGCATTGTATGCGGAGTCCATTTCGAAAAACTTTCCAGATGGCCCCATAATCCCATGACGCCTGTGAAAGTCCAGATCATGGCGGCGATAACTATAACGACCGTGCCGGTATTTCGTATAACTTTATTCGACCGGTAGCAAAGAGCGACGGATGACATTATTCCGCAAAGTCCGGTCAAAATAAAACCGGTGCCTGAAAAATAAGGGCCGCTCGTCATCTGCAGATTAATAATGCGCACGCCGGTAACGATGGACGCAAGACCTCCGAAAAAACCGTATGTCGTAACGCTGTGGAGTTCATAATTCATGACAAGCGCGAATGCGGCGCCGAGAAAAACCGCACCAAGAAGCACTGACAATTCGCCGAACGCGATATTATAACTTCCGGGAAGGGGCCATACGAACACAATATAAAAGCCGCCGATAGTTGCGATAAGGCCGCTTATCAGAAATCCGGGCGCCCAGTTTTTTTTATTCTCAGAATCAAGTCCCGAATAAACAAAATGCGCCAGGTTGAAAAGCCCCGCGGCCATATTGAGGAGCAGCATGGGTAAAAAATCTATGAACATTTGATGCCTCCTTTGGTTTAATTGCATTTATTCAAAGCCGTGACCACTCTTGTTCAAATAAAACTATTTGATCTTTTTAGGTTTCGGCGCCGGAAGCTCCTTCTCGGTTATCCTTAGAAGTTCGCTGAGCCATTCGCGGTCTTCCATTCTGCCGTCTATAAGAAAACTCATCTTTGCCCCCGGAAACGGCGGCGCTTCCGTGACGTTGCCGATAAACGCCCTTCCGCCTTCGGTCGGTTTTACGAACAATTGATCGTCGCATATAAGGGCCACGACTTTCCCGTTACTGTAAAGCGCGTATTCGCCGAACATTTTTTTATATGTGATAACGCCGGCGTTTTCTATCTGGCCGGATACGAATTCAACAAAACCTTTATCAGATGCCATTTCATTCACCTCTCCATTTATTTTTTAACTCCGGCGTTACTTTAGAACGATGTTTCAATCGCACCCAAAGTACTGCCGGTCTTGAAATATCCCGTTCATTTGCCGAGGAATTTTTTAATTCTGCGCCCGGCGTTTTCCCTGAGATTGTAATAATAAAACTGATAGTCGTGACCGTGATAGATGCCTTTACCAAATACTATATTTCCAGGCGCCACTTTTTCAGCGTCTACCGCGCTGCAGATAATGACGCCCTTTTTTTTCTCGACGCGGGCGTCGGCGTATTTTTCCACGGTCAGGATCTCGCCTTCTTCGGTCATGACTATGGAGCCAAGGCTTTCTTCGGCTTTCGCCAATTTCTCGTCTCTTGTCCATGTGATAGGGTTTATAGAAATAGCTCCGGGCAGCACTACTCCGTTAACGCCCGAGATCTCAGGCGCTTCGGTATTATATGAAATTATAACTCCAGTGTCATCGGGCCCTTCGGCAAACTTCAAGTGCGGATTTTTCGCGAGAAATTCATGCGTGACCGAATATCCTATAGAGTACGCCGCGATCATTCGCGCATACACGCCAGGATTCTCCCTCATATATTCCGCAAGCAGATAATTTGCCATGCTCGCGCCGAGGGAATGGCCGGCTAAAATGAATGGCCTGCCATTGTTATGGTTTCTGATATAATGGTCGAAAGCGGCGAAGATATCCGTCTTCGGTATGCCGCGAAATTGCTCATGCCGTTCTTTTACCGAAAGCGTCGCGCAAAAGAGCGTATCCACCTGTCTGTAATAAGGCGCGTAAATATTTCCGAGCGGTTCAAAAGCGGTTGCCTGAAGTGAAAATACCGTTTCCGAGATCTTGAGCATTACCGGATTGTCGATCTCACAGATGTTCGGCTCGCTCTTATCGATCTTTCGAAACGACGACGGATATATATAAAAAATATCAACTTCTTTTTCAGCGCCGGCAGGCAGCGACAGCCAATATTGTTTGTTTGAATAATCGACCGCTTTTTTTTCATCAGCGTGCGGCATAATATTTTTACTCATCCGATCTATTATAATTTAACTGTCAGATATTGTCTTAATATCTTGCTTCAATGAATGTATTATAACATACAACTGCCATAAAACTCAAATAAGCGAATATATCTGATGGAAAAGTGATAATTGAAAAGGCCGGACGCGATAGCCGAAACCGTCCGCGGACTTTTCCTGTTTTATTTCCGGCCGAAGTAGTCTTTCCAGAAATCGTAAACAAGCGGAAAAGCCTTTGAAAAATAAACCGTCATAAAAAACAATACTAAAAACAAAATGACGAATAACTCGACCGTTTTCTTCGAAAAATTCAGCCTTGAAATATGCGTCAAAAGATCTTCGTCAAGATATTTTTGAGTGTTTTGCGATAAATTCGCCCGGTCCCGTTTCGGCAATATCAAAAAAAGAAGGATCACAACCGGCGTTAGTATCAGAACGGCCCAAAAAAGCGACGGATTGAAGATACCGGTTATAAGCAGAAAAACGTCCGCCAGCGAAAGTATCACAAGGGCGACGAAACCGGCATTATAAAGAAGCTCGCGCGCCGGCATGACAGTTTTTTTATCCTTCCATGGTTCCAGCACTTTTTCTTTTTCTTCCAGTTTGCGTTTGTATGTCCTGAGATTCTGCGACGCGGTTTCAAGCGCCGCCGCGAACGAAACAAAGTTTTTGTTTGTGAAAACCTTTGATATTTGAGCGTAATTAACTTTAACGTCGCCGTTCGGAAGAATGAAAACGGCCTTTTTCCTGTCGGATTCGCAGCCGGCTAAAGCGCCTGACGACGTGTTGCCGGAATATCCTCTGTCACATAACTTTTGTGAAGCGAGAACGGCCATTGCTGCCAGCTCTTCAAATTCGTTCCTTGATAATTGATGGAGCGTTCAGAGCGAAATGAAGATCACGGCGTCGTTCTTCCCGCGGAAAAAGATCTTCGCGCCGGCAGGCCCTAAATAACCGACTATTGTGGCGTCATTAAAAAATGTACCGTCTGAACTCATACGAACGATATTATAACAACATGAAACTGAAAAAAGCAAAGATTTTTTTGCCGTTTTTCTCTTTCTTTGTGCGGGCGCGCATAAATTGCGGCGCCGATATGCTTTTTTTGAACTCATTTCTGACGCGGTTTAGAATGATCAACAAAATAATTTCTTTACAATTTATCTATAATATGCTAACTTTATAATATATTTCGATATGGATCGAATACAATAATTATACGGCATTTTTTCTGAGATGCTTTTCATCTTCGGGCGTATAATTTATATGAGGGAATCTTGAAAAACGATCATATGGTTCCAATTTTATTAGAGCTGTGAGGTGCGCCAATGAGTAAAGAAACCGTAAAACAGATGTTCGGAAAAATAGAAAAAGACGCGCAATTACAAAAAAAATACGCGGAGCTGATGCGCCTGCACCAGGCCGAAACCGAAAAAGCCATGGCTGAAAAGCTGATCGAGTTCGGAAAAACCGCAGGCCTCGCATTTTCAAATGAAGACCTTATGGCCGCGCGCGCCGAACTTATAGACAACGCCAATTCAAACCATGAATTATCAAACAGCGATCTGGCAAGCGTGGCCGGCGGCAACGCTAACGGCAAGACCGGCTTCGTACTTGCCAGCGTTTTTACGCTCGGTATCGGCTGCGTGGCCGAAGGCATAAAAAGCCTTGTTAACGATTCATACGATAAAGGAAGCTGCGCGGCGTCTTTATCGCTAACGGCTGACTGTTGGAACGACAGGTCAGCCAATGAATAGCGTATCGCGTTTTTTTTACGGTCTCGCTATTCTTTTTTTCGCGGCATGGGTGACGCTTCAATTCTCACCTAAAGAGACCGGCGACAATATCATGTACGAAACTTCAAGCGGTCCGTGGGCGGTGGACGGCATCAGGCTCGGAACAAATCTTGACGAATGCGTCAGAAAGCTCGGCCAGCCGATGAGATCTGAAACCAACAAATATAACGGAACCATCATTAAAGAATGGCGAACCGCAACATGCGAAGTGACAATATCT
Organism: uncultured bacterium; assembly: GCA_964551445.1. Classification (GTDB taxonomy): domain Bacteria; phylum Muiribacteriota; class UBA9980; order UBA9980; family UBA9980; genus DAOPXV01. The sequence goes on along the minus strand of CAZKCG010000032.1, from coordinate 7,936 downwards.
TTCGAAAGCGCCAGTAACGGCAAGTCGTTCGAGATCATGGGGAAAAATCTGACCGATCGCAGCGGAAAGGTCGTCATCTACGATTCCTCGAGCGAGGAAGAAGTAAAAGCGGTTTTAAAAAGCGCCTCGGTTAAAAACAGTTACAGACCAAGCGGAAGCGGCGTGATATCATGCTCGAATGTGCATGTCGGAACTAAATTCACCTGTAAGGACCCGGACGGCTTTTACAGCGTCAATTTCTATGAAGGCCGCATTTCATATATATCCGCCAGTAAAGACATTAACAGGTAACGGTCATAACGCTCAAGTTTTGATCGCTGCGCTGCCGCCCCTCGCCAGCAAATGTTTTAAACGCCGCCCCTTATGGTAACGCCTCGCAATTAAAAGGCGTCTAATATTTTTATTGCGCCATAAATTTAAAAACCGCGTCAACGGCGCGGCGTGGAGGAATGAATTTGAGCAACTTATTTGAAACGGCGCCGGTCCAGATAAAAGACATGCCAGAAACCGTCCGCGAGACATACGATGCGCTGTTCGCCAACAGAGAGGCTCAGGCCGGGACCTTCTATTTAAGGACTAAAAGTTCGAAACTCAAACTTCAGCAGGATTATTATGTCGCGCTCATCGTAACGCTTCTGATCTTCGCCGTTGCTATCGGCGGCGGAATTTTCTTGTACAATAAAAGTTCTGCGGTATCGGGTGCGATCATTGCCGTGATGTTCTCTTTCTGCGGCGCGCTTTCGTGGTGGCTCTGGGTAGAAACGGCGGCCGCCTTGATCGCCGATCCGTGGTATCGCTCGATGATATGCGCGGGGCGCCATCTGATTGTCCGCGACATGGGCAACTCATGGCTTGTGCCGCTCGAAGGCTATAACACCGTCACGGTCGTCATAAAAAATCATAAAGGCTGGAAGATCTATAACCTGATGCTCGAAGGCGCATCCGGACAATTCTTCATAAGCGACTGCGGCCACTTCGGAATCGAAGAATTTCAGTCCTTCGCCGATTCGCTCCAGGCAAGGCTGTCATCAATCCGCAATTAAGTTGATTTTTAACTTCAGGCATGATAAAATAGCTTCGCTATATAAAAAAATGAAATGAAAAAATGAGCAAAGACAAAGCCCTGAATGGGTTAGATCGAAACATGATATTAAATAAAACAATAAGATCCTCAATATACGCCGCCGCGATCGCGCTCATAACGCTTGCCGTTTTTTGCGTTCCGGCCGGCGCTCATTCCACCGGCGAAGACCGCTGGAACGGCTCCCGGCCTGATCAGTTTGACCAGCCGGCTCTTGTCTGGAAACACGGCACAACAAAAACCGCCGCGCGAAACATCATTAAAAACGAGATAGAGCGCCTCGGATACGCGAAATATGTCAGATGGGACGGCGACGAGGCCAGATCATTCATAAGGCGTTTTTTCATCAAGGTCCTCGATGTCCGGGGCTGGGTCGCCGATGATGCGATCGTAATAGACCGATGCCGCGGCAGGGCCGCCGAAGAAGTGTTGAACCGCTGCCGGGAGATCCTTCAGAAAGTTTTTCCGGGCGGCGAGGTCCGCAAATAAAAAAACGGAGCCCCGATAAGAGGCCCCGGTTTTTTTTATAAACTTATATCAGTAAAAGCTGATATTCGTGTTTTGTAATAAGTATCCAGATTACTCGGTTTCAGCCGTTGTTTTGTCTTTTTCTTTATCGTAGTGGATGGTGATCTTTTCGATCTTTGTGAGATCGTAGTTATACCATACGACCGAGCTGTCGTCGATCTTGTATGTGACCTTCAGATCGTAAGTTCCGGTAGCGGAGACTTTGGGCTGGAACTTGATGGCGACCGAAGCGCCGTCTTCAAGAACGTCCTGACCGAGAACGTCTTCGCCCCACTCTTCCGACTTGGAAGGGCCTACGAATACTTTGTCGATAACGTAGCCGGTTTTGTTGATGAGCGTGAAATCGTTCATGGATTCAGCGGCTTCAGTTTCGGCAGATGTTTTGTCTTTTTCCTTGTCGTAACGAATGGTTATGCTTTTGATCTTTGTAAGATCGTATTCATACCATACGACCGAACTGTCGTCTATTTTGTAGGTGACTTTCAGATCGTATTTTCCGGTGGTCGAAGCCTTGGGGTGGAACTTGATATGTACCTGTTCGCCGTCGTTAAGAACTTCCTGGCCGAGAACGTCTTCGCCCCAATCTTCAGCCTTGGACGGGCCAACGAAGACCTTATCGATAACGTATCCGGTTTTGTTGATGAGCGTGAAATCGTTCATCGATTCCTCGGCTTTTACCAGTGAAGATAATCCAAGAACCAACATTACCACGAGAATAAGACAAATGGAATACTTTTTCATTAATTCCTCCCGCTAATTTTAAATTTATGGGCAACCTCATTTTATTAAAAAATTATTATATCATGTCAAAATTTAGTTGTCAATAATTCTATGCCTTGCATTTTCCTTGCATGTTCTACCGCTGTTCACTCGCCCCGGCATACGCTCTTTCTTTGGGCCGGCCCTCATAAACTCAAGCTCCGATGTGCGTTTTGCGTCACTCTTTCCGGCAGCGGTTTTTATGGCCGGACATCTTGAACGAGCGTTTCAGTGAAGCGGATCCGCGCCTCTTATTTTACTTTTTAGCCCCGATCTTCTCAAAATATTTTATGATAAGTTTATTAGCGGCTTTCCCTTCGGGTGTGGTGTTTTCGCTGGATGCGATATTCAGGGCGATGCCGATCGGCGTGAGCGAGTCGTGGTTCCGCGAATTGACGTCAGCGCCTTTTTTCACGAGAAATTCTATCGCCCGCGGCTTATGTCCCCACACCGCGCAGTGCAGCGGCGAATTTTTAAAACCGACCCTCTGACAGTTAACGCCGGCGCCGATCGAGACCAGGTATTCGATGACCGCTTCATTATTGGCATAACTGGTCTGCAGCGCTTTATAGAGCGCCTCGTCCACGTCGAATTTCGCGCCGTTCGCGATGAGGCATTTCAACATGTCAGGCTTTTCCTTATATATCGCCAGCTGCATGCCGCCGTCCGTTAGCTCGCCGCCCTTTTTGAGGATCATGGCCGCGAGCTCTTTATCGTCCTTCGAGATAGCGAAGGCCAGCGGATTATTGACAAAAATATCCATGCTCTTTAACTCCGTGCTGATGTCCGCGCCGCATTCGACGAGCCTTCTGACGATCTCCAAACGGCCCTTGCCGCAGGCCAGAACCAGCGGAGTATTTTCATAGATATCCTTCAATTCCATGTTACAGCCCGCGTCGATGATGGCCAGAGCCACGCCGGTCCGTTCGTTCTCGATGGCGGCGTGAAGAGGAGTGCGGTCATAGTTAGCCGTGGGCCTTGTTTTGGCGTTGACGTCCGCGCCTTTGGATATCAGAAGCTCCGCCATCTCCTTCGAGCGCGCGATGTGTAAAGGCGTTTCAAATTGCTTGTTGCGAAGGTTGACGCGCTTCGGATGTTTAACAAGCATTTTCCGCACAACCTCAACGCGGTCGGCCCAGACTTCTTTGTGAATATCGCCGCCCTTGAGATAGTTGATGGTCTCAGTGATCGGATTTTTGAAATGCGGGCCCGGCCCGGCGAATGCGGACTGATAAACCACTGAAAATAAAAGCGCGGCGGCCATAACCGACACGGCGAAATAACGGCGGAACCATTCTGTTTTCACAAGCAATAAAAATTTTTCAAATATGATCCGCCCCCGATGAACATTTTTAATTCTTTTCATATTTCACCTCTTAATTACGATCAATATTTCCCGCCGCGATCGCGAACTATCTGAATGGTGAGATCATTCATGCCTGCACGGTCAGTAGAAAACTTTTGTTTCCGGAAGACCTTGTCGAATATCGCAAGGCATTCCGCACGCGGCCTTTAATAACCGACAGCCTCAGGGAACGCGATCTTCGCTATCGCAAGGCACAAAAGATCGGCCGCCGGCGATTCGTAATTTGATAAAACTATTATGGACGCCTTTTTCGAAGGCAGATATAACATTGCGTGCTTATAACCTAAGATCGACCCCGTGTGACCCGTGAGATTTCCGATGTTCATGGAACCGGGCCCGTAGGTCATTTGCGGCGAGCCTTTGACCGGAACGGTTATTTTGCGTTCTTCGTTGATCTTCGCATCTATGAGTTCACCCTCGGCGAATATGACGCTCCATTTCCAGATGTCCTCGAGATTTGAGACGAGCGATCCGGCGGCCCAGCCGCAGGATGTGTCGATGAATGTGACGTCCTTGCCGTCCATATAGCCGTGGGCGAATACGCCTTTGATCGAAGCGGTTTTCGGAAAATAAGTGTTTCTGAGCCCGGCCGGAATAAGTATCCTGCGCGTGACTTCGCTTTCATAAGAACTGCCCGTCAGCGCCTCGATGATCATGCCGAGAAGGATGAAATTCGTGTTGGAATAGACAGCCTTGCCGCCCGGGCGTTTCTGATGGAGTTTCAGGCTCACGCCCATGAGCTGTTCAGGCGTCCATGAAAGAAGCGGCCTGTTGTAATAGCCGCTTACGAATTTTTTGTCGCTGAAATAATCCGCGAGACCGCTGTTATGCGTCAGTAAATTTCTGACGGTGATACGGTTGCGATATTTCATTTTTTTTATGGCCGGGATCTTTTCTTCAAATTTTGCGATCTTATCGTCAAGACTGAGGCGGCCTTCGCCGGCAAGCTGCATGATGACGGTCGCGGTAAAGGTTTTGGTGATGCTCGCTATCCTGACAAGGTCGTTCGCGCTGATAGGGCGTTTCGCGGCAAGGTTGGCATAGCCTTTGGTTATTATAAGCGGATTGAATTCAGGCGAAGAAACGAGCGCGATAACGCCCGGCAGTTGTTCCTTTTCCATGGTCTTTTCGATCGCTTTTTCGATATCCGCTATCTTCTGTGAATCCGGCGCGGAGCCGATTTCCTTACCGTATGCGAAACCGCCGGATACGGCTAATAATAAGAACATTGCAACCATTATCATGATCGCGCGAGATCTGATTTTCAACATAACTGCCTCCAAACTATATTATATTTTGTAAATAGATGATCCGTTTTTTTAAGTCAGATGATTTTAACACAATCCGGTTAAAAATTCAATATTCATAATATCAAAAATGATCTCCTGCCATATTGCTCCAAATATCAATATTTAAAGATGCTGCCTTGCTTTTTAATACGATCAGATATGCCGCAGGTTTAAATCATTAAAATTTTAATTTAGTTTACTTGTAAAATATACGAAGTGCCGTAGCTGAAGGGAAAAAAAGCGGCTCTTGCGCCGGCGAATTAACGATAACTTCAAAATGCTTATTTAATTTCAAATATCGGGACTATCTCGTAAATAAAAAGCTCTCCGAAGATCAAATAATTTTCGGAGAGTTTTTTTATTAACTCGAAATGCTTATAAAGAGATATTTCAATGTAAAATTTTATTGCATTTAGCAAGTTTTTCCTTGAGCTCTTCAAATATCTTTCTTTCGTATTCGATAAATTTTGGATTGGGAACGGGCAGTTCCAGGATCGATCTGAAAAATGAATAACAATTTGAAAGGGACTTAATTATATCATATTTTGAGCGGCCATAATTTTCTTTTTCAACGATCGCCATGACATCTTGAGTAAGGAACATATTTAAAGTTTCCTCGATCTTTTTAATGTCCGCGAAATTTCCGGACGACCTGTTCTCGAAAGATGTCAAAATGTTTTTATAGATCTCGATATCGTTGGACTCATATTTATCCAGTTTCATCAGATTGTCATAAAAAGGGAATTGAGCATTGGTTTTTCCATCGCTGCAAAACTCTATGAGGTCGATGACAGGTTTGATCAATTCAGTTATTTCCTCGCATTTTTTCACATATTTATCAAGAAATTCCCGGGAGTTCTTCGTGAATCCATCCAGCGATTCCTTGAACTGAATAAGCCTTTGATCAAGATTCGGGGCGACACTCTTCATGTCAAACCTGATTTTATCAGCCATGTGGTATGTAGTGACCAAACATTTCGCGACCATTACGACTTTTTTGTTATAGTCCTTGGGGTCATTTATAAAATCTATAAAAGCAGGTTCGTTAACTTTTTTTGTCAGATCATAAAAAACTTTTATTTCGGAAAATTTATCTTTTTTGAGATCGTAAGCGATCGCGTCTTTAAGATTTATTTTCTTTCCCTTGTTGGTTTCAATATCGAAAAGGGTTTTGATCGACATGAACAGGTCTTCAAAAATATTTTTTATGAGCTCAATTACAGGCGGAAGATGCACAGTTTTGATGTCGTTACTCAGTTTCATCACATAAGCGTCATTCTTTTCGGCTTTTATCAGGCTCTGTATCTTGTTGAGATGGCCTTTCATTTCGCCTTCGATGACTTCAAATAATTTATTCATATGCGTGACATTATCATTCGAGAAACTGGTGTTGAAATAAGTATTCGGCAGGTTCTGAAGCATGTTTATTTTAAGCGCTTCAAGATGTTTGTCGGTGAGGGTTTCATAATTTATGCTGTGTTTCTGGGAAAAAGAGGTCAGTTTTCCGTAATCTTTGACCTTCAATAATTCGTCAAAGAAGATCCTGGCGATATTTGCCATCGGCTTGACATAGATCGTCACTGCTTCATCGTCTATTTTGGTGTAAAGATTTCTGATGACATCATCTTTGATGTGGTCTGATTCATCGCATTTCCTTGGAAATACGCTTATAAGCGAATCCAGTGTCAGAAGAAAGAACTGGTAAGCTTTTGAGTTGTTCTTCATGTAATCATCGAGAGATTTTCCCTGACAGCGAATGTCTTTCTGAAGGTACTTTTCGAAATTGCCAAAGTTCTCTTTTAATTTTCCAAGTTCCTTCAATAGTCCAAGTTGTATCTCGTCAAGATAGGTCTTAAGGTTCTTATCGGTGATGGAAACCATTTTGACCCGATACAAAGGTATATTGAGTTCGTTGGATTTTAAAAATTTTTTCAAATCCTTGATCTTGGATTCAAGACTCGCAATTCTAGCCATATCAAGACCTTCAACACTTTCGCCCGCCGGTGAGGCCGCGGCATCCGGGCAGTTTGCCGCACTCTTATCATTTTTCAATGCTTATTACAGCCTCTACTTATATTATAGCACTTTTCGCCATAAAATGTAAGTGAGGTTTATAAAAATACGAGTGATGGCATCACGGCGGGATCATATCTTATAATTCATAACTAATTTCGAATAAATCTTTTTGTTTGGACATGCGTAAAAAAACTCAGCCCCCGGTATTTATTTTGCGGCACTCTTTCCGGCAGCGGTTTTTTTATAAATTGAATGATCCATCTTCTCATTTACAAGAGATCAAGTGTTTTCTTATTTACGGACAAGTTCTTAGTTAAAAAATCAATAATGTTTTAATTGACAACATTGAAAATTTACTTTAAAATATATCAAAAATAATTGATTTTATTGAATCAGGGAAAACGCTATGAGCACAAAAGATAAACTCTCAAATTCGATCATGGTCCTTGAAAGGATTTTGATAGACCGCGGCAATATCAGCGCGGGGCGCTGGGAAAAAATGGTTTCAGACGCTCAGGGTTCGGACGAGGCTTTGCTTAAATCGCTTTCGGCCGAAGGCGCCGGCTCCGAGGCCGAGCTTATGAATTTGATCTCGAAAGAACTAAAGGTCCCATTCATAGAACTGTCTTATTATTTGATCGACCCTGTTTTATGTATGATCATTCCGACCTCACTCGCTTTTTCGCAAACGATCTTACCGCTTCATCGCGGAAAAGATTTTCTGACGCTCGCCATGGCCGATCCCGCCAATGTTCAGACGATCGAAGACATCGAAATCATTCCCGGTATGAAGGTTAAGCCGGTTCTGGCCCGGTCGCGCGATATCATAAAAATGAGCGAAGAGGTTTATAACCACGAAAAACAATACACAAGTCACACACTTGGGAGTTGGGCGTA